>CAZLBG010000001.1:0-114822 GCA_964557895.1 uncultured Anaerolinea sp.
CTCACAGGAGGGGCTTTCTTGTTCGTGTCTCGTTTTATGGGTTCAGTTCAAATTCGAGGGTGTTTGCTGACTAGATTTGGATCCTGAGGAAGTGTCGCTTCCCTACCTGTAAAATCCCGGACTTTGTTATCTTGAAGGCGGGATCCTCGATCACCACGCTTTCAAACTTAACCCCTTTTTGCTCCACCAACCGGCGTGCTTCCGATTTGCTCTTTACCAATTGGCATGCAAGTAGTAGATCAACGATCGAGAACTGCTCGGATGCGGTAAAAGTCTCAATTTCATCAGGGATTGCACCTTTTTGGAAAGTATCTACAAAAGTTTTTTCTGCTGTTTTTGCATTATCATCGCCATAGAAGGATCCGACGATCTCCCTTGCCAGTAGCATTTTTGCATCCCGGGGATGCATCATACCGGCTTTCATACCCTCTTCAACTTTGGCGATCTCAGGTGGCGTCATCCGGGTGACCAGCCTGAAAAATTGTCCCATCGCCAAATCTGGAATGCTCATCACTTTGCCGTACATGTCAGCAGCATCAGTGTTGATCGGAATGTGGTTGCCAAGCGATTTGCTCATCTTCACAATCCCATCAGTGCCCGGCAAAATACCCAGAATGATGGCGATGTTAGGCAAAGCCCCCAGGCTCGTCATGATCTTGCGGGCTGCGGTCATGATATTGAAGAGTTGATCAGTTCCGCCAATCTGCACATCCGCTTTCAGCATGTAGGCATCGTAGCCCTGCATGATCGAGTAAAAGGTCTCGTGTAGATAGATCGCATCTCCTTTTTCCCAGCGAAGTTTAAAATTCTCACGGGTGAGGAATTGCTGGAGCGTAAAATTCGATGAGAGTCTTATCAATTCTTCAAAAGAGAGTTCTGACAACCATTCAGCGTTGTATCGGATACTTGTCTTTTTCTCGTCCAGAATTCTGAAAGCCTGTTCGGCATAAGTGCGGGCATTGGCTTCCACCTCATCATGCGTAAGTTGTGGTCGCAACACATCCTTATCTGACGGGTCACCGATAAGCGAAGTGTAATTGCCGATCACAAAGGTTACCTCATGTCCGAGCTCCTGGAATTGCCGTAGTTTCCGCATCGGAACCGTATGACCAAGGTGCAAATCAGCTTTGCGTGGATCGAAGCCGCAATAAACGCGTAAAGGTCTTCCTTCCTTTTGACAAATGAGCAATCGTGCAGCCAGCTCATCCGCCATATTTTGCTTGAGATTTCGATCGCCATATTCCGTTCCTTGCATTAAATATTCGACCTGTTCTTTGATGTTCATTGCGGCCTCCTTTTTCAAATTTTATGATAGGTGATTATACCAGTCCAACTCTAAAAAACGTTTTCCCTCATTCTCAAAATAATGTTTAAAATGTGGTCATACCTAAAACGATTGAGTCACTAATGCTATAATCAGTTGTATTATGGACAGGCCAGTTTTGGTCCTTAATGCGAATTTTGAACCCCTCAATGTTTGTGGATTTGAACGTGCTGTCGGATTGATGGTATCCGGTAAAGCCTTTTTAATTCTGGATGGACGGGGTTGGATTAATACCCCCTCAAACAAATACCCTATTCCCTCAATTATTCGCCTCGACCACCTTGTGGTCCGCCCACGCCCCCGGGTTGCTCTTTCGCGCCTCGAAGTATTCCGTAGAGATAACTGGCACTGTCAGTATTGTGGGAGTAACCACCACACCATGACGATTGATCATATACTCCCCAAACATCTAGGAGGTCAACACACCTGGACAAATTTAGTCACTGCCTGCCCTGCATGCAACCACCATAAAGGCGGGAGGACGTTGAAAGAGTCTGGGATGAAACTGCAGCGGATTCCTAAAGAACCGCCCTGTTCAGCCACTTATATCTTTTCGAAATTCCTTAATGAAAATAATGAATGGAAAAACTTCCTTGAAGGTTGGTGATTAAAAAAGCACCATCCCATCCGTCGCAGCCACAATTTCCCCTTTATAGTTCTCACTTGCCCGCTTGATAAGATTTGACACTCCTGCCCGTTGATCATAATGGATCAGCACCAGTTTTTTTGCATTTACAGAGGTAGCGATTTCACCAGCCTGCTCAGCCGAAGTATGTCCCTTCCCCGGTCCAGCGGATTCCTGCAACAGGATTTGGGTCTCATTTGCCAGTTCGGTCAGTGAATCGCAAGGTTCAGTGTCACAACTGTACGTAACCGTTTTTCCATCCGCGAAATCGAAACGCAGTCCCACAGTCGGAATAAGGTGTTTGACCGCCCGGGAAATCACTTTAAAGCCCTTATCATTTATTATCGATCCCTCGCCATTTTCAGGCAGCGAGTTAAACCTGACCGGGTACATGTTTTGCCAGTTATTCCAGCCAAATAAGCCTAACAACGCTTTAGCCCTGTCCAGCGTGAATTCGAGCCCATGGATCGATAGGGGAAGATTTCTTTTTTCAAGCCACATTCCCATGAGTAAATTAGGCAAACTGCCTGCATGGTCAGGATGAAAATGAGTGACCACCAAATCAGTGATCCAATTGGGATCGAGCCCATTCTTCTGTAGACTAACCAGAGCGTTACCCCCGCAATCCACCAGGACCCGGATCTCTCCACTTTCTGCATAGAAATGGGTGTTTTCCTGGTCCATTTTGGGTATCGCGTTTGCTGAACCCAGAATAATGAATCTGTCCATATGCTCCTTGATAACCTATTGCGTTATTTATCTATGCTTTCGAAACAACATCTTCCTTTTTCGCAGGCAGATGGCGCAGGATCAGAAAAACCACAGCCAGAATGAACAGAACTCCCATTACAATCTGATTTGTATACAATCCCCATAAAGTATTCTGGTCAACTTTCATGAATTCAAGGAAGAACCTTCCCAGAGCATAGATAATCACATAGAGAAGGAACACATCTCCATCTTTGAGTTTGTTACTCAGCTTCCGTGCAACTATAAGCAGGATTCCAGCATTCAGAATATTTAGTAGAAATTCATACAAAAATAATGGGTGGTATCGGAGTGTCGGATCACCACCATGAACCGGATCAATTTTTATCCCCCAGGGTAAGGTAGTAGGGTTTCCATAAAGCTCCTGGTTTACGAAGTTACCCCAACGGCCAATCGCTTGGGCTAATGCCACACCTGGAGCTACGTTATCCATCCATTGTCCGAATCTGAGGTGTTTCTTGCGGGTATAAAACCAAAGTGCCATGACCCCGGCGATCACCCCACCCGGAATTCCAAGTCCTCCTGCCCTGATCTTGAGCATATCAAGGGGATAAATAAAATAGGGATTCTTACCATCGATTAGCATAGAATCGGATGGTGTGAGAATATGCCAAATCCGCGCTCCGATGATTCCGGCGATTAATAACCATGGAAGCATATCCCAAATGATGTCCCCAGACAAACCCTTGCGTTTCGCTTCATATCCCGCCAGGAACGCCCCCGCTATCGCACCAATAATGATAATGATCGCGTAGAAGTATATTTTCAATCCAAAAATTGTAAAATAACTGATCATCTAAAGTGTCCTTTTCCCTTATTTTAATGCTTGCTTTCGTACGAATAATAACCTCTGTATTGCCGTAAAATTTGCCAGGATTGCGATGATCCACAATGCAATCATTGGAATTTGAAAGGTCAAACAGCCTATCATGATGATGAGCCGCTCAACCCGGGTTAACAGGCCAACCTTGCAGTTGAATCCCAGTGCCTCAGCTCTTGCTTTAATATAGGATACAAGGATGGAACCGCTGGCAGCCAGGAACACGAGCAAAACTGCCAGTGAATTTTGCTGACCAACAAAATAGAATAACAAGCCGCCTAAAACTACCAATTCGGAGTACCGGTCTGTGGTTGAATCTATTAGTGACCCGTAGGGAGTTGAGGGACCCAAAAGTCGAGCCATTGAACCGTCCACCACATCCAGTGGTCCGGCAATTAAAAGGATCAATCCTCCTACGGTAAAGTTACCCCGCGAAATAAAAAAAGCAGCAAGCGCACTTAGAATGAATCCCACGCCTGTCACGGTGTTGGGCGTCATCCCGATCTTCAATAGACCAGCAGCGATCGGGTCAATGATCACCTTGAAAACTTTTCGCAGGTACATTTCTAACGACCAGCGTTGTTTTACTTGTTTTTTCTCAATCTCTGTCATAATCCATCCGCGATATTAAAATTGGAATGCAATCCTACCGTTTGAAAGACTTGCTGTCAAGTTACATCAGCCCATTCTCTTATTCTTCGCCGGTCTCTTCATCCCCACCATTGGATAATACTTCCCGGTCTTTCCCGCTTCCAACGGAGGGACCAATGATTCCCATATCCTCTAGTTCATCCATCAGGCGGGCAGCACGCGGGAATCCAACTTTCAGGCGTCGCTGCAATAGTGAAGCACTAGCTTTTCCCGCAGCCCGTACGACCCCGATTGCTTTTTCAATAAGCTGGTCTGAAGCCTCATAGGTTTCCTCAGTAACCATCCCCTCCCATGGAGCTTCAGTCGGCAATGAACCATGTGATATTTTCTGCCAGTGGAAAATGAGCTTATCGATTTCTGAATCGCTGATTAGGGTACCCTGAGCGCGTTGCAGCCCTGACCTGCTTGGATCAAGGAATAACATATCGCCTTTTCCCAGCAGGTCTTCCGCTCCATTCGCATCCAGGATTACCCTCGAATCCACCCCGGAAGCAACAGCAAAGGCAATCCGCGCTGGGAAATTCGCCTTGATCAGACCGGTGACAATATCTGTGCTCGGGCGTTGTGTCGCTACTATCATGTGAATCCCGGTTGCCCGCGCCATCTGCGCCAGCCGGATCAGGCTATGTTCCGTCTGATCTGGAGCAGACATCATCAGGTCTGCCAGTTCGTCTATGAAAATCACGATCCTCGGCAAAGTATCCTGCTTTTTCTGCAGCATTTTCCGGTTGTAACTCTCAAGATTTCTGACCTTTGCCTCCGCCATTAGGCGGTAACGGTTATCCATCTCGGCAAGTGCCCAACGCAGCACCGCCAGCATCCGTTCTATCTCTGTTTCAACTGTCCCGATCAGGTGGGGGATTCCATTAAACCGTACTAATTCCACCATTTTAGGATCGAGCATTACCAGCTTAAGGTCATGTGGGGTATTGTTCATCACCAGGCAGCATATGAGCGCCGCAAGGCAGATTGATTTTCCTGAGTTTGTGGTTCCGGCGATTAATAAGTGCGGCATTTTTGACAGGTCCGCAACTACAGGTTCCCCAGAAACATTTTTACCCAGCGCAAGTGCCAGAGGAGAATGCATTGCTTTAAACTCGGAGGATTCAAGTAACGAACGCAATCTAACCACTGAACCGTCCGTATTAGGAACTTCGATTCCCACATACGATCGGCCGGGAACGGGGGTCTCGATCCTTAACCGGGATGCTGATAGCGAAAGCGTCAGATCTCTTGATAATGCGGCAATTTGTGAAACCCTTACTTTTTGCCTGTTTATAGTCCCATCTGAAGCAACTCTCTCAATGAATCCGGGTTCCAGGGCATATTGGGTGATCATGGGTCCAACCCGGTATCCCACCACCTTTACCGGCACACCAAACTCAGCCAGGGTTTTTTCGATTCTTAGAGCTTTATCCTTGATTTGCCTCTGATCTGGTGTAGCAGATTGTTCGGATAAAAGCAGATTTATTGGGGGTAAACGGTCATCACGCCAGGAAGAAACCTGTACTGCGTCTGGGTTTTTTGGAGTACTGAAAGGGATTTCCTTTTTTTCCTCTCTGCTTTTGCCAATTATTTTTTCTGTTGTTTGCACAGGCACTGGAGGCAAATCCATTGAGCTCCAGGTTAAGGCTTGTTTGAAGAATTTCGAAAGGATGCCAGTCGCAGCTAATATTGATAGGCAAAAAATGATGAAATAAATGAGAAATCCGAACCAGCCCGGAATGAAGTGAGCCAATCCCCATCCTATCGTTCCTCCACCTCTTCCAATCTTGGCTTCCATGAGTGTCGCGTGAGACATTTGAGTGAGCAGGGGTAGAAAAGAGAAAAACGCGATTTCTATCCCAATGAATTGACCAAAAGTTAATGGGAATTTTTTGCCTGCTTTATAAATAATTGCAGTAATTCCCAAACCCGCAAACAGCATCACCAGTCCATAGCCACCCCAGCCGAATGCTTTCGTTACCAGGGTTGCCCAGGCATAAGTAACCACTCCTTGCGAGACTCTGAGCAATCCGAATAAGGTAATCACCGCAAGTAACAACAACAGGATTCCCGCAATATCCCAGCCAAATTTTTTCAGGTAGGTGAATGCTTGGGAGACTCTCGTGGAGAAAGGTACCCTTACAAAAGAAACCTGTAGCTTTTTTTCTTCTTTAGGCAGGTTTTTTTTTACATCCCTGGTACTCATGCTTCTTCCACCAGGCCTAACCCCAAACGTCTTCGATCGGCATCAATATGCAGGATCTTTACTTGCACTTCCTGACCGCTCTTGAATTTTTCGCCTAACTCTTCACTATCAGTTAAATCTGGGATTGAGGATATGTGAATCAACCCTTCAATTCCTTCCTTAAGCCGGGCAAACATCCCAAAACGCGTTATCGTGGTCACTGTTGCCGATAGAATATCTCCAGGAGTGTAATTATTCAAGACCCTATCCCACGGGTTGGGAGTTAATCGTTTGATGCTCAATGCAATCCTCGAATTACCATCATTGATGCTCAAAATGGTCACTTTAACTTTTTGACCGATCGAGAAAATTGCAGATGGTTTTTCCACCCTGCCCCAGGATAGCTCCGAAACATGCACCAACCCTTCCACGCCGCCCAGATCAACAAAAATGCCAAAATCTGTGATGTTAGTGACAATGCCGCAGCAACTTACCCCCGGTTTAAGTTGCTCAAATAATTCTTTCCGTTTTCCTTCACCTGCTTTTGCTGCCCTCTCAGAAAAAACCAGCCGTTGGCTCGATTGGTCAAATTCAATCACCTTAAGGTAGATGGAATGGTTTTCGTAATTTGCCAGGCATTCCTGCTTTTTGTCCTCAGTAAGATCTTGTGGCAGATCAACAAGGTGAGAGATTGGAACAAATCCCTGGATTCCTTCACCTTCAACTAATAGACCACCACGGTTGAATCCCGTTACCCTTAATAGAACAACCTGGTCAAGTTCAAAGATCCTTTTTGCACACTCCCAATCGATCTGCCCGGTCTCACCATTGCCGCATGGACTGCAATTCAGATCTGATTGCTTGAGGTCGTTGGCTTCTTCGTCTGCCAATACCGCTTGCCACCACCCCTCATCCTGAGAAAAAATTCCACTTTCAATTTCAATGATCTTTTCAATTGTACTCAAGAACCCCTCCCAGCCAATAAAGACAAGTAAAAATAATTACTCCGCTTTCTCTTTTACCTTTAGCTCCATTTTCACAATTTCATCAGCGATCAGATCAATCGCTACTCTTTGCTTACGGTAAAGGTCTGCTTCCGAAAGAGCTAGCTTGAGGGCAATTTCGCGAACCTTTTTACCCTCAAGAAATTTCAACTCCAGAATATTATACAATAACCATTCACCCGTATATTTTCGATCACCTTCTGGTTTAAGTTGCTCAATGGCACTTTTTAATACACTTCTAAGCGCATTGGTAGAGTTTTGTTCACCTTCATACACCGCACCCTGAACAACTTCTAATTTCATCAATGGACTTTCTGTCAGTCTGGGGCCACCCCAATAATGTGTTAATGCATCCTTCACTGCCTGGCGGATTTCCTCTTTCTCCAGAGTAGTTTTCAGATTCAATATGCCGTTCCGGTTAAATCTTCCGGCTACGCGAAGTTGTTGGATCAGGTCATTCTGAGCGCTCAATTGGTCCATCGTGACGAACAACTGCTCCTGGGCTGATCTGTCTTTTAAGATCATTGTCGCTCGCCCTATCAAGGTTCTTAAGGCTTCCTGTTCTTCTTGAGAAACCGGAAGCTGTCCGCTGTAGTTACTTATTCCTAGATAACCCAGTGTAATGGTCTTCGTTTCCTCCCCGTTTTTAACAGACAGTGGGAGGATTGTATCATTCCGCCACTTGAAGGATTCAACTCCATCCAGCTGTTCAGTGGCAGCTTTTTCTAGTCCTTCCAGGTCTATCAGAGCAAGTCCACGTTTGTTGGTTGCTTCAATTAGCTCCAATCCTTCATTTCCAGGAGCTAAAAGGTAAGCATTTTTCACCTGCAATCGGTCGCAAACGGATGCCAGAATCATTTCCAGTAGTTGCTGAAGATCCGAACGGGTTATCACCTTTTCTTCCAGCGTGTGAAGCAGTTGTAAATCCTCATCGTCTTTTCGATAAAGCAGCCATTTTTCGAGATAAGGAAAAGTAAAGGTGATTGTGAATTCTGTTAGGATGATAGTGACCACCATAACGATCGGTACAAAAGCATTATACGGGTTGCCGAAAACCTCCCCACCTCGACGTACGATCGTCACTATTGCCAGAGTAAGACTCGCCGTAAAGGGTCCACGCAGGATCCATTTTAACAACCGTCCTTTTACAACCCGGTCTGGCCACGGAACGCCAAAAAAGGCTACAGCATAAGCCATGACTGTGATAAAACCACCAACTGCCAGATTGGCAATAATGGCGAGAATCCAAAAGATCAAAGTCTGGTTGGCTGCAAAAGTTGAGCCATACAAAAGGAACGGAAACGATCCCAACGCGGGCGCTAGTGCGCCCAAAATCAGGTAGAACATTCTCCTTTTGCTCGTGGGCGAAATCGTGCGGTGGTAAGCTCTTATGAAGTTGATCCACGAAAGCACCATTATGAGAGCATAGTACACCGTGAATAATTCCGTTTGTAGCGTAGCCGCATGGTGCGGCGCAGGTGGCTGATCAAGGATAACTGAACCCAGGAACCAAGGGGTCCCTAGCAGAAGAATCAATCCAAAAGATAATACGTAAGCTGCACGGATAGCCCATTTTCTTCGCCAGCGGGATGGTAATCCTGTTGTAGCAAGCAATGCATCTGAAAAATTTAAATAAGCAGCAGGCAGTAATATGATCCCCACCCATTGAATTCGCAGCCAGGCATCAATGATCGTGGCTGAGGTCCCCGTGGTACTGAAGGATTCAGTGGAAAAAACAATCACCAGACAGATCATTATCCAGGCAAACGAACGCGCCACCCTATCCCGTAGGTTGAATGTAAAGCTGTAGATCATCAGGGAAAAAGCAAGTACAGCAATTCCAGCAGTGAGAATGTCACTAATGGTCTCAATTATTGTGATAATTCCGTTCAACCAATCCATTTGCTACCTTATACTCATCGAGAAGAAAAGTGCACCATCTTGATTAATAAAATAATGGTCAATGAATCCATTAAAATCCATCTTCAATCGTTTCACAAGTGAAATTGCAGCATGGTTTCTTACCGGAATGGCAATGGAAAGCTTACGGAGTCCTTTATATCGTAATCCATTAATCACGGAAATAACCATCCCCGATGCGATCCCTTGGTTTCTGACTGGTGTGTTCACGACCAGGTCAGTGATCAGGGCGATCCTGGTGTCGTAGTCTATAGAGAGGATCAGGTATCCAGCCAGGTTGCCATTCATCCGGGCAGTCAGGAAGAGACTGTGTTTTGTCCAGTTATCTGCCAGCTCCTCAAATCTCTTGGGGTACGCCAGTTGCAAGGGTCGTGGCAATCGTGATTCGACAAAATGGAAATCCATTTGATGTTCATCTTTAGTCGATGCCATTTGCCAGATGTGAGTAGTTTCAACTGTATGGTCAAATCTCATCAGTTCTGGAATATCGGAGGAAACCGCTGGTCTGATCTCTATTTCAGGCATATTGGAATGCTAATCTAAAGGCTTAATCGTGACGTTGATCACACACTCAGGCATTGGCTCATTTTGATTGTTCGTCACTACCAGTCTCAACTGGTAATCTCCTGGAGTTAAAGAGGTTGTGTCCCAGCTGCCCCCCAGAGCCTCATCAATAATGTTCTTATTTCCAGCAGCAATCGTGGTCCAGTGATCACTCCCTGCTTGTGCATACTCGAACTTATAGAATCCAAGATTCGGTACGTTCACAGTCCCTTTAAGCACATATTTTCCGCTTATGCTGTCACCGTTGATCGGGTCTGTCCACTGAACGGTGTCAGGAATACATCCCATGTCCAGAATTGCTGTCAAAGTTGGGATTAATCCGGTAGTTGTTGCTGATTGTGTTGGTGTTGAGAGCACAATTGTCGGTTGCGCGGTAAGGTTCAATGTAGGTGTCGCTGCCGTTTGAAGGCTTGGCATGGAAGGAGCAATGAATGTTGTTAAGATAAATAAACCGATCCCTAAAGCAAAAGTAAAAAACAAAACTGTGATTCCCTGGTTGATCTGACGCTGTGTGTGCTCTCTTTCCAAACCAAACAGAGAGGTTGACCATTCCTTCCAAGACCTGTAAACCCTGATCGAAAAAACCACCAGGATTATAGCGAGGACAAAGTAGAAAAGGATCTCATATCGTGTTAAGAATTGAAGCACAGAATTCATATGGGGTCAGGTTGTAACATCATCATTTGTGAAAGGTGCGTAAGAATCCCTCTATTAACGCTGTGAGCTTTGGAACGATCATCCCACCTGCAGCAAGAACCTCCTCATGGGTGGTCTCGGTATTTCCATCCAGGTTAGCCTTGTTGCTGATCCCTGAAAATGCCAACACACGCGTCCTTCCGTGTCGTGCTACAATCGTCTCTGGAACCGTAGACATCCCCACTGCATCTGCCCCGATCAGCCGCAAGAATCTCAAATCCGCTGGAGATTCAAATGAAGGTCCAGATAAACAGACGTAGATGCCTTCGTGTAATTTGATCTTCTTTTTCTTAGCGATTTCCTTAACTCTGGCGATCCATTCCCTGTCATAAGGTTGGCTCATATCCGGGAACCTGGGACCGACCTCGTCCAGGTTTGGTCCCCTTAATGGATTGAGTCCAGTCATCCCGATTAAGGCAATGTGATCCGTCAGGACCATTACATCCCCAGGAATATAGTCGGGATTGATTGCGCCAGCCGCATTGGTTAATATGATCGTTTCCATTCCCAAACGTTGCATCACCCTTATCGGGAGCGTGATTTGATCCATCGGATACCCTTCGTAATAATGGGTCCGCCCTTGCATCACCATAGCTGGCACTCCAAAGAGCTCCCCGATGACCAGCCTTCCCTTGTGTCCATGGATGGTCGACATCGGCCAATTGGGAATTTCTTTGTAATCCAGGATTACCGGATTTTTCACTTCATCAGCCAGACCGCCTAAACCGGATCCCAGGATCAGTCCGACTTTCGGAGGAGTTGCGATCCTCTTTTTGATGAATTCAGTGGTTATATCAATATCCTGAAGGGTAATAAAAGTATCCATATTTTTACCTTTTATAGTTGAGTAAGGAGAGTAATTATAACAGAGGCAGATTTGAGGTTTTTCATTTCAGGGATTCACCAAATGCCCGGATGGCTATCTCAACGTCCTCATCATTGATCCAGTAATGGGTTACCAGCCTGAAACTCCGGGTTCCAACCACACCTACCTTTAACCCGCGATCTGCCAGTTCCCGGGAAACCTCTGCGGCTGTCTTTGATAAAGCAGGAGATAGAAATGGAAAAACCATATTAGTTTGCGGCATGCCCATCTCAAAGGTGATGCCTGGAATTTTTGCCAGTCCTGCTGCAAGTTTTGCAGCCCGTGTATGGTCCTCCTGCAATCGCTTGGTCATTTTGTTCACAGCGATAATTCCTGCAGCAGCCAGCACACCTGCTTGCCGCATCCCGCCGCCAAGCATTTTCCGGATACGTTTCGCCTTTGTAATGAACGCTCGTGACCCCACCAGAACAGAGCCCACAGGCGCGCACAACCCTTTGCTAAGGCAGAAGGTAACGCTGTCTGCGGATTGCGCCAGGTCTATCGCTGACACGCCTAAGGCCGCGGCTGCATTGAAGATCCTCGCTCCATCAATATGAAGCAACAGCCCCTTTTCATGCGCAAATTCACTCGCCTCGTTCGTGTATTCTTGTGGTAGAACAACCCCTCCGCACCGGTTGTGCGTATTTTCAAGAATAACAAGTCGCGAGACCGGATGATGCACATCATCTGGCCGGATTGCCCTCATGATGTCATCCATCAGTATCGTCCCATCTGGCTGGTTTTTTAGTGTATGTGGGAAGATACCTCCCAGTGCCGAAATCCCGCCAGCTTCAAAGAGAAAAGTGTGCCCCAGATCACCCATGATCACTTCATCTCCGCGTTGGCAATGAGCAAGCGTGGCGATCAGGTTTCCCATCGTACCTGAAGGGATGAATAAGCCTGCATCTTTACCCAGCACCCTGGCAGAAATATCCTGAAGCTCATTTACTGTTGGATCCTCACCATAAACGTCATCTCCGACTTTGGCAGAGGCCATCGCTTCCCGCATCTCTTCGGTTGGCAGTGTAACAGTATCAGAACGCATGTCAATGATTTTCATTTTTTCCTCAAATTATCAATGATCTCTTGTAATTCACTGGGCAGCGGAGCTTCAAACGTTCGCGGCTCTGATTCACCAGGAAGTGTCAACATTAGTCTCGTTGCATGCAAAAAGTGACGCTTGATTTCCAGGCTGGGATGAACCCGCCCATAGATCGTGTCGCCAACGATCGGGCACTTCAGAAAAGCCATGTGCAGCCTTATCTGGTGTGTTCGTCCCGTTATTGGGTGTGCTTCAACCAGCGTATGCAGAGGGAATGGTTCAAGCGTCCGGTACTCCGTTTCAGCATTCCTTCCCTTCCCGCTAGAAACAATTGCCATCTTCTTCCTGTGTGAAGGATCCCGTGCAATTGCAGCTTCCACTCTCCCGGTGGGAGAAGGCGGTTTTCCATCTAATAAGGCAAGATAGATTTTCTTTACCTTGCGGGCTTTAAATTGTTCCTGCAAAAAAGTTAATGCGCGGTCATTCTTCGCAAGGATGATCAATCCGGAAGTCTCCTTATCCAGCCTGTGCACAACTCCGGGTCTCAGTTCCCCGCCAATTCCTTCTAGGTCATCGAATTCCGCCAGTGCAGCATTCACCAGCGTCCCCGTGGCATGCCCTGCAGCAGGATGTACAACCATCCCCGCCGGCTTGTTAACCACCGCCACGTCTTCATTTTCAAAAACCACTGTGAGAGGAATATCCTCTGCGATCAATCCCGTAATTGCTGGTTCAGGGATAGTAATCTCGACCGCATCTCCAGGATTCACCTGCCACCCGGCTTTCGTAACGGTTAAGCCATTGACCTGAACCATACCATCTTTGATCAAGGCTTGTATCCGTGACCGGGATAGATCAGTTATGTGGACCACCAGTATTTTGTCCAACCTTGTGTCAGCGCCATCTACTGATCGAAATTGGATTACCCTTTCTGTCAACTTAACCACCTTGTTGTTCTTGCGTAGTTATCGCATCCTCTTCTCGTTTTTTCTTTTCTCGTTTTTCCTGCACCCACATTCCAATCAATAGAATAGCCACCCCCACAGTGATCGAAGCATCCGCGATATTCCAAACAGGGAAAGTTCCTATTGAAATGAAATCCGTGACATGTCCAAAAATGATCCTGTCGATCAGGTTCCCAATTGCTCCGGAGAATTGCATGGATAAAGCTACCCTGATCAGCCAGTCTTTTTTGGAGATTGAGGGAAAATAATACAGGATGGCTCCTGCCACAACCACGGCTAAAATCATGAAAACAGTGTTGGCACCCTTAAAGAGACCAAAAGCTGCTCCGGTGTTATTGATATGGATAATGCGGGCATACGGCTCAAGCCATTGCCACGGCATCCAGATCTGTCCGAACTCAAGATTTGTTCGAATGATGTGTTTTGTATACTGGTCCATACCAATTAGAATGGCGGAAATGATCACCAATATGCCATAGGTATTGAATCTCTTCTTCAATGCGTCCTCCAATTTGCAAAACTCATTTTACCCTAAACACTTAATCTCAGATTACAGGCTCCTTGCGGAGCCTGTTCATTTATTTATTGTTTTTCCAGTGCGATACACACCTTTTCGCCATCGAACTCATCCTCCACCTGGATCCAGGAATGCGTATTTTTGGCTTCTGTCAGTTCGATTGCAAGTGTCTCTGTTTGAATATACCCCTTAAAATGTGCAACTGCACTTACCAGTCCAGGCGTGGCGGTAAAAACCACTTTAATCCGGTCAGCAATATCCAGGTTGCCTGTTTTCCGCAGGTCCTGCAACCGCCGCACGAATTCCCGCGCCAGCCCCTCTTCAACCAATTCAGGGGTTAACTCAATCACGAGAGCAGCAACATACGCACCTTCAGATGCCACTGAGAACCCTTCTTTTGCCTGGATCCTCACTTCCACTTCTTCAGGGAGTAACTCCAGGTCTTCATTCGCAGCGGTCACCTTGACCGGATTTCCTCCGAGCAAAATCCCGGCGGCTTTTTCCGCATTCATTGCCAAAACCTGTTTCCTGATCTCCGGGTACTTGTTTCCATATTTCTGTCCCAATTGCTTAGGCAGCGGGTTCAAGGTATAGCTTACCGCTTCTGCAGCAGAATTTAAGGATCGAACGCTCTTGACATTAAGTTCGTCCTCCAGGAGTTCTGCATATTGGGATAGCACTTTTGCTTCCTCACGATTTGGCATAGCAAAGGCAACTTCAGATAATGGCTGCCGGACTTTCCTGTTCGCCTTATTTCGTGCTGCATGCCCAAGAGAGGTAAGCTTCATCACTAAAGCCATATCAACATTTAGTTTCTCATCGATCACTTCTGCATTATATTGAGGCCACTTTACAAGGTGCACAGACTCAGGGCTCTGTCGGTCCACCGTTCCGACCAGATTGAGGTAGATTTCATCAGCAATGAAAGGCATGGTCGGAGCCAGCAATTTCGCAACTGTCACCAGGGCTTCATACAGGGTCGCGTATGCCGCATTTTTATCGCTATCCGAACCGCTTTTCCAAAACCGCCTTCTAGACCGCCGCAGGTACCAGTTTGATAGTACGTCCACAAATTGCTCGATCGGTCTGGTCGCTCCCAGTACGTCGTAGGTTTCCAACGCATAGGTAACATCTCTGACCAATGCATGCAGTGAAGACCGCAACCATTTATCCAGCGGACTGTAGGCTATTTCCTCCTTCGATTCAGGCTGCCAGCCGTCCAGGTTGGCATACGTCACAAAAAACGAATAGGTATTCCACAAGGTCAATGTGAAATTGCGGACAACTTCACCTACTAGGTCACTCGAGAAACGCCTCTCCTGCCCGGGAGGACTGGCTGTGTAGAGGTACCACCGAAGTGCATCCGCACCGTGCTTATCGATCACCTCCCACGGTGGAACGACATTTCCCTTGGTTTTCGACATCTTCTGCCCATCTGCATCCAGGATGTGCCCCAGGCAGATCACGTTCTTATAGCAGTTGGTGTCAAATAAAAGTGTGCTTATCGCATGTAACGAATAGAACCAGCCGCGGGTTTGGTCCACAGCCTCGCAAATATAATCCGCCGGAAAGTGGGCTTTGAATTGCTCCTCATTCTCAAACGGAAAATGCCACTGACTTGACGGCATCGAACCTGAATCGAACCAGACGTCGATCAGCTCTGGAACCCGTTTCATCCTTCCGCCGCACTCGCCGCATTTGAACTTGATCTCGTCCACGTTCGGTCGATGCAGATCGGATCCTGAAAGGTTGTATCCTGCCTTTTGCGAAAGTTCCTTCACCGATCCAATACACACCTGTGTATGACAGGATTCGCATTCCCATACCGGCAGGGGTGTTCCCCAGTACCTTTCCCGTCCAAGCGCCCAGTCAACATTGTTGGAAAGCCAGTTACCGAACCTGCCATTTCGGATATGCCCCGGGTACCAGTTGATTTGATTGTTCAGCTCCACCATCCGGTCTTTGAATTGACTCGTACGGATGTACCAGGTTGGGCGTGCATAATACAAAAGGGGTGTATCACATCGCCAGCAGAAGGGATAGGTGTGCAGGTATTCTTCCTTCTTGAAGAGCAGCCCGCGGTCTGCCAGATCCCTAACGATGTAGGGGTCAGCATCCTTGACGAATTTTCCCGCCCAGGGCTGCACATCCGAGATAAATGTTCCATCCTCTGCCACAGTTGAGAGGATCGGCAGGTCGCAATCTATCGCCACCTGCATATCATCCGCACCAAAAGCCGGCGCAATGTGCACCAACCCTGATCCGTCCTCAGTTGTCACAAACTCTCCCAGAACCACGTAATGAGCGGGTTTTGTTGTTGGCAGAAACGTGAACAACGGTTTGTATTTTTTGTCTTTTAGGTGCTTACCCTTGAATTTTTCAAGGACGGTCACTTCTTCATGACCGAACAATTTCGTGAGCAAATTTTCAGCAAGGATCAGTTTTTCAGAACCCCCTTCCTGCAGCTCGCGCTTAATCTTTACATAATCCACCTCTGCCCCGGCAGCCACCGCCACGTTGGCAGGTAACGTCCAGGGTGTGGTCGTCCACACCAGCAGTGAAGTGCCCGGCTCATCCGCCATCGGCATCCTTACAAATACCGATGGGTCACTGGTCTCCCGGTACCCTTGAGCCACTTCATGGTCAGATAAGGGTGTACCGCAGCGCGGGCAATAGGGAACGACTTTGTATCCCTGATATAGCAGGTTCCGATCCCAGAAATTTTTCAGGATCCACCAGACCGATTCGATGTATTCATTTTTATAGGTGATGTAGGCGTTCTTCAGATCCACCCAGTAACCGATTCGATCTGTGAGCTTTTCCCACTCCTGGATATACGTAAAAGCCGATTCCCGGCACAGATTATTAAATTTTCCAATGCCATAGCTCTCAATTTGCTTTTTCCCGGTAAATCCAAGTTTCTTTTCAACCTCGATCTCCACCGGCAATCCATGGGTATCCCATCCACCCCTCCGTAACACATGGAAACCTTGCATGGTCTTATACCTTGGAAAGATATCCTTAAAAGCCCTCGCTAAAACATGGTGAACGCCTGGTTTACCATTTGCTGTCGGGGGACCCTCAAAAAAGATGTACTCTTTCCCATCTTTCCTTTGCTCCATGCTTTTATGGAAAATATCATGCCATTGCCAGTGGCGCAGGATCTTCTCTTCCATCTCATTCACATCAAGTTTTGGTAGAACCGGTTTAAACATGCAACCTCCATAAAATAAAAACCGCCCCATACCAGGGGCGGAAAATTTCCGCGGTACCACCCTGCTTCTCATTTGATTGAGCGCTCGGTCAGGTGCACCTTTAGGGGTAAACCTGCTTCAGGGTAACGATCGAAGATTCGGCTCACTTATTACCGGTTACCCGGGTTCAGTTTGCAGCTCCGGAAGGATTTTCAGTTGGTTTTTCCTGCCCGGCTCTCACCTGCCCGGGTTCGCTGAAAGGAGCAACACTACTTACTCGTTTCCATCAATGCTTTTCTGATTGAATTATCCCACAATCCTTCCTGAAAATCAATTTCAACTGACCACTTCATAAAACAGCGGTAGTGGCTCGCAAGGCTTTGAGGTGAACTTGCAAGCGCTAATGACCCTCTCCTGAGCGTGAATCATCGATGCAGAATCCTTTGCATGCAGTGTGAAGAGCGTTTCACCTTTGGTAACCTTGTCCCCAACCTTGTGATGAACAATGATCCCCACTGAATGGTCAATAGCATCCTCTTTCTTCACCCTTCCCGCACCCATTTCAACCGATGCTTCTCCAATTTCCTGGGCATTGATTTCTGCCAGGTAACCGGTTTTTGGAGAAGTAATTTCAGTGACCACTGGCGCGAGTTTAAACCTCAAGGGATCATCCACATAGCTTGGATCCCCGCCCTGGTTCTCCACCAGTTCTCTGAGTTTTTTCAATCCTCGGCCTTCCTGTAAAGCAGTTGTGATCATGTTTCGCCCTTCTTTGAGGGTCTTGGCCTTTTCACCGATCACCAGCATGTGCGAACCGATAGTCACACAGTGTTCCATAAAATCCACCGGTCCCCTGCCTTGTAATGTACTGATAGCCTCTTTTACTTCCAGTGCGTTACCGACTGCATTCCCCAGGGGCTGGTTCATATCCGAAAGCAACGCCACCACTTTTCGCCCGCTCAATTTCCCGATCGCGACCATCAATTTCGACAGCTGTCTGGCTTCCTTCAGGTTTTTCATGAAAGCCCCGTATCCGACTTTTACATCCAAAACGATCGCCTGGGCACCACCTGCAATCTTCTTGCTCATTACACTGGATGCGATCAGAGGGATGGATTGGACCGTTCCGGTCACATCGCGAAGCGCGTAAAGTTTGCCGTCTGCTGGTGCCAGGTCACCACTCTGCCCTGCCAGAACCAGTCCCTTGGTTTTCAACAGGTGAATGAATTCCTCCTGAGATAATGCTGTTCGAAATCCCGGGATCGACTCCATCTTATCCAGCGTCCCCCCGCTGAATCCCAACCCCCTTCCAGACATTTTGCCAACTGGTAGTCCGCAAGCCGCAACAAGCGGTTCAACAACCAGGGTAGTCTTATCGCCCACTCCGCCGGTGGAGTGTTTGTCTACTTCAATGGGAACCACATGAGAAAGATCAAGGATTTCTCCAGAATTTGCCATTGCCAGGGTGAGATCCGTGGTCTCCTGGTCAGTCATGCCATTAAGCAGGACCGCCATCGCCCATGCTGCTGCCTGGTAATCCGGTATGGTGCCGGAGGTTATTCCCTGGATAAAAAAGCTGATCTCCTCAGAAGTAAATTCCTTGTGATCTCGTTTTTTGATGATGATATCGACAGCATTCATGGCAGCTCCATCTTGACAAATTGATGCTTAAGATTTTACCATCTGCGGTGAAAAGAAAACCAGGTTATTGCAAACCTGGTTTTCTTTTCTAATTTTCTTTGAGTGAGATCGTCACTTTACGGTAGGGTTCTTCACCAGTGCTTTCAGTGAATACCTGGGGATGATCGCGCAATTCGAGGTGAATAATCCGTCGTTCATTTGCAGGCATAGGTTCAAGAACCTGTCGGCGGCCGCTTTGGATTGCCTGCTCTGCCATTCTGCGACCGAGTTGCCGCAACTGGCGGTTGCGTCGTTCGCGATACCCTTGCACATCGACCATCATCGGTACCCATTTGCCGGCTTCTTTGCTGACAATAAGGCTGGCTATGTATTGCAGCGCATTTAACGTTTCTGACCGTCTACCAATAAGAATGCTGAGATCGTTACCCTGGATATCCACCAGGATGACCCGTCGGTCTTTCTCATCTTCAGGTTCAACATAACGGGGATCGACTGTTGCCTTTATCCGCATCCGCTCAAGCAGTTCTTCCACTACTGTCTGGGTTATTTTGATATGTTGCTTCTCTTCATCGCTTAGTGAATCCAGTTCAACACTTTTCACTGTGGATATATCTAATTCATCGTCCGGTTTGGTTTCACCAGCTGGATCAATGGATTTCGTAGTCTTCTTTAATCCCTTAACGGTCAACCGCACCCGCGCCTGCCTGCCCCCTAATCCCAATAAACCTTTTGATCCGGAATCAAGGATTTCAACGTCCACATCATCTTCAGTCAATCCAAGTTGAGCCAGCGCATCCTCGATCGCTTCTTCCGGGGTCGGGGCGATCATCTCTAATGTAGTTTTTTCATCAGCCATGAATTCTCTCCGTTATTTTTTCTTGGCGGGTTCTGCTGGTTTAAATCCAGGAATCAGGTTCCGCCAGTAGACCTTACCAGTGATCGCGTACTGCGCGATCTGAACAAGATTCGATACAACAAAATAGAGCGCCAGGCCAGCTGAAAGTGACCAGGCAAGCCACCCCATCAGGATTGGCATATACAGGTTCATCATTTTTGTCATCGCTGCACCCTGGTCATTTGCTCCTGGGGTCGGGGGCGGTGAAATGATCTTGGACGAAATATAAGTAGTGATCACAACCACAATCGTCAACACCGGGATTCCAATACCGAATATGTATAAACGTTCCGGCTGCCCCATATCCATCCAAAGGAACTTGGTATTCAATGGAATAAGCGCTGAGAAATCAAGGAACTTGGGATAGATGTGCCTTGATAGTTTGAGCAGGTCAAGCGGTGCAGATGCAATGCTCTGGATCAATGCCTGGTAAAGTCCGATGATCAATGGGAATTGGATCAATGTCGGTAAACAGGAGGAAAATGGGCTGATCTTGAGTTCCTGGTAGAGCTTCATCTGCTCCTGAGCCAGTTTTTCTTTATCGCCCTTGAATTTCTCCTGGATTTCAATATAACGCTTATTCTTTTGCAGCTCCTGCATTGCCTGGGCGCCTTTGATCTGCTTGGCTGTCAGCGGGTAGAGCACAACACGGGTCAATATTGTAAAGAGGATAATCGCTACACCGAAATTTCCCACCAGGTGGTAAATTCCAAGTAGCATGTTAATGAACGGTTGAATGATCAGGGTGTCCCACATAGGTCAATCCTTTATTTTTTAGTCGAGTAGTACCAGGCTTCATTGCCATTGAGGTCCAGCGCGATCAAAGGTTTGTTTCCCTTATACGCCAGGACAATCATCCGTTCACCTTGGACAATGATATTGGAGTAGATCGATCCATTCTCAAGGGTAAGCAATGGTCGGCTTTTTCCCTCAGCATCGAAAAGGATGATCTTTCCGTTTTCCGTTCCAAAAATAATTCCTTCGGGAACAATCGCACCAGCACCCAGTATAGCAGAACCGGCATCAACTTCTGCAAAAATCTTCCCATCTGCAGCTTCGAGGATGTTCAGTTTCCCCTCCTGGTCGCCAAAATAGAGCTTTTCATCTTGTATCGTCGGTTGCGCCCAGATACCCCCTGAAACCTTTTGAGTCCACGCGATCGACCCATCTTCGGCATTGATGGCAAAGAACTCACCGGTTAGATTTCCTAGGTAAACGATACCCTCTGCATAAATCGGGCGAGCCACCAAAGGAGAATTAAGGTCCACCTCCCAGGTTTTATTTCCGGTGGATATGTCCACTGCATACAGTTTGTGATTTAAAGAGGGTACAAACACAAGTTTTCCATCGGTAGCTGGACGTGCCCAAAAAGCCCCGTCTGCCGAAAACTTCCATGAAAGGTTGCCTTCAAGGTCAACCGCATACACAGAATTATCAGCGTTCGGAGCGATCAGGAGTTCCCCGACAAGCAGTGGGGTGTCAACATACCTGCCGGTTGCATCAGTGAACATCCAGTTTTCAACACCATCCCGGGTACTGATGCTCGTCAGGTTCGATCCATAATCGCCTAGAATTAATTGTTCGTCAACCACCAGTGGTTCAGCCATAAAAAGCCGTACTGCATTTGCTTTCTCAGGGTATGTCCACCTTACCGTGTAATTCAGACCGGAATCAGATAACGCCAGCACCTGCGCACCGCTCGCGTAATAGACCATATCCCCATCCACTGCTGCCCCACCCCAGGTGTTTACTGCAGTTCCAGTGGCATTCGAGCAGCCTGTAAGGAACAACGCGAGTGTTACTATTCCAAAAATGATCATTAACAATCTTTTGTTCATCGAGTGGGTTTCCTTTATCTCAATCAAACATCTAAGGTACCGGGTCAAATCCACCGGGGTTGTACGGGTTACAGCGCAAAACTCTCCAGATTGCCATCCCTGTTCCTTTTATAGCACCGTATTTATAAATCGCCTGGTAACCATAGTGCGAACAGGTTGGATAGAACCGGCAGGTGTCTTTGGGTAATGCTGGAGAAACAACGATCTGGTATCCCCTGATGAGCGCCAGGAGAAGCATCCTCGGTATATTCCAGATTGTAAAAGGGAGATCCCGCAGACGGGGTTCCGCCGTTTGATGCAGTTCGTCTTCTTGTATCACTTTATTCTACTAACAATTCTGCTTTCTTTAAGCAAGTGGTGATTGCCATCCGGATCTGCTGGTAATCTGCTGTGGCGATCGGAGGGTTCGCAATCAATAATATGTCTACTTCCTTATTCAGCTGTTGAATGAGCTCGCTTGCTACCGATCGGATTCTACGCTTTACCAGGTTTCGTTTTACAGCGGTCCCAACAGGTTTACTTACAATGATTCCGATCCTCTTCTGTTCACCTGGTACTTCAGAGACCAAAACGCGAATAAGCGGGTGCGGATAAATTTTGCAATTTTGGCGCACCCGCCTGAAGTCATTTGCCCGGGTAATTCGATACTGTCGTTTCACCCATCTACCTTGCTCGCAATCATAGTGCCGCTAGAATCTCACCGGCACAAAACGATCTACCAGCTGGTTTTCTTGACGTGATTGTTACTGGATACAGATAGTTTATAGCGGCCTTTTGCCCGGCGTCGTTTCAACACTTCTCGCCCATCGGCCGTGGCCATGCGGGATCTGAAACCATGTACGCGCACGCGGCGGCGGATTCTGGGTTGATATGTCCTCTTGGTCATTCTACTTCCTCTCAATAACGTATTATTAACACAGCAAAATTGAATTATACCGCAGGGAGTTTATCTGGTCAAAGGTTTTTTAGCCATTTAACTCAAAAAGCTCAGCCAACTTTTTCGCGCCATCTGTGTCCGTGATCGCCAACACCTCATCACCCACTTCAAGCACGGTTATACCCCGTGGGACAATAACCTCACCAGATCGAATAATCGCTGCTATCGTGCAATTCGTAGGCAACTTGAGGTCTTTGATCGCCTGCCCTACTGCAATCGCTTTTGGTGGAATCTTCTCTTCCACGAGCGCATATCTACCCCGCTTTAGTTTCAGCAACGTCATCATATCGCCCATCGACATTTCTTCTTCGATCAACCGTGAAAGAATTTCAGCGTGGTTCACAGCCACATCCACACCAAACTTCGCATCAAATAACCAGGCGTTTCGCGGGTTGTTCACTCGCGCGATAGTTCTTTTCACTCCATACTTCTGCCTTGCCATGTAACAGAGTGAAAGATTTTCTGCATCCGAGGTCGTGGTTGCAGCAAACACGTTTGCTTCCTTTATCCCGGCTTGTTCAAGGATTTGGCAATCCATCGGATTTCCAGGAAAGATCACTTCTGTCGGTAATTCCCTGTGGATACGCCCTAATACTTCCTTGCGGTAATCAACGACATGGATCTTGTGATCACCAGAGAGTAACGACCTGGCTAATTGTGCACCTGTTCTTCCGCCGCCAGCAATGATTACAAACATTTATTCCTCCTTTTCCAGCTTAAGGAGATTGGTCCGGGTTGACTGGATTCCATCAATTGTTGCCGCAACAGTTAATAGATCACCCTGCTGCACAACGGCATCCATCTCCAGTAATTCGGCTTTTCCCGCTCGGGTAAGCGCCAGGGGTTTACAGGTATTGCAGGTGATAATATCGGAGATCATCAAATTATCCAGTGGGGCTTTGATCAGTAACTCGTACACCTCCACCTCGCCATTTCCTGCTGAGAAGACAGTTCGTATCTCTGTGTCCGTCATCAACTCTTCGATCCGCTGCGCGCCCCAACTCGTCGAACTGACTACCTGGATCCCAAAGGCTTCATATACCTGGCGCATCCTCGGGTCATAGTTCCTGGCGATTACGTGAGCTACTTGATATTCCTGTTTTGCGATGTGGGAAACGACAATGTTCAAAGCATCTGTATCAGTAACAGCAGCTAATGCATCGCAACTCTTTACCCCTGCCCGCTCCAACACATCCTGGTTCATCGCATCCCCTTCATGCAGACGCCCCTGAAAATCGGAGGGAAGATTCTCAAACGAGACTTCATCTTCGTCGATCACTGATACTTCGTGTCCTCGTTTGTACATACTATAGGCAAGTTGCGAGCCGATTCTTCCACAACCAACTATTATTGCTTTCATCTTTCCTCACTTGTCTTAATCAACAACTATAGGTACTTCCATAATGACGATATCTTTTCTAAATAGCAGAACTCTTCGCAAGGTGTCTGCTGTTCTCGTGTGCAGCCAGTTGTTCCAGAAGTGCTTGGGGATGAATTGGGGAACAACCACCAGTATCACTTCGTTGGGCAATTTATTCTCATCCAGCTCCTCAATATAAGATAACAAGGGCTCGATGAACAACCGGTAAGGTGAATCCAATACCACCAGGCGATATCCGTCTCCCCAGGTTTCCCATTTCGCCTGCAGTTTCTTGGTCTCATCAGGATCTGTTGACACATGTACAGCCGTAATGTCATCTGAAAGCGTTTTCGCAAAACGCAAGGCTGATAAAGTGCCTACATGGACACCGCCGATTGGCATGACAACCTTTTTATGACTGATCCTGTTCGGAGGCGAAAAACTGTCGAGTGAAAGATTCTTTGCTACTTTCTGATAGTGTCGATGAATGGAAGAAAAAACAAATACAAGCGCTGGAGTAAGGAATATTACGAACCATGCTCCATCCTTAAATTTTGTAACAGCAAAAACCATCAAAACAACTCCGGTAACCAACGCGCCAATACTGTTCAGTATCATTTTAAAGCGCCAGGTCCGGTCATGCTTTAATATCGAACCCCGTTCTTGAACTTCCTCCCCTTCAGAAAGCTTCCCGGATTTCCACCAGCGTCGAGCCATACCCGATTGAGAGATGGTGAAGGAAAGAAAAACGCCGATCGCATAAAGCGGGATCAGTTTAGTTACGCTGGCTTTGGAAATAATGATAAGCAGCGAGGCTGCCAGGGCTAACAGAACGATCCCTTTTGAATAGACCAGCCGACTGCCGCGGTAAGTCAATTGTCGTGGAAGAAATCCATCACCAGCAGCAATTGCGCTCAATCTTGGAAAATCGGCAAAGGCAGTGTTGGCAGCCATCACGAGGATGATGGTAGTAGCTGAAATTGCACCAATGTAGAGTAACCCTCTACTGTCAAAGATCGTTCTGGCAAGCTGCGAGATGAGTGTTTCCTCTTCTGACGGTAATGCCCCTACCTGGTTTGCCAGGAAAGTGATTCCCAACATCATCGTGCCTAATATGAAGGACATCATAATCAGGGTTGTCCCGGCATTCTTACTTCGCGGATTCTTGAACGCGGTGATCCCATCCGAGATCGCTTCAATTCCTGTCAGGGCTGTTGTTCCACTTGAAAATGCTTTTAAGATCAAGAAGAGAGTGACTGGGGCGACCGTTTGGTGAAGAGCCATCACATCTCCAGGGGGTGCAATGACAGGTCCCAGGGTACCAGCTGCAAAACGGATCATGCCTACAATGATCGAGGTGAACATCATGATCAGGAAAAAGTAAGTGGGGATCGCAAAGGTAATGCCGGACTCTTTGACTCCCCGTAAGTTAATCAACATGATGAACAAGACTAACAACACAGCGATCAGGACCCGGTTAGGATAAAGCGCAGGAAAAGCCGATACCAGTTGTGCTACACCTGAGGATATGGAAACTGCCACAGTTAAGATGTAATCGCTTAATAACGCAGCTGCCGCAGTTAATGCCGGGTATTTCCCCAGGTTATCCCGTGCAACAATGAAGGAACCACCGCCATTAGGATAAGCATGCACGGTTTGTTCATAAGATAACGTCAGGATGATCAGCAATCCGCAGATACCCAATGCCAGTGGAATGGTAATCCCAAACGATGCCACCCCGGCCGCTGCCAGTATCATCAGCATTTCCTGGGGCGCGTACGCCACCGATGACATCGCATCCGACGAGAACACTGCCAGCCCGAGTATCTTTCCGATGGTCTGGTGTGGTGCATCAGCGGTGGAAAGAGGTCTTCCTATTAGAAAATTTCGCCAATTCTTTCCGGGTTGGTAATCCGATTGGCGTTTAAATACCGTCGATCCGTTGTGCTCTTCTAAATTCATTTTTACTCACTTATAAAAAGCAATTCACAAAGCGAGAGATTATACCTTAATTATGGAAATACAAAATCCATTATAGCTATTAAAAGGAGTTCTGTGATTGGTTCAGGTATATAAGATTCCCTGGTACGGAGCGAGTTTCACCTGGTTGTGATTTAGCACATTCACGTTCTGATTAGTCGATAACAACACCTGATTAATCTTCATTTCTCCCTTAAGGTCAACCTCAATAGCCCTGGAACTCATATTCAGGAGGACATACATTTCTTCTTCAGCAAATTTCCGCTTGAAGAACAACACATCTTTAGACGTAGCATCCAGCTGTTCATAGTCACCCAATTTCAGAGCGGAAGATGCTTTTCGGGTCGCAAGGGCTTTCTGATAAAAAGCCAGCAGCGATTCCTGATGCCCACTCTGCGCATCCACATTGACGCCAGTCTCATAGTTGGGATTAACAGGCAGCCAGGGTTTCACTTCTGCCGGGCAAAATCCGCCATTCTGTTCAGCAGACCACTGCATTGGGGTTCGGCATTTATCCCGGCCTCTAACCGCCCCCACAGCGATCGCATCCGCTTCGCTCATTTCCAACACGCTTTTTGCCCATCCGTAGAATAGCGTGCTGAGCGGATCCCTGAATTGTTCCGGATCATTTAGCGCATAATCTGTCATCCCGATCTCTTCACCGTTATAGAGAAATGGGGTTCCCTTTAAGGTTAATAGCAGTATTAGGAAAAGTCGCGCTTGTTTATCATTGTTCTTTCCGTCACCATAATTGGAAAATACTCGTGGTGAATCATGGTTTCCGAAGGTATTGCATGGCCATGCCCATTCCGGTAATGCTGACAATCTCTCTTTCTGATTTCTTTTTACATGCTCCACGGTGATACGGGGTGTTCGCATTAACGGGAAATTGAAGTTCAAATGCAGCTCATTGTCATTATCACCATAGAAAGCAATATCATCCGTTTCACCGATTAGAACCCGGTCGTCGTATTCGTCCACAACTTTTCGCAATGCCCTTGTGATCTTATGCACTTCTGGTTGGTCAACCTGGCGGTGAAACATTGCCATCCAGTTTTTCAGCACTTCGGCATTCATCTCGTCATTCTTGGCTTCATGCGAAAGCTTGAACAATTTTTCCTGGGTCATCTCCTCAGGCCGATTTTCATAACGCTCATCTTCAAAGATCGTTCCCACTGCGTCCAGTCTGAAACCGTCCACTCCCATATCCAACCAGAAACGGGCTTCGTTGAACATTGCCTCCCACACCGCTGGATTCTTCCAGTTCAGATCGGGCTGTTCCTTAAAAAAGTAATGATAGTAGTATTCTCCAGTTGCCTCATCCAGTTCCCAGGCGCTCCCCCCAAAGGTGGAATACCAGTTGTTTGGTTCCTTGCCATCCACCGGACGCTTCCAGATATACCAGTCGCGTTTGGGGTTGGTTTTATCCTTGCGCGATTCCTGAAACCAGGGGTGCTGGTCGGAAGTATGGTTGAGTACCAGGTCAAGCACAACTCTTATTCCGCGCTGATGGGCTCCATCCATAAACACCTTGAAGTCCTGCATCGTTCCATATTCAGGAGCCACGCCCCGGTAATCGGAAACATCATATCCGCAATCAACATACGGAGATGGAAAATGCGGCGACAACCAGATGGCATCAATCCCAAGTTGCTGCAGGTAATCCAGCTTTCCGATCATCCCCTTAAAATCGCCAATTCCATCACCATTCCCATCTGCAAAACTGCGGGGGTAGATCTGGTAAAAGACTGCTGATTGCCACCATTTGGGTTGTTTAGCCATGACTTTAACTCCTTGAATGGATGATTTTCCCGATTATTTTATTCCCTTTAATTTGACTTGCCACAACTGTATCAATCACATTCCAGCGATTTTCGGAAGATATCGCTTGTAGTCTGCAGTAATTCTCACTGTATCCTTCAAGTCCCCATCTCCCTGGTTCCATCTCTCTGCAAGACTCCCACAGGACATTGTGAACCTTGCCAACTTGGTCGGACAGAAAAAACTTCTCTTGTTTTTCCAGTACGTCTCGAACTCGTTGTGCCCTTTCCTTGCTTATCATCCCCGAAACTTGCTGGGGGAAATTTACCGCGGCAGTGTTTGCCCGCTTTGAATATCGGAAGACATGCCCGCCATTGAACCCAACGCGTCTGATGAACTCCAGGGATTCCTCAAACTCCGCATCGCTCTCCCCCGGGAACCCGACAATAATATCAGTTGTAATGGATAGATTTCCAATTCGATTACGGGCAGATTCCACAAGGCTCAAAAACTTTTCCGGCGTGGTATTTCGCGCCATTCGCTTTAGCACAGTTCCCGACCCTGATTGCAGCGGCAGATGCAAATGCGGGCATATCCGCACATCTTTCCAAAGCTCAAAAAACGACTCTTTGATATCCCAGGGCTCTAGTGATGAAAGTCGGACCCGTTCAATATCAGTGTTCTTCATGATTTCCTTAATCAGGTATCCAAGATCCCAATTTGCATTGAGATCTTTTCCCCAGGATCCCAGGTTGACCCCCGTCAACACGATCTCCTTGGTTCCTCCACTCACCGCTTCATTAAGGCGGAAAAGGACATTGTCAACTGGGATGCTGAAAGCCTTTCCTCTCGCCAGTCGGGTTACACAATAGGTGCAAAAATTATCGCAGCCATCCTGGGCTTTGATAAACGCCCTCGTTCTATGATGGATCCCCGGTAACGGCTCTCGGGCAATTGGTTCCAGGTCCATTATCAAATCATCAGTATTGAGCAGCCGTGCCGGGATATTCATTTTTTCCAGGTTATCCACAACTGAGGTGACACCTTCGAGCCTGGCTGCCTGTTGCGGGTAAAGTGATACCCAGCATCCGGTAAAGATGATGTTACCGATCCCCAGTTCATGCGCCTGCCTTACCTTCTGCCTGGAATCAGAAGAGGCCGCTGCCGTGACCGCGCAGCTGTTGATGATCACAGTATCAGCTTCACTCAAACTGCCGGCAATCTCATGTCCGGCGCGCCGCAATATGGCTGCCATTTCCTCGATCTCAGCCTGGTTAAGCCGGCAGCCTACCGTATCAAAATAGACCTTCATGACCCTCAGGGTTGGGTAACTTTCAGGTTGTCGAACAGAACCTGCACACCTGCAGTCTCATAAGCTCCCGCGATCAACCCGATTTGCCCGGAGGAAAAAGACTCATCCTGGATTTCTGCCAGCAGCAA
The DNA here is from genome assembly GCA_964557895.1 of uncultured Anaerolinea sp. Lineage (GTDB taxonomy): Bacteria > Chloroflexota > Anaerolineae > Anaerolineales > Anaerolineaceae > UBA6107. The sequence continues at coordinate 28,978 of CAZLBG010000001.1, forward strand.
ATCATTTACTTCCAGGCTCAGGACATTGCCACTGCAGGTGGCTGTAATGTGGTTGACTATTCCCCCCTGCCTGATCACCTCGCTGAAATCCAGGTTTTGTTTGCCGCCGGAAAGGATCATCTTTCCATTCAGCATCTTAAAGATCCCATAGTAGCCATCATGCGTCACAAGAAAACCGTAAAAATTCGCGTTGTCCGCAAAGCGGCAGATTACCCCGAAGTTGTCGTTTGTTGGACCATTGAGAAGAACGGCGTCAACATCAATTTTTGTATCAGAATATTTCCCTTCGTTTACTGTCCAAAAAAGTGAGTTAGCTGCGAATAATTTGATCACCAATCCCTGGTATTCAAAAGCAGCCTCTCCGCCTTCCTGTCCCATCGTTCCCCAACCATTTGGGGAGATCGAAAAATCATCCTCGAAGAACACCCAACCAGGGTGCGACGTGGGTTCAATTTCACTTCCTCCTGTCAGCATCTCACAACCAGAAAGAATTCCGGTGATCAATAGGAGTAGGACCATCAAAAACGGGATTTTTCTCATGATTCTCCGTAGAAATTCAATAGGCGTATTATACCAATCCCCTTATTTTCCCGCTGTTTCATTGAGTAATTGCAAAGCTAAATCTCTCAGCCGGTCATCCGGTGCATAATCTACAGCCTGCTGAAGGATAACGCGTGCCTCGGTAATTTTTCCTTGCAGAACCTTCAATTGTCCAAGGTGGATCAGGATCGCTGATTGATGTGGATCGATCTCATCCGCCTGAAGAAAGAATCGCTCCGCGCTGTCATAATCCCCTGTGAGCATCAATCCTGCACCAAGAAGATCCATCAATACAGGAGAAGTCGGATAGAGAATTAATGCCTTTCTTGCTGCCGTTAGTCCCGTTGTTTCCACCTCATAATTATTGGTAAAACTGAATACTGCCAGGCTTTTCCAGGTAGCCCAATCTTCCGGTGAAATTTCAGTCGCACTGATCAACAACCGGTATGCCGCCTCAAGTTGCCCCATTTCTTCCTGGGTTCGGCTTTGTTCGATCACCCATACATTCGTCTCCGGGTTTTTCTCTGATGCTTTTTTCAGATAATACAGAGAAAGCTCATACTTCTCCATCCGCCGGTAATACAATCCCGTCAGGCCGTTAATGATCTCGTTCTCACCATCCAACTCAAGCGCCTTGGATACCTCATCGAATGCATCCAGTCCCAATTGCTGCTTTGCTTCAGCCAGGTAGATCCACGAGAGTGCCGACCCGGCATCATTTGCCAGCGCAGACTGGAACGCCTGGGCAGCCACATCCCACTCACCGAAATTGGAGTACACCTGTCCGATCATCTGATATTTTTCCAGGGGGGTCACTTCAACGGAATTCTCAATGGTCGTGACCAATGCATTTCTCAATAAAGCATCATTACCATCCAGGTTCTCGGCAGAGAATAAGAACTGGAGGGCACTTTCTGGTTGAGTGGTGGAGAGCATCAACCCAAGCAGAAAGTTTACTTCCGTATTCTCAGGTTCCATTCGGTGAGCAGCCAGCAGTGTCGCTTCAGCACCATACACATCCCCGATCTTTCGCTGAAGTGCTACCACTTGCATCAGCTCAAACAATCCCGCCTCTCCCAGTGGAAACGTTCTTAAAAGTTGTCGGGCAGTTTCATGGTCACCGTTTTGCAGGTAAGCATCTGCCTGTGAGATCCTTCCTGTATTCGTCAAGCGACCAAACCGCTCTGCCTTCGCAAAAGCATCAACCGCGGCTTGATAGCTCTCGTCATTCAGATAAGCTCTTCCAATCCGTTCCCAGAGATCACCTCTCCAGGGTTCAAAATCAAGTAGGTTCTTTAGCCCGGGAATCTGATCATCAACTGAGGAGTTCATCTGCAGTGTCAGGTTTGATTGCCGGATACTTTCCGGATAAGGTAGTGGGTTGACAGCAATAATTACTACCAATGATAACAGGATGAGCAAAGCAGAAAATAACCGGTCGGATTTCATCACTAAAGTATTATAACAACCGCTTTCATAGCCTTCTTGACATTAAAATCGCGGCATGGTAAATTTTTATCATAGTGACGAGGTCAGGGTCTTCCTGCCCGCACAATTCATTAGAGATGGAGAAGAAAGCATGTCAGAACGGTTTGTTGGTACAGTAAAATGGTTCAATCCCGCCAAGGGGTACGGCTTTATCGGCCGTGAAGGGGCAGAGGATGTCTTTGTTCATTTTTCTGCGATCGAGATGGAGGGCTACCGGGTTCTGAAAGAAGGTCAGCAGGTTGAATTCTCAGTCGAAAAGGGTCCCAAAGGACTCCAGGCTGCAGAAGTAAAACCAGTAGTATAGTTTTCGTACACTATAAAAAAACAGAGCCTGCCGGCTCTGTTTTTTACTTGAGTGCTCTAACCATCCGCTCAAGGGCTTTTTCCAATAACCTCCGATCGCAGCCAAAATTCAACCGCACAAAAGACCTCCCATCTCCGCCAAATTCTGATCCCCGGTTAAGAGCCACCTTTGCATTCTGCAAAAAGAAATCAAAGGGCTCGACTCCCAGAGCTAACTCCCTGCAATCCAGCCATGCAAGATAGGTCGCCTGTGGAGATTGCATCCTGACCTTTGGCAATTTTTCTTTTACAAATTCGCACAAAAAATCCCGATTCCCCTGCAGTGTCTTCATGATCTCCTCCAGCCATTTTTGCCCGTGCTGGTATGCAGCAATTGCCGCTGTAGTACCCAGCAGGTTCACCCCGCCCATGATTCCCCTCCTGGTTTGTTTGATCTTTTTCATCAACTCCGCGTTTTCGCAGATCAGTACAGAGCAATCCAATCCGGCTATGTTGTAGGTCTTGCTCGGAGCAATCAGTGTCACCGTCCTCTGCCTGGTTTCCCGGTCGATTGAGGCAATTGGAACGTGAGAATTGCCGGCAAATACTATATCCGAATGGATTTCATCCGAGCAGATGTACACATTATTTTGAGCGCAAAGTTTGGCGACCTTTTCGAGTTCTTCCCGCGTATACACTTTTCCTATCGGATTGTGCGGATTGCAGAAGAGCAGCATCCGGCTTGCTCCGCTCAATGCTTTTTCCAGCTTGTTGAAATTGATATCATATTTTCCTGTGCCGTCGTTTTCGAGAGCGCACTGGATCTCGGTCGCTCCAGCGTTCGCTGCAACACCGAAGAATGGCGGATAGATCGGAGGTTGGATAACAATGGATTCACCTTTCTGCAAGATTGCCTGGGCAGTTAGGTTGAATCCTGCAATCACGCCCGGAACGATCAGCACAGCTTCAGGTGTAATCTTCCATTCATATAACCTTTCCATACGCTCAACGATCAACTCGGCCAGTTTGTGCGATTCATTGGCATATCCGAAAACCCCATGCTGTACCCGCCGCTGTAAGGCTTCGATAACCTTGGGAGGTGAGGTGAAATCCATATCTGCCACCCAGAGCGGTAACACATCTTCCGGGTACAAACTCCATTTGATCGAATCAGAACCAGCGCGTTTGGGGGACGTAAAAAGAAGTTTTGGCATTTTTTCTCCGGAGACTTTTCTAGGTTCGATTATAGGAGTTCCCCATAATTCATGCAAACCCTCTCCATATCTTTATTGGTGCTTTTTCTTTCACCTGATATACTCAATTCAGTTCCTATGCCAACATCTCATATCTCCTTTCCTTCCATACCTTTAGAATCCCCCTCCCGCTGGCAGGATTATCAACTCCTGGATAGCGGCAACGGTTTCAAGCTTGAGCAATACGGGGCATACCATTTGGTCCGTCCGGAAGCAGAAGCGGTCTGGTCTCCTGCGCTACCGGATTCTGAATGGAAAAAAGCAGATGCCGTCTATCGCCCCTCTCAGGAGGAAAATGGCGGGCATTGGGAGTTCCTCAAAAACAAACTCGATCACTGGCAGATGTCTTACCCCGGACTGAGATTCACAGCACAACTCTCGGGTTCCCGGCATGTTGGGGTCTTTCCCGAGCAGGCTTGCCAGTGGGATTGGGCGGAAAACATCATCCGCACAGCTAAAGAAAAACCAAAAGTCCTCAACCTTTTTGGCTATACTGGCTTGGCATCCCTTTCAGCCGCAGCTTCAGGTGCCTTTGTCACCCACGTGGATGCTTCAAAGAAGGTGGTCTTGTGTGCGAAGGAAAATCAGGTACTTTCCGGGATCAGCTCATCATCTATCCGCTGGATCGTAGATGACGCAGTCAAGTTCGTCCAGCGCGAATCCCGTCGTGGCTCTCTTTATGACGCGATCATCCTCGACCCGCCTAAATTCGGTCGTGGTCCCAAAGGGGAAGTCTGGGAGTTTTACAAGCTGCTGCCTTCACTACTTCTTGAATGCAAAAAAATCCTCAGCCCTAACCCTCTTTTTGTCCAGTTAACCGCGTATGCTGTAAAAGCATCTGCTGTTACGCTCTATCAGGCGTTGGACGAGCTGATGCGTGATCTTAAAGGTTCCACCACCGCCGGAGAGATCGGTCTCCTTGAGAAATCCGCTGGTCGTTTCCTTTCCACTGCCATTTTTACCAGGTGGGCGCGAAAACCCAATTCGTGACCCCCGAACAGGAGAATCAGGTTGGCTCGTACTTTTCGCCATTGGACCCTCAAATATCTATTCGATAGGCTGATCGAAAAAGCGTATCGTCGCGCTCATCCGCAGGTTCCCTGGTTGGCACCAGCAGCAATCGAGTTCCTTGAAGGGTACCTCAAGCCTGCCGATGAAATGCTGGAATTCGGTTCCGGACGCAGTACCCTCTGGTTCGCCCATCGTCTTCATCACATCACCAGCGTCGAGCACAACCCGGATTGGTATGTAAAAATCGAAACCAGGATAAAAGAGGAAGGCATCTCGAAAGTCACTTACTATTTGCACCCGCGGCAGGACGAAAGCGTCACTGCTGCCGATAGTAATTATGTAAAAGTAACCCGATCGCTTAGCCCTTCCAGCCTCGATGTCGTACTCGTGGATGGCATCTACCGCGCCCAGTGTGTTCTCCAATCCCTTTCCTTGCTCAAAAATGGCGGCATCCTAGTTATCGATAATGTCAACCGCTATCTGCCTAGTCGATCCGTTGCTCCAAATTCACGTTCATTAGAGGCAGGACCGATTGATGAAGAGTGGCAGCAGGTTCTCGATCAAATCGGTATCTGGCGGTTTTTTTGGACGAGTAACGGCATTTCCGATACTGCCTTTTTTTTCAAGCCTTAGCGAGGGTACCATGTCTGACTTGTCCATCAACCGTTTTCCGTTCGCGCACACCTTTTCCATCGTTGCCCGTGACCCTGCAACCGGGCAGATGGGCGTTGCAGTTCAGTCACATTGGTTCTCCACTGGCTCAATGGTCACATGGGGAGAAGCCGGGGTCGGAGTCGTTGCCACCCAGTCAATGGTCGAGGTAAGTTATGGTCCACTCGGACTGGAAGGTATGCGCCGCGGTGAAACCCCGCGCAGGATTCTCGATGATCTGCTCGCAAAAGATGACGGTCGGGAACTTCGCCAGGTAGCGCTGGTGGATGCCTCTGGCAATGTGGCTGCCCATACCGGCAACCGCTGCATCGCTGAAGCCGGTCATGATACTGGTGAGCAGTTCTCCGCCCAGGCGAACATGATGCTGCGGAACACCGTCTGGCCTGCCATGGCTAAAGCCTTTGTAACTACCGGCGGTGAGCTTAGCCAACGCCTTATGGCTGCATTGGATGCCGCCCAAAACGAAGGCGGTGATATCCGCGGCCGGCAATCCGCTGCCATGCTGGTGGTGGAGGGTCAAAAACAACCCCATCCCTGGCAGGGTATCCTTGTTGATTTGCGTGTCGATGACCATCCAGAACCGCTGCAGGAACTCCGCAGACTCCTGACCATCAACAAGGCTTATCAGTCCATGAACGCCGGCGATGCATTTCTGGCAGATGGAAAAATCGACGAAGCCTTCCAGGCTTATAATGCCGCTGCAGCACTTGCTCCTGAAATTATCGAGTTGCCATTCTGGCAGGCGGTAACTCTCGCCGAAAGCGGCAAGGTCGCAGAAGCTCTCCCGATTTTCAAAAGCGTATTTTCCGCCGACAAAAACTGGCGTGAGTTGCTTAGGCGACTTCCAGCTTCCGGGCTTTTTAAGGTCAGGGAGGAAGACAGGAACAGGATCCTCAGCCTCTAGGCAGCCCGGTTTGACTTTTATTCCCGATTCTCATACACTAATCCCATGTTAGCCATCGATAATGCCTGTGCAGTCATCGGACTCGATGGTGTCATCGTCGATGTCGAAGTAGACTTAACTCCAGGTTTCACTCCCCCCATTGTCATTGTCGGGCTACCGGATGTGAGCGTTCAGGAAAGCCGTGAACGTGTCCAGTCTGCCATCCGCAATACTGGATTGGAATACCCGCGCAAACGTGTTCGCGTCAACCTGGCACCCGCCACCGTTCGCAAAGCCGGTTCTGCCTATGATCTCCCCATTGCCCTGGGCATTCTCATCGTTAACCGCCAGTTGCCCCCTGATTGCCTCAAGGAAAGCCTGGTCATGGGGGAGCTCTCGCTGGATGGCAGCGTCCGCCACATCCATGGTATCCTGCCAATGGCAGCGGTTGCCCGCTCTTAGGGATTTAAGCGCGTTTTTGTTCCTGCCGAGGATGCTGCCGAAGCTGCCATTTTCACTGACATCGAGGTAATCCCGGTTCGCTCCCTCCTTGATCTCTATACCCACCTCATTGGGCAAACCATTATCCCGCCCCAGCCGGTACTCGAGATTGAACAGGTCCAGCCGCAAGTGCAAACGGATTTCCAGGAAATCAAAGGTCAGGAGCATATTTAGCGCGCCCTCAAAGTTGCTGCTGCCGGCGATCATAACGTTCTCATGATCGGCGCGCCCGGAGCTGGCAAAACCCTCATGGCACGTGCCCTTCCTTCGATCCTTCCCCGCATGTCCATTGAAGAATCGCTGGCTGTCACCCGTATTTATTCTGTGGCAGATTCTCTTCCCGTTGGTGTACCGCTCCTCAAGAACCGTCCCTTCCGCTCTCCTCATCACACCATCAGCCATGCCGGTCTGGTCGGCGGTGGCAACATCCCCCATCCGGGTGAGATTTCCCTTGCCCATCGCGGGGTACTGTTCCATGATGAGTTTCCTGAATTTGGTTCGCGCGTCCTGGAAGTGCTGCGTCAGCCCCTCGAGGACAAGGTTGTCACCATCAGCCGCGCCCAGGGAACCCTCACCTTTCCCGCTAATTTCCAGCTCATAGCTGCCATGAATCCCTGCCCGTGCGGGTATTATGGGGATGCCTCGAAGCCCTGCACCTGTGCACCATCAACGGTCACCAAGTATCAGCATCGCATTTCCGGTCCTCTGCTGGACCGCATTGATATCCATGTGGATGTGCCCCGGGTAGATTATGAGAAACTAACCGATCTTCGACTGGGAGAGCCTTCCACCGATATCGCACTGAGGGTTGAAACCGCGCGTGAGGTTCAGCGCCAGCGCTTCGCTGGCACCCGCCTTGCCTGCAACACCGACATGCACCCGGCCGAGGTTCGCCAGTATTGCACTCTTGATGATCCCTGCCGCAACCTGATGCACGCTGCCATGAACCAGATGGATCTGTCAGCGCGCGCTTACCATCGCATCCTTAAGCTTGCCCGCACCATCGCCGACCTGGCAGGGTCAGCATCGATTACCCAGGTTCATCTTGCGGAAGCTCTGCAATACCGACCGAAAGTCAGTGAGCTCTAATAATGGCAAAAACAAAACCGCCCTCTCAAGGAAGGCGGTTTTTTATCACCAAACGTTTTTATTTCTTCTTGAACAGGCGGTACAGGAAGATCACCACGACTGCACCGATCAGCGCAACCACGATGGAGGTCAGGTTAAACCCGCTCATCAGGTTCACCCCGGTGATCAGGCTTGAGATCCATCCCCCGAGGATGCCGCCCACAACTCCCAGGATGAGATGGATCAGCAATCCACCCTTCGCTTTCATGATCAGTGAAGCCAGCCATCCGGCGATCAAACCAACAACAATTGTAGATAGTAAGTTCATCAGTTTTCTCCCTTTTTGATTATCGCTATTATTGAAACAGATTTTGGTCTCCCTACCCCCCTGCTTTTCATCTGGGCAGGGTCTTCGGGGAGCGAGCTATTTCCGTTTTCCTTCCACCAGTTTCCGGAAAAGGTGCATGGCCTTATTCACCCGCATGGCATCTTTTGGGTTGCCCCCCGCAACAAAATTCCCCAGGATCCCACCTCCTGCCATCGTATCCAGGATATATTCAACCCGGCAGTCGTTGGAGCTTAACCCGAGAAATCCGCCGCCAGCCTGGAACTTGAATTCATGCGAATCCTTGTCCTTGTCCACCTGGGTCAGGATTACCAGTCTTTTCAACGGTTCAACTTTACTGATGGTCCCCTTACCGGTTCGCCCGTCCCCCGTCCATTCAAAGGTTCCTCCCTCGGTTACAGAGGTTACATGGGTCACCGCGTCAATTCCCGGAAACCATTTTGGCCAGCTCTGGGGATCGATCATCTTCTCCCAGGCTTTTGCCACCGGTGCATCTATTTCCATCTTGTTTTCAAATTTTGGCATATTAATTTCCTCCTTGTTTATGCACAGTATAGCACCTAATTTTTACGTGGGAACATCAGTTGATCTTCCATTTGATCAACAACATCAAAATAAGGAGACGGGTTAATCCCAAAAATCGGAGGCAATTTCGATCAGGTTTCCTTCGGGATCGGTGATCATCGCTGAGCGCATTTTCCAAGGTTCGTTCCTTGGAGAATAGATAGCCTTCCCGCCTTTTTCGATGATCTCTTTGAATTTTGCATCCACATTCGTTGGTTCACCAACATTGAGCGCCAGTTCAAAGGTTCCGTTGATCTTCCGGGGATACTCCGGTACTTGACCCAGCAGCCGCACCAGTTCGATCCTTTCGTACATCGAAAACCGGATTCCCTCGTGTTTGAACTCGGCATACGGTCCGTTCCCGTCCCAATCGCAGGCAATTCCCAGCACATCCCGGTAAAAGCCCACCATTTTCTTCAGGTCATAAACGAAGATCCCGATCATGTCAAATTTTGCAGTCATAGGTACCTCACGTGAACAGGCAATTTGGTCTTCCTTAATTGTGTTCGCTCATTTGAGGAAAATGAATAGGATAATTACCACAAACACCGCCAGCCAGCCGATCCATGCCCATCCTTTTGTGTCTGCAGGTCCATTGCCTATCCCGGTCGGATGAACGCGAATCAGTGGTATATCTGCCGTCTTCATTGTCAGTTCCGCATCGCTGATCTTCCAGGGATTGTAGCCCTCAAAAAAACCTGCAAACCCGCCATTTTTCAATATCTGACGGATAATAGCCACCCGGTCATCTCTCTGGCAGCCAGTTTCGACACTGCCATAAATTGCCCCGCCCGGCAGCATCACTTCGATCTCCGGGTGAGCCTGCAAATTCCGGTACCAGTCGGCATGCTCCCGCCCACCGGAGATGCAATAGGCATCACCCTTCCAGATTGCGTAATTCACCGGAACGTACCGCACCTTGCCGCTCTTCCGGCCGATCGTTTTCATCACCATGATGTAACCCGAAAACGGGTTCACCATCACCGGCCCCAGTCCCAGTCGGAACATGGGTACCATAAAATACTTGTTCAGGAACTTGAAAAATATACGCATCGCTTCTGGCATACACATCCCTCCCAAAATTGAGTGCTTTCATTATCGCACACTCACCGGATACACAACAGCCGTCTCGAGTGAGACGGCTGTCAAGGTCAATCGTGAATTCCTTATGGAAGTTGTGCGAGCGCTGCATCAGCCGTGATCAATCCGGCTCCGGTCGCATCAGCCCCCCAGCAGATATTTTCAGTTACGCCGTTTGACTGGTAAACATTCCGGCAGCCAGCTGCCAGCGGAATTGCTGCTGCTTCAAGTGCAGTCTCAGCCGCAGCCGCGGTCAATCCGGGGAATTTTTCCGCCATCAAAGCCACGATTCCTGCCACATGCGGGCTTGCCATGCTGGTTCCGCCCAGGAAGTAATAAGAAGTCTGCCCGCTATTCACCTGGTAAGGACCTACGATCCACGAACCCGGTGCAGCCACATCCAGGTCCTGCCCGGGCAAGGCGCGGCTCGAGAAGTCGGTGATATAAAATTCCGCTGCAGTGGTCGGCTCTGAAACATTCATCCTGTACCACCAGGCACCGCCTGCTGCAGGATACCATTCGCCGATATAACCGGAGGCTGCCACCGAAATAACTGGTTCATACGCTCCGGGATATCCCATACCCGCAGTTCCAGCATTCCCCGCGGAGGCTACGATGATCACACCGGCAGCGATGGCGCGGTCAATGGCTGCCTTCTCCATTACATCCAGGACTGATCCGCCCAGGCTCATATTGATCACCACCGGGTAACCCGCCAAAGGACCTTCCTTCAACTCTGCCACATACTCGATTCCACGGGCTACAACTGAAGACCATCCCGATCCATTTTGATTAAGCACTTTTACCGGGATGATGGTCGCCATGGGGGCAACCCCGTTGACTGGTGTCCCGTCAAGGCTGTAACCCAGGATAGTGCTGGTTACATGCGTTCCGTGAGAATCCTGGTCGTGTTCCCATTTATTTGGCTGGCTGGAAACGGTACCAACTTCTCCTCCTCCACCGCCAAAAGCGATCGCGTATTCTTCAGCAATCCGCTCTTCCGGGAAATACTGCCGCCACATATCGACCAATCCGGTATCAAGTACAGCCACATACACACCGGTTCCATCATAGGCTACCTGTCGGTTATCAAACCCGAAGTCTGTCACGTTGATGGCATCCTGGTCCCAGGTGCTTAATCCATCCAGGAAATTGTCGGCTGCCACGGTATCCACTGGCGATCCATTGCGTTCAGCATCTGGATTGGCTGAGGCTACATACGGCAACTGCTGGATTGTGGTTAATTCTCCAGCTTTGATCTGCATCGTTATTGCATCGATCGCGTACACTACATCCCGCACTTTTCCATGTCCGTCTAGGTCAACCAGGATCGTGTCAGTAATATCCGTGTTTAGCACGATATTAACACCGATGGTTCCTTTGTCGCTGGCTGCGCTGGCAGTTTGGAAATTGAAAACTAAAGCAATGATCAGAACTATACCTAAGATACTTCGTTTGAACATAAATCCCTCCATTTTTAGATTGTTAGCTTCCTCATCTTAACAAATTTGTAAGGTGATTACAACTAGGGACACAGGATTTTAAGAATTATGTAGTCAAAGTAGGATTGGATTTCCTGGTATTTTTTAATTTGATTTACAATTATTTGAATACACCGTGAAAAGATTCCCTCTAATTCCCCTCATCCTGCTGTGCCTGGTTCTCACTGCATGCAATTTTCCCTTGTGGCCAGCGGGTCAACTGAATACCACACCTCAGGCTAGTTTCCGCACGCAGGTACCCCACAACGTAAGTTTTCCAACCCGTATTCCCACTATCTCCTTGCAGCCATCACCGCCCGCGCTCGGAAACCTTCAGAATGTCTACACCTATCGCTCGCAATCCGGTGACACACTCAATTCGGTTGCCCGCCATTTCGGGGTAGCCTCTTCTCAGATCTCCTATGAGGGGAGCTTCAGTTTCGCTCGACTTTTACCGCCGGGTACTACTCTCTTCATTCCAAAAAGCCTCAGCAGTTTTTACTATGCCGATATCCTTCTTCCCGACAGTGAAGTGATCTACTCATCCACGGCAAAAGACTTGGATATCCCGGCTTTTATCCGGGATTCTGGTGGATACCTTTCGCGTTATGTGCAGAAGGTTTCAGGTGAGGTTCTCACCGGTGCCCAGATCGTGGAACGGGTTGCCCTCAATACCTCTGTCAACCCGCGCTTATTGCTTGCATTTATTGAATTACGCTCACACTGGGTCACCCAAACTCCTGCTGAAATCTACTGGCTTCACCCGCTTGACCTCGGCTACAAGGAATACGAGGGACTCTATCTTGAGCTTGCTGTTGCTGCCCGTCTCATCAACACCGGCTATTACGGCTGGCGTAGCGGAGAGCTAATCGATCTGGTGTTTAGCGATGGCACTTCAGCCCGCATCGCCCCCAACCTTAACGCCGGAACGGTCGGTATCCAGTACCTCATGGCACAGCTTTACACCCAGCCTGAATGGGAAACGATGATCTACAGCTCCAACGGTCTCATTCCGTTACACGCTCGCCTGTTTGGGGATTCCTTTGCTCGTGCTCGGACAATAGAACCAATTTTTAATGAAGAAACCACAAACTTGGAACTGGAACTCCCATTCTCTCCCGGTGAACGCTGGGCATTGACCGGCGGACTGCACTATACCTGGACTGCAGGCACTCCCTTTGGCGCGCTCGATTTCGCCCCCCTCACTGGTGAAGCTGCCTGTGCCGTCTCCAAATCCTGGATCCTGGCAGCAGCCCCCGGTGTAGTTACCCGCGCTGCCAATAACCAGGTGATCATTTCCGCCATCGATTCCAGTGGTAAACCCACAGGTTGGGAGGTCTTTTATATGCATATTGCCTCTGAGGAAATGATTCCTCAGGGCACGCGGGTCCAGTTGGATGATCCTATCGGGCATCCATCCTGTCAGGGCGGATCTGCCACCGGTACCCATGTCCATATCGCCCGCAAGTATAAGGGGGAATGGATTGGTGCCGGAGAGACTTTCCCGTACTTATTGAGTGGTTGGTTGGCTGTTCCCGGTGAACAGCTATTCCGGAGTACCCTGGTAAAAGACAGTCAGGTGGTCACTGCCGACCCCAACGCTGGTTATTCTTCCCGCATTACCCGCTAGTGCTTACTTAACGACAACAATGACCGAGTCGAGTGTCATATTCGACCCGTCAGCCATGCTCACCTCGACCAGTTGAATTACAACCCTGTCCCCAGCTTTGAATCTCTCCAGGGATACGGTGAAGCTGAATGTCGCTGGAAGTCCCATATCCGCAGCATCAACCATCATACTTTGCACAAAACTCACCGTATTCTTCTCATCAAACATTTGCACCAGTAATGTGTTTTCAAATGGAGCAATGGGCATATCTCCAACCAGTGTAACCTCTCTGCTGACCTCAACGCCATTTTCTGGTGCAGTGATATTGATCTCTCTGCTCTTTCCATCTTGTAACAATTGTGTCTGCCTGAAAGTCACCAGTCTGTTATCCATCAATCGGTAAGTTTTAGTAAGATTCGTGGTCGGGTCAATCATAGGATCATTCAGACCATGGACGTTTACATTCAAGACAACTTCACCATCTCTTATTTCGATTGAATGAATGATGGGTCTGTCATCAATGAATGCAGATGCTTTTTGTACAAAGGAACCATTCTCATATATGAGGATAGTGAGTGAATAAAAAACACCCGTTCCTCCCATCGACTCTGCCACCAGTAAAGCAGCGTCATCCATGCCATCCGCATTCAGGTCCCCTTTCGCGAACCGGGTATCCAGGCTCACCATCTGGATCGATCCATCTGCCTGGTTTTCAGTCCACTTCCCATCCGCAAGTTGGACCTGTTTGCGCATTTCAGATGCCAGAATCATCAGATCCTTGAAAGTATCAAACGTCACACTGGTAGTCTGTGGTGTTTCTGTCATAGTTGGTGACGCAACGGTTATGGTCACAGCTTCCCCAGGTATCACTGTAACCAATGGTTGTGTCGATTGAGCAGGGAGTAATGTACAAGAAGGGACGAATACCAGAAGAACCAATAGCGCAGGAATGATTGATTTTTTCATTAAAACCTCCGAAAAAAACCCTATTTAAAGGACGTAAAAAAACGCTGTTGGTTCCCACCAATGTGTGAAAATTGCGTAAAAACCACTTGTAATCTGGTAAAAAATCGCTATAATATGTACATAAGTGGACGAAAGTGGGAGAAAGTGGAGCGCCGGAGATGTCCGGCGTTCACCATATATACGAGAGGTAGAACGAATGTTCGCAGGTTTCTTTGGCACTTTTGAGCACAACATTGACGAGAAGAACCGGATCACCTTCCCGGCTCGTTTCCGCGAACAACTCGGTATCGGCGCTTTCGTGATGCGGGGGTTTGACGGAAATTTGCTCATCATGAATGCAGAACGCTTCAAACTGCTTTTCGATCGTGTCAATAGTCTCAATATGGCAGATGCCAATACCCGTAATTTACGTCGTTTCCTTTTCAAAAATGCGGCAGAGATCGAATTTGATAAAAATGGCCGCTTTATCATTCCTTCGGTTCTGCGAGAATATGCTCATCTCGATGGCGCAGCCACAGTTATTGGCACCGGTGAAGATATCGAGGTCTGGAATCCTGAGTTGCTCAAGCAGCAGGATGACCAGTTCGATTCTCCTGACCTGGCCAGTGACCTTGCTGAAAAGTTCGACCTGAGCATCTGATGATTATGATGGAAGACAACAGTGGTCTTGCTTTGCCACATGTCTCAGTTCTTTACCAACCTATTATATCTGCTTTGCGTCCGCGAAGTCCGGGGTTGTATATAGACGCCACCGTCGGAGCTGGAGGACACGCCTGGGGAATCCTCGAAAACAGTACGCCGGACGGAGAACTTTTGGGAATGGATGTTGATCCCCGGGCGCTGGAACTCGCAAACCAGCGCCTGTTCTCTTTTAAAGACCGCTATCATCTGGTACTCTCCTCCTACACCTCTCTTTCTTCACAGCTGCTGGCGCTTGGTTGGGACCATGTAGACGGCATAGTCATTGATCTGGGTGTTTCATCGATGCAAATAGACTCTCCCGAACGTGGTTTCTCATTCCAAAAAGATGGACCGCTGGATATGCGTTTCAGCCCGTCCCAGCCCGTCAGCGCCGCCGACATCGTCAACACCTATCCCGAAAAGGATCTCGCTGACATCTTGTGGAAATATGGAGAAGAACGCAGCTCTTACCGTATCGCCCGCGCCATTAACCACAACCGTCCCATTGAATCCACCCTTGCGCTTGCAAAAGTAGTCGCAAGCGTTACCGTTCGTTCTTCCGGGAAGATTCACCCCGCCACTCGTACTTTCCAGGCCTTGCGCATCGCTGTCAATCGGGAGCTTGAATCGCTTGAAGAGTTCCTCCCGCAAGCCATCAAAGCCCTTTCTTCAGGTGGCAGGCTCGCAGTAATTTCCTTCCACTCGCTGGAAGATCGGATCACAAAGCAGTTTTTCCGGCAGGAAAGCCGGGATTGTATATGTCCGCCAGATCAGCTGGTCTGCACGTGCAACCACCAAGCCTCGATCATCGAGATCACGCGCCACCCGATTGAAGCTGACGAGAAGGAGAAAGCAGAGAATCCGCGCTCACGGAGCGCAAAATTGCGAATCATTGAAAAAAAGTAGCCATGACACAGAGTAACGAACGAACACCGAGAAAAAACCGTCGAACCAGGGTGAAAGTAAACCTCACCCAGGCATTCAGGCAAGCCCCCTGGAGAAATCAAGTCCAGTTTGTGGGCTTGTTCCTGCTTGCATTGGTGGTGATCGTCCTTGTTGCCAGTGTTTACCTCAGCATTAGTGGTCGCGCTGCTGCAGCCGGCCTTCGCTCCTATTCCTACAGCCTGCAGCGACAGGAACTTGAACGGTCCATCGCAGACTATAAAGCTCAGATCGCCAACCTGACCTCATCTGCCGCAATGGAAAAACGCGCCAAAGAGGCTGGTTTTCAAAGGATCGACCCTTCACAGGCTGTCTATGTCATCGTCCCCGGGTATGCTGGCCGTCAGCCTGTTGTGCTTGCAGCTCCTCCCGGGATCAGCGATGCCGGGGTTTCGCTCGTAAAATCGATCTATCGCCAGTCCCTTTGGGATTGGATGTTCAGCGGCATCAACCGCCTCAGTGATAGCGTTGGAGGGAGCACACGATGAACCTGCGCTCACTCACCCGCCCCAAGGCACTTGGTCTTTTCCTCACCGCATTCATTGTGGTGATTGCCATTCAAATGATCCGCATTCAAACCAGCACGCACGCTGCCTACCTCGATAAATGGGCTCAGAATTACGGCGTTGAAGTCCGCACTGTCCAATCTGAGCGTGGATACATCTACGACCGCTGGGGTCATCTTCTCGCAGGCAATAAAGAGGTTTACGAGATTGGCGCAGAGCTTCAGTATGTCCGCAATCCTGCCGCCATTGCCTCTGCCGTATCCACCCTGCTTGGCGCAAATTACGACGCCGCTTTTGCTTCTGCCAGCCTGCCCTACCAGTCCGGCAGCATGGTTTATGTAACCCTCGCAGATTTCGTCACCTCTGAGCAGCTTGCCCAGTTGATCAACCTTAAAAAGCAGTATGAGGCTGCCAATCCCTACGGCGAGGATCCCGAACTTCCTTCGCTCCGCGGACTCACCTGGACAGCCCACCTGCAGCGTACTTATCCTGAGAACGAATTAGCTGCCAATGTGCTTGGTTTTTACACTTATTATGACAGGGAAACCGGACGGGGTTATTTTGGCATCGAAGAGGAATACAACGAACTCCTCTCGGGTACAAAACAGAAGGTTGTCATCGATCTTAACCCTTACGAAATGCAGGAAATTCCCTCTGCTCCCCCGGCTGCCAGCTTGGTCCTCACCCTCGACCGCGAGATTCAGCGCAGCGTCGAAACTATCCTAGATAAAGCGGTCACCAGGCATAAAGCAGTTAACGGCACCATCATTGTCATGGACCCTGAAACCGGTGATATTCTCGCCATGGCGGCCACTCCAAAATTTAATCCAAACAATTATTGGACGTATGGTGAAGTCTTCACTGCCGGCATTCCTTTCAATAAAGCAGTCAGCCAGGTTTATGAGCCCGGGTCAGTTTTCAAGGTTCTCACCATGGCAGCCGCCCTCGATACCGATACAGTCAAACCGACCACTGAATTCATCGACACGGGTGTCATCGAAGTTGGAGGCTGGGAGATCTACAACTGGGATCGCAGTGCCTGGGGTCGCCAGACAATGGTTGGTTGTATGCAGCACTCCCTCAATGTTTGCCTCTCCTGGATCGCCACCGAACTGGGTCCCACTACTTTCTACCAGTACCTCAATCGCTTCGGCATTGGTCATCGTACCAATATAGACCTCGCCGGCGAAGAGGTTTATCCCCTCAGTGAACCGGAAGATCCCACCTGGTACACCATTAACCTCGCCACCAACTCCTTTGGTCAGGGTGTTGCGGTTACCCCCATCCAAATGGTTATGGCAGCTTCAGCTTTCGCCAACGATGGCAAAATGGTTGTTCCTCACGTACTGAAAGCCTACATCCAGGATGGGCAGCAATTCAACACCGCCACCAAGATCGCTGGTGCGCCCGTTTCCGCTGCCACCGCTTACACTCTAACCGAGATGCTGGCAGTCTCACTCGAAGAAGAAGCTTCCGACGCACTTGTCGAAGGCTACCGCGTGGCTGGCAAGACCGGCACAGCAGAGATTGCTGTCAATGGTCAGTATTCCAGTTATGCCACCAATGCTTCCTTTGTGGGTTGGGGTCCTGTCGAAGACCCGAAATTCATTGTCTACGTCTGGCTTGAAAAACCCAAGACCTCCATCTGGGGCTCTGTGGTTGCAGCTCCCGTTTTCCGTGATGTCGTCCGGGAATTGGTTGTTCTGATGAACATCCCCCCCGATGACCAGCGGCATAGTTTGCAAGACCAATAGGATAGCATGCTGACTTTGGCAGATTTGATCGAATCAGAAATCGGCATCCGCCTTGATCGCCCCTCCCCGGGCATCACTGAAGCAGTTGTCGATTCCCGCAAAGCCATCCCGGGCTCGCTCTTTATCGCATACAAGGGTGAGAACGTGGATGGTCATGCCTATGTTACTGATGCCTTCAAACACGGTGCCTCTTTAGCGTTGGTCGATGGCAGCATCGACCCCTCAATCCCGGTCCTCGATCTCACCCGCGCCTTCGATGCTAATGCAGAAATACCCTCGTTGCCCTTCGCAGTTCGGGTCAAGGATTCCCAGGCTTCCCTGGTGAAATTCGCTTCGTTCTGGCGCCGCAAATTCAATCCGCGTGTCATTGGCATTACCGGCAGCGTGGGTAAATCAACAACCAAGGAACTTGTGGCTGAGGTGCTTTCTACCCGCTTCCGCACGCTTAAGAATCAGGGCAACCTGAACAACGAGATCGGTTTGCCTCTCACCATGCTCCGTCTCAATGCAGCTTACGAGAAAGTCGTCCTCGAAATGGGATTCTACAAACCTGGCGAGATTTCTGAGCTTTGCGGCATTGCTCTTCCCCAGGTCGGCATTCTTACCAACATCGGAACCGTCCATGCCGAACGGGCAGGATCTCAACAAGAGATCGCTCGCGGGAAAAGCGAATTGGTACAGGCACTCCCCGCAGCTCCTGATGGCGTTGCCATCCTCAACATGGATGATCCCTGGATTGTTCCCATGGCCAAACAGACGAAAGCTCGGGTGTTTTTCTACGGGCTTTCTCCCCAGGCAGATCTATGGGCGGACAACATTTCCAGTGATGGTTTAAAAGGTATCAATTTCCATCTTCATTACTTTGGCGAAACCTATGTCACCCATGCCCCATTGATCGGTCAGCACAGCGTTCACACCATTCTTCGCGCCGTGGCGGCTGCCCTCGCAGAGGGGATGCCTATTGAGGAGACCATCATCGCCCTTCAGCATGCCAGTGGGCAACTCAGGCTCGTGGCAGCGCACACAAAAGAAGGCGCTCTGCTCCTCGATGATACTTACAATGCCTCTCCCGAGTCCACCCTCGCAGCTTTGAACCTGCTTTCCGAGCTCCCCGGTCGCCGCATTGCTGTACTAGGCGGCATGTTCGAACTTGGTGAATACGAAAAAGTTGGTCATGCCAAAGTAGGCATGCGTGCAGCTGAAGTTGTCGATCAACTAATCACCTTTGGTGACCTCGCTAAAGAAATCGCCTCCTCCGCCCTGGATTCTGGTTTGGATGGCAGATCCATTATTTCTCTTGAAGATTCAAGCCAGGTCGTCGAGTTGCTTCACTCCATCCTCCGGAAGGGTGATGTGGTGTTGATCAAGGGTTCACACGGTTTGCGCATGGATCGCATCGTGCAAGCCCTGGAGGTGGAAGAATGAAAGAGACCTCGTTAGCCATCGCTCTAAGCGGGCTGGGATTTGTCCTCGCAGTCATCTGGGGCAGTCCGCTCATCCGCATTCTCAAGCATTTCCGCCTTGGCAAAATGATCCGCGTTGAAGGTCCCGACAGCCACATCACCAAGATGGGTACCCCCACCATGGGCGGATTGATGATCCTCATCCCGGTAGCCGCAGTCACCCTCCTCCTCAATGCAGTCGACCTGCTCGGCGTGAATGTAATGGGGCAGTCAGTCCTGCTTCCTCTCGTTGTCATGTTTGCTTACGGTCTCCTCGGCGCTATCGATGATTGGGAAGGTATTCGTGGTCCCCGTAAAGGACTGGGAATGCGCGCCCGCACCAAGTTTTTCATTCAGGTGATCCTCGCTGTCATTACCGCGTTTGTACTTAAGAACGTTCTTTTTGTCCCGCAAATGTACTGGCCGGGTCTCAACGTCGTTATTGACCTCGGTCCCTGGTACATCCCCGTTGCAGCGTTCATCATCGTTCTCATGTCTAATGCGGTCAACCTCACCGATGGACTTGATGGGCTTGCCGGATTGATATCTGTCACTGCTTTCGCATCTTACGGAGCCATCGCCCTCATGCAGGGGAACCTCTTCGTAGGTCGTTTCTGTTTCACTATCGTTGGCGCGCTTTTCGGTTACTTATGGTTCAATGTGCACCCTGCCATGCTCTTCATGGGGGATCTCGGCTCGCTCTCATTGGGTGCCGTTCTGGGAGTGGTGGCTTTGATGACCGGTCAATGGCTTCTTCTGCCTCTTGTCGCCGTCATTCCCATCAGTAACGTTGTCGCTGATATTTTGCAGGTGATGTACTTCAAATACACCAAAGGGAAACGCCTGTTCAAAATGGCACCATTGCATCACCATTTCGAACTCATCGGATGGAGTGAAACCCAGGTTGTGCAACGTTTCTGGTTGATCAGCCTTCTCTTCGGAATTTTTGGGATTGCGATTGCGATTGCATAATATGACAAACACGAATTGGCAGGGTAAAAACGTCCTGATTCTTGGTGCCGCCCGGCAGGGGCAGGCGCTGGCGCGTTTCCTTGCTTCCCGCAAAGCCAATGTCATCCTTAACGATAGACGGTCAGCTGCACAATTGGGCACTGCTGTTGACGCTTTAACTTCCATTGGTGTGGAATGGGTACTCGACACACATCCCTTGAATTTGCTCGATCGTGTGGATCTGGTTTGCCTTTCTGGTGGTATTCCCCTCACTCTGCCGATCGTAAAGGCTGCATCCGAACGGGGGCTTCCCCTCACCAATGATTCACAGGTCTTCATGGAAGAAGTAGAAGCCCCGATCATTGGCATCACCGGTTCCGCTGGAAAAACCACGACCACCACTCTGGTGGGACGGATGGCTCAAAAAGCAGTCAGAGCCCCTCGCAAAGTCTGGGTTGGCGGCAATATCGGTCTTCCTCTCGTAGAATACCTGGATGAAATCAAAGCTGAGGATATTGTTATCCTTGAGTTGTCCAGTTTCCAACTGGAGCAAATGACCCTCAGCCCGCATATGGCAGTGGTACTCAATATCACCCCCAACCACCTTGATCGCCACGGTACAATGGAAGCCTACATTGCAGCCAAATCCCGTATTCTTAACTTCCAAACCTCTACTGATTACTCCATCCTCAACCGCGAGGATCCGGGTTCCTGGGATCTGGCATCCATAACCCGTGGAACACTCTTCTCATTCGGTTTTTCATCCTCGGCAGCCCTTGAAAATGGCAGCTTCCTCGAAAATGGAAAAGTGATCTTTAGGCGTGCAGGAATTGATCTCCCTGTTTTCGATTCTTCTGAGGTCGAATTACGCGGTCAGCACAATCTCCTGCTTGCCCTCGCCGCGGTTGCCATTTGTGGCGTTACAGGAATTCCCGCAGAAGCTATGCAAGCCGGTATTCGGGGATTCACCGGTGTTGAGCACCGTATGGAACCCGTTCGCACCTGGCATGGAATCACCTTCGTTAACGATTCCATTGCAACTGCTCCCGAACGAACCATGGCTGCCATTGATTCCTACGACCAGCCTATCATTCTTCTCCTCGGTGGGCGGGATAAAGACCTTCCCTGGGACGCCATTGCATCAAAGATCCACAAACGTGTCTCACGGGTGATCCTCTTCGGTGAAGCCGCTGAGAAGATCTACTCAGCCATTGGCAATCCTTTGGTCGGAGATGTACTTGAATCCGTTCATTCCGTGGGCACATTTACCAGTGCTCTTGAAAAGGCTGTAGAAATTGCCTGCAGCGGTGACGTCGTGTTGCTTTCCCCGGGCTGCACCAGCTACGATGCATTTCGCGATTTTGAGGAACGGGGAAATTTTTTCAAGAAATGGGTGAATGAACTCGAATGAACGCAAACGTCGTAACCCCCGCTCCCCGCGCCAGAACCCGGAAATTAGCCTTCCGCGAGAATTTCGACTTGCCTCTTCTCCTCGTGGTGCTCACTCTCTTCATCATCGGTCTCTTGATGGTTTATTCCGCCAGTTGGCAGTTTGCCCGTCAGCAGGGGTACTCTGAATACAATACCGTCCTCAGGCAGTTCATCTATGGCATTTTGGGCATCGGTGCTGGGGTATTCCTTACCTTCTACGACTACCATAAGTTTTCTCGCTGGGTCGTCCCAGCCATGCTCGCCACCATCGTCCTGCTCGTTGGCGTTCTCCTGTTCGGTCAGGAAACTCAGTATGGTGCCAAGCGCGGTCTCTTTGCGGGCTCTATCCAGCCATCTGAGCTCGCTAAATTGATGATCGTGGTCTATCTCAGTTTTTGGTTATATAGCAAAAGAGAAACCATCAATCAATGGTCGCTTGGGCTCATCCCTCTTATGGGCATCGTTGGTTTTACTGCCGGTTTGATCCTCGCCCAGCCGGATGTCTCCGCTGCTGCCACGGTCATTGTCCTCGGTGCGGTTCTTTTTTTCATCGCTGGTGGCAAACTTCGCCAGATCTTGCTCGTCGTTGTCGTCACAGCAATCCTCGGCATTCTGGTCGTCCTTATCAATAACAATGCTTCTACCCGCCTAAAAGACTACTGGAGTGGACTTCAGAATCCTGAACAGGCATCTGACCATGTCAAGTGGTCACTCGAAGCTATCATCAATGGCGGTCTTTTCGGCGTAGGCATCGGACGCTCAACCACCAAGTTCATCGGTCTTCCCGTCGCCCCCACCGATTCGATTTTTGCGGTTATTGCGGAAGAAACTGGTCTGCTTGGCGCTTTTGCCATCCTTGCTCTTTATGCTGCCTTCCTCTGGCGCGGTCTCACCATTGGCAGCCGTGCCAAAGATGATCTTGGCAAGTGGCTGGCAAACGGCATCACCTTGTGGATCACCATTGAAGCCGTCATTAACACCGGGGTTTTAGTGAACCTGCTCCCCTTTGCCGGTAACGCTCTTCCTCTCATCAGTTCTGGCGGATCCAGCCTGGTTACTACACTTGCAGCCATCGGGATCCTCATGAATATTGCTCGAAATTCGAAGCTGGAAGTCGTAGCTTCAGAAAGGAGCACCTCTCATGCGGTTGTTAATCTGCGCAGGGGGGACCGGCGGCGGAGTGTATCCCGCCCTGTCGATCCTTCAGGCAATCGGTGATCGCGCCAGCGATGTCCTTTGGGTAGGCGGCGAAGGCGGCATGGAAGCTGACCTGGTCGCTGCCAAAGGCATTCCGTTCAAAAGTGTCCCGGCTGCCGGTGTCCACGGCGTCGGTTTTGCCCGCTTGCCTGGCAACCTCATCAAGCTGATGAAAGGCATCCTTGCCTCCCGTCGCATCCTCCGTGAATTCCACCCCGATGTGCTCCTCTTCACCGGTGGCTTTGTTGCCGTTCCTATGGCTCTCGCAGGCATAAAAACGAATAGCCTCCTGTATGTTCCGGATATTGAACCCGGTCTGGCGCTGCGTACTCTTGCCCGCTTCTCCGATAAGATTGCTCTAACCGCTGCTGAATCCTTCAAGTACTTCAAGTCTTCTGAAAAATTATCCGTGACTGGGTATCCAACCCGCCGCGATTTTGTCGCGATTCCAAAAAGTGAAGCACGCGCAAATCTTGACTTGAAAAACGATTTGCCCGTTCTGCTTGTGGTTGGCGGCAGTAAAGGCGCTCATTTGATTAACCAGGCGCTGCTTCCCAATCTTCCTGCCCTCCTCTCTGATTTCCAAATGATTCATATCACGGGCTCAAACGATTGGCAGGAATGTAACGAACTAAAAACAAAATTGCTCCCGGAGTTGAGCGCAAATTACCATCCGTATGCATACCTCCACCAGGAGATCAGCGATGCCTTCTCTGCTGCAGACCTGGCTATCTCAAGGGCTGGAGCTTCAATTCTGGGAGAGTTGCCCCTGGTTGGTTTGCCCGCCATTCTCGTGCCGTATCCCTTTGCCTGGCGCTATCAAAAGGTCAACGCAGAGTACCTTGCGGATCGCGGAGCGGCAGTTATGATTGAAAATTCCGCACTTGAAACCGGGGTGGTTCCTGCGTTGCAAGACCTCTTTGCAGATGCATCCAGGCTTGACTCAATGAGAATAGCCATGGCTTCACTGGCAACACCAGACGCAGCCAGCCTTCTCGCTGATTTGGTTTGTTCTCTGGGCTCAAACCCGGCTGGAGGGACAAAATGATAAGTTTGCATGTAATCCTCATCATCTTTGTACTTCTCTTTGGCATTATCGGTTCCATGCGTGGTTGGGCAAAAGAAGTGCTGGTCACCTTCAGCATCATTCTCTCGATGTTCACCCTCACCATCCTGGAGAATTTCATCCCCTTCTTCAAGGAGACCATTTCTACCGCCTCACCCGCCACGGCTTTTTGGATTCGCGCGGGCATCCTTTCAGCTCTCGTGTTTTTTGGGTACGAAACTCCCAAGATTCCTCGACTTGCGGATAGTGGCAGATTCATTCGGAATTTATTGCAGGATACCTTGCTTGGCAGCTTTATCGGCATGATCAACGGATTCCTCGTCATTGGCAGCATCTGGTACTTCCTGCACACTGCCGAATATCCTTTCACCTTCGTGTCCGCTCCCGATCCTGCCACCACCAACGGTTTGGCATCATTGAACCTTGTCGAGTTTCTTCCACCCTCTTGGTTGATGACCACTCCCACCATTTATGTGGCCGTGGCAATTTGCTTCGTTATTGTATTGGTGGTGTTTATCTGATGACACACGTGCATTTGATCGGCATCGGTGGAACCGGAATCTCTTCCATTGCCCGCGTACTCCTCGAAAAAGGGTACAAGGTCAGTGGATCCGATCGTATTCTTTCCTCGCTTGCGCTTGACCTCAAGCAGGCAGGCGTCACCGTGTTTGCCGGGCATACCCCTGAGAATATTACCGGTGCCGATATTTTGGTTCGCTCCTCTGCCATCCCCGATGACAATGTCGAGGTACAGGCAGCTCTCGCAGCTGGCATTCCTGTGCAAAAGCGTTCCGATTTTCTTGGCACCCTGCTCAACCAGCACAAAAGCCTTGCCGTTGCTGGTTCCCATGGAAAAACCACTACCTCAGCCATGCTTGCCTGGTCACTCACTTCTCTGGATCAGGACCCGTCCTACATTCTGGGGGGCGTCAGCAGTAATCTCAGGAACAATGCTCATGCCGGCAGAGGTGAGCTTTTCGTCATCGAAGCTGACGAATATGACCGGATGTTCCTTGGCCTCAATCCGGACATCATTCTCTTCACCGCCATTGGTTACGATCACCCCGATTGCTTCCCCTCTCCGGCGGATTATGAAGAGGCATTCCATCAATTTGCTGCTTGTCTCAAGCCTCACGGGTTGATGGTTGCGACAGTGGAAGACTCCTCAAGGTTGCAGATCTTTGCTTCTGCTCCACAACCGCACCAAGCCTGCACCTATGGTTTGGCAGACACTGCACATTACCAGGCGAAGGATCTCAAGGTAAATGAAGCTGGCGGTTTCTCCTTCCGGATTCTCCACAACGGCAGCGAACTTGCGCGGACAGACCTCAAAGTCCCGGGTGAGCACAATGTTATGAACGCCCTCGGTGTTTTTGCAGTTTTGCATCAACTGGGTTTTCTACCGGTGAAAATCGCCGACGCTCTCAGCCAGTTCACCGGTACCGGTCGCCGTTTCGAAATTGTCGGAGAAGTATCCGGGATAACCGTGGTTGATGACTATGCGCATCATCCTGCCAAGATCCAGGCCACCCTTGCCGCAGCCCGCAGCCGCTTCCCAGGCCGCCGAATCATTGCTGTCTGGCAGCCCCATACCTACTCCCGCACCCGCACTCTCGCAGAGGATTTCGCAGCTTCCTTCCATAATGCGGATGTTGTCATTGTCTCCGAGATCTATGCCTCCCGCGAAAAACCGGAGGACTATTCCTCCCGTCAGGTAGCCGAACAGATCACCTACACCGAAACTCGTTTCGTTCCGTCCCTGCCGGAGATCAGCTCACTTTTGGCGAAGAAATTGCAACCAGGGGATGTATTGATTGTTCTGTCCGCAGGCGATGCAAATCAGGTCTGTCCTGAGGTGCTCGCCACCTTGAGTGAAAGGAAAACAAAATGACTGACCCTCGTAAAAGCAATTACCTTAGCACCCACGCAGAATCTGATGCATCCCGCTTCTTCTCCGAATTTCCCCGTATCCAGGTTAAGCCACAGCGCGCTTACCAGGAGCAGGATTTCCGCTCCCTTCCAGGGCGCGAACAGCAGGAATTGCTCTCCCGCCTCATCGATCACGTGAAGGACCTCTAAGGAGATATTGAGTGGATAGGTTGTTGTTGCGCTCTCACTTTGCCGATCGGCTGCAGGAAAATGTCAGCCTGGTCAGCCATACCTCCTCCCGGGTGGGCGGTGCGGCAGCATTTTTTGTCCACGAACCTGAAATGAACCAGTTTGAATCAGATATCAAATGGTGCTGGCAGCACGATATCCCCTTCATAGTACTTGGCGGGGGTACCAACATCCTCGTTGGCAGTACCGGTCTTGATAAGCTCGTCCTACAGAACCGTTGCAACAAAATCGAGATCACTGGTACAGCCAAATCTCCCATCGTCCATGCCGAATCCGGTGCTACCTTTGCTGCAGTCTCCCGTTTTGCTGCCCATCACTCCCTTTCCGGTCTCGAATGGGCATGTGCCATCCCCGGTACTCTGGGTGGCGCGGTTTATGGCAATGCAGGCGCTTTTGGGAGTGATATGAGCTTGACCTTGCAAATGGCATACATTGTGCACCGGGATACAGGCATAACCGCCATCTCCGTTGAGGAAATGGCCTATTCCTATCGCTCCAGCGTACTAAAACGTGAGCCAGGAAAAGCAGTCATCCTTGGCGCAGACTTGAAAGTCCGCAAGGGGGATTCTGCAGAAATTACGACCATTATGGAAAACAATACCGCCAAACGCAGGGCATCTCAACCGGGTGGCGCCAGCACAGGGTCAACTTTCAAAAATCCTGTCGGTGACTACGCTGGTCGATTGATCGAAGCCGCCGGGCTAAAAGGCACCCGGGTTGGTGGCGTTCAGGTTAGCCCCATTCATGCCAATTTCTTCATCAACGATGGATCCGGCACACCTGAAGATTATCTGAAATTGATCCGCCTGGTCCAGTCAACTGTCGCCGCAAAATTCGGTGTCAACCTGGATCTTGAGATCGAATTACTCGGTAGCTGGCAGGGTATTCAATGACAAATAAGATGTCTCTCGCGCTGGTTTTTGGTGGCCGTTCTGGCGAACATGAGGTTTCCCTCATGAGCGCTCGTTCCGTGCTTTCCGTCCTGAGCAAAGATAAATACAGTGTCACCGAAATTGGCATCTCCCGCGAGGGATTATGGTTCACTGGTTCCAATGTCCTTGAATCCTTTGAATCGAATCATCTTGACAGTTTGTCTCCCGTTGCTCTTCTTCCTGAACCGCATAAACAGTCCTTATTCATCCATACCGGTGATAGTTTCGAGCCTCTACCGGCTATAGATGTTTTCTTCCCTGTCACGCACGGAACCTTTGGTGAGGATGGCACGCTTCAGGGTCTCTTTGAACTTGCCGATGCCGCCTACGTGGGTTGTGGTGTTCTCGCCTCTGCAGTCGGCATGGACAAAAGCCTCTTCAAGGATGTGATGCGCGCCAATAAAGTTCCCGTCGTCGATTCAGTCCTCCTCAATCGTGCTGAGATTTCCGTCGATATCGAGTCCTGCGTCCGCCGCATCGAATCCGCGTTCCCCTTCCCTGTATTCGTCAAACCCGCGAACCTGGGTTCATCCGTTGGCATCACCAAGTGCCGCACCCGCTCTGACCTCTTCGAAGGCTTGATGGAAGCTGCGCAGTACGACCGCCGTGTCCTGGTCGAGCGTGGTATCAACGCCCGCGAAATTGAAGTGAGTGTTCTTGGTAATTCAGAGCTTCTCGCCTCTGTCCCCGGTGAAGTCAAACCCTCCGACGATTTCTACACCTATGAAGCCAAGTACATAGATGAACATTCCGAATTGATCATCCCTGCCAAGCTCACCCGCGAAAAAACCAACCTCTG
The DNA here is from genome assembly GCA_964557895.1 of uncultured Anaerolinea sp. Classification (GTDB taxonomy): domain Bacteria; phylum Chloroflexota; class Anaerolineae; order Anaerolineales; family Anaerolineaceae; genus UBA6107. The sequence continues at coordinate 56,541 of CAZLBG010000001.1, forward strand.
TCGGGATCTTGCCATCCGCGCTTTCAAAGCCATCGATGGTGCCGGAATGGGTCGTGTGGATTTCCTCATGGATCGTGTTACCGATGAGATCTATCTCAGCGAGATCAACACCATCCCCGGTTTCACCAAGATCAGTATGTACCCCAAGCTCTTGCAGGCTGTGGGTATCTCTTATGAGTCGCTGGTGGAAAAATTGATCGAATTAGCTCAGGAAAGAAAATCTGAACGGGATCACACCCTTCATACATTCAGGAGGGATTCATGAGTACTCGTAATCAGAGTGCCTCATCCCGGTCAGAACAGGTAAGGCAGCGCCGCACCTCCTCAGAACGCAAGGTGAAGCTCCCCGAATCCAAATCCGCTCCCCGGGTCACCAAGACTCTTCCAGCCACCAATGTCTGGCAGCCAACCAATCCCCGGGTTTCACAACCGGCTCATCACCAGTCGATTCCGGTCTCCCGCCTTACCACCGGAGTCCGCTCCATCCCCCAGACTGCCGTTTCCCCGCGCAAGGTCAACTACAAGGTCGCGGCAAACGGTGTCGAAACTCGCATGCTCACCATGCCAACTTTCAGTTTTAGCTGGCAATGGATTTCTGGAAGTCTCGCTGTTGTCCTGATGGCTGTGATCCTCCTCTTTACCAACCTCACCGTTTTCCAGGTGAATACCATCAGTGTTGATGGCTTACAGCGTTTAACCCCCGAGGATATCGCTCCCGTCATTCAGCAGCACAGCACCTCGATCTTCCTTATCGATCGCAATGAGATCGTTGAAGCCTTATCCTTCGCTTTCCCCGAACTGACCATTACGAGCCTGAAAACCTCGCTTCCATCGAATGTGAAGATTACTGTCACCGAACGTCAGCCGATCCTGTCCTGGACAGTCGGTGATTCTATCGTTTGGGTCGATTCGGAAGGGGTTGTTTTCCCCCCTCGCGGAGATGCTGGCACTATCCTCTACATTTACTCGGATGACGCCATGCCCTTAACCCGTACCACCCCCATTCCGGAGGATCCTCTGCAATACTTCAATATTGCCCTTGATCGGGCTGAATCAAAGCTCACCCCGGAGGAAGCTCTCAAGCACATGTCTCCAGCCGTCTTGAAAGCCGCTCTGGATTTCGCCACGGTTATGCCCGAGGGTTCCCCCCTGGTCTATGACACCGTGTCCGGCATGGGCTGGCAGGATCCGCGCGGTTGGACTGTCTACTTTGGTTCTTCCCTTGAGAATATGTCCTTCAAGCAGGCGGAGTACCAGGCGATCATCGACCGCCTTGCCGTCCTTGGAATTTCACCTACTACGATCAGTGTTGAATACGCTGATGCACCTTATTATCGGACGGAGTAAAAGGATCTTATGAGCGATCCAGTCGTTGTTGGAATTGATGTAGGCAGCAATAAGATTTGCACCCTGGTTGCGCGTCTTGAAGGTGAATCCGACCAGCGTATCCTGGGAGTCGGTATTGAACCCTCGCATGGCATCAAGTCCGGTGCCGTGGTAGATCTTGCTGCCGCCTCACAGTCCATTGCCCGTTCCATCGAGAAGGCTGAACGCACCTCCGGTCTCGAAATTACTTCTGCCATTGTCAGTCTTGCCGGCTCACAGGTTTCCGGCATCAACTCCCGCGGCGTTGTTGCCATCTCTGGCGGCGTCATTTCACAGGACGATGTCTGGCGCGCCCTCGATGGTGCCCAGGCGGTTGCCATCCCCCACAATCGCGAGATCGTTCACGTCATTCAACGTGGGTTCTCAGTTGATGGTCAGGAGGGCATCCAGTCCCCCATCGGCTTCTCCGGCTATCGTCTTGAAGTCGAAGCCCACATCATCACTGCAGCCGCAGCCACTATGGAAAATCTGCGCCAGTGCGTTCAATCCGCCGGCGTTGATGTCTCCCAGTTCGTTCTCAACCCTCTTGCCGCCGGTGAAGTTGTCCTCAACAAGACCGAGCGCGATTTAGGCGTCTGCGTTTGTGATATCGGCGGCGGCACCACCAACCTCGGCATTTATGTCAACGGAGATGTCTGGCACACCATGGTCCTCCCTGTTGGCGGCAATCACATTACCCAGGATATTGCCATCGGACTCCGCATCAATCCCGACCAGGCGGAGCAGGTGAAAAAGCAGTACGGTTATTCCATCATGAGCGAAGTCAGCGAAGAGGATTTCTTCACCCTGCGCGCCTTTGGCGAGGATTCCCCCGTCCAGGTCAGCCGCCGGGAACTGGCTCACATCATTGAAGCCCGCATCACCGAGATCTTTGAACTCGTCCTGCAGGAGATCCACCGTTCCGGACTCAACAGCCTTCTGCCTGCCGGCATGGTCCTCACCGGTGGCACCAGCCTCCTCGCCGGCATCCGCCCGCTCGCTTCCCGCGTGCTGGGCATGCCCGTCCGGGTTGCGAAACCTGAAGACCTTTTGGGTCTTGTCGATCAGTTGCAAAGCCCGGCGTTCTCGACCAGCGTTGGACTTCTGAAATGGGCAGAGCTGGTGAACGCCACTACCGCCACAACTTCTCGCGCCCATTCCCCCTTCCCCAGCGTCCACACGCCCAAGTGGGAGGATGTCAAGAAATTTTTAAAGGATTTTGGCAAGCGAATGTTACCGTAGATTCCCAGGAGCGATCTCCTGGATTCACAGACCACTAAATGGAGGAAAATACAATGGAGACGAACAGAAACAACCAGAACCACGCAGCAAATCGCAGTAACCAGTCAGAGTACGAGAACAGGCAGTTACCGGAATCGTTCGCCCGCATTAAGGTGATCGGTGTCGGCGGCGGAGGCTGCAACGCAGTCAACCGCATGATAGATGAAGGCGTCCAGGGTATCGAATTCATCACCGTCAACACCGATGCCCAGGCACTCATCAAATCCAAAGCCGATTTTAAGGTCCGCATCGGCGACCTGACCACCAAGGGTCTCGGCGCTGGTGGCAATCCTGAGATCGGTCGCAAATCCGCTGAGGAATCCTCTGAGGAGTTGTACGAAGCCCTCAAAGGCAGTGACATGGTCTTCGTCACCGCCGGCATGGGCGGCGGCACCGGCACCGGTGCAGCCCCCATTGTTGCCCAGATCGCCCGCGAGGTCGGCGCCCTTACCATCGGCGTCGTCACCCGCCCCTTCTCCTTTGAAGGGCAGAAGCGCCTTCAGGCTGCTGAGCAGGGCATCGCCCGCCTCAAGGAACACACTGACACCCTCATTGTCATTCCCAATGACCGCCTTCTGCAGATTGCCGACAAGAAATCCACTCTTCAGGATTCCTTCCGCGCAGCTGATGATGTGCTCCGCCAGGGTATGCAGGGCATCTCCGAGGTCATCACCGTCCCCGGTCTTGTCAACCTCGACTTCGCTGACGTCAAAGCCGTCATGTCCGAAGGTGGTGCAGCCCTCATGGCCGTTGGTCGTGCCAGCGGTGAGGATCGCGCCAAGAAGGCTGCCGAACAGGCCATCTCCAACCAGCTCCTCGATGTCACCATCGACGGCGCTCGCGGCATCCTCTTCAACATCACCGGTGGCAACAGCCTCACCCTCTACGAGGTCAACCAGGCCGCAGCCATCATCAAGGAAACCGCCCATCCCGATGTCAACATGATCTTCGGTGCGGTCATCGACGAGAACCTCGAAGATGAACTCCGCATCACCGTCATTGCAACGGGTTTCGATAATACCGGCACCCAGCGGGCGATCACTGCCCCCACCACCAAGGTGGATTCTGGCATCAGGGATCAACAACCGGTCGTTCAGCAGCCCGTGATGGTTGGTGCCAGCCGTGAACCGGGTATCACCTTTGACCCGACGTCATTCGACACCAGCATGCTCAACATTCCAGCCTTCCTTCGCAAGTCGCTTGATAGCCGCAATGACCAGTAGTCTGCATGGATAGCACGATCGTGTATCTTCCTCCTTAACCACCAGGGGCTTGCTACTCCATGGCAAGTTCACGTTACCGTATTCATCAAAACCGGCGGCTGGTCACCGCCGGTTTTCTTGTTAAGCGTTTGTTAACCGCTTTTCACCCTTTTTTTACTGGGTTCTCCTCGCATTTTTGGTATAGTCTGAATGCATCTTCTTCTTCTCCTTCTTCCTTCCAGGTCACCTTTTGAAACGCCGAGACACGTTTCAAGAGGGACCTGGTCCATTTAAAAACCTGTTACCTGCTGCCAATCCGATCCTTAAATTTTCCCCTGCTCCATTTTTGGTCTCAGATTCACCCTGGATTCCAATAGTGGAATTTTAAGGTTTCTAATCCGCCTCCTGACATCGCCCAAAACACGTATAGATTGGAATTAATTCCCTGATTTTCTCCCTTTGCTTCCCTGAATTACCGCTATTTCGAACATTTTTTCTCCCATTTCAGCTTGCTTTTCATCCTTCCCGCAGATTGGAAACGTGCCAATTTTAAGATTAATTTTCCCCTCGAATAATTGAAGTTCATCTGCAAGTATGCTAGAATAATGGGCGTAGATATACGGTCTGCCTATGCGATATCCCCCATATATGGGGGGTTGTTTTTCCAAACAGAGCATGGTTTGTCCGGAGTCTAGTATCTGTAACGCTCAGGAGGGTTGATTGCGCTGTCCGTATTGCCAGGATGAAAACTCCAGGGTGCTCGACACCACTCACGATAACCGCGGGGGCGTCAGGCGCCGGCGTGAATGTGAAAAATGCGGACAACGTTTCTCCACCTATGAGCGACCCATTCTTGCCACGCCGCTCATAGTCAAAAAATCCGGCACCCGCGAGGAGTTTGACCGCGAGAAGCTCCTCCAGGGCATCCGCCTCTCCTGCACCAAGCGCCCAGTCTCCGCTGCCCAGATCAACCACCTCGTCGGCGAGATCGAAACAAAATTGCAGCGGATGGGGCGTGAAGAGGTTTCGTCCCGTATTGTGGGGGACATGGTAATAGAAGGTCTGAAACAGCTCGACCATATCGCTTATATCCGTTACGCCATTGTTTACCTGCAGCTCAGTGACCTGGTTTCCATCCGCAAAGAGATCGACAGACTATTAGAGAGTTAGGAGTTCACACCACGATGGATACGTTTACCCATACATCGCAACGGTCATTATTGGATTTATCCGGCATACCCAAGGATCTGCCCACCGTCGACCTTACCGATAACGCCCGGCAGGTGCTTATCAAGCGCTACGTCCGCCGCGGCACTGACGGGCAGCCGGCTGAGACCGTTGAAGAGATGTTCTGGCGTGTTGCTTACAACATCGCCATCGTCGAGGAAAAATGGGCCACTGATGTCAACACCCTCGCCCGCAAGTATTACACTCTCCTCACCTCCAAGGCTTTCTTCCCCAACTCCCCCACCTTCACCGGCGCCGGCACTCCCCTCGGACAGCTCGCCGCCTGCTTCGTCCTCCCCATTGATGATGACATGGGTCGCGACTCCTCCGGCATCTTCCAGACGCTCCGCGACGCCGCTCTCATCCAGCAGACCGGCGGCGGCAACGGCTTTTCCTTCTCCCGTCTCCGCCCCAAGGGCAGCATCGTCAAAACTTCCGCCGGCGAAGCCACCGGACCCGTCGGGTTCCTCCGTGTCTACGACAACGCCTTCGGTGAGGTTGCCCAGGGCGGCACCCGCCGCGGCGCCAACATGGCCGTCCTCCGCGTCGACCATCCGGATGTCGAGGATTTCATCACCTGCAAGACCAACGAGAACCAGATCACCAATTTCAACATTTCCGTCGGTATCACCGATGCCTTCATGACCGCCGTAGAGGAAGATCGCGAGTGGGCGCTGCGCTTCCCTGACCTGCTCGACCCGCGCTCCAAGGGCTTTAAGGGCACCTTCGAGCAGGCTGAAGCCCAGGGCATCCCCTTCCGCGTCTACAAGACCGTGCGAGCCCGCGACCTCTTTGAGAAGATCGTCAAGCAGTCGCATCACAATGGCGAACCCGGACTCCTCTTCCTTGATGCCGCCAACCGCGGCAATCCCGTACCTCATCTCTACCAGCTCGAAGCCACCAATCCCTGCGGGGAACAGTGGCTCGGACCTTACGAGAATTGCTGCCTCGGCTCCATCAACCTCGCACAGCATCTCGGCCCCGACCATACCGTCGATTGGGAGAAGCTCCGCGCCAATACCCGCCTTGCTGCCCGTTTCCTCGATGATGTCATCGACGCCAACGTCTACGTCCCTGCCGTCCCTCAGCTCAAGGAATCTGCCCTGCGCGCCCGCCGCATCGGTCTCGGCGTCATGGGTCTCGCTGACCTCATGTACCACGTCGGTGTCCGTTACGGCTCCCCCGCTGGTGAGGATTTTGGCGCCCAGGTGATGGAATTCATCCGCTATACCGCCATGCAGACTGGCATCGAGCTCGCCCATGAGCGCGGTGCTTTCCCCGCCATCAGCGGCAGCATTTACGATCCCAGCCACCTCCTCTGGCAGCCGCCTGCCTCTCCCTATGAAAATCAGCAGTACTGGAACCGTCCCAACCTCGACTGGCAGTCCATCGTGGAAGGCATCAAGCGTTACGGCATCCGCAACGCTGCCCAGACCACCGTTGCCCCCACCGGCACCATTGCCACCGTCGCCGGCTGTGAAGGCTACGGCTGCGAGCCGGTCTTTGCCCTCGCCTACATCCGCCACGTCAACGACAACGGCAAGGATCTCAAGCTCAACTACACCAGCCCTATGTTCGAGCAGGCTCTCATCGAAGCCGGCCTCAGCGAACTTGACCGCCAGCAGATCATCGACCAGACCATGCGCGATGGCTCCTGCCAGAACGTGGAGAATATCCCGCCTCAGGTGAAAGAGGTCTTCGTCGTCAGCGCTGATATCACCGCCGAGGAGCACGTCCGCACCCAAGCATCCCTCCAGGCGTTCGTCGATAACTCCCTCTCCAAGACCATCAACTTCCCCGAGAACGCCACCACCGAGGACGTTGCCCACGCCTATATGACCGCCTGGGAGATGAATTGCAAAGGCATCACCGTTTACGTCACCGGCTCCCGCGACCAGGTCGTCCTCGAAACGCACAACACAGCTTCCAAGAAATCCGGCGCCGCGGAAGAGGAATCTTCTGACCAGATCAAGATCTGGCAGGAGACCAAGAAACCCCGCCCGCGCGCCCTTCTCGGTCAGACCTTCTCCATCGAAACGCCGCTCGGCAAAGCCTTCATCACCATCAATGAGAACGGCGCCACCCAGCCCTTCGAGATCTTCATCAACACCGCCAAAGCCGGCTCCGACACTGCCGCCGTCTCTGAAGCCATCGGTCGCCTCATCTCCTATGTTCTGCGCCTCTCCTCGCCCATTGAGCCCACCCAGCGCCTCACCGATGTCCAGCGTCAGCTGGGCGGCATCGGCGGCGGCCGCTCCCTCGGCTTCGGACCCAACCGCGTTCGTTCTCTCCCGGATGGCGTCGCCCAGGTCCTCCAGGAGTACCTCGACGAGCGCGCCATCCGCCTCGGCAAGGTGCTGCCCGGCGGTGAGCCCAACCAGCCCTCGCTCCTCAACGCCCCCTCCTCCGAGCTCAAGATCGCCTCGCTCGATGATTCCGACATGGTCATCCCCGCCAACCCCGCCGCCATCGGTGACCTCTGCCCCGAATGCGGTGTTGCCGCTGTTATTAATGAAGAAGGCTGCCGCAAGTGTTACTCCTGCGGGTACAGCGAGTGCTAGGAGCCTTTCCTATAAAATTTTAAGGAAAGGCGACGTACCCTGGACACGCATTTCGTCCAGGGTAATCATTTGTCATTACGAGCGTAGCGAAGCAATCCCCGTTACCGACCGCGTTTCCCCCAGGTTAATGTCACGCCTGCACAGCAGCGCACGCATTGCGGTGCAAGTGTTGCGAGGAGCGCACAGCGCGACACGGTCGCGTTTTGTGCACCCCCTCGCGTACGTTGCACTCCGGTGCATTTCCGGAGGACCGAAGGGAGTGTGGCAATCTCCGCTAATTCCAACCCCCAATCCCGCTTGACATTTCCCGTCCTGGCATATAATTAACTCATCGCCCACCTCACGGGCACCGGGGACCCTCCAGCGGGCCCCCGCCGGGAACACATCAATAAGACCGTGTTCCCCCCACAATATCGGTTGATTTCAAGTCAGGCTTATCGGTACCGGGAGCAACCCCTGCTTCCCCGTTTCCGTTTGCCTGCCGGAGGACCCGATGAAAAAGTACACGCACGCCTGGATTGCCTTCAAAGCCATTGAGCGCCTGCAGCACGCCTCACTGACCGACGAGAACCGCGCCTTCGCCGATTACCTCATCGAATGGTTCCAGTCCCACAAGGATGGCGTCATCCGCGGCGCTTGGTACCCGGATGAGATCATCAAGGACAACGCCGTCTCCCACATCCTCAAATACACTCCCGCGCCGCCATCCGACCCGCCCTCACCAAATCCCAAATTCCGCGTCCTGCCCTCCAAATCTCTCCTCTATCGTTCCGGGCTCACCTCCCCCCTCCACAACCGACCCTTCACAGTGGACGAGAACAACAACCTCCCCGAGCGCTGTGAAGCCCTCTCTCATGCTGTCATCGACAACCTGCGCATCATCGAGCGCGAAGACAAAGGCTCCCCCCTCGCCCCCTCCTCCAACCACGCCGCCCTCGTCCTCTTCATGCTCAGCCACTACATCGCGGACGCCCACATGCCCATGCACTGTGACGCCCGCCCCGGCTCTCTCAGCAGCTTTGACCTCCACGCCGCCGTTGAGCAGGTCTGGGAGGAAGAGGTCGTCCGCTTCTACGCCATCGACCGCTACCACCAACGCTTCCTCTACACCCCCGCCGGCTGGCCCCTCCTCAAGGAGGATCCCAACTACGCTGGCTCCATCCTCAAGTCCGTCGAGGAGGAGCTTGCCGCCCGCGATTTCCAGGTCACCTGGGGGCAGGGCAATTCCAACGTCCGTGAGTTCATCCTTACCGTTACCCAGTACTCCTATCTCCTCGCTTACACCTGGCTGCCGCAGGGGTACGACCCCGCCCGTCTCGACCGTGCCGCCCTCCAGCTCCCCTTTGGTGAGGGACTCGGCTTCCGGCAGATGAGCCTAATCGCCCTCGCCGATGCCATCGACGCCGTTGCCCGCGTCTGGCTTAGGGATTTGAGAAGATATATGAAGTGGGAAAATAATACATAGATATTTAGAAAAAAGAGAAACTCCATCTACACATAATTAGAAACAAAAAAGAGGGCGAAATATTTATGAAATTGAAATCCATTTTTCTTTTTTAAATTCCTGGTGGGGTGCTTCTACTATCTACGGATCCAACAGAAAGTTGCATTTTCGAGTTTACATCAAACGAATATGAAGTTAGAGTTGATTTAAATCCAATACATCAACCAAGTGATAGTAAATCTCAAAATTCTATTAAAGAGACCCACCATCATGGTTATTCGCACTTAATAATTGAGATTTCTCGCAACGAAGGCATTTTGCCATTATCTAATTCAGAATCAGAGAACCTAGAAATTATTAGGAAGCACATTGATTCTGTTCGTGAAAGTTACATTAATGAATGTTCAAAAATCTGTAATAGGCTGATAGACTTCTTCAAATATAAACTCCATAATCCGAATCTACATCAGATTACTCAGTATGATCAAGCAATTCAAAATCCTACCTGGTGTATTAATTGTGAAGAAAAATTCCCATACAATCACGGTTTTAGCACAGCAAAACTGTTACCAAAACCAAATGAATTTGGCATCCTTTACTATTCTGATGATTATTGTGAACCCCTTCGTGAAGCAGTTCAAAATGGAATAGAAACAAACTAGGTTGAGACATTATTGTCTGAAGCTCAGAATGCAATATTTGAAAAAAATCTTCGTAGAGGAACACTTGAATTGGCTATAGCCACAGAGGTAATGGTAAAAAGTGCTTTTTTCGAAGAATCATCGATTGCTGGAGAAGTGATTGACTGCTTATCTGGAAATGGGAAAGTAAAAATTCGTGTTTTAGATCTAATTAGCGATGCTGCAAAGTACATCTTTGGTAAAAGTTTTAAAGATGAAAACATGGTCGATTAGGATAACATTTGCTCTTTGATCAAGTGTCGCAACCGAATTGCTCATAATGGAAAGACAGATTTTCTACAGAATGGGGTAAAAGTAATCCTAACCCTTGAATTACTGAAAGAATGGTGGAATTCTGTCTTCGAATTATCTAATTGGTTGGATTCAAACAAATAGAATGGATAACTGCAACAATTTGTTACGCCCTGACCTACCGTCGACTATCTTCTGTCATTGCGAGGAGCGTTCTCGCGAACTTTGCGCCCCCGAGCGATGCGAGTGGGGTTGCGACGCGGCAATCTCCGTTTACTGGGTTGGGCAAACCTGAAAAGAGAAGACAAAAGTGTAAATTCGTTTTCCTTCGAAACTAAAAAACGAATCTGTCTTCATCCCGCTTTTAATTGATTTGAATTGTTTCTAATTGAAACTCAAATTCAATACAAATCAAACGAATCCCCTTTTGCAAGAGGATTCGGCTTCTTCCATCAGTTCTTTCCGTGGTTTCCGTGGTTCCGAAGGTTTTACCTTTTCCTTTCGGAAATTTCGTGAATTTCGTGGTTAAAAAGGGTTGCTCTTTCCTTTCGTGGCTCCTTTTCTTCTACTATTCGATCACAATATCCTTCAGCCCCTCCGCCGGCGCCGGGTTTTTCATCTCCAGCTTCTCCAGCGTCTCCACCAGCACCGCCGCGATCACCAGATCCCGATACCACTTCTTGTTCGCCGGCACAATATACCAGGGCGCTTTCTCCGTGCTCGTCTTCTCCAGCGCGTCCTCGTATGCCTTCTCGTACTCCCCCCACAGCGCCCGTTCCTTCAGGTCGCCCGGGTTGAACTTCCAGGTCTTGGTCGCGTCATCCAGCCGTGCCTGCAGCCGTTCCTTCTGCTCATCCTTGTTGATGTGCAAATAAAATTTCAAAATTGTCGTTCCGCTGTCAGCCAGCAATTTCTCAAAGTCCACGATCTGCTTGTATCGCTCCTTGCACACCGCCTCGCTCACCATCTTGTGCACCCGCACCACCAGCACGTCCTCGTAATGGCTGCGGTTGAAGATCACCATCTCGCCCTTGCCGGGCACCATCTTGTGCACCCGCCACAGGTAATCCCGGTCCAGCTCCTCCGCGGTCGGCACCTTAAAGCTCGCCACCCGCACCCCCTGCGGGTTCACCCCATCGAACACCTTGCGGATCACCCCGTCCTTGCCCGCTGTGTCCATCCCCTGCAGCACGATCAGCACCTTGTGCTTGTGCTCCGCGAACAGCAGCTCCTGCAGCACCTCCAGCTTGTCATTGATCTTCGCGGTCTTCGCCGCCCCCTCGTCCTTGCCGCCCTTGAACTCGCTGGTATCCTCCGGGTCCCACTCTGCCAGCTTCACCTTCATCCCCGGTTTCACGCGGTACTTGTCCATCGCTCCTCCTCTGTCGTTTGTGGATCGTGCCGTGCTTCTCTTCGCCGGCTCATCCGTACTTCTGCCCGTGCGCGTGCTTCATCAGCCATTCCTGCGTGCTCAGCGCATCCTTGTTGTCCGTCGCCGTCAGCCGCAGGTAGTCGCCTTCCATCGTCATCGAGCGCGCGCTCGTCGTGTCTCGCAGGTACGTCTCCAGCACCTCATCCCGCAGGTACCGGATGTCCTCCTCGTTCTCGATCGGGAACACCGTCTCCACCCGCAAATCCAGATTGCGCCCCATAAGGTCCGCGCTGCCCAAAAACACCTTTTCCTTCCCGCCGTTCTGGAAGTAGAAGATGCGGCTGTGTTCCAGATACCGCCCCAGCACGCTGATTACCCGCAGGTTCGCCCCGCTCTTGTCGCTCCCGGGCACCAGGCAGCACATCCCCCGCACGATCAGATCGATTTTCACACCCTTCTCCGCCGCCTGGTACAGCAGGTGGATCATCTCGGGGTCCACCAACGAGTTCACCTTCAGGATGATATTCCCGCTGCGTCCCTCCTGCGCGTGCTTCACTTCCCGCGCGATCAGCCCTTCCAGCCGCTCCCGCAGGTTCACCGGCGCTACCAGCAGCTTGCGGTAGTCGCTCATCGTCGAGTAGCCCGTCAGGTAATTGAACAGGTCGGTCACATCCGCGGCGATCTCCTCGTCACACGTGAAGATGCCGATATCCTCGTAGAAGTTGGCCGTGATGTAGTTGTAGTTGCCCGTCGCCAGGTGGCAGTAGCGCTTCAGCGTATCACCTTCGCGCCGTACCGCCATCCCCACCTTGCAGTGGATCTTCAGCCCCACCAGCCCATACACCACGTGCACCCCCGCCTGCTCCAGCATCTTCGCCCAGCCGATGTTGCTCTCCTCGTCAAAGCGCGCTTTCAGCTCCACCAGCACCGCCACCTGCTTGCCACGTTCGGCGGCTTCCAGCAGGGCCTCCACTACCGGCGAGTTCTGCCCCACCCGGTACAGCGTCTGCTTGATCGCCAGCACCTGCGGGTCACGCGCCGCTGCCAGCAGAAAGTCCACCACCGGCGTGAACGAGTCATACGGATGGTGCAGCAATATGCGCTTCTGCGCGATGATCTCGAAGATCTCCTCCGGGGTCTGCGCGTTGCGGAACGGGTAAGGCATCACCGGCTCATATACCGGGTACTTCAGGTCGCTCCGGTCGCTGGCGTTATACACCTCTGCCAGGCTAACTAAATCCAACGTCCCGCTCAATTCGTAAATGTCCGAGGTCTTGATGTCCAAATTCTCGGTCAGCAGTTTGCGGATCCTCGTCGGCATGTTCTCATGGATGGCGATTGCCACCGCCGACCCGAACTTGCGCCGCTTGATGCTCTGCCGCATCGACTCGATCAGGTCCTCCGCCTCGATCTCCTGGATCTCCAGGTCGGCGTCCCGGATCACCCTGAAGGGGTGCGATTCCACCACCTTCATCCCCGGGAACAGCATGCCCAAATTGGCTGCGATCACCTGGTCCAGCCACACGAAGTGTTGATGCCGCACCAGCGTGCCGTTCTCGTGCAGTCCCACAGCTGAACGCTTGACCGAAAGCAGCCGCGGCAGCGTTGCCGGCACCTTCAACCGGGCGAACTTCTCCCCGCCCTTGGGATCCTTGATCACGATCGCAAAGTTGAGGCTCAAGTTCGAGATGTGAGGAAAAGGATGCGCCGCGTCCAGCACCAGCGGTGTCAATATGGGGAAGATCACGTCCTTGAAGTACGTGTCCGCCTTCGCCCGCTGCGGTTTGGTCAGTTTGCGGTAATCCAGGATGTGCACCCCCGCCTTGTCCAGTGCCGGCATCAGCTCATCCTGGTAGCAGTGATAAGCGTCCTTATACAGCTTCAGCGACCGCTTGCGGATCAACTGCAGTTCTTCCCGTGGCGTCAGTCCGTCCGGCGAGAGTCCCGCGTAATGCGCTTCCTGCTGCTTGCGGATGCCCCCCACGCGCACCATGAAGAACTCGTCCATGTTCGACCCGAAGATGGAGAGGAACCGCAGCCGTTCCAGCAGGGGGTTTCCCTTGCTGTGTGCCTCCTCCAGCACCCGTGCCTGGAAGTCAAGCAGGCTCAGCTCCCGGTTCAGTATCCGGTAGGTCGTGTTAGCTGCTTCAGATTTGCTCTTTTTCATCATAACCGCGCTTTCAGCCCAGGTTCCCGCCCTCCGCTTCTACAGCAGGGTCGGGTCCAGCAGCCACTCAAGAACCGCGCACTTGCCATCGCTCAATTCGTCGATGGTCAGGCAGCACAGTCCGGTCTTCTTCATGTGGATTGCGATGCGCTCATCCCCGCTGATCAGCTGCGAGATCAGCAGGCTCAGGTTCGGCTCATGCCCCACCAGCATCAGCGCATCCACCTGGTGCTTCTCGGTGATCTCCCGCATGAGGTCGCTCCGCTCGCCTTCCGGCAGCAGCGCGTTACACGCGATCACCTTATCTTCAGGCAGGTCCAGTTCCTTTGCCATTCTCGTGGCGGTATCCATCGTGCGCACCGCCGGGCTTGTCAGAACCAGCTCCACCGTGACCTCAGCCTCTTTCAGGAACTTGCCCACTTTGCCGATCTTCTTGTAGCCTTTCTTGATCAACGGTCGCAGCAGGTCATCCGGGTATTTATCGGCGTCCCGCACGTCCGCATCCGCGTGTCTCAGGAGGTAGAGTTTCATGGTCAGTCTCCATCCGCATCATCCGCGGCAACCGGTTTCTTCCTGCCGCGTTTGGTTCCTTCAGCGGTCACGGCAGCCTGCGCCGCTCCAGCCGTCCACGGGAAGTCCTCCCGTTTGCTGGCTCGCCACAGCGTTTCGGGCTTGGCATCCATCATCAGGATCGCCGTCATCGCATCCGCTGTTTTCTGCTCCAGGCTTGCCCGCAATCCGGTCAGGTCGCAGTCGCCGTGCTTGCGCGCGTACCGCTCGAGGATGCCCAGCATCACCTCGTGATTCTGGATATCGCCCAGCTTGTCCTGCAGCGCTCGGATTGCTGTCATGTTCGCTGATGGGTACTGGATGAATATGGAGTTGATCACTTCCAGCTGGTATCTGAATCTCCGGCAAGCGATCCGCAATGCGTGGAAGGTCGCTGGCGTGCTGCTGTCCAGTTTTCGCCACAATTGCTGCACCGTCCTGAAAGACCCGTCCATCGCCCGCAGTACCTTGCGCTCGCAGTCTTCAGGGTCAGCACAGCCTTCACACAGCACCTTCTCCGCGCTTGCCACCCGTTCTGCGTTCCGGTGCACCTTGTACTTCGCAATATCCAGCCCCACCGCTGATTTCTGGCTCAGCTCGCGTTTGCGCAGGTACGCCAGGAACTCCGCGCTCCCCTGTGTCTGTGTGGTCATGTTGCTCAGCTCGGCGATCATCACCTGGGTATCGCGCAGCTTGTCAAAGTCGGTTCGCAGCTTCTTCAGCTCTTCGTGGATGCGCTCGACCGGTTTAAGCTTGTTCTGTACCAGCAGCAGCTCCAGCAGCGTCAGCAGCCTTCTCGTCGCCACCCGCAGGTCGTGCACCGACTCCACCGAGGCATTCTCCTGGCAGGCGGTCAGTTGCCGCACAAAGTTCAGCCAGTATAGCTCCAGCGAGGGTGCCAGCGGGTTGCGGCACTGCTCCTCTTGTTCAACGGGCATGCTTTCTACAGCAGGCAGCTGCCCGTCCGCATTGGGTTCATTCTTGGGAATGCGCTTAACAGCCATCATCACCTGGCCTTTATCGCTTAAATCTAATCATACCTCATTAGATTCAGGCAACTATCGTGCAGGTTTGCACGCACCAACCTCGCAGTTGGCTCAAGTTTTGGGTGCAGGAATCTTGCCAATTTTGACAAATCCCTGTACCATTGGGCAAATAACAAAGGAGGAAATATGGACTTGACTAGCATCATCGTTTGGATCATTGTCGGCGCGGTTGCCGGCATCGTGGCGGATTTCCTGATCAAGGGGATCAACCTCCGCCTCATCGGCAAGATCGTCGTCGGTATCCTCGGCGCAATCCTTGGCGGCTGGATTTTCTCCATGCTGGGCATCTCGCTCGGCTCGGGCATCCTTGCCCAGATCATCCATGCCATCATCGGTGCAGTCCTTGTGTTAATCATTCTTCGGCTCATCCGCCGCAGGAGATAGACACAACAAAAGAGGGATCAGCAATGACCCTCTTTTGCTTCCTTATCCTTTTGTGACCTCCTGGAAAGTTAATCCCACTTCAGTCACATCTTTTTGAAAACTCGATGGTTATAATAGGTGAAGGTTATTATCCCTCCCGATCGAGGTATTTATGAGCAATGTTCATGTAATTACAGATACTGACTCCAACCTTCCTCTAGATCTCGCTGCGCAGTATGGCATCAACCAGGTGCCCATCACTGTTCAATTCGGCGAAGACTCCTACGAGGACCTGTTCGGCATCGACAACAAGACCATGTTCGCCCGCATCGACAAGACCGGCAAGCTCCCCACCACCGCTGCCCCCTCCCCGGCTGCCTTTTCCAAGGCGTTTCACAAGGCTTTCTCGTCCGGTGCCGATTCCGTCATCTGTGTAACCGTCGGCAGTGCCATCAGCCGCACCTACGAGTCCGCCCTGGTTGCCGCCGCTGAATTGCCCAACCGCAAGATTACCGTTGTCGATTCCGGGCATCTCAGCCTCGCGGAAGGGTTCATCGCCCTCACTGCCGCTGAAGCCCTCAAAGCCGGCGCTTCTCACGATGAGGCAGTGGCAAAAGCCAAAGACCTCATTCCCCGCACCTACCTGTATGGCGCGCTCAGTACCCTCAAGTACCTGGCTCTCGGGGGTCGGGTCAGCAACCTCGCCGCCAACATGGGCAACCTGCTCAACATCAAACCTATCCTCACCATGAAGGATGGCAAGCTCGACATGCTGGAGAAGGTCCGTACCACCAAGGTTGCCATGGCCCGCCTGGTCGAGCTCCTCTCCGCAGCAGCAGGCAGCCGTCATATCGAACGCGCCGCCATCCTCCATGTTCTCAACGAATCCGGTGCCGCCGAGTTCAAGTCCATGCTCCAGAAGACGGTCAATCTTCCAGACCCCACCCCGCTCTATAACTTTGGTCCGGGGCTGTCGGTACATGCTGGACTTGGTCTGATCGGCTGTGTGCTGGTCGCAAAGAAGTAGATAACAAAAGTCCCTGGAATCTCCAGGGACTTCTCAACTAATCCGCTTTTCTCAATATCACTGGTTTCCCCCGCAGCCTGTATTTACCTTCACTGCTGCGCAGTACCAGGCTCACGTGTTGCTCCATCACATCTACAAAGGTGTGATCCTTATGAATGTCAATCGCGCCAATTGCAGTTCCGGGGATTCCCGATTCACTCGCGATCGCTCCAACCACATCACCCGGGCGGATGCCGTTTGTGTTCCCGAGGTTCATCCACAGACGTACCATGCCCTGCTCATCGCCGCGGCGGCGTTGTGATCGTTCTCGGCCTTTATCATTCCCTTTGGGCCATGACTGTGCCGGTTTGTCACCTCGCCCTGAAGTACGCCTGTTGGCGTTCTTGTCAGCACGGGGGCTGTCCACTTCGATGACCTTGATCTCGCCCTCGTTCGCTTTCAGCAGCCGGATGGCTCCCACGGCAACCGCCGCGGCATCGAATCCGCGCTCTTGCAGGCTTACGAGCAGCGCCCGCTCTGCGGAATTTGCTCCGGCCAACAGTTGCCCGGCGATGCGGTCCATCAGTTTCTCCGCCCGCTTCTGCTCCACCTCAGCTACCGTCGGCAAAGCAAACTCACGCAACGGTTGCCGCGTGAACGACTGGATCTGGTTGGTCCAGTTACGTTCTCTGGGCGTGATGAAGGAAATGGCAACACCGGTTTTGCCGGCTCGCCCCGTCCTGCCAATGCGGTGTACGTAGTCTTCGCTATCGGCGGGCAGGTCAAAGTTGATCACGTGGCTCACGTCAGCAATGTCCAGTCCACGGGCAGCCACATCCGTAGCCACCAGCAGTTTGACCGTTCCATTACGGAACCGGTCCAGCACAACTTCGCGTCGGTTCTGGTTCAGGTCGCCGTGCAGCGCATCCGCGCCAAAACCGATCCGCAGCAGGTCCTCTGCCAGATCCTGTGCCCGGGCTTTCGTTCGAGTGAAGATCAACGCGCTGGTCACATCCTCGATTTCAAGTATCCGGGTCAGGGCTGCGATCTTGGCATCTTCCCGCACGCGGTAACACCGTTGCTCAATCTCAGCAACCGTGATTGACTTGGGGTTGATGCTCACTTTTACCGGGTTATCCAGGTATCGCTCAGATAGCTTGCGGATTCTCTCCGGCATTGTCGCGCTGAAAAGCGCTACCTGCCGTTTGGACGATAGTTCACTCAGGAGTGACTCAACATCGTCGATGAACCCCATTGCCAGCATCTCATCTGCTTCATCAACAACAAGCATGGTCACCTGGCTGAGGTCCAGCAGTTTCTGCCGGATGAGGTCAAGCAGCCGTCCTGGCGTTCCCACCACAACGTCTGCTCCCCGTTCCAATGCCCGCACCTGGATTGTATAAGATTGTCCGCCATATACCGATACGATCTTGATGGAGGTTTTTTGTGCCAGTTCCTTGCCTGCGTCGCTCACCTGTTTTGCCAGTTCACGTGTCGGCGACAATACCAGCGCTTTCACTCCCTTGCCCGATCGATCGAGCTTTTGGAGCAACGGCAGCATGAAAGCCGCAGTTTTGCCTGTTCCTGTTTGTGCCTGCCCGATCAGGTCTCGACCTTCGAGCAGCGGCGGTATGGCTGCCACTTGTATCGGGGTAGGCTCGCTGTACCCCATCTTCTCAATGGCACTCAAGTATTCCTGGGCTAATCCCAGGTTGTCAAAAACGTTCATTTTTCTCCAAATCCACAAAAAAATACCCTTCCGGAACCGGCAGGGTATTTGACCAAGCACGATTAACAACTGGGTTACATTTGTTGCGCCTGAATTATAACACCATACTTCCAGGAAGTTACGATATTGATATTATCTACCTGTCCACCAGTTGCTTTCATCGGGGTATTCCCGGTTTTGCATGATCTCCACTTTTCCATCTTCGAGCCATAATACAGTCGGTCGCGTGGCAAAATTGTAGTTGGAAGACATGCTCAACTGGTAAGCCCCTGCAACAGGAATCGCCAGGGTCTCACCGCGGGTTGCAATCGGAAGGAGAACGTCCTCGATCAACACATCGCCCGTTTCACAGAACTTGCCCACAACCCTTGCATGCACCTCATTAGCCGCTTCTGCCCGTTCTGCGATTAACGCCGTGTATTTTGCGCTATACAGCGCAACCCGCGGGTTGTCCGCTATGCCGCCATCCACTGCAATGATATGCTGCCCATCCGGTGTGTCCTTTTGTGAGCCAACGGTGTACAATGCCACTCCCGCCTGCGCAACCAGGAATCTCCCTGGCTCGATCACCAGCAAAGGCAGCGGCCACCCTCTCTTTTCACACTCGAACTTGATTTGCCTCGCGATTGCCTCTATCCAAATCCGCGGGTCGATGAAGGGGTCCTCCTCGGTGTATCGCACTCCCCAGCCCCCGCCTGGCGAAAACTCCTGTGGGATAAAACCATTCTTTTCTGCAAGTAAATACATCTTACTGATCGCTTCTTCATAAACAACAGTATCCCGAAGTTGAGACCCCAAATGCGTATGCAATCCAACAAGATCAACCCATTTACTGGCTTTTGCCTGCTGAACTGCTCTGCCAGCTTGTCCATCCGAGATGTGCACACCGAACTTTGATGCCGCATGGGATGTTTGGATGTGCTTATGGGTATCCACCTCGATATCCGGCGTGATCCTCAGCCAAATCCTTGCCTTTTTGCCCATCTCCTCAGCATTTTTCTCCACGTAGGTTAACTCATCCAGGCTGTCGACCACGATTGCGCTTACACCCCATTCCAACGCCGCCTTGATCTCCTCTGCGGTCTTATTATTACCATGCAGGTGGAGTTTTCCTGGATCCAGGTTGGCTTTTTGTGCCACCCGAATATCACCGATGGTGATGAGGTCTGCGCCGAGATTCATTTCACATATTTTTCGGGCAAATGCAAGGGAGAAATAGGCTTTGGTAGCGTAGGCAACCTCTGCATTTTTTCCGTAATTTTCAAGCAATAGCTCTTTGAGCATCACTGTTTGTTCTTTAATCGTCACAGCATCATAGATATACAACGGTGTGCCATACTCTTTTGCTAAATCACTTGCTCGTAATCCGCAAATCTCCAGTTGACCGGCAGAATTCACACAGCTGCTGATGGGAAACAGAGAAATTCTATTGGGCGATGTGTTCATTGACTTTTCCATTTCTTGATTATCCCACGAGCTGACAATAACGCACAATGTTTATCATATAATAAATGTTGAATTCATTTCCAGGGAGAAAACTATGCCTAAAAGGTTGATTCTCGTGGCAGGCAACATTGGTTCGGGCAAGACCTCGCTGACAGAGAGAATTGGTGAAAAATTAGGTTGGAAAACAGCTTACGAATCGGTTGTTGACAACCCGTACCTCCCGGATTTTTATGCGGATATGAAATCCTGGTCTTTTCATTTACAGGTTTTCTTCTTGGGGCACCGCGCCCAACAACATCTTGAGTTATTCGAAGATTCTCATTCTGCCATAATCGACAGAAGCATTTACGAAGATGCCTACATATTCGCCCGGGCTTTACATAGTATGGGGAATATCAATGAGAGGGATTATAAGACTTATCGTCAGGTTTTCAATCTTGTGATAAAGAATCTGCCCCCTCCATCTTTGCTAATTTATCTGAAAGCCCCAGTGGATGTATTGGTAAAAAGAATTCAGAAACGCGGTCGGGAGATCGAGTCCTCGATAAGCCCTGATTATCTCAAACTCCTGGATTCTTTTTACTCAGATTGGATCGCCAATTTTGACCTCTGCCCTGTCCTTACTTTGCGGACAGATGATCTCGATTTTGTCCATAAGTCACAACATCTGGATACAGTGGTAGATCGTATTCAGGAGAAACTGGCTGGCAAGGAAGAGTTAACTTTCTGATCTTCCGTTTCAAGTCATAATATTAATATTGCAAAGTACGCCCCGCAACTATTTCAACATTGATGCGTATACTTACTTAGAACATTTGAGAACATGGTGTCAATGTGGTTAATCTTGACCGCGAATGGATCGATAAAGCCTGCAATGGGGATGACGAAGCTTTTACGAAGCTAGTTGAAACCTACCAGAATCCGGTCTATAACATGTGTTTTCGAATGCTTGGTGAGGCGGGAGCTGCAGAAGATGCTGCGCAGGAAACTTTCTGGCGGGCATACCAAAACTTGAAAAAATATGATCCGCAGCGCTCGTTTATCACCTGGATCCTTTCCATCGCTGCCCATTACTGCATCGATCAGCAGCGTAAACGCCGCATTCCATTGTTCGAACTGGACGAGTTCCCGGATTTTGATCTCGGAGACGCAAGTCTTCCAACCCCGGAAAAACAGCTTAACCTGAACGAGGAAGATGCAGCGCTGCACAATTTGATCAATACGTTACAGCCGATCGATCGGGCAGCAGTAATAATGAAATATTGGCATGAGTGTTCGGAGGAAGAAATATCAGAAATGCTAGAACTATCAGTTAGCGCAGTAAAAAGCCGTCTGCATCGGGCACGAAAACAGTTGGCAAATATGATTTTAGAAATGAACGTATCTCCAGAGAAAGAAAGGAGAAAATATGAATCACAAGCCCTTTGAATCCTGGATTTTGGAAGGTTATTCTGGAAATCCGGCGGAAAAAGAACAACTTGAAGAACATTTATCCGTATGTCCGCAGTGTTCGAAACTTGAAAAATCTTGGAACACAGCAAGACTTCAACTAAAGGCAGTCCCTGTCAAGAAAGCTCCTGTAAATTTTGTGGATTTATGGCAGAGCAACCTGGTTCGTTTTAGGGAAAAACAAAAAAGAAAACAGGCACGCACGCTTTTAGCTGGCTACATCGGTGGAGCGGTAATCGCCCTGATTGCATTGAGTGCCGTTTTACTTCCCAAGATTTCTTTAATCTCAGTCATCGTAACAACTACATCGGCAATGGTACGGCTGATAGAATCGATCAAACAAGTTTGGACAATAATCCTGAGTTTGGTAAAGGTAGCGCCAACAACAACATTGTTGGTTATTGCAGCCATGTTTGCTGGTTGGATCCTCTTGGCTGTCCTGGCTTGGGCTGTTTCCGTCTGGAAAGTATCTGTAAAAAAGGTGGTGGCTAAATGAAAACTTCTTTAAGGGTATTTCTATCTCTTCTTTTCCTGTCCTTGTTAGTCATCCCTTCCGGATATGTACTCGCACAGGACCCTACGCCAACGCCTGGGAATGAATATACAGGGGATCAGCTCGTCATCGGAAATACCTACAGGCTTTCCTCCGGTGATACTTTGACCGGTAACCTGGCTATCGTTGGCGGTACCGCTACCATCGAGCAGGATGCCACGATGATTGGCGATATCATACTTTCCGGTGGTACGATGACATTATCTGGAACGTTGAATGGGGACATCATTGCTATTGGGGGAGCAGTTACCCTCGAAGATTCCTCCACTGTTAATGGCAACTTGGTCCTCATTGGAGCAACTCTAAAGAGGTCGCCTCTTGCTGAAATCAATGGGGAAATTACTGAACAAAGTCCCTCCTTCTTTGATTTCAAGGATACAGGCAAACTCTTGCCTTTTACTCAGAAAGCTGATCCATTAACCAAAGCCCTAACGATAACCTTTGAGTCTCTCGCTTTAAGCGCCCTTGCAGTTATTCTGGGCTTAATCCTTCCTCAGCAGGTAAAAAGGGTATCGTCTACAATCACATCCCAACCTCTGGTTGCCGGTGGAGTGGGTCTTCTAACAGTTGTAGTGTTACCAATCATTTTGGTGTTACTGACAGTCACCATAATTCTCATCCCCGTTACGATACTCACCATAGTACTCTTCATTTTTGCCCTGTTGTTCGGCTGGATGGCAGCAGGCCATGAAGTTGGAGATCGTATTGAAAGCCTGTTCCATGTGGATTGGCACCCAGCTATCAGTTCGGGGATAGGTGTCCTTTTACTTACTCTGGTATCTGGGTTTTCAACCATGATTCCCTGTGCTGGCTGGTTAATTGGAGGATTAGTATCACTCTTTGGACTGGGCGCAGTAGTCATCTCGCGTTTCGGGTCAGAAAAATACTCGCGGAAAGTTATTGATGCTGTACTACCCTCCAGTGAAGTGCCGCCAGTAAGCACTGAAAAAAATGATTAGTCGATGGCTTACTTAAGGTGCTCAAAATGAAAAAAATAAAGATAATCCTCTTGGTTGGGATGGCATTGACACTGATGGCTTGTACTTTATCAGTCAATGTGCCAAAGGTTCAGACAGGGACCATCATTAAGATGGAAATCAATGAAACCGCCTCTGCAGATGCCAATCCCGTAGAATTGAAGATCGAGATGGGTGCTGGAACCTTGGCTATTCAGCCTGGGGCAGCTTCCACAATTGAAGGAATCATCGCCTATAACGTTGATGACTGGAAACCCAGCGTTAGCAATTCCGGAAATCAGATTTCCATATCTCAATCCAACACAAAAAATGTCGGTGTACCTGATGGGCAGATTGAGAATGCTTGGAATTTAAAAATTGGATCAACACCAATCGATCTATCTATTTCCACTGGTGCCAACGAAGGCTTATTTGACCTCAGTGGATTATCCATAGAGCGGCTCTCAATATCAGATGGCGCAAGTAAAACGACCGTCACATTCAATGAGCCTAATCCTGTTGAGATGGAAAAGTTGGAGTATCACACCGGTGCATCTGAAGTTAATTTAATTGGCTTAGGAAACGCAAATGTCCAGAGCATTGAATTTAACGGCGGTGCGGGAAGTTATGAATTGGATTTCAGTGGCGATCTTGCTAATGACATGAACGTTCGCATTGGGACTGGAATGAGCGACCTCTCCATCATCATTCCTTCTGGCGTTCATTCCATAATCGTAATCAATGGTGGACTAAGTAACATCAATGCTACAGGCACTTGGACAATAAATGGCAGCACTTACGAATCCGGTATAGCCGAACCTACCATAAGAATAACGATTGACATGGCTGTCGGTAATTTGAATTTGATTCAAAAATAATCCCGGACGCCCGAATTAGAAGGCTGAAGCTTTTGAGCTCCAGCCTTTTTTCTTGAATGGTGTTCTGGGATGTAGTACACTTTCTCTTTGGAAGAAATCAATTTTTATGGATAATTTTTGGACCACATTGATAATTGTCAGCCTGGTATATCTTGGGCTGGCCATTGGCTTTATCCCCCGTGTTCATTCCAATCGGACAACGATCACCTTGATCGGGGTTGGAATTCTCCTGGTGTTCAAACAGGTAAAATTCGGCCAAATTAGCTCCTTCCTTGATCTTGATACACTCGTCCTCTTATTCAGCATGATGGTCATTAACGCGAACTTACGGCTGTCGGGATTTTTTAAATTGGCTGGCGCAACACTTCTACGATTAACCCGAAAACCGAGGGTTTTCCTTGCGATTGAGATCCTATTGGTTGGAGTATTAAGTGCACTCTTCCTGAATGACACGATCTGCATCATGTTCACACCCTTTCTGCTAGACCTGCTCCTAGCCATAAACAGGAATCCAATTCCCTATCTTATCGCCCTTGCTACTGCATCCAACATCGGATCAGTCGCCACACTGACAGGCAATCCGCAAAATATGATCATTGGAATCGCATCTGGAATCCAGTATTTGGATTTTTTAAAGGCTCTTGCGCCTGTAGCAATTATTTGCCTTGGGGTAATTTGGGTCGTGGTAATCCTCTTTTATAAAAATGAGTTTGCTCCCCGGAATTTTTTCAACATTCCCCCAACTCGCGAAATCCGTTATTACCGTCCGCTTATGATTAAAACCCTCATCGTTACATCGGGTCTCTTGATTGCATTCCTTGCAGGGGTTCCAGTCGCTTTAGCTGCATTGATTGCTGCAGTAACACTCCTCTTTACCCGTCGCATAAAACCGGAAAAAATTTTTGCGTCAATTGATTGGGAAATACTTGTGTTTTTTGCTGGATTATTCATTATTACCGGCGCGCTTGAATCAAATGGAATTACTGCGAAGTTAAGCGATATTTCCACTTCTGTCGGTGAATTATCTGTACTGGGTCTTAGTATTATTACAGCCTTACTGAGCAATCTTGTTTCCAATGTTCCGGCAGTTTTATTACTGAAACCAATAATAGCTCAATTGAATAATCCTTCAGCAGGTTGGCTCACCCTCGCAGCAAGCTCCACTCTAGCCGGAAATTTGACTTTACTGGGATCAGTGGCAAATTTGATCGTGGCAGAATCTGCTGGCCGTAGAAAAATCAAGTTGTCATTCTGGGAATACACAAAAGCCGGAGCATTAATCACTCTCGTTACTCTTGGAATTAGTATTTTCTGGATCGCATTTTTTATCTGGAATTAGAGAGCGTTATTTGTACAGACCCATTTCCATCACTGCTCGATATACTGCATCTCTTAGGTAGTATCGGAACCCCTGGTTTTCATTTATTCTTTGTCTAATTTGCTTTGACGAGATCTCAAGGATTGGAGCATCTACAATTTGTACTTTCTTGCTGATTCCGGGTAGAACAGTTTCCAGGGATGCCAGGTCAACCTGGTCAGCATGCCGGCGCATAACCCCGATACCATCACAAATTTCGATAAAATCCTGCGGGCGATTCCAGGTTGGAAGGTCATGAAGAGAATCCCCTCCCATAAGGTAGAAGAAATAGGCCTCTGGATTTTCCTGCTTGAGAATTTTCATCGTATCAATGGCAAAATGAGGTCCGGGTCTATCAATATCAACCCGGGAAAGCATAAAAGCATTATTTCCTTTTATGGCTTTTTGCACTAGTTTTACCCGATCTTCTATTGGACTGACACTAACATAATGCTTATGAGGAGGATTATCTGTGACAACCCACAACAATCTATCCAGGTTTAATTGGGTTCTGCACTCTTCTGCCAGTATCAGGTGTCCCACATGTGGGGGATCAAAGGTGCCGCCAAATATTCCTATGCGCATTATTCTTACCTCACCTAATCCTGCCACTCAAGCTCATAATCTTTAATATAGACTGTTTCACCGTTCTGAATGCCCTCTTTCCGAAGCGCATCATCAACCCCCAATGTCACCATCAGGTGATGAAACCGCCTTACCGAGCCATCATGCTCCCAGTAAGTCATATCAGCAGCTCTCTCTATTGCATGTCCTTTAACACGCCAGCCATCACCTTCACGGAAAATGGTGAAATCCTTCGGATCCACTTCTTGTTTGTATACCGGGATCTCATGAGCTTCTTCCATAACTGGCAACGTCTTCAGTAACTCAACCGCTTTCCAAAGAACTTGCTGTAGATTTTCGCGTGTCATTGTGGAAATAGCAATTGGGGAGTAACCCTTTTTTTCCAGGGTTTTCTTGAGCGATTTCCATTTTTCCTTGACTTCCAAATCATCAATTTTATTCACTACAACGATCTGGGGTTTTTCTTTAAGCTTCTCGTCAAACAAAGCCAGTTCAGTATTTGTCTGTGAAAAATCAGCCACAGGATCTACGGCAAGTCCATCAAGGACGTGGATAATAACCTTCGTTCGCTGGATGTGTTTCAGAAAAGCAAATCCTAATCCTGATCCCTGGTGAGCACCTTCGATCAAACCCGGGATATCTGCCAGGATCAGAGAATTTTCTGCATCAAGATTGGCTACGCCCAAATTCGGTTCTATTGTTGTAAAAGGATAATCCGCAATTTTTGGAGTCGCATTGGTCACCGCTGCAAGAAAACTGGATTTACCTGCATTGGGAACACCTACAATCCCTACGTCGGCTAAGAGCTTTAATTCCAGTCTTAGGTTCATTTCCTCGGGAGGTTCCCCTTTTTCTGCAGTCCGGGGAGCCTGGTTGCGCGATGTGGCAAAATGCTGATTTCCCAACCCACCACGTCCACCTTTACAAACCTTCAGAGTTTCTCCACGTTCCGTAAGATCACCAAGAAATTCCCCGGTTTCATCGTTAAAAATGATCGTCCCGGGTGGCACAGGGATTATCAGGTTTTTTGCTGACTTTCCACTCATGTTGCTAGGACCGCCATTCTCGCCATCGTCCGCAATGTATTTACGCTTGTATCGGAAGCTTTGTAAAGTATTAAGTGTTGAAACTATCTGGAAAACAACATCACCGCCACGGCCGCCATCTCCCCCATCCGGGCCGCCTCGTGGAACATACTTCTCGCGGTGAAAATGCATCATTCCAGCACCACCACGTCCAGACCGGACATAAATCTTAGCTTCGTCAATAAACATGCGGATTGTCTTTCTACTGTTGACCAGGAATCCCGGTATTTCCCCCGGGATTCCTGACGTTTATCTGAATTTACTTCTTCTTGAACTTCGCAGTTAAGATCTCAGT
The DNA here is from genome assembly GCA_964557895.1 of uncultured Anaerolinea sp. Taxonomy (GTDB): domain Bacteria; phylum Chloroflexota; class Anaerolineae; order Anaerolineales; family Anaerolineaceae; genus UBA6107. The sequence goes on from CAZLBG010000001.1 coordinate 83,389, forward strand.
TAATGTTGGTTGTCCAATTTCCTGTAATTCATAGCGGACCCGTTGCATCGGTTTGTTTACCTTGAGGATTCGGTTAAGATCGATTGGGGTCGCAGAAATCACTAGGTCAACATCTGCCTTATTGATTGTCTTTTCCAGATCCTTGACCATTGCATCACCATATCCCATGGCCGGCAGGATTGCCCCCGTTTTTGGATATTTGACATAAGTTTCATGGATCGAACCGACTGCAAAAGGTCGGGGATCAACGATCTCACCAGCCCCAAACCGCCGGGCAGCAACCCACCCCGCGCCATATGCCATCTCACCGTGTGTCAGAGTCGGGCCGTCCTCAATAACAAGTACTCGCTTGCCGCGAATAGCATCAGGATTATCCACAAACAGAGGAGATGCCCCTTCTATGATAGCGGCTTTTGGGTTCAATTCGTGCAGCACGTTGCGCACTGCAATGATCTTATCAGGGTCGGCTGTATCTACTTTATTGATTACGAATACATCCGCCATACGGACATTCGTCTCACCTGGATGGTACGCGCTTTCGTGTCCAGCCCTGTGGGGATCAGCCACTACAATATTCAGGTCAGATTTGTAGAAGGGGAAATCATTGTTCCCGCCGTCCCACAGGACGATGTCAACTTCCTTTTCCGCCTGCCGTAAAATCGCTTCGTAGTCTACCCCGGCATAAACAATCACACCATTATCGATATGGGGTTCATACTCCTCGCGTTCCTCGATCGTACATTCATGTTTGTCGAGATCCGCATAAGTAGCAAACCTTTGAACCTTTTGTTTTACCAGGTCACCATAGGGCATCGGGTGCCGGATGGCGGCAACTTTGTATCCCATTTCACGCAAGATCAGAGATACCCGTCGGGTTGTTTGGCTCTTTCCTGAGCCTGTGCGTACAGCACATACCGAAATAACCGGTTTGGTTGATTTAACCTGGGTTGAATTTAGTCCCATCATCCTAAAATCTGCACCAGCTGCCAGTACTGTCGACGCCTTATGCATCACAACTTCATGAGGAACATCACTGTAGGCAAAAACCACCTGGTCGACTTTTAGCTCTCGAATAAGCTTTACAAGATCAGACTCAGGAAAAATGGGAATACCTGCAGGATACAAAGAACCAGCGAGCTCTGTGGGGTATTTTCGACCTTCAATGTTGGGGATTTGAGTAGCAGTAAATGCCACTACCAGGTAATCCTTGTTGTCGCGGTAAAAAACATTGAAATTGTGAAAATCTCTGCCTGCTGCGCCCATGATTAGGGTTCGAATCGGGGTCATACTGTTCATCTCCTTTGAATAATTTGGTTTACCAGTTTATTCACATCGCTTGTGGGGCTGTGATGCCCAGTAATGCCAAACTATTGCCAATGGTTTGCCGTGCTGCTGCAACCAGATTTAGTCTGAAGTTACGGATCGGTTCATCAGTTTGTAGAACAGGACATTGCGTATAAAAATCGTTAAACGCTTTGGCGATATCATAGGCAAGGTTTGAAATGATCAGCGGTTTCAAATCCTTTGCTGCTTTTTGCACTTCACCCGGCAGTCTGCTGATAAGGTCAATGAGGGTAATTTCACTGGGTGTTAGGTCATGCTGTAATAATACACTCTCAGGCAACTGGAAATCGACTTTTTTAAGTATGCTTGTTCCCCTAACAAAAGCGTACTGAATATACGGCGCTGCCTGACCATTGAAATCTAGCGCGGATTGCCAATCAAAGGTGACAAGTTTAGTACTCTCGCGTGCTAGCATCGGATACTTAATTGATCCGATCCCGATTGCTTTAGCGATTTCAAGCTTCGTTTCGGGAGGCAAATCAGGATTCTTCTGACTGACAACCTCAAGTGCTCGGGCAGTTGCTTCGCGGATCAAATCTTCCAGGAGCACAACATTTCCTTCGCGCGAAGCAATAACAACATTGCCTGGTAGATTCACCAACTCATATGGTATGTGAGCGCATTTCGGTGCCCATTCATATCCTGCAAGTTCGAGTATTTTAAATACCTGCTGAAAATGCAACGATTGCCTTACATCCACTACATACCAGGATTTTTCCAGTTTGGGATAATCTTCAAATTTCTGCCTGGCTAATGCAAGATCTTCAGTTGCGTACAAAGCAGTACCGTCCGACCGCAAAATCACTGCGACCCGGTATTTCTCATCTTTCAGACCGAATTTTTCATCAACCTTTACGATTACAGCTCCACCTGTTGCCCGCTCATCCTCGGCAATTCCTTGCTCTATCAGATTGTTCACAATTTCCTTGCCAGGAACTTCGAACATGGAATTGAAGTAATACTTATCGAACCGAATGTCTAAGGTGTCGTACATCTGGCGAAAACCCTCAAGTGACCATTCGCGAGTTTCATTCCAGGCAGCAACGATCTCAGGATCGCGTTTATCCCAGCGGGAATAGATTGCTCGTATTTCCTTATCAATATCCGGGTTTTCTTCAAGCCGTTTGCTCGCTTCCGAATAAAGATCTCCCATCCATCGGGTGATATCTTTTGAAGGTTTCTCGCCTTTATGGAAGTTGAGATAATTCCACAACCATTTAATAACATGCAGACCAATATCGCCTGGGTAATTCGCACGAATCACATCATAACCAGCCGCTTCATGAAGACGGGCAAGAACATCTCCCAGGATCGCGCCACGTAAATGCCCGACGTGAAAAGCCTTGTGGGTATTTGGATGAGAAAACTCAAACATCACTAACTTGCCATTTTTTTGCCACCAACCGAATTTTTCTTTTTCAATCAGGACTGAATCGACTATTCTCTTTGAAAAAACGGTTGGTGAAAAATACAAATTTAAATAACCATTGACAGACGCAATTTTCTCGAAACCTTCCGGTAATGATAATATCGCTGCAATTTCATCCGTTATGCTTTTTGCTTTCTGAGCTACATTCCCTTTTTTGTTACCAAATGATTTTGCTGCAAGCTGAAAAAAAGAAAGTGAGATCCCCCACTCTCCATTAAACGGAATCCAGGACCATTTAAAATCCATCTCAGGAAGTCGCCTGGCTTGCAAGTACTCATTTATTTGGTTTTCTATATCTAATTGTTCGATTTCAAACATGGCAATTTTTCCGTGGTAAGTCACAAGGATTATAACACAACGACTTTTTCCAGCTTTTTAATGCAAAAGCGGGAGAATCCTCCCGCTTGATTGCATTTTCGAAGTGTTCCAGATTACTTTTGCTCAGAAAGCAATTTCATCAGGCGGCTCTTGCGTCGGGCAGCGTTATTCTTGTGGATCACACCCTTCTGAGCAGCTTTGTCGAGAGCTGAAATGGCTTCCAGAGTCGCTGCCTTGGCAGCCTCGGCATCTTTACCTTCGATAGCAGTTCGGGCACGGGCAATGAATGTTCGTGCTTGGCCACGATAGACGCGATTGCGTACACGGCGTTTTTCGTTCTGCTTGTTTCGTTTTATTGCGGACTTTATATTAGCCAACTTGTTACCTCCAAAAATACTTCTGACAGTGCGAGGGTCGAGGGTAAGCACTGATTCAGGTGGCGGACGAATTCTACACTATATGTGGAAATCTGTCCATTATTTCTTTAGAATTACTCCTGCCAATCATGTCTATTTATCTTGTAAAGCCGCTACGCCTGGTAGATCAAGACCTTCTAGCATTTCCAGTGATGCACCACCACCAGTCGAAATATGGGTGATTTTATCCGCTAAACCTGATTGTTGAATAGCAGCAACGGAATCCCCGCCTCCAATAATGCTGACAGCCTTACTCTTTGCAACTGCTTTAGCAATCGCAAATGTTCCCTTCGCAAACTCAGGAAATTCGAAAACGCCCATCGGCCCATTCCAAACAACAGTGCCGGCTTTTGCAATGATGTCGCTATAAAGCTTAATCGTCTCTGACCCTATATCAAGAATCCGCCAACCCGCAGGCACTGAGCCAAGCGCCATCTTTTTCGCCTTTGCGCCAGCCTCAAATTTATCACCCAGAACAACATCGACAGGTAAATGAATTTTCTTACCGGCTTCTTTGAGTAATTCCTTGGCTGTTTCAACCGCATCTGGTTCTACCAGTGAATCAGCCAGTTCGAGACCCTGAGCCTTGAAAAACGTATTTGCCATACCGCCGCCAATCAATATTTCATCTGCTTTTTTAAGCAAGTTCTTAATGACCCCAATCTTGTCGCTAACCTTGGCACCTCCGAGGATGGCAACAAACGGTTTTTTGGGTGCTGCGATAGCCTGACCGAGGTACTGGATCTCTTTCTCCATGAGGAAACCGCCAACGCCCGGAAGAAAATGCGTTACACCCTCTGTGGATGCATGCGCCCGGTGGGCAGTTCCAAAAGCGTCATTCACATAAATATCCGCTAAAGAAGCCATAGCTTTTGCAAAGTTAAGATCATTGGCCTCTTCTTCTGGGTGAAACCGGGTGTTTTCGAGTACAAGCACATTTCCGGGTTTCAAAACTTTTGCAGCAGACTCTGCTGGTTGTCCAACACAATCTTGGGCGAAGGATACCTTTTTACTGATTAACGTGCCTAGATGCTTGGCAACAGGCTCTAGTGAATACTTGGGGTCTGGTCCGCCTTTTGGTCGGCCAAGATGTGAGCATAAAATAACTGCGCTTCCTTTTTCAATTAGGTATGTGATAGTTGGTAGTGCGGCGGTGATCCGCGTATCATCAGTGATCACGCCATCTTTCATCGGAACATTAAAATCCACTCGCACTAATACCTTTTTCCCCTTAACATCAATATCCCGAATGGTTTTTTTGTTGAACATTGCATCCTCCTTGTTGTTAATCAACATGATGCGTCTCCGATTTATTGGCAACGCATCATGATTAATTTTTTCCAGGAAATGAGTCTCCTGAATATTTAAAGTTTCTTTCCCATCATTGCAGCCAGATCGGCTGTGCGGCAGGAATAACCCCATTCATTGTCATACCATGCAACAACTTTCACAAGATTACCACCCATTACCATATTTGAGGGCAGATCAACGATTGATGATCGGGAATCACCTTTGAAATCCATCGAAACTAATGGGTCGCCGTATTCACCGGTTGTGACACCAAGGATTCCCTTTAAAGCACCCTTTGAAGCTTCCACAAAAGTGGCATTCAATTCTTCTTTTGTGGTGGCTTTTTCAACGTTCGCCACAAAATCGACAATCGATACTGTCGGTGTCGGGACCCGTAAAGAGTAACCATCGAATTTTCCCTTTAGCTCAGGAATTACAAGTGCTAAAGCCTTGGCAGCACCTGTTGTGGTTGGAATGATATTTAATCCAGCTGCCCGAGACCGGCGCATTTCTTTTTTATGTCCCTGGTCAAGGATAACCTGGTCATTGGTGTAAGAATGAATTGTAGTCATAACACCATGGATGATGCCAAATTTTTCGTGAACAACTTTGGCTGCTGGGGCAAGACAATTGGTTGTGCAGGAAGCGTTGGAGATTATATGATGCTTGGCAGGATCATAGGATTTATCATTCACACCTAGGACCAAGGTAATATCCTCATTTTTTGCAGGAGCGGTAATGATGACTTTTTTAGCTCCACCTTTTTGGATGTGAACATTTGCTCCAGCTTTTCCTTTCGCGGGGTCACCAATTGCGTCGGTAAAGATTCCCGTGGATTCGATTACGACATCCACACCCAGATCTTTCCAGGGTAACATCGCAGGGTCTTTCTCAGCAAAAACTTTGATCTTCTTTCCATCAACTGTTAACTCTCCCTCACCTGCCTCAACCTTTCCCGGGAAGATTCCATAATTGGAATCATACTTGAAGAGGTGCGCATTGGTTTTTGTGTCGAAGAGATCATTAACTGCAACAACCTGAATTTCAGAACCATGGAATTCCATCATTGCTTTTAAAACTTGGCGTCCGATCCGACCAAAACCATTGATACCGACTTTTGTAACCATATTATTACTCCTTCCCAATTTTGGTTATTTTACCATGTCTAGACATGGTTTGATTTAAAGAGATGAAATTTCTTCTTTAGAGCTCAAAGGTCCGGTTTTCTCAAAGTACAAATCCATTACAACCTGTGCTAATTTTCGAGAATCATGCTTCCAAGGATTATCCAGATCAAGGGTATCAGCTTCATAAAATATTTTTTGGTTTAATGAATCCATCAATTTCACCCAGTGAACATCTTGTGGCAGGACTCCCTCAAACCGCTTGTTACAAATAACCACGTCGAAAAGGGAGCTCCGGGTGTGTTTTTCAATGGCATTAAGGTGGTCTTCGCAGCTCAGATTGTCAGTTTCACCGGGTTCAGTAGCCACATTGCATACATAGAATTTATAAGCCTTGCTGGCATTGATCGCATCAACCAGGTCAGGAACGAGCAGGTTGGCAATGATACTGGAATACAAACTTCCCGGACCAACGATGATAAGGTCGGCGTTTAGTATAGCTTGAATTGTTGGTGGAAATGCCGCCGGATTACCGGGTTCCAGCCATACTCTGAGAATCTTTCCCCCATATTTTGGTATTTGACTCTCACCCTGGATCTGAATTTCCACTTTCTTATCAGGAAGTTGCAAATCCGCAACAAGAGACACGTCATGTAAAGTCGAAGGAAGCACCTGACCTTGAACTGCAAGTACTCGTGCAGTCTCAGCAACTGCTTCCTCAAAACTCCCTGTGATCTCTGTTAAAGCTGAAATCAGCAAATTACCGAGAGAGTGACCATTGAGACCGACACTGGAGGAGAATCGGTATTGGAAAAGTTGAGTAAGCAATTCTTCATCGTCTGAAAGAGCAGCTAGGCAACTGCGAATATCACCCGGAGGAAGAATCCCTAGAGTTTTTCTTATTTCACCAGACGAACCACCGTCATCAGCTACAGCAACAACAGCTGTTATATTTCGCGAATATTCTTTTAGACCCCTTAATAACGCAGATAAGCCCGTTCCCCCACCGATAACAACAATTCTCGGACCCTTTTCTCGACGCCGGTATTCAGACAACGCGTCGATCACATTTTTTCCTGGTCGCAGGAAAGGTCTTAACAACGCCTGGTTCATCCCCCAGGTTCCAAGTGCAACAGCTCCAACTCCAAGGAACAGAAATATTACCGCACGGATAACACGGTTAGAAATCCATTGTAAAGAAACAACTTTTACGATTGGAAGCCACCAGGTGTTTGGAACTGTACGGTAAATATTGATCAGGATTACGGCAAAACCGAGACCCAAAAGGGTGGTACCAATGAGGATGAGTAATACCCAGCGTTTAACCCCAATTCCTGGTAACAACCATCGAAATTTATTCAAAATCGACGATATTGACCGCTTGATCCGCTTTATTTGTTTTGGACGCATTAAAAAGTAATGATACCTTTGAACAATCCTCAAGTCAATGACAAGATCAATACCCAAAATTTGGGAGAATCTGACATGGTATAATTTTCTTACACAAAGATCTTTCCCAGTGTTGCTGAAGTGAGTCTTCGCATCCGTCGTCCATTCCATTTTCAGGAGGTGTGTTGTGAAACCGCTAAACTTACCAGGGCCTAAGGCAAAACGCTTGATCGAAAGAGATCAGGCTGTTATCTCGCCTTCCTATCCAAGGGGGTATCCATTTGTTATGGACCATGGAAAGGGAGTGGAAGTTTGGGATGTAGATGGTAACCGTTTTATCGATTTTGCGGCTGGAATTGCAGTCAACTCAACCGGTCACAGCCATCCTAAAGTAGTCAAAGCCATCCAGGAACAAGCCGAAAAATTTATCCACATTTCATCTGACTTCTACCACCCCAAGTGGATAGAACTGGCAGAGTATTTAGATCTCATCGCACCTTTTCAAGAAGATGCTATTTCCTTTATGACAAATTCCGGCACCGAAAGTGTGGAAGCCGCCCTAAAGCTCGCCAGGTTCTATACTGGACGATCCCAATTCATTGGCTTCTTGGGTGGTTTCCATGGTCGCACGATGGGTGCCGTCACGCTTACCGCAAGTAAACCTCACTATCATCGTGGATTCTTCCCGTTGATGAATGGTGTTACACACGTTCCATTCCCTGATCCTTACCATCCTTTAATTGCAATGAAACCAGGTGAAGATGTAGGAAGTTCAACTATTCGGTTCCTTGAAGAGGAGATCTTTGGACGCACAATTCCAGCAGATGAAGTTGCTGGTATCGTCATAGAGCCAATTCAGGGAGAAGGCGGGTATGTTATCCCTCCATCTGATTTCTTTATTCAACTGCGTGATGTATGCAATCGCTACGGTATTCTCTTGATTGCAGATGAAGTCCAGGCAGGAATTGGTAGAACAGGAAAATGGTGGTCCATCCAGAACTTTGGTGTCGAGCCTGATATTGTAACCACGGCAAAAGGTATCGCCTCCGGCATGCCTCTCGGTGCAATGATCGCCCGTAAAAGCATCGTTACCTGGCCAAAAGGGGCTCATGGGAATACCTTTGGTGGCAATCCCCTTTCCTGTGTCGCAGCACTAGCTACCCTTCAATTGATCGAGGAGGAATACCTCGACAATGCTTCTATCGTCGGGAAATACATTCTCGGACGTCTCAAGAAGATACAGGAAAAACATCCTTCAATTGGAGAAGTTCGTGGAATAGGATTAATGATTGGTGTTGAATTCGTTACAGATCGTACTACTAAAAACCCCGCCACTGAACTCCGTAATCGTGTTGAACACCTGGCTTTTGAACGCGGTCTGCTTACATTAGGCTGTGGTCGCAGTGTTATCAGGATCTCCCCCGCTCTCTGCATTACAGAAGCAGAAGCAGAAGAGGGATTAAAGATCTTTGAAGACGCCATTGACGTTGCAGAAAAAGAAGTGGTTGACAACGCTGCATCAAAGATCCTTGTAGAAAAAGGATAACAACAAATGCTTCCGGATTTTCGAGTTCGCCAGCGGGACTATTTGCTGGAGATTTCGCGTGCAATCACCCAGGAACTGGACCTCGATCGACTCTTAGAAAGAATTCTTGCCATTTCGCTCGAGATGCTTGCAGGTCAGGCAGGTTTGATTGCATTGCGGTCCTCAACTGGTGGATGGCAGATCCGCGTCTCAACAGGTTTGCCTCAACCTTTTCTAAAGTATCTTGAACCACAGCTGGAACAAATCCCTGAATATGAAGATCCCGAAGACTCCGAGCTATTCATTATCAACCAGTTGCTCAACCGTTTTACCCAGGCGGTAAGTCTTGGAAGGTTGAGTAGTGTAGGATTGCCCCTGATCACAGGTCAAAAAGTGATAGGGGTAATCTTTGTTTTCCGTGAATATTCACAATTCTCAATCAATGACCGCAAACTGCTTTCAAGCTTTGCAAATCAGACAGCTATTGCTGTTCAAAACGCTCAGCTTTATTCACAGGTCGACAATGACCGAGCAAAATTCTCAGCTTTGCTGGATTCAGCTGGGGATGGCATATTGATCCTTGATAAGACCTTCAAAATAGAGCGGGCAAATCTGGCTTTTGGTTTTTTGTATGGAAAACCAGTGGAGACTTTCGCAGGCTTACCTCACGCTGAAGTTATCAGATGGAGTAAGCGTCCCATAGTTCCAACCCTGGAGGATTCGATTGCCAATGGTTGGCCGTTGGCACAGCATTCTACGCTGTATGTTGAAGGAGATTTGGATCGCGGCAAGGACACTCCTCCCCTACCCGTTGGGATTACTTATGCCCCCTTGTTATCCAAAGAAGGACAATTAGTAAATGTGATCACCACGATTCGCGATATTACGCGATTCCGCCAGGCAGATGAAATGAAATCCACCTTCATTTCCGTGGTCAGTCATGAACTAAAAACACCTGTAGCATTGATAAAAGGTTATGTCGGTACTCTCCGCAGAGATGATGCTCGTTGGGATCGGAAGATTGTGGAAGAAAGCTTGCAAGTGATTGAGGAAGAGGCTGACAGGTTGTCAACCTACATTGAGAATCTTCTTGATGCAACAAGGTTGCAAGCACACGGATTTAGCATAAAAAAAACCGACGTACAGATGGAAGAACTGATCAAACACGTAGTAGAACGGATGCAGACTCAGACTCACAAACACACTATCGTCGCGGATATTCCCACTCCCTTGCCGGTAATTCTCGCCGATGAAACCAGGATTAACCAGTTACTGACAAATCTAATCAGTAATTCAATAAAATATGCTTCTGGTGGCAAAATCACGATAAATGCAAAAACGAATAAGACCAACCTGATCACTTGTGTTACAGATGAAGGGCGCGGAATAGACCCTAACGATGTTCCATTCGTTTTCGATCGGTTTTACCGTGCTACCGATGCTGTTAAAAATACCAAAGGAGCTGGGTTAGGATTGTATCTTTCCAAAGCGATCGTTGAATCTCACGGGGGACAAATTTGGATCGACCCTGAGTACAAAAAAGGCGCAAAAATCTGCTTTTGCCTCCCAATATCCACAGAATAATCTGCGGGAAAAATCTGAGTGATATAATCTGACAATAATTTTTTCCTAGAAAAGGGATTTTCCGATGCCAAGAATTCAAACCGCTTGTCCACGTTGTCGTCAACCCATTATGGCTGATGTTCAACAGCTTTTTGACCAAACCACAGACCCAACTGCCAAACAGAAATTACTCAGTCATACAACAAACACAGCTCGCTGCCAGGCATGCGGTTATGAAGGATTGATGGCTACACCGGTCGTGTACCATGATCCTGAAAAAGAATTGCTTCTGACATACTTTCCTCCTGAGTTAGGTCTTCCTGTAAATGCCCAGGAAAAACAAATCGGACCCCTGATTAATCAAGTCGTAAATGCCCTTCCTGCTGAGAAACGAAAAGGTTACCTCTTTTCTCCCCAAACAATGTTTACCTATCAGACGCTCATCGATAGAATCCTTGAGGCCGATGGTATTACCAAGGAAATGATCGAAGCGCAACAAAAAAGAGTCGGGTTGATCCAGCGATTACTCGCCACGGGTAAATCAGAAGATCGATTGGCAATAATTCACCAGGAGACTGATCTGGTAGACGGTGAGTTTTTTGCAATCCTGGGATCCATTCTAGAATCTGCAGTTTCTCAGGGAGATCAGAAGGCATCCCAACTGCTTAAAGAAATCCAGATGGAATTATTAAAGGAAACAAAAGTTGGGCAGGACCTACTTGCTCAAAGTGAAGAAACGCAGGCAGCGTTAAAAGCACTGCAGGAAGCAAGCAAGTCCGGGTTATCTCGTGAAAAGCTGCTGGAGATCTTACAAAGTCTCAAATCAGAAAACAGCATCACAACAATTGTCAGCCTCACTCGCAGCGGCCTCGATTATCAATTCTTCCAAATCCTAAGCGATAAAATAGAAGCTGCTGATCCAGAAGCAAAACAATTGCTGATTAACCTGAGAGATAAATTACTTACCCTTACTACCCAGATAGATAATGAACTAAAAAAAAGGGTGGATGAAAGTACAAAGTTATTAAATTCGATCATCTCTGACCCGAATATTGAGGATGCAGTCAAGATGCATCTGGGTGAGATCGACGAATTCTTTTCTCATGCAGTTCAGGTTGAATTCGACGCAGCTCGCCAAAACAACGATGTTGAAAAAATAGAAAAAATTCAAAAAGTGATCTCAATCCTTGAAAAAGAAAGCGCACCTCCACCTGAGATTGCCTTAATTCAGAAAATTCTTGAAGCCGGGGATGAATCTGCCAGGGCTCAGCTTATGCAGGAGAATTCATCATTGATCAATGATGAATTCATCCAGGCATTATCGGGTATCATCACTGAAGGCGAAACCCGCCAACAACAGCCTGAATTGATAGAATCCCTCAAGCAGATCTACAAAGCAGCACTTCGCATCGTGATGGAAAAGAATTTACAATCGTAATTGAAAACTGCCCTAACGGGCAGTTATTTTTTATTCATCCAGGCGTAGGCCATGACCGCGTACAGTGACCAGGTATTCAAATCCCGGGTCTACTTCTGCTAATCGTCCACGTAATCTCCTGATTAAGGCATCTACTGCTTGCTCAGAGATTCCCTCACTCTCCTCTTCCTGCCAAACCGTCTGTATAAGTTCGTTTCTACTTATCACCTTTCCAGCCTGTTGTGATAAAGCGTGGAGAAGTCGGAATTGAGGTAGAGATAGTGGGGGAAGTAACTCCTTTCCCTTGATCCAGACTCTCCGTGCTTTGGCATCAAGGAAAATGCGTTTAGATATCGGTTGCCTCTGCGGGAGCAGGTCCTCAAGCGGCATTGTAGCATCTGATAAGTAAAAGGAAAACTTTTGGATCAGAGCAATTTGGATAATATCCCCATCCTCCAGGATTACATTCTTTTTAAGGAGTTCACCTTTTAGGTAGGTTCCGTTTTTACTGCCGAGGTCCTCAAGTTGGATGCGATTATTTCCCAGGTTGGTGATGTGGGCATGAAAGCGGGAAACCTGGCGATCAGCAATTGCAATATCACAATCCTGATCACGTCCGATCATTAACTCGCTAATGACATCCCATTTTTTTCCTTCCAATGGTCCTTGCAATCCCACAATTACAGGATTTTCACTGATATTTTGGAAATTTGGTTTGGATTTATGAATGTTACTATCTGATTTTTCAGTGAACATGAAGTAAATACCTCATCAGGTATAATATTACAAAACACAAAAATATACCACGCTTTTTGATTGAGTATTAATGCCAATCCCGCTTAAAACAGGAGAAACTTTACGAGGCCGCTACCGCATCCGGAAAGTAATCGGACAGGGTGGCATGGGATGCATATACTTGTGCGACGATCTGCGCCTTGAAGGACGGCAATGTGCTCTCAAGGAAGTCGAGCATGACAAAACATTGCCTGAAAACATTACCAAAGAGGCGCGGAACCAGTTCCAAAGAGAAGCGACAATCCTCGCGAGGTTGGACCATCCCAATCTTCCTAAAGTATCGGATTTCTTCTCCATTAATCAACGAGATTACCTGGTTATGGATTATATTCCTGGGAAGGATCTGAGATCATTAATGGTTGATGCCCGAGATGCCAATCGCTTTCTACTAGAAAAAGATGTCTTAAACTGGGCCAACCAGTTATCAGACGCATTGGCATATCTTCATTCTCAAAATCCCGTAGTTTTACACCGTGATATAAAACCAAGCAACCTGAAAATAACTCCCGGCGGCATTATCAAACTTGTCGACTTCGGTTTGGTAAAACTCCTGGCTCCAGGAGAGATAACAATTACTATCCTCCAGGGTCAGGGAACTGCGCTCTATACCCCGCTTGAACAATATGGTGGTGATGCAGGTCATACAGATGCCAGGAGCGATATTTTTTCGTTTGCTTCTACCTTGTATCATTTGCTTACAAATAAAGCCCCGGTCGATGCCAGACAGCGTTTCTTGAATCCGGTAGTCCTGCCGCCTGTCAGGCAAATCAACCAATCTGTGTCTATGCGGACTGAAAAAGCCATCTCATGGGGGATGAACCTCCATCCGGATGACCGTCCGCAGCATGTAGAAGACTTCCGGGAAGCCCTAATTGGCAGTCGACCGATAAATATTCCAACCAGCCTCTCATCCTCATACAGTTCTAAAAATCGGGTATTTACCAGGCGAGAGATTGGAGCATTTTTATTGGTTATTGCAATCAGCCTGGTTTCGTTAATTCTTACGATTATGAATTAAGCTGGTTTCCGTTGCCTCAAAATCAAGCGGATGATCAAGGCGATTAATATCCCGGAGGCACATCCGATAATAACAAAACCCACTGAAGCGATCGTTCCATAACGTCTGATTAGGGTTTGAGAAAAACCATTCCCAAGGATAGGCATCAGGTACAGAATATATCCCATCACTCCGGAAAAGGTTGGAATCCACGGGTTCCAAAGATTTTTACGTTTTCCTTCCCCAAATTGGTAAAGGGCTGAAATTGACACTCCGATTACAAAAGTTGCTATAAACCAATCAACGGCACCAGGCAACCCTTGTGAATGACGCAAATCGGTAATATTCATCTGTGGTGAAATCGAGGGCGTGGCTTCAACCACTTCTTCTTCACCTGTCGGAGCAATAGTAGGATCGATGGAGGTTATCGTTCCACCTCCCGGCGTTATTTCCAGTTTAAGAATCTGTGAAACAACTGCAGGATCAGCGGTTACCGTTAACTGGACGGTTCCCTGTTCAGGGATACGGTAGGTTGTTCTTGCTACCCCGGTAACAGTTTGAGATTCTATTTGTTCTGCTGTAGCGTTGGAAATTAGGTCAGTAATAACAAACCTCACTACTGTACCATCTGGAACCGGATTACCGTTTTGATCTTTAATAATGCCAGTTTGAAGTACCAGGTTATCACCCGCATTAATAACGATTACCTCTTCTAAATTGGATGTCGAATTATCGGTCTCACCAGTTTCGCTGGATTCTTGAATGACCATCAAAGGAATCACCTGGTTAGAATTTGGTGTCGTTGCATTGATAAGGTCGTAACCAATACTTGAGACGGATACAGGTAAAACCCCAGTCGGCGTGATTTCTTTAAACAATGTTCTCGCAGCAATTTCAATAAACTGAGGCGTCTTACTGTAGAGCGCATAATATGCAGTGAATTTCGAAATATCCGTGGCATCAGGATAATAGGGGGCATTAAATGCAAATCCAATAATTTTTTTATTTCGGACCAAATTTGGTTTTTCGGAAAACAGCCGCTGAAATACAACGGATTCTTCGGAATTCAATTTAAATTGGGAAAAGGCAATGATGATCCAATCTGCTTGATCCAAATTTGCACCAATATTTTCCTGGTTATCGATTCCATCCAAGTAGGATTTAAGTAAATCGAACGAATAAAAACTTAGTTTGTTAACCTGAACAATATCTCCAGCACTTGGACCGTAGAGACGGATAACGGCATTCATTATTTCATTTCCAAGAAGGAACGACTGATCCACACAGGTTGAACATTGTGATTGGTTGATCTCATCCGAAATAAATACAATTTGGTCATCTGGGCTGGGAGGATTCGGCAGATCAATATTTAGATCTTGAACCGATGGACTTACCAGGGTTACTGCCTGGCGTGCAACATCCAGCGTCACTTGTTGCGATATGCCGACCTCATTTAGATTCGTATTAGTTACGGTAACAACACCCAAAGAAAAGTAGGGATATAACTTGAACTTGAGTGTAAGTGATCTCAAGACAGCTTCATCCACCTTTTGTTGGAAAACCGGATCTTCTTTATATTTTTGAACAAAGTATTCATGGATTCTAACTGTGGTCTGGTATGAGGTGGTGTCATCGGTTGATTGTAGATTGCCGAGGTACAAAAGGTCATTTCCTGCCAGCAAGGCGGTCTTGGCTACCTGCCTGGCATCGAAATTCGTACCTGTGGGGGCAAAAAATTTTTGAACCGCATTACTTCCCAGATCATCACAAATGATGATCCCTCCACTCTCTCGCCATGGGGCAAATTGCTCCAACGCTAATATCGCGCTCAATGCCGTTTCATCAAATGACACTGGCCTGGTTGTGGCGCGAATATTACCTTGAAATCCCTGGTATCGTATATGTGATAATAGTAAACCATCAGAACGTTCCAGTAAGTCTTCGCCCGATTTCGTAACCGCGAAGAACGGATACAGCTCTATCTGCTTCAATTGCTCCAATGATTTACGGACAGTGGCGACCTCATCTTCAGGTTGTCGATCAGATCCACCCCGACCCGGAAAGTGTTTTGAAATTACCAGCACTTTATTGTCGCTTCCCTCATGAACTCCCGCAGTAAACGCTTTGCCAAACTGTCCGACCCAATACGGATCACCGCTAAAGGTACGTGTTCCCAGGTCATCCCCGATATCAGTTTTCACCAGATCAAGAACATCAAGAGAAGGACCCAATAGCAAATTAAACCCCATGGCTTCCAATTCAGCTCCGAGGATTTTACCGACTGCTTTTGCATTCTCGGGTTTCCATGTCGCCCCTATAGCCATTGCGCTGGGAAGTGGGGTTAATCCATTAATGATCTGATCATATGGAGTTAAATCCCCTTCCTGTGACACGCCAATAAATAACGGGATGTAATTTCCCCCGGGTTGGATCGTACCAGAGTCAGTCTGAATACCGGATATTGTTGATTTCCAATTGATCGTTTGTAGATTAATAATGGAATTTTTTGTAAATTCTGGAAGATTCACCGTATTTGAAAAATTGTCATTATCTGCCCGTAGAATCACTCCCCCGATGTGCTGCGAAGCAATTAGCTGGGCAATTTGACTGTCCTCTCCTACCTCAGCGCCTTGATAAGTAACCAAAAACAACTGACCCACTTTTTCTTCGGGGGTCATTTTATTCAACAGGATCTCGGCCTTTTCTTGTTCGGGAGAAACCTGAAAATCACTATCTGCTGACACTGGTGTAAACACAAACAAAGATGAGGAGATGATCATCAATAGGAGCACAATTGCTAAAAAACGTTTCACTTTTGCTCTCCTACGATCGAATCAAAAACAGCAGGTAGTATATTTCCACCTGTAACAATTGCAACTGCTGGAAGCTCGGTAATTTTTTTCTCCAGGATGGCAGCCAATGCAGTGGCAGCAGAACCCTCAATAATCTGATGATGTTTTTCCCAGGCATAACAGATGGCATTTCTGATGGACTTTTCTGTTACCAGAACGATTTCATCTGCATACTTGTCCACTAATGGTATCGTAATTGATTGGTGATCTACTTCACCGGACAACCCATCAGCCAGTGAATCAGTTTCAGTGACTCCTTTTTGAGTACCACTGTAAAAGATAGAGTGCATATAAGGTGATGCTTTTGATTGTGTCCCGATCAATTTGGGTTTTGGGTTAATGTTCTCTAAGCTGATCCCGATTCCAGAGAGTAAACCTCCACCCCCAATTGGAACAACGATTGACTGAACTTTACCAGAATCCGCAAGCTGGTCAACAATCTCAAGACCTATTGTCCCCTGTCCAGCAATAACCTGAATATCATTATATGGAGAGATGAACGTTTTTCCAGTGATCTCCGCTTGATGTATGGCTGTTTTCTCAGCCTCAAAATACCCCCCATCCACAAGATGAATGATTGCACCTAGGTTCTTCATTGCAGTTACTTTTGAGGATACTGCATGAGACGAACAGAACACTTCGCACTTGATCTTTTTATGCTGGGCAATCACAGCACATCCCTGTCCATGATTCCCAGCTGAACAGGTAATAATCCCGTTTTCTAATTCCCAGTCCTGGAGCGACAGAATTTTGTTTGCCGCTCCTCGAATTTTAAAAGATCCGGTTACTTGTTGATTTTCCCACTTGAAAAAGACCCCCAGGTTTTCATCAAAGGTCACGGGGGTCTTCTTAATAAATCTTTCAATACGCTGGGCAGCACCGTGAAGCCACTCTATTGGGATCACACCTTCTCCAAAATTTCTCTGGTTTTCAGAGGATCATCGGTAAAAATCCCATCAACTCCATAATTTTGCATCCTTAAGATATCTGGTTTGGAGTTCACTGTCCACGTATGAACTCTTCTGCCTTTGAGATGCTCTCTTTCCACATATTTTGCCGAGACATCGGAATAATATGGATGAATGATCTCTGGAGAATACTGATGGCTGTATGTTGATCGGGAAATAAAACCCATGATTCCTGGAAGACATAATAATGCCGCTGGTGTCTCAGGGAGCAAAATTCTACAAGTCTCCAGATTTTTGGGCAAAAAAGAGGAAAAAAGGACCCGTTTTTCCATCTTATGCCGCTTTACAACTTCAACCACTTTTTCCACCAACCCATCCCCTTTGGATTTGTAATTGGTTAATTCAACATTCACAACGATTCGCTGCCCTACTGCCTCAAATACTTCATCAAGTGTTGGAATTCTTACCCCGGTAAATTTTGATGCAAAAAAAGATCCGGCATCAAGTTTCTTGAGTTCAGACATGGTTAGATCCATGACCTTCCCTGAACTTCCAGTGGTTCGGTCCACGGTCTGGTCATGGATCACCATAACCACATCATCTCTTGACAACTTGGCATCCAACTCTATCGCATCTGCCCGATGCGCGGCAGCCAACTCAAATGAAGGGATTGTGTTTTCGGGTGCGAGTGCACAAGCCCCCCTGTGAGCAAAGATCATTGGTCTCGAAATCTTTTCAAACATTTCTACAATTCAACAAAGTAGGACGAGGCAGCCCGATCGATCAGATCCTTGGACATGGAAGGTTCAACGCTTAAATACCTGGCAATATCCAGGATCTGGTCACAAATATCCCTCGGATGTGATGCACGCAGTTTCCGTTCGGGTTTGATATACCATTCCTGCAAAAGGTATGCCAATCCTTCATCATTAAACATGACGCCTTTCCCCGCTGCTACCTTTTTGAATATTTCCCGGTATTCATCAAAGCTGGGGTCGGTTATCTCGATTTTGTGTCTTAACCGTCGTAAAAATGCCTCATCTACTAGATCCCGCGGCGGCAGGTTGGTAGAAAACATCACCAGAACATCAAAAGGCACTTCAATTTTTCTGCCTGTATGCAACGACAGGTAATCGATGCGGTTTTCGAGTGGAACGATCCAACGGTTAAGCAAGTCGCGGGGTCTAACCTGCTGCCGACCAAAATCATCGATGAGAAGGATCCCGCCATTCGCTTTTACCTGGAAAGGTGCTTCATAAAACTTCAGGGTATCATCGAATACCAGGTCCAAACCAGCCAATGTTAATTCGCCGCCCACCATGATGAAAGGTCGCCTGATCCGCACCCACCTTCCATCCTTGCGCATACCTCCCCGACCACTTTGAGTGGTGCTGTCTTCTTCGGGCGCAAGCTGATGGTTCACTGAGTCAAACAATGTAATAACCTGCCCATCCACGAATATGGCAAATGGAATGTACATAGTTTGTGAAAGGATTAGATTCCCGATCGCCCTCGCAACGCTTGTCTTGCCGTTTCCCGGAGGACCATATATAAAGATGGAAGTCCCTGAGTTTACCGCAGGTCCTAAACGGTGGAAAGTATTCTCGCCAAAGGTTAATTCGCCGATCACCTGTCGCATATGGCGATTGGTAACCTGGATCCGTCCACGGCTTTGCCTGCGGACTGAATCATTATAAATTTCAAGGGGCACCGGTGCCGGTCCGGCGTATTGACTGCGCTCCAGCGCTTCACGAGCTTTTATGATCCCATTACCCGTAATTGCATATAAGTAAGCACCCTCACCCAATCCCATCTGGGAGGATCGCACCTCGATCATTTTTTCGCGTTTCAAAGCCTCAATAATTTGATCAACAGTGCCCGCAAATGGCAACGCCATCGCTTCAGCAATTTTGTAACCTGTCAAATAACCTTGGAAATAGAGAATCTTCAATGCCAGATCTTGCAGCCAGAGTGCTGCCAACCCGGTATCTTCTATTTTGTTGATAGGAGGAGGTAGGAACTGTCCAACTGCTGATGGGGGTTTCTGTGCTGTGGTTGAAGCAGGTATAGGTTGACCGGTCATGATAATTCCCTCCGGAACAATAAATTGAGTTAAATAAGTAATAATGATTATAGCATGCAGGGAACTGCGCTATCCGGTTTTTTCCGCCCTACCAGTTTTGTTAATTTTCAATTGCACAATGACTGCCCCCAAAGTAACCATCGCTAACCCGATCAATCCGTTTACCGATTGCTTTTCGCCTAAAAAGACCCAGGCCAGGATAGCAATTTGCACAAGCATGGTGTTGTTGATGATGACGGACTCTGTGGCAGTAAGCGTTTGTTGAGTGTAGTTCCAAAGGGTAAAACTCAGCGCAGTATTAACAGATGCCAGCAGAACGATAATGCCAATGCTTTTCAAACTTAAGGGTGGTAATCCCTGCCATAAAATGCCGATACCCAGCATTAACACTGCCCCGATTCCCATACTCACGGTAGTAGTGATCACCGGGTTGTTCTTTCCACTCTTATTTACATCTCTTCCTAGCACCGTCCCGACAACATTCCCTGTCAGGCTCAAACCTGAGAAGACCCACCCCCAAACACTGCCCTCAAATCCCATAAAAGGAGAAAAATAGAAAAGGATTCCTCCAAGGTTCAGGAACACTCCCAGCCATTGCAGCCAGGAAGGATGTTCTTTTATTGCAGCATAGGCTAAGAATGCGACAAAAAGTGAACTAAAATTGAGAATCAATCCCACAGTTACTGACGGCAGGTGCGACAAGCCCAGGAACTGCCCGCCCTGCCCCACAGCGTAAAGAATTACTCCCAGTATGATTAATTTGATCCAGGATCGTCTGGATAAGGTCCGCATTTCCATGCGCACATTTTTCCGAAGAAGAAACGGAAGTAGTATCAGTGTGGCCATGGAATATCGTAGACCAGCGAAAGTTAACCCTGGAATATCCTCGAGTCCAATTTTTATGAATATCCAGGATGTAGCCCATATGGTCGTGACAAGCAGAGCAATGAGGATGGCTTTTATGCGTGACGGTGGCGTTTTCATCTTTATGATTCAGCAGGTTTCATATCCCTTACCTGTATTTGCTGCGTCTCCCTGCCATTATATGAATTGATTTCAATACTAAATGCAATATCAAACCTTTTTCTATTGAGAACCCATTCGTTATACCATTGCGCCTGGTTGAAAGCGATTGCCTGGTAGACCGGGCAATGTGGGATAGTAAAACGCAAATGCGTTCTGTCCTTCCCGATTAACTGAACATCAGCTAGCTCCACATTCCTGAGTGCCAGCACTGGTGCAGGATTTCCCATCCCGGTGGGTTGAAGTTTTTCCAGCTCGGGGTAGATCCGCTGGGTGACTTCATCAATTGCCAGTTCTACATCAATTTTCATCGTTGGACGCAATTCAAGTCCATCCAGTTCCCGCGCAACGATTTGATTTAATCGTTCAATCAACTGGTCTTGATAATCCTTGTGAACGGTAAAACCTGCAGCCATGGAATGACCCCCATGTCGCAACAGGAGGTCTGCACATTCATCAAGAGCTCGCGTGATGTGGAATTCTGGGATACTCCGGCAGGATGCTTTGATAAAGTCATCCTCAATTGAACCTACAATCGCGGGACGATAGTAACGTTCCGATAATTTTGAGGCCACAAGACCGACGATCCCCGAGCTATAGTCGGGATTAAAGGAAGCAATTAAGTTAGTCGTAATTCCATCACCCAATTCTTCTTCTGCTTTCTGCTGCGCTGCTCTTGTGGCATACTGCCTTTGTGAATTCTGGTTGTCCAGTTCCTGTGCAATCAAACCGGCATTTTCCAGTTTATCGGTCATTAATAGATCAAATGCTTTTAGGGCTGATTCCATTCGGCCTGCAGCATTCAAGCGTGGTCCTAAAGCAAAACCGATATCCCCTGCGGTGATCCGCGAGAGATCCTTTCCAGCCACCCCGCATAGCGCTCGGATCCCTACCCTGTGACCATACCGGATTTGTTTTATCCCTTCATGTACCAATGCCCGGTTTTCTCCCGCCAGCGGAACCAGGTCCGAAACGGTTCCCAGGGCAACCAGGTCAAGCCAGTCATCAGCCGTCCAGTCACCGACCTTCCTGGAATTAAACAAAGCCTGTGCAATTTTATAAGCGATACCAACGCCCGCAAATTCCTTGAATGGATAGTTGTCCCCGGTTTGTTTAGGGCAAATAATGGCATACGCCGTAGGCAGCACATCCTGCGGGAAGTGATGGTCACTGACGATCAAATCAATTCCCAGTTCCCTGGCATACTCAGCCTCTCTCGGAGAGCGGATGCCGCAATCAACCGTAATTATTACCTTGACTCCAGCTTGGGCCAGACGCTCAATCGATTGGGTGTTCAATCCATAGCCGTCATCAAAACGATTGGGAATGTGAGGTGTAACATTCCCTCCCAATCTCTCTAATACTTGCACTAGCAAAGCAGTTGCAGTTACCCCGTCTACGTCATAATCGCCGTATACCGCTATTGGTTCTTTCTGGTCGATCGCCTCGAGAACCCGGGTAACCGTCACTTCCATTCCCGTTAAGAGGAATGGATCATGATCTGGATTCTTTGCACTAAGGTAGATTTCAGCCTCTTCAGGAGTCGTAATTCCGCGGTTGTATAATACCTGTCTCAAGAACCGGGGATAACTTTCTAGTTTATTGTTGATTTCCTTCGGAATAACCGGATAAGTCCACCAGTTCTTTGTGGTCATCGATGTCATAATAAGATCCACTCTCTAATCAAAATGATAATACCTCGGCACCCGTGCAGCCAGGCCGCACACTACGTCATAATTATTCGATCCCCATAACTTGCCTATTTCTTCCGCTCTAAGTTGTTCATCACCCTGCTTCCCCACAAAGACGATCTCATCTCCAACCTTTGCATCAGGGATTTCATCCAGTTGCCACAGCGATTGGTCCATGCACATTCCGCCCACTTGATTGATCCGCTGCCCGTGTAACAGGGCAACATTGCCCAATCGCCGGCGTAATCCGTCAGCATACCCCACAGAAGCGACCCCGATCCGCTCTTTCTTTTTGGTGAAGTATCTGTAGTTATACCCAATCCCCTCACCTGCAGTGATCTCCTTGATCGACGTGATTCTCCCTTTCCAGCTGAGTGCCGCCTCAAAGCCTTCAGGTAGTGGTGCCCCGAAATCCGGGTTGAGTCCATAGATCGCGATTCCCGGTCGAACAGCGTCAAAACGGGATTCAGGGAAATAAATGGACGCGGCTGAGTTGGCAGCGTGAACAACTTCAGGTCTGATTCCAAGCGACCTTAATTGGTCCACACTTTGTGAAAAGGCTGCAATGTGACCATTGGTTGAAGGCTCGTTCAGGTCATCGGCATTGGGGAAATGAGTGAATACTCCCTCGACCGCAAGTTGAGAAAATGCCTTGATTCCCCTTGTAAAAGGTTCAACCTCGTCTGGGAGTAGTCCAAGCCTGTGCATGCCGCTATCGATCTTCACGTGTATTGGCAATGGCTGTTCACAACCCTTACCCGCCAGGTTGAATTCCTCAGCCAGTTGCAGGGAATTTACCATCAGGCTGATATTTTTTGCAATGGCTTCCGGCACAAGGTTTGGCATCACATACCCCATCACGAGGATGGGAATCTGCAGTCCTGCCTCCCTGATAGCCAGGGCTTCTTCGATTCGTGCCACACACAGCCGGAGGACACCAGCGTCAATGGCTGCTCTCGATATCTCCACCAGCCCGTGTCCGTAGGCATTAGCTTTTACTACCGGCATGACTGGTTTACAGGTGATCGCTCGCATCCGATGAATATTCCGCGTGATTGCTGCCAGGTTCACTTCTATCCAGGTTGTATTCTTCTCTTGGGACATGCGAACTAGTATAAACCACCCGCTACCCTTCATCAAGGAATTTCACCTTGGTTTAGGGCAGGTAGTGTAAAATTCTATCGAGACTAACATGCCCTCGATTATTACGATCGCCGTTGTCGTTATTGCCATAGGTTTATTGCTGTTTACCAGGTTGCGCCCTGACCTGGTGGCGTTGATGGTTCTATTAGCGCTGGGTCTTTCTCAAGTCGTTACCTCAGGCGAAGCTTTTGCCGGCTTCAGCAGCACAGCCGTGATGACCATTTTAGGGATTTCAATGATCTCAGTTGCCTTGCAGCAAACCGGAGCAGCAAATAACCTGGGGAAATTGATTTCCAAACTTGGCGGAAGATCAGAAACGGTAACCATCTTTCTGGTTACGCTTTTCAGCGCCCTTTTATCGCTCTTCATGAACAATATTGCTACCGTTGGTATCCTCCTGCCGGCGGTCATGTCTCTTTCGCGCCGCAGCCGCATCCAACCCTCTCATCTCCTCATTCCATTGGCTTTTGGAACCATCCTGGGTGGTATGGCAACCTTGTTGACTACCGCCAATATCATCGTCAGTGGTGCACTGAAACAGGCCAATCTCGCCAGTTTCGGTCTGCTCGATTACTTTCCCATCGGCGGTCCGGCAGCTCTCCTTGGAATCCTCTTCCTGACCTTATTGGGTAGGAAATTGCTCCCTAAGAACACTTCCAACGGCTCAGGCTCGATCATGCGGTTATCCGATCGCCTGAAGGAGCAGTATTTCCACGATCAGCCTTTTCGCAGGATTACCCTTCTGCCTGCCTCACCCCTCGCTAACCGCACCATTCGCGACGGAGGCTGGGAATCGAAAATGGGAATCCAGATCGTATCTGTTTTGAGGGGCAAAAAACTGATCACCCACACCCCTCCCGATATGGTGATTCTGCCCGCAGATATCCTTATGGTTACCGGTTCCCTTGCCAGCGCTGACCTTTCTGCGCTTGGAGCTTCCGAAGACCTCTCCCGACCACTGCTTGAATCTGCGGTCTCTGAAGCTGAACCCATGGCCGAGGTGATGATTACTCCCCATTCCCGTCTCATCGGCAAAGACATTTGCGAAATCGACATGCGCAATCGCCTGGGATTGAACGTCCTAGGCATCTGGCGCAAGGGCGAGCCGGTTACTGAAAATTTCACCCACATGAAACTCCAGTTTGGAGATGCCCTATTGGTGCAGGGATCAGCCGTCAAGATCAGCCTTTTGAAGCACAACCAGGATCTGATGCTCCTTGAAGAAGACCCGGATGCCGTTTTCAATCCGGCAAAAATCGGGCTCGCTATCTTCATCACCCTGGTTACTCTCACGATCGCTGCGCTTGATCTTTTCCCGGTTCCATTGGTAATTCTCACCGGCGCTGTCGTGTTGATGCTTACTCGGTGCATGAGCATCTCCGATGCTTTCCAGAAGATCGAATGGAAGCCGATCTTCCTCATTGCTGGCATGTGGCCATTGACTATTGCCATTCAAAAGACCGGATTGGCTGAATCGATCGTTCAGTTCGCCATAACCCACCTCGCCAGCCTCAGCCCGGTTTGGATAGTGGCGATCTTTCTTCTCATCACCATGTTGCTGACCCAGTTCATCAGCGGTCCAATTGCCCCGATCATCGTCATTCCCCTCGCTCTTCAGGCTGCAAACATGCTCGGCATGGATCCGCACCCGCTTGCCATGGCCGTTGCCCTGGGCAGTTCCATTGCCTTCATTTTCCCGGTCAGCCATCCGGTAAATATCATGATTATGAGTCCCGGCGGATACACCTTCAAAGACTTCGTCCGTGTCGGGCTGCCGCTGACGGTTCTAACCTTCATTGCTATTCTTATCGCGATCAAGGTGTTTTGGGGACTATAATTGCCTCGTCATGGAAAAAACTGCATTCACCTACAACATTCAATCCCGTGAGGGTCTTGCGAGGGCTGGAGTGTTTGCCACTCCACACGGGGATCTGCTCACGCCGGTTTTCGCTCCCGTAGGCACGCAGGCTACCGTAAAATCGCTCTCTCCGGCTCAGATCGAAGCGACTGGCGCCTCCCTTGTGCTCTCCAACACCTACCACCTCTACCTCCGCCCTGGCGCCGACCTCGTTGCAGAGATGGGCGGCTTGCATGAGTTCATGCAGTGGCACAAGCCCATGCTCACCGATTCCGGTGGTTTCCAGGTCTTTTCTCTTGCCGAAATGCGCAAGGTAGATGAAGATGGCGTCACCTTCAAGAGCCACATCGACGGTTCGATGCATCGCTTCACCCCCGAAAGTTCGATTGCCATCCAGGAGAAACTGGGCGCAGATATCATCATGGCGTTCGACGAATGCTCCGACCCCAACAACCCTGAATACAATCGCAAAGCCATGGCACGAACTCATAAGTGGCTTGAACGCTGCATCAAGGCGAAATCCCGCCCGGACCAGGCGTTGTTCGGCATCATCCAGGGCGGCATCGATAAAACCATGCGCGAAGAGTCTGCCCGCTTCGTCTCCTCGGTAAACCTGCCCGGCATCGCCATCGGAGGGTTATCGGTCGGCGAATCCAAGCAGGAAATGTACACCACCCTCGACCGCCTCAACCCCCATCTTCCCCCGGACAAACCGCGTTATCTCATGGGCGTTGGCACCCCCGAAGACTTGCTCAATGGCGTCCTGCGCGGTGTTGATATATTTGACTGTGTCCTCCCCACCCGCCTTGCCCGCCATCAGGCTGCCTTCACCCGAACCGGCCGCATCAACCTGATGAACGCTGGTTACACCCGCGACCATAGCCCGATCGATCCAGCCTGCGATTGCTATACCTGCGCCACCTTTACCCGCGCCTATTTGCGCCACCTCATCGTAGCCAAAGAGATGCTCGCGTCCAGTCTCATCTCCATTCACAATATCCGCTTCCTGGTCAAATTGATGGAAGACTCGCGCGCCGCCATCCTCAACCAGTCCTTCACTACCTTTGCCGGCGCTTTCCTGCAAACCTATCTTCACTCCAAGGAGTCAAAGTGACACTCATCCAATCCCTCATTCTCGGTATCATCCAGGGGTTAACTGAATTCCTCCCCATCTCCTCCTCGGCGCATCTCGTCCTGGTTCCCTACCTCTTCGGTTGGCAGATCCCCGAAGCGCAGATTTTCCCATTCGATGTGCTGGTCCAGCTGGGAACCCTCGGCGCGGTCATCATTTACTTCTGGAAAGACCTCTGGAGCATTGTCAGGGATTTCTTCAAAGCTCTGGTTGCCCGGCAGCCTTTCGGATCCGAGAATGCCCGCCTGGGCTGGTATCTCATCCTTGCCACCATACCCGCCGGGTTGGCCGGCGTCCTCATCAAGGATGTGGTTGAAGCCGCTTTCAACTCGGTCACGGCAACCGCCATCTTCCTCTTTGCGACCGCCCTGTTGCTCGTCCTGGCGGAGCTCCTCGGCAAGCGCACCCGCAGTTACTCGGATATCAAGTGGCTGGATGCCCTGGTGATCGGGCTCTTCCAGATGATCTCCCTCTTCCCCGGCGTCTCCCGCTCGGGGTCCACCATCGTCGGCGGTATGTTCCGCAAACTGGAGCGGCCCGCCGCTGCCCGTTTCTCTTTCCTCATGTCCGTGCCGGTGATGCTTGGCGCAGGGCTCGTCAGCCTCAAGGATGCGTTGGAGATGCCCGGGTTCGGTGACTTCCTCCCGGTCATCCTCGTGGGGTTCATCGCTGCCCTGCTCGTCGGTTACCTTGCCATCCACTGGTTCCTTACCTTCCTCGGCAAGCGCTCGCTCTATGTTTTCGCCATTTACTGTGCTCTTTTGGGTGCGCTCATCCTCACCATCGGACTCCTGAAGAAGGAGCCTGCTGCTCAAGCCAGCACTCACCCGGCCATTGAGCAGACCCTGGCAGCCACAGCGGCGAATGTTGATACTGCTGCTGATGTTGTCACTGTTGCCTACACATCCTCGCTGGCATGGATGGCACCCGTAATGGATGTCTGTACCAGCTCGTTCCCCGCCTTGAGCATCGTCACTTCCGAATTGCCGGCAGAAAGTGCAGCCATCGAAGACCAGCACATCCTCCTGCGCTGGGGCGCAACTGCGGATCTTCCCGCATCCTCGTATGTGCTCGGGTATGATGATCTCGCCCTGGTTGTGAACCCGCAGAACCCTCTTGCTTCATTAACCCCCGCTCTTATCAGTTCCATCTACCTGGGCGAGGTGACGACCTGGTCGGAAGCCGCTGCCCAATGCCCTGAATGCTTTGCTAACTCTATGGAAGAGAGCTTTGCCAGCCAGCTGATCGCGCTCTATGCCTATTCAACGGCAACACAAACCCAGTCAGCCTTCACAGCCCTGTTCATGAACAACCTGCAGCAGCTCTCCAGTGCTGGGGTGCTCGTTCCGGATGAGGAGGCGATGATCGCAGAGGTAGCTTCTCAGCCGGCAGCGCTGGGGTTCGCCCCCGCACATTTCACCACCGACGGCGTCAAAGCCATTTCCGTCACCACCCTCGACCCTGCCAGGTCTTTGACCCTTCCGGTGATCGCGGTCACAAACCAGCCCCTCCCGCCCGTCGCCAACCAGTGGTTAACCTGCATCCAGAACGTTCTGGAGCCGAAGAGATAAAAAGAGAGAGCGTACCGGTTACGCTCTCTCTTTTTTTCTAGGCAACTTCCAGGTAACGTTCCACTTCCCAATCCATCACATGCAGGCGGTACGTTTCCCATTCCTCGGTTTTCGCCCTCACGAAAGCATTGTAGATGCTGTCACCCAGCGCGTCTTTGATCACCTTATCCTTGCCCAGTTCACCCAATGCTTCAAGCAGTGAGCCGGGTAATTCCGCCACGGCTTTGCGCTTGCGCTCTTCGCGGGTGAGCTCGTAAACATTCACATTGTTCAGCGGTTTCGGGGGAACCAGACCCCTGTCGATCCCGTCCAGCGCCGCAGACAGCATCACCGCATAAGCCAGGTAGGGGTTGCACGATGGATCCGGGCAGCGCAGCTCAGCCCTGACGGCGTTCTTCTGCCCTGCCACCGAGCGCGGAATGCGGATCAGCGCTGAGCGGTTGGTTTGCGCCCACCCTACATACACGGGAGCCTCATACCCTGGCACCAGGCGTTTGTACGAGTTCACCGTCGGTGCGGTCACCGCCGAAAAGCCGCGCGCGTGCGCCAGCTGTCCGGCAATGAATCCATAAGCGACCTTCGACAGGCTGAACTCATCTTCACCGGCATAAAAGACATTGTTCCCCTTCTTGTCAAACAGCGATTGATGGCAGTGCATCCCTGAACCGTTCATCCCGAAGATGGGTTTGGGCATGAACGACGCCACCAGCCCATTTTGCGCAGCGATCGCTTTCACCGTGTATTTCAGGGTCAAAACGTTATCTGCCGACCGCAGCGCGTCACTGAATCTGAAATCGATCTCATGCTGACCCAGCGCGCATTCGTGATGCCCGACCTCAACCTCCAGCCCCATCGAATCCAGCGCGCGCATCAACTCCGTCCGCACCCTCACCGCCTCATCGTTGGGGGAAAAATCGAAGTACCCGCCGATGTCATGCGGCACCGGGTGGATGGAGTCGGTCCCATTCTTCCGGAAGAGGAAGAACTCCGGCTCGGGACCCACCATGTACTTCCAGCCGCGTTTGTCCAGCTCGTTCAGTTTCCTTCTCAGCAGCCCGCGCGGATCCCCGGAGAACGGAGAGCCGTCCGGATGATAGATCTCGCAAAACAGCCGAGCCCGGCGCATTTCCAGCGGAGTCCATGGCAGCACCGCGTATGAATCAATATCCGGGCGCAGGTGCATGTCGCTCTCCTGGATGCGTGCGAACCCCTCAACCGAGGATCCGTCAAACCAGATGCCACCTTCCAGCGCTTCCGGCAGCTGGCTCGCCGGGGCATCCAGGCTTTTGACCGAACCGGTCACATCCGTGAACTGAAAGGAGATGAACTTCACCCCGTCTGCTGCTACCCGTTCCAATAATTCCTTTTTATCCATCACTGCCTCCTTAAAATAAAAAAGCATGCCAGGCATGCTAAATGGTTTCATTCCAGTTTAACAGCCCCTTCCAATGAATACACAAGACACATTTGTGTCTGCCGCTATCCGGGAATTGGACCGTTCGTCGCCAAACGGGTTTACGCCTGGATTTTTAGGAAGGGAGAATGAAGCCCGGGCAGGCTTCGGAGGCATCCGCTGATCATTCGATTTTCCCCTGTCAATCCCCCCAGGGTTAACGTCCTTCTCGCGAAGGAGAACCTCCACCTCGTCATCTCATCGCAGAGATGCAGCCGCTGGATCTCTCAATATTCGATTGTTAATTAGCAGTTATCATACAGAACTGTCACCTAAAAGTCAATAGGGAATTTTGTAATCAAAAAGGAAGGGTGTGGGGTTACCGCACTGTCCATGATCCGACCAGATGAATAAGTTTTTAGTCGGAGTTAAAGTTTCCTTTTGTCCAAATCTGCAAGGATGTTATCCTTTTTCTCCCACAAAATACGATTCGCTGTACTGCAATTAGATATACTCGTAATCTTTTGAAGCAGAAACTTTTGATTGACTACAATTATGCCTTTGATCGGATTTGAAAAAGGGACAAAGGCATTGGTAAAAACAATGATAGGAAAGACCCAAGCCTTAACCCCGGTGATCTCGGTGATTCTTTCTCGCAGCCAGTAGGTATTTTTCAATGTCTGGGAGATGAAATCTTTCTCAGGCAGATGACCATTGAGGTAGATCGAATTGTCTTGAAAAGTCACTTTGCCATAGTGCGATTTTGTTTCGATGAGGAAGATGGCACCATTTTTACTTAGGACAACGTGGTCGATATTTCCAAAAGGGCAATTGATGTCATTCATAACAAAGTAATCTTCGGACAATCCGGATAACAGAGAATCGATTTGAACTTCCGCTTTAGCTCCTCGGATCGCCCTTTTTTCTTCTTTTTGTTTCTTCCCAAGAAGGCCATCAAGAATGCCAGGGAATATCCTCAAAAGACCCAGGAGTACCAAAGCTCCTATTCCTCCGATTCCGAGGGTTTGAATATTATTTAGCATAAACAAGATGATTAAGAAAACGATCACACCTATGATAGCTATGGTAATCATAGTTTTTCGGCGTTTCTCAGCCATATCAAATGTTGATCCGCCCCCTGCTTTATTTTTATAAAGCATTATTTCTCCCATTTTGTGCCTATTTGTACAATCAATTACAAACAATACAAAGTAATATTACCCTGAGGATTTAATTACAAAACCTACAAATCTGAAAACCATCATCGCGGTTGGCAAGTCCCATTTCCAGCTCTTTGTGCAATACTCTATGAGTAGAAAAAAGTTCTGTTAACAACGAATTGAAAGGTTCATCCCAATCGGGATCATAGAGGGTAATCATTTTTATTCGTTCCGATTCGTTCCTTATTCGTTTTACGAATAACGAATCCTGATCCGCCTTTTCAGCCAGCTGCAATCCTCCTATTGTGGAGTTGGAACATATGTACTATAATAAAAATAGTGTCCAATCAGGCTATAATTAATCAAACCTACTCTCGAGGAGAACCGCTCCATGGTAAAAAAATCCACATCTGAAAAGAATGTCTTCGATTCCTTCGACCGCAATGAACCTGCCAGCGAAGCCCGGCGCGCCGTGCTCGACAAAGCCCTGGGTGACATCGTCAAAAGGTACGGCGAAGGTTCGATCATGCGCCTGGGTGAAGCCCACCAGTTGGCGGTTGAGATCATCCCCACCGGTTCCCTCTCCCTTGATCTGGCATTGGGGGTCGGCGGCATCCCGCGCGGGCGCATCACCGAGATCTACGGGCCTGAATCCTCGGGCAAAACCACCCTCTGCCTCCACATCGTTGCCGAAGCCCAGAAACTGGGCGGCACCGTCGCCTTCATCGACATGGAGCACGCCCTTGATCCATCCTACGCTGCCAAACTGGGCGTCGATACCGAGAGTCTTCTCGTTTCGCAGCCCGATACCGGCGAACAGGCGCTGGAGATCTGCGAAACCCTCGTCCGCTCCGGCGCGGTGGATATTGTGGTCGTTGATTCCGTGGCTGCCCTCGTTCCGCGGGCGGAGATCGAAGGTGATATGGGCGACGCCAGCATGGGCATGCAGGCGCGTTTAATGTCACAGGCGTTGCGCAAGCTCTCCGGCGCCATCAACCAGACCAAGACCGCCG
>CAZLBG010000001.1:114832-200670 GCA_964557895.1 uncultured Anaerolinea sp.
CGGCACCATGTTCGGTAATCCCGAAACCACTCCCGGCGGCTTAGCGCTGAAATTCTACGCCTCCATCCGCCTGGATGTGCGCCGCATCCAATCCATCAAGGTAGGCGCAGAGATCGTCGGCAACCGCACCCGCGTCCGCGTGGTCAAGAACAAGGTTGCCCCGCCCTTCCGC
This sequence comes from uncultured Anaerolinea sp., assembly GCA_964557895.1. Lineage (GTDB taxonomy): Bacteria > Chloroflexota > Anaerolineae > Anaerolineales > Anaerolineaceae > UBA6107. Next base: position 115,005 of record CAZLBG010000001.1, read on the forward strand.
ACCGCTGAGTTTGATATCATGTACAACGAAGGCATCTCCAAGGTTGGCGACATCATCGACCTCGCTACCGCCATGGAAGTCATCCAGAAGCGCGGCGCCTTCTTCTCCTATAACGATATGCGCCTCGGTCAGGGACGCGAGAACGCCAAGGACTTCCTCAAGCAGAATATCGAAATGTGCAACGAGATCGAGCGCACTGTCCGCGAACGTGCCATGGGCGGGGAACTCCCGCTAGACCTGGGCGCCTCCGCTGATTCCTCCGCTGAAGACGAATAGAACGGTATGGGCTTGATCCGCAAAGCTGGTCTGCTCCTTTCGCTATCCCTTCTTCTGTTGCTGGGAGGATGTGATGTCTTCAGCCTCACCCATTCCGTACCTGCCGAAGAGCAGCCCCCGCTCTTTATAGCTCCCACCTTCATCGTCGACGGGATCTCGCCGCAGATCAGCAGTCAGCCTGCTGGCGCAGAAGTGACGCCCACCCTCTCCTGCACCGACCAGCTGCAGTGGCTTTATGATGTTTCCATCCCCGATGGCAGCCAGGTGTCGCCGGGGTCCATCCTCGAAAAACAATGGCAGGTCAAGAACACCGGCACCTGCAACTGGAACGAAGCGTATACCCTGCATCTCACCGCCGGCATCGACATGGGCGCCGCCTCTCCCCAGATGCTTGTCCCTGCCCGCGGAGGCAGCGAAGCCGTCATTGAGATCCAGTTCACCGCTCCCGCCGAACAGGGCAGGTACCGCAGCGCCTGGCAGGCTTACAATCCCACCGGTCAGCCCTTTGGAGACCCCATCTACATCGAGATCGTGGTCACCACTCCCTGATTCCCTGTCCTTTCATAGATCATGGCATCAAGGTCGAAAAACATTTTCCGCTTCATCCTGTCGCTGCTTATCCTCGGCATATTCGCCGATATCGGGGCGTTCCTCATCCTCTCCAATACGCAGCCGGTAAAAGCCCTCTCATTCCTGCCTGCAGTTACAGTTGCTGCCCCGCAGCAGAATTCTGCCACGCCCACCCCGTTCCAGCCGCTGCCCACCGAAACCCCCACCCCCACGAACACCGCCACGCCAACACCCACCAACACGCCCACCGCCACCGCCACCAGCACCCCTCTGCCGACCAGCACTCCCCGCCCCACCGCTACGCGCATCCCTGCCACCCCCACCTCCTCAGACGGTCTGCCGGTGGAAGCCATGGTTTATGGTGTCGTTGGGCACGCCCAATCCCGCGCCCTCTCCTGTGAATCGCGTTCAGCATCTGACTGGGCTGCCTTCTTCAACGTGTCAGTCAGCGAAAGCACCATCCTTGCTGAACTGCCTGTGAGCGATGACCCCGAAACCGGGTTTGTCGGCTCCCCGGATGGTGGCGAAGGACAGCTACCGCCCAATCCTTACGGGGTTCATGCCGAGCCCATCGCGGCTGTCCTGCGCAATCACGGTGTCTCCGCATCCGCGGTGAAGGGCATGAGCTACTTCAACCTGCGCTCCCAGATCGCGGCTGGAAAGCCGGTCATTGTTTGGGTCATCGGGAATGTCTGGGGCGGCTACCCCGTCAGCTACACCAGCAGCAGCGGCAATACCACAACCGTTGCTTCCTATGAACACACCGTCATCGTCATCGGCTATGACGCCTACGGGGTCACCGTGGTGGATGGCTACATGACCTACTGGCGTTCAAAAAGTGCGTTCCTGAATTCCTTCTCCGTGCTCGGCAACATGGCGGTCTATCAGCCATAAAAAAATGCCAGCAGTGGTAACCGCTGGCATTCACGAACCATCATGCGCCGAAGTTTATGTACCTTCTTCCCAGGAGGCGAGATACTTCACCTGTTCCGCGCTGAGCTTGTCGATCTTCACGTTCATCGCCGCCAGTTTGAGTTCCGCAATCTGCTTGTCGATCGCTTCAGGCACCGAATAGACTTTCTTCTCCAGTTTGGAGGCATTCTTCACCAGGTATTCCAGCGAGAGCGCCTGGTTGGCAAAGGACATATCCATCACCGAAGCGGGGTGTCCTTCAGCCGAAGCCAGGTTGATCAGGCGCCCTTCGCCAAGGATGTAGATGTGGCGGTTATCCGCCGTCACGTATTCATCCACGAAGGGTCTCACCAGCCGCTTGGACTTCGACATCTTCTCGAGTGCCGGGATGTTGATCTCAACGTTGAAGTGTCCGGAGTTGGCCACAATTGCGCCGTCCTTCATCACCTCGAAATGCTTCTGGTCAATGACGTTGATATCACCGGTGAGGGTCACGAAAATATCACCGATCTTTGCCGCATCCTTCATTGGCATCACTCGGTAGCCATCCATCACCGCTTCCAGCGCTTTGGTCGGGTCCACTTCGGTCACTACCACGCTGGAGCCCATGCCGCGCGCCCGTGAAGCCAACCCGCGTCCGCACCAGCCATACCCGGCCACGACAAAGGTCTTGCCTGCTAAGAGGATGTTGGTCGCGCGCACGATACCGTCAATGGTGGATTGCCCGGTGCCGTAGCGGTTGTCGAAGAAATGCTTGGTCAGCGCGTCATTGATGGCGATGATGGGATAAGCCAGCGCTTTGTCAGCCGCCATCGCGTGCAACCGGATGACCCCCGTGGTGGTCTCTTCGGTTCCGGCGATCACGTTGGGCAGCAAATCGCGCCGTTCCTTGTGAAGCACGTTCACCAGGTCAGCGCCATCATCCATCGAGAAGTGCGGTTTGTGGTCCAGCGCTGCATGGATGTGCTTGTAATAGGTGGTGTTGTTTTCGCCCTTGACCGCGTACACCGAGATCTCATCGTGCGAGACCAGTGAGGCAGCCACCTCATCCTGCGTGGAGAGCGGATTGGACGCCGTGAGCACCACGTCCGCGCCGCCAGCCTGCAGTGTCTTCATTAAATTTGCAGTTTCAGTGGTCACGTGCAGACACGCTGAAATCCGCAACCCCTTAAGGGGACGTTCCTTTGTAAAGCGGTCCTTGATCAGCCGCAGTACCGGCATTTCGCGTTCAGCCCAGGCGATCTTCAGCCGGCCGCCTTCAGCCAATTTCATATCCTTAACATCATAATTCGCCATGCTAAATAACCTCCAAAACTAGATTAATTTGTCCAATTCGCCATGATCATCGAAATGCTGACGATATCGTTTAATGAATTCTGCCGGGGTGTAAAAATGGTTCTGGGTACCTTTTTGCTCCAGGCAATAGGTGGCTGCCAGCGAGCCCATCTGTCCGCAGGTCTGCAGGTCCATCCCCAGGCGGTAGCCGCGCAGAAACCCGCCGCGGAACGCATCACCGACGCCGGTCGGGTCGGCAATGCCTTCGGGGGGAACGGCTACGATCAAAACCCTCTTTCCACCGGAATAAAGGGCTGCACCTTTCTCACCCAGGGTGATCACAAGCAACCTTACCAGGCTCTCGATTTCACTGGCAGTCAATCCGGTGTGTTTCTGCAGCAGTTTGAACTCGTATTCGTTGCAGAACAGGGCATCCGCGTGTTCCACTCCGTATTTCAGGTCGGCGTGCGGGTTGCGCGCCACCTGTTGGGATGGGTCGAAGAGGTACGGGAGCTGTAACGCCACGCACTCCTCACAATAGCGGCGCATCGCCGCTGGATCGTTCGGGGCGATCAGAACGTAATCCGCCTCACCCTGCCCGATCGAGGAAAGTGAATAATCGGCAGCGTCCGCCATTGCGCCGGTGTAGAAGCTGGCGATCTGATTATTCTCCTGGTCGGTGTTAACAAAAAAGGAGGCGGTGAATTTGCCATCGATAACTTTTATGTATTTGGTGCTGATGTTATGGGATTCCATCCAATCCCGGTAATCGCAAAAATCAGCACCGGCTGTGGCAAAGACATAGGGTTTTTCGCCAAGCAGGGATAGGGTATAGGCAATATTGGGTGCGATCCCCCCGCGCTGGCGGGTCATGCTATCCACCAGGAAGGATAAGCTGATTTTATCCAGCTGATCCGGAATGATATTGTCCCTGAACTTTCCGGGGAAGGTCATTAAATAATCGAAAGCGATCGAACCAGTAATAAAAATGGGCATGCTTTTCCTTCTTACTTTGAATTATAAACGGATTGGGAGAAACCACCCTTAAATGGAGGGATGATGATCCCGTCTTCAGTAATCCATGCAGATATCAGGCTGGCCGGTGTGATATCAAAAGCCGGGTTCCGCGCTTGGGCGGATGCAGGTGAAGTGCGCTCACCCAGAAAGCTAAGCGCAAGCACTTCCTGCGGATCGCGCTCCTCGATGCAGACCTCCATCCCGTTAGCGACGGTGGTATCCACTGTGCTTTTCGGGAACACGCAGTACACCGGCACATCACTGGCTTTTGCAGCCAGACTTAGCATGTAGGTGCCGATCTTGTTGACCACGTCGCCATTTGCTGCCACCCTGTCCGCGCCGAAGAATACCGCGTTGACTTCCTTGCGCTGTAGGAAGTAACCGGCGGCGTTATCGGTGATGATCTGATAGGGAATGCCGTATTGCTCACATTCCCAGGCGGTCAGCCTTGCTCCCTGCAGCCGCGGTCGGGTTTCGTCTACCAGCACCTTTACCCTTTTGCTTGATTCGTGGGCATAGCGGATGGCTCCCAGGGCAGTCCCCCAGTCCACCCCTGCCAGTGAGCCGGTGTTGCAGTGATGGATCAATACATCACCATCCTTGATCAGCGTCGCGCCATTTTGCGCGAGTCTATAGTTGATCTGCACATCCTCGTCAGCCATCAACTGCGCTTCATCGAAGGCTATCGTTGCAGCTGTAATTGCATCTGGTGCTGCACTAACTTTCCGCATGACCCGCTCGACTCCCCAGGCAAGGTTCACTGCCGTTGGTCTTGAGAAAAGGATCGATTGCGCGATCCGTTGAAGTTCCTCCTGCCAGTTTGAGGGATTGGCAATTGCCAGCTGCCTTGCTCCGAGCGCTACTCCAAAAGCGCCCGCAACTCCCAATGCTGGTGCGCCACGGATCACCATTTCCTCGATGGCGTAGACCATACCTTCGGCGGTGTGGCACTTATGGTAAACCAGGTCTCCAGGAAGCCGCCGTTGATCGATCATGTCGACAGATTCATCTTTTACATTCCACGCTATCGTCCGCATGATTCCACCAAAAAACGCCCTCATGGGAGAGCGTTCCTTCCGACCTAGTTTAACATGCTTCAACGCATTTGGCAATAATTCTATGCTATGATTCCATAATTCAGGCTGCCCCCGCACCTGGGGAGCGCGCCGAACGAGGTTCAATGAAACGTGTTGTTGTTATCCTGGCCATAATATCCCTGATCATCACCTCCTGTACCCCGGAATCGTCAGGGGATTCGCTGGTCGATAAACTTGCCGACTTTATTGCCTCACCTACCCCAACGGCAACAGCTACCCCGCAGCCCAAGGCGAGGATCTCCCTGGGCGAAGGCGATATTCTTTCCGGTGATTATGAAGCGGCGCTCAATGAATTCTGGACAGCTCGCGAGCAATCCACCGATGCTGAAATTATCGCGGCTGCCCAGTTAGGTGTGGGGCGGGTGCTTCTCCTGCAAGGGAACTTCACTGGTTCCATAGATCAGCTTAACTGGCTCATCGCCAATTTTCCCGAAGGGGAGACCCGCAATACGGCATATTTCTATTTAGCCACAGCCTACGAGAAGCTGGGTCAGTATTCCCAGACAGCCGCTGCATACGGAGAATACCTGCGCCTTGAACCTGGTCCCCTGGATTCTGAGATCCTCGTAATGCAAGGCGATGCGTTCTTTGCGGCTCGGGATTATGTCAATGCGCTCACCGCTTACCAGTCAGCACTGAAAGTGAATACTTCTGGGAGCGCAGACTCGATCAGCATCAAGATCGCTCAAAGTCTATCCGCCGCAGGAGATGACGGTAACGCGATCAATACGCTTTTATCCCTTTACGAGGCTTCCGTTGATGAAGCCACAAAATCCCAGGTTAATCTGCTGTTAGGGCAGATCTACCTCCGCTTGAACGAACCCGAACAAGCTTATGCCCGCTTCCAGGACTCTGTCACGAAATTTCCTGTCTACTACGATACCTATTCCGGGTTGGTCGCCCTCGTTGAAGCCGGACAGCCGGTAAGCGAATTAATGCGCGGAATTGTTGATTACTACGCCGGAAAGTACGGGCTCGCCATCGAAGCTTTCGACCGGTATCTGTATGATGATCCTGCTCACGATGGCACTGTTCACTATTACAAAGCGTTGAGCTTTTGGAATATCGGGGATTACGAGGGGGAGATCGCTGAATGGGATACTTTGATCAGGGACCATCCCACAGATCCAAAATTCTCCGCGGCTTTCCTGGAAAAAGCCACCACGCTTTACAACCACCTCCAAAGGTATGAAGATGCTGCTGACAGCCTCTTGTCATTTGTCGCTCTCGTCCCGGATTCATCAAGCGCACCTGACTACCTCTACCGGGCAGCCAGGATCTATGAACTAGGCGGATATATTTCTAAAGCCGCTTCCACCTGGGAAAGGATCATCAATGAATATCCGTCATCAGAGCAGGCGTATTCAGGTCTCTTCCAATCCGGGATTGCGCGGTACCGGCTTTCAGAGTATGAACAATCCCAGGTGACATTCCAGCGGCTGATCCTGCTCGCCATCACTCCGGAGGAAAAAGCAGCTGCTTTACTCTGGGTTGGCAAGTGTTTGGATAAACTGGGGAAATCTGCAGAGGCAAAAGAGTATTATCGCCAGGCTGCCAGTACCGATCCAACCGGATACTATGGAATCCGCGGAAACCAGTTGTTCAGTAATCTGGATCCTTTTCCACGGGCAGCCAACTCTGATCTCTCGATCGATTTAACACTTGAAAAAGCCATCGCAGATCAATGGATGATCTCTACTTTTACCCTTGACCCGCTCACCGACCTGTCAGGCATAGATACTCTTCTTGCGTACCCGCATTTCCTGCGCGGGAAGGAATATGACCGCTTAGGATTACGTGATGAAGCCCGTGCCGAATTTGACGCGTTGAGAGATGAACTGGTCACCGATCCCGTAAACACCTACCGCTTGCTCAACTACATGGTTGAACATAAGTATTACTACACAGCCGTTTTTGCCAGCCGGCAGGTATTGGACCTGGCTGGGTTAAGCCAGGAGCAAACCCTTACTCTTGCTCCCAAGTACTTCAATCACATCCGTTTTGGTGTTTTCTTCCGGGATATTGTGGTCTCGGCAGCCAACGAAAACGATTTTGATCCTCTCCTTCTTTTCAGCGTGATCCGGCAGGAAAGTCTTTTTGAGCCAGCTATTTCGTCCAGTGCCGATGCCCGCGGGTTAATGCAGATCCTGCCGGTTGTGGGGCAGGAGATTGCCACCAATTTCGGCTGGCCGGAGGATTTTAAAACCAGTGATCTGGATCGAGCTGTTGTAAATGTCAGGCTGGGTGCAAACTACTTGAAGAAATGGTCGAACTACTTTGATGGTAATATCACCGCTGCCCTGTCCTCCTACAATGCCGGGATCGGTGCGACCATCCCGTGGGAAGAATTGTCCGGCGGGGATGTGGACCTTTTCGTCGAGATGATCCGCTACGAGCAAACCAGGGATTACATTCGCTCCATAGCTGAGAACTACGAGATCTATAAATCCATCTATACGCATCCATAATAAAACTCCCCGATCTCTCGGGGAGTTTCAATTTTTGTAATTCTTACTTCCGGTTCTTCAAGGCAGCCTGCGCTGCAGCAAGACGCGCTACCGGAACACGGAATGGAGAGCAGGAAACATAGTTGTTGCCAACCCTGTGGCAGAACTCGATGGAAGCCGGATCACCGCCATGTTCACCGCAGATGCCAACTTCCAGTTTCACCCGGGCAGATCTTCCGTCACGGACAGCTACATCCATCAGCCTTCCAACCCCATCCTGATCGAGGGTCTGGAATGGATTCTTGGGCAGGATACCTTCCTCAACATATTTGACAAGGAAATTTCGCTCGGCATCATCACGGCTGTATCCAAAGGTCATCTGCGTCAGGTCATTAGTTCCAAAGGAGAAGAATTCGGCAACACTGGCGATCTCGGCAGCGGTGACTGCTGCGCGCGGGATCTCGATCATGGTTCCGAATTTATACGGGAATTTGACACCTTTTTCCTTCATCACTTCTGCAGCGATCCGCTCAAGTCTCGGCTGGATCCACTTCAGCTCATTGATGTGACCAGTTAATGGGATCATCACTTCCGGTTTGGCGTGCACACCACGTTTGGTGCAATCAGCAGCCGCCTCAAAAATAGCGCGGACCTGCATTTCAACGATCAAAGGCATGGAAATGGAGAGACGGACACCGCGCAATCCCATCATCGGATTGGATTCGTGCATCGATCTCACGGATTCCAGCAATGCTTCTTTTTTGGCTAATCCCTTGGTTTCACCTTTGACCCGCATGGTAATCACTTCTTCCAATAAAGCTTCTTCAGAAGGAAGAAACTCGTGCAGCGGGGGGTCGATCAGGCGGATGATAACGGGGTAGCCATCCATTGCCTCGAACAAACCATCGAAGTCAGCACGCTGGAATGGCAGTAACTCATCCAGCGCCTTCTTGCGGGTCGCGTCATCCTTGGCAAGGATCATGCGTTGCACAATCGGCAATCGGGCAGGCTCGAAGAACATGTGTTCAGTGCGGCACAGGCCAATTCCCTTTGCGCCAAAAGAACGCGCTCGTTGTGCATCCTTGGGATAATCGGCGTTAGCCCAAACCTGCAGACCAGTGGATGGCCAGCCTTCCGGCGCGGTGCGAATTCCCTTGGTTGCGCAGATCTCATCAGCCCAGCCGAGGAATGTCATCAGGTCTTTTTGTTCTTCAAATTTCGGATTGGTTAACTCGAGTTGCCCCACAAAAACCTCACCGGTTGTTCCGTCCAGTGAGATCCATCCACCTTCTTTAACAATTGTTTTACCTATCGTCATCTGGCGCTTGTCAAGATCGATCACAACAGAAAACGCACCCACGATACATGGTACTCCGAATTGGCGGGCAACTACTGCTGCATGTGATGTCGCGCCGCCTTCGCTGGTTAAAATACCCTGGGCAGCCAGCATACCATGAACGTCATCCGGCTTGGTGAACGGGCGGACCATAATGGTCTTCTGTTTCTTTTCATTCGCCATTTTTTCGGTCGTGTCTGCATCAAAGTAAATCTGACCGACCGCCGCACCAGGTGAAGCATTTACCCCACTTGCCAGGTAAAAGCCGTCTTTCTTTGCCTTTGCTTTGGTTGCAGTTGAAAACTGAGGATGAAGCATGGCATCAACATCAGCTGTGGATACACGTTTGATTGCTTCTTCCTTGGAGATGAGTTTTTCCCTTACCATATCCACAGCGATTTTTACAGCTGCCGAGGCAGTACGCTTGCCATTGCGGCATTGGAGCATCCAGAGCTTTTTCCGTTCAACAGTAAATTCCACATCCTGCATGTCGTGATAATGCTGCTCAAGAATTTTTACAATTCGTAAGAATTCCTTGTTGGCTTCGGGCAAGTCACGTCCAAGGGTATCAATCTTTTCAGTATTACGAATTCCAGCTACCACATCTTCACCCTGCGCGTTTAGCAGGTAATCCCCATAAAGAACACGCTCACCAGTCGATGGGTTGCGAGTGAAGGCAACACCGGTGCCGGAATCATTTCCCATGTTTCCAAAGACCATAGTAACAATATTAACAGCTGTCCCCAGATCGTCAGGGATATTAGTCGCCCGGCGGTAATCTACCGCCCGCTTGCCATTCCATGATTTGAAAACCGCTTCTGTTGCAAGCTTGAGTTGATCAAGAGGGTTCTGCGGAAAATCAATTTTTGCTTCCTTCTTGGTTACTTTCTTAAATTTTTCAACGAGGGCTTTCAGATCATCAGCCGTCAATTCGGTATCGTTCTTGATCCCCTTGGCAGCTTTGGCAGCATCCAATGGATGCTCATAGGCTTCGTCAGCGATGCCTAACACCACTGAACCAAACATCTGGATCAAACGTCGGTAAGAATCATAAACAAAACGCTCGTTTTTGGTTAGAGCAACCATACCCCTGGCGGTTTCATCGTTCAAACCAATATTGAGAACAGTGTCCATCATTCCAGGCATCGAGAATTTTGCGCCGGAACGGCAGGACACGAGAAGCGGATTCTTTGAATCGCCAAAGCGTTTTCCTGAAGCTTTCTCGGTCGCCTTCAAAGCAGCCATCATTTGATCCCACAGCCCTGCGGGGAATTTTTTGGTCACCTGGTAAGCATTACAAGCTTCAGTGGTTACCGTGAAGCCTGGAGGAACGGGGAGTCCAATCCGGACCATTTCAGCCAGGTTGGCACCTTTTCCACCCAGCAAACCTCGTACTTTGTCCCAATCACCACCGACATAAGTTTCAGCTTCTTTGATCTCATCAAATAAATAGACCCATTTCTTTTCTACCATTTTTCCTCCTGAGGATAATCCTTAACCCGCCTTGGCGGGAAATTTGCACCAAATACTGAATTTTACCACGATTAGGGAAAGGACTATACAACTCCTTTTGAAGCCAAAAAGAGTTTAGTTGTAAACGGATTGCAAGGTAAAAAGCAACGTGAATGATTGATAATTGGGGTAGTTTGATTTTTTAGTGGAGAAGTAATGAAAATCCTTGTTATTGATGATGATCCAGCCATGACTGAGCTATTAAGCTTGGTCCTCGCCCCTACCAAAGCAGAGATCATTACCTCCAATTCAGGAGAAGAAGGTCTCCACCTTGCAGGTGAAGTCAATCCGGATATTGTCCTGTTAGACCTGATGATGCCGAAAATGGATGGCTGGCAGGTAACCGAGAATATTCGTAAATTTAGCTCTACTCCGATCCTAATCCTCTCCGTTTTAGATAACCCGGGGCTTGTAGCCAAGGCTTTGGATAAAGGTGCTGATGATTACCTGGTTAAGCCAGTACCCAGTGGAATCCTGATTGCTCACATCAATAATCTAACTCGTCGCAGGAGTGTAAGAAACCCCGATACTGCACCTTTGAAAATAGAAGTTGTAAATCAGAAAAAATCCGTTAATACTAAAGTCCTTTAAGTATCTCGTATTCCTTTTTAATCCAAGACAAAGCTTGTTGTCTATTCTTAACACCCCCCGCCGCTTGTTCTTCATTAAGCGAGTCCATTAGTCTCCCAACAAAAGGTCCAGGTGGGATATTTAACTCACTCATAATTTCATTACCATTTAGCATCGGATCCGGTCTGCAGATCTCTGGATGGTTAAACCAGATATCCATTAACTTTGCTCCGTTTGTAACTGTGTTTATCCAATTATCCTGTTTCATCTCGACCGGCAATGTGGCTGCAGTTTTCGCCAGTCCCAGAAGAACCAGATCAATCCCCGTCTCGCGTGTCATTCGGAAAAACTGATATGCGCTTCGGTTGTTTATCCCTTCAAGGCTTTCCAACATTTTCAAGGCCAAGTCTAAATAGGAATTGAGAAGTCTGATTTGGTCCCTCTCCTCATTCGAAAACACGTTTTCCAGAGAAAGTGCTTTGGGTTGGTGCTCCTTATCTTTGGGGATTAATAAATAATACTTATCAATCTGACACCGGGAATGTCCAGAAGAATTTTTTGCAGACAACATTTTCCCAAGAATTGGTTTAAATGATGAAATTGCAGACGCAAGAATAGCAAACAGAAAGTTCTCAGGTTCAGGTAGATTGCCAGAACGAACTACTTTCGATAAGAGCATAGCTAATGATCTGAAGTGAGCCAACCGTTCAGCGTCAATATCCAGATTCAGCAGGTTTAAAATTCCGAGTCGATGTAGTAGCAATACAGCAGGAAATGCTTTCTTAATTTCAAGAATCTTAAATAATTCGTCCCGCTTCCTTTCCAGTGAAACCTTTATCAGATGGTTTATTGCATCGGAGAGCTGTTGGCGTGTTTTTGTTTCGATTTGCAATTGCAAATCAGTGGCATAACGGATCGCACGGATTACCCGTACTGGGTCGTCAATGAAGGCGTTGTGGTTGCATAATCGCAGTTTCCGTTCTTGTAGGTCCTTGCCACCCTTCAATGGATCAATTATCTTTACCTGGTCACGAAGGTCAATTGCCATTGCGTTGAATGTAAAATCACGCAATTGTATGTCATCATTTATTGACCCGTTAAGTTTTGAAAAATCCAGAACTAAAGGGGGTTTGTCAGGTTTCTGGAGTATTACTCTACAAGTAAGCCTTTCCTCATCCATTACAAAGAAAGACGATCCTGGTTGATCCGCCACACGACGGGCTAACACCCGCGGATCAAAATCACAGCAAAAATCAAAGTCCTGAATGTCTCTCTCAAGGACCAAATCTCTAACAGCCCCACCTACCAGGTAACACGTTTCTTCAGACTTTAGCTGACGGGTGATTTCTTGCAGGATTTCCGGCAGGGCAATCATTTCATTTTAGCGAATACTTTTTCAGATCAACAACCCCAATAAACGGCAGGTTCCGGTAATAATCATCCAAATCCAATCCATACCCGAAAACGAATTTATTCGGAATAGAAAAACCGATATATTTTATGGGCACATCCACTTCACGCCGTTCTGCCTTGTCAAGCAATGTACAGACATTTATACTGGCGGGTCCTCTAGTGGCAAGCAAATTCATTACCGAATCAATCGTTCGTCCGCTATCGATTATGTCTTCAACCAGTAACACATGCTTGCCGGCGATGTCGACGCCAAGATCGAGGGTAAGACGTACTCGTCCGCTGGATTCTCTTCCCCCCACCCCGTAAGACGAAACACCCATGAATTCAATTGCATGTGGGATAGTGATTTTGCGGATGAGATCTGTTAAAAAGAGAACTCCACCTCGCAGGATGCATACGAGTATCAGTGGACCTTTTTCCTCATAATCACTGCTGATTTTTGTACCCAGCTCTGCAATGCGATTTTGAAGTGCTTCTTCTGAAATCAGAACTTCACTTAAAAAATCATTATAGTCTGCCATGTTATCCTTTTTTATCTTGGGGAACTTCGTGGTGCTCGCGGCATCGGGCTTCATACATTTCCGAAGCTCCAACGATAATTACTGGATCATCAAATCTAGCGGGTTTGCCGTTGACGAGACGTTGGGTGCGGCTCGCTGGTTCACCGCAGACCATACAAATAGCCTGGAGCTTATCCACCTGTTCTGCTCTGGCCATTAAGATCGGCATGCAGCCAAAAGGTTCACCCTTAAAATTCAGGTCTAATCCCGCCACAATGACACGGATGCCATCTCCCGCCAGTTTATCAACAATTGGAATAACTTCATCGTCCAAGAATTGCGCCTCATCAATTCCTACAACAGTGGTCGTTTTATCAATTCTCTCTAGAATTTGCCTGGCACTCCGAATCGGAATTGCCTCCAAAACCGATCCCGCGTGAGAAGCAACCTTCATTACTTCATAACGATCATCGATTGCTGGTTTAAAAACCTGGACCTTTTGTTTGGCAATAGTCGCCCGCCGCAAACGGCGAATTAATTCATCGGTTTTCCCACAAAACATAGACCCGCAAATCACTTCCACCGAGCCGGTATGATGCTTCATATTCTTGCTCCCTCGAAGGTTTCTTTACATTCTACCTTAAGCGCCATTTTTTTGTTTGCAGAATAAAAAAACACCTCCGGGCAAACCGGAGGTGTATGTTTCACTATGCTACTCTAGACAGGAATTTCCTCGCCAGAGGCAGGTAAATCATACCCCATTTGGCGCAGAGTCTTCTTCATGTCAATTAAGGATTTACGTCCGAAACCTTCAACGGCCAATAAAGCAGCTTCACCTTCAGCAAGCTTGGCGATAACATTACCAACATTTACGAGTCCGGCTTTTTCAAGAGCTTCGGTAGCCTTAGCGGACAAACCGATTTCCTTGACTGGACGGGTTGGAGAAACCTTGGCAGTTTCGCGGGCTTTCTTCTCGTTCTCGAAATCCTTACTCGCCTGTACACGTTTGTAGAAGCGATCAACCTGGCCTTCGATATCGATCAAACGCTGCTGCTGCCCGGTGAAGAACGGGTGGCACTTGGAACAAACTTCAGTACGAATTTCTTTTTTTGTTGAACCGGTTGTCCAGGTATTTCCGCATGAGCAGACAACTTTGGCATCCGGATAATATGTCGGGTGAATCCCTTTTTTCATTTTCGCTGACCTTCCTGATTATTTGTATTTTTACAATTGTCTATTTGACGGATTTGTAAAAAAGATTATTCGGTAACAGCGGGTTTAACATGAACCTGCTTCTGACCATTGGGTAATGTTTCGTATTCAACGACACCCTGTGCAATCGCGAACAAAGTATCATCAGTACCCACGCGCACATTTAAACCGGGTTTGATCTTAGTTCCGCGTTGGCGCACCAAAATATTTCCAGAAAGCACCTGCTGCCCGGCAAATTTTTTCACGCCCAGCCGCTGTGCGTTACTGTCACGACCGTTCCTACTGGAACCACCACCTTTTTTATGTGCCATTCTTCTTACTCCACACTAATAGTTTCAATTTGTAGACGGGTATACTGCTGCCGATGCCCGGTCTTTACGCGGATCCGTTTTTTGGGTGAGTACTTGAAGGTCACCACTTTAGGACCCTTTACATGATCCAGAACGGAAGTAGTAATTTTGGCGTTTTTAATTGTCGGAGTTCCAACGTGGATTTTTTCGTCTTCGACTAATAGTAAAACTGCGTCCAAAATAACTGATGTTCCGGTCTCAACTTCCAGGAGATCCACATCAATTGTGGCTCCTTCGACGGCTTTATATTGCTTGCCGCCGGTTTCAACGATCGCATACTTCATGTTAAGATTCTCCAATCTTCACTTCGCCGGTTTCCCGCGCTTAACGCCGGATTGCGGGGAAGTTGGAATAATATGTCGCCTTCCAGACCGAAGGCAGACGGTATTATACAGGTATGTTGTCTGCATGTCAATGCGATTTTCCGGTCTATAGAAATCCCAAATCAATACGAAATTCGCCCTTCACCTACTCGACGTGTGATCTTGATCCTGTCCAGATGTTCCAGAAACGGTAAAATATATTTCCTGCTGGTATTAAATTGATCCCGAAGATTGACAATAGTTACTGGGTAATCTGCCTTCAATTCATTTTTTACATATTCCAACATTTTTTCGAACTCAATCTTGCGAAACACAATTTCCTCGGAAACACGCACCATTTCTTTATGATCAATCAGCGCATGTAAAAGTTCTTTTCCTAATAAGGTGCAGCATTCCTGATAGGTTGGCGGAGCATAAGGTCTTTCATCTATAACACGCCACATTTCTATCTTTTTTTTCTCCTGTGATGGTGAAAGAATAAATGCTTTGCCGGGTAACAAGTAACCTTCACCATCTTGAAGGATTACTCCCTGATGTACCATAAACAGAAGGAGAATTGATAAATCCGATTTAAGGATTCTAGTTTTCTTTAAAAGTTCTTCTTCGGTGAAACTTACTCTTAACGGAAACAATTGGAACAATTTTTTAATTTTTGTTTCTATTTCATTTTTCAACTCCTGCAGTGATTTTGTTAAAATGAATACTTCCTTTTCTTTTTCGCTGCCACTTAGCACTAATTTCGTAACAGTTGTTTCCACGACAAGGGATTGTAGTTCGTCAAAACAATCCTGCCGGTCTGCGTCGATCTTGCTGAGTAATTCCATTGCATTTTTAAAAGTTGCCAACTCGCACAATATCTGATCTCGCAAAGAACCTTTTTTCTTCGCCATTAGTTGCATAATTCTTCGTGAGTCATCTAGTTTATATCGGCCCGCTGGGTGTGCTTCCAGGATCACTCCTCCCCCAATTGTCCGCGAGGGCGATGCTTGGCGGACTATGAAATGGTCGCCGGATTTAACACATATGGGTTCATCCATTTCGAATTGGACTAATCCACTATCTGAAGTACCCAGACTTGATGATCCAAGCACTCTGACCCGGGCAAATGTACAGGAGGTACCAGTATGGAACTTTACTCGATCATTGTGTTTAAGGATCATCCCTTTTTCGGTAATAAATCGGATTCCGGCATCCAGCCTTGAAGTTGGTGTATAGGTTCCAGGCTTAGTGAGGACATCTCCTCGTCTGATTTCCTCTTTTCTAACATTAACAAGGTTGACTGCTGTTCTGGATCCTGGGAGTGCTTCCTCAATTCTTGTGTTATGCGTCTGCAATCCCCGAATCCTGGTCTTAATTATTCTCGGCAAGATTTCAACTTCATCCCCATTTCGGATCACGCCATCAAGAAGGGTTCCTGTAATCACTGTCCCAAAACCCTGAATGGTGAAAACCCGGTCAACCGGCAATCTTGGATCACCCGAATTCTTGTAGGCAATTGACTGCGAAGAAACCCGGATCATCATTTCCTTAAGCTGCTCCAGCCCCTCACCAGTCTTTGTTGAAACACGAACTACAGCAGAATCCCTCAAAGAAGTATTGGAAATCTTCTCGCGAACTTCCGCCTCAAGTAAATCCAGCCATTCGTCATCATCCACCAGGTCAATTTTTGTTAGTACAACAATCCCTTGTTTAACTTCGAGTAGATCAAGTATTTCAAGGTGTTCAAGTGTCTGCGGCATGAACCCTTCGTCTGCGGCAATAACCAGTAGTACGCCTGCAATTCCCCCCACACCTGCGAGCATATTGTCAATAAAATCAATGTGACCGGGAACATCCACAATTCCAATAGTCAAGCCGGAGGGAGTAGAAAAAAAAGCAAATCCAAGATCAATTGTCATCTCTCGAATTTGCTCTTCCTTTAATCGATCTGGATTAGAACCGGTTAATGCAGCAACAATGGATGATTTTCCATGATCCACATGACCTGCAGTAGCAAAAATCAACATGCCATTTATCGTTTCTTGAAAGTTTGATTAAAAGACTCTACGATCTCCTGTGTGGCACTATTAAGACCAGTTATCTGCCTTTTTGTTTCCTCTATCAGTAAACTGGTTGTATCTTGTAAAACTTGAAGGGAATCCTCAATTTTTGCGAGCCTATCGTTTACCCTGCCTAAAGACCGCGCATCTTCACGCGATTCTTCTTCTCGGGTAAGGGTGTAATTTGTCCAGCGTTTCTGATCATCAGCTTTAAAAGCAATCCATTCCTGCCGAAACCGCTCTTCAGCAAGGCGATTCATCTCAGAAATCTCATTGATCCTTCGGTTGAAACGATCATTGATTTCTTCGAACTCTGACTGGGTTTTTTTGATTGAGCGTACTGCCTCATTAAACTCCAGCATCTTAGCATTGATCGCAGGTTCAACATTGCGCATCTCGGCGTATTGTTCCTGCCACTCTTTCCAAAGTGTATTCTTTTCAACCTGATCCAGAGAAACCTTTTCGAGAAAAGCAGTCTGGTTTTGTTTTCGTTCCTTCTCTGTGGCAATGATCTCATCAAATCTTTTATTGATCTTTCGGATTGCTTCCTTGTTTACTTCATCATTGTTTAGGATTTCCTCAATGTGTTTTTTGAGCGTGGTTGTCTCAAGTTGCAGGTCTGTGATTCGTTTGACTTCATGGCGACGTTCACCCACAACTAAGGTTAGTTGCCTTTGAAGTTCTCCGTCAGTAGTCTGAAGCTCTCGTAATTGTTCTGAAACAGAATCCACTTTCTGAGTAATGCGAAACTCTTCTTCGACACGCTCAGAGATCGTTTTCTTTAGTGCGTTAATTGGTTTTATTTCTGACTTGAGTTCAAGTAATTTTTTATTAATATTATCAATATCGCTCTTGTGGCTTTGCTCAATCCTATTGTCGACAAGCATAAGACCCTTTTCCAATTCCATCATTTTTTTCATCATCTCTGATTTGGTATCCGAGTTTTCCTCAGACAATTGTTCGATTCGTGCAGAAAGAGGGGAAATTGCTCTTAGGTTTGTCGCTAGTTTTTTTATTTCCGAATTCTGTCTCTGGAGTAGATCCTGTAGTTTTTCCAGAGCATCCTGCTGATTCTTAATCAACACTTTGTCTTTTTGCCTTTCAGAGTCGAGCCATGTCAGCCGCTTTTCCAATTCATCAAATTCAGTCATATTATCCTCAACTTTACATATTCAGCGGTAAAAACTGGAATATTGTACCGAACATACTTAATAATCCACGGGGGAAAAGTCCCAGTAATAATAACAAGAAAATTCCAAAACAGATGATTATTATCTGAGGGATTTTTTCATTCACTTCAATCTTAGTGCTGCTCCGAGAAAAAATCCGCAAGACCAATCCAAACAAGGGAATAAGAATCCCCCCAAATCCAATAATCACCCAGATCGTCTTAATACTCCCTGATACTCCGATAGCGTTTAGAAGAATAAATTTATAAGAAAATTCACCAAATGGGGGTAAACCTGCAATTGAAAAAAAAGCGGTTAACAATCCAACGGATGCTACCGGAAAATAATTAAAGCTTCCTTCTAAATCCAATCCCTTGGATTTACTTTCCAATAGAATTGTGAGACAGAAACTGGCAAGAAGCAAAGCAACAAATCTAGGGAATTGAGTAAGGAAAAATACTTGCATCGTCACCACTGTTTGCATTCCCAGAAGCAACAGTAAGTAACTTGTTTCGATTAAGACTAGATATCCAAAAATTCTTTTCGCATTTTTTTCAAACAGCACCCAAATCGCAGTTATGACCATCATGATTGATCCCACCGAAATCAGGGTTTTTGCAAAAAAATTTGACTCCCGTATCCAGGCTACTGAAGATGTGAGATCCACAACCACAAGTAATGCAACCTGCGGAAAAACCGTTAAGAGAAATCCTGAAATGTAAGGGTGAATATCTTCTGCAAGTTGAGGAACCCAACTATGAAATGGGAAGACTGCCAGCCAGAATGCGAAACCAGTAGCGAGAAAAAAGGCGGCAAACCCCAGTTGTTGCAGATCTGATGGACTCGCTTGACTACCCGCAATCAACCATCCGCCTAGCAAAATCAATGGCATTGAAATGGATTGATAGATTAAGAAACGCAACACCCCTCTACTTAGCGGTTTACCAGCATGAACTAGCATAGGTATAGACAGAAGGACGGCAATTTCCATGAAAATCGCCGAATAAATAAATGGATCGACGGCTAATGCAGCGGTTAGACTTGCCATTATTCCCATTTGATATGAGACAAGGTTGACATTTAGTCCTGCGTGTCTTAACCCTCCAAGCCAGAAGAGTGAGGTCAGGCAGGAAACCGTTAATAGCAATCTATCAGAATTTGAGAGAATGAAATCTCTACCAAATATTGTTAATGTAGTCCCCAAATTTATTGAAAGGGGACCAATTTTTAACAATTGTCCAAAATTATGAAAAAGTGCCACCGCGCTCAGGATAACAAATAAAGACATGCTGATGATTAAGGTTGCCTTTTGCCGACTTCTCAAGAAAAAAAGGCCAACGGCAAGTATTGCTGGCAAGCCTATGTACAGAATCGGGGTACTCATTCTTTCGCTACCATAACCTCTCGGATGATAAGGTAAGAACCTAAAGCTCCGAGAAGAAGAATAACAACTGCAAATAACCCATTTACCAGAATTGAACTCTCTAGAACTCCAAAAATTAATGAAAATCCTGCAAAAAATACCATGATAGCAAGGATCAATTTTGATAAAGTACCTGAAATTCCAAGGTAAAGTAGTCCGCAAAAAAGAGTAAACAACCCTCCTATCGCCACTTCGATCGGTATTCTAAGGTACTCGGCAAGCTTGAGACTCAATAGTATCGAAAGAATCGCAAAAATCACATATGCCGTTATCCTGAAGATAGTCGTATTCTTCGATAATGACCCAAAGCCGATTTCACTATCCCTCATGGAAAGAGAGATTACTAATAATGCTGATGCAGATGATATTAGTCGTACTAATGCCGGGATCAGACTAGTAAATTGAATACTTAATAGGAACTCCGCAATAAACAAAACAAGAACACTTCCAAAGACAATAGATTTCCTACTGGAGGCTAGAAACAATAAGCATCCGGCAAGTATCACTAACAGAGGGAAAATATTTATCCAGTAGGTCATATCAATAACTGATACGTAACGAGGATTGATGATATCAAAATCAGAAAAAGGATGGTCCAAAGAAGTCCACCATCTCCTTCGAGCGCGCGGTTAAACACATTTATTAAATCATAAAGAAATCCTTTAACGGTTGTTAAAAATGATCTTAGCCATTTGAAACTCAATAAATTTTCCGTTATCCTGGCAACTTGTAAAACCGTAGTTATTTTTTCAGCCATTCGTATGATTGAACCGCGAATTTTTGCGTTTCTTTTAGTTAGTAACAGTATTGTTGCCCCCAGGAGAAAAAAGCCCGACCACCAAGAATTGGATAGAAGTGTAACCATTTTTTCACCAATTATCATGTTCGCCCACGGCATTACTAGCAGAAACAATGGACCAACCCCTACCGAAAAATCGACCCATCCATCCTGTCGCTCGGTGGATTCTGATAATGTAATGATTCTCTCAAACCCTATTAACAGCATAAGGGCTATCAGAAGGTTGACAACAGGAACCAGTGCTGAGACTCTGATTGGCTCATGAAGAATCCATAAACCAGCGGTTGGGGTATACGGTAAACCAATCATTGCAAGCATCAATACCAAGATGGCTATCTTTTGTTTTTCCATTCGAATTGCTTCTAAAGACAACACACCCCCCCAGGTGCAAATCACTACCGCCATGGGGAGAACTGCTGAAAGATTTCCAGAAATAATGGCGAAAATTGCCAATCCTGAAAAGACCTCTACCCACAACCGCGTTACATGCCCAGTTTTGAGATTCCTGAATAAATTTACGCTTTTCGAAATTACAGACGCGAGGATTATTGTTACCAGCAAACCCTTCCCCCAGAACTCACCCTCAACTCCACCCATTTGCTGGATAAAAGAAAAAGTCGAGAGAGGGAGAACAATATCAAAAAACGGAGTGGGTTTTTGCCTCGACGAAAGTGTAAATGATGTCGCAAAAAAAATGTGAAATACACCTAAACGAAACGACAATCCAAGCAGCACTAGAAGGGTGTTCAGTTCAGAACCTAAACCCTCTCCTAAAAAAATAAGAAATGTGCCTGCAAACCTCAAACACA
This sequence comes from uncultured Anaerolinea sp., assembly GCA_964557895.1. Classification (GTDB taxonomy): domain Bacteria; phylum Chloroflexota; class Anaerolineae; order Anaerolineales; family Anaerolineaceae; genus UBA6107. The sequence continues at coordinate 136,054 of CAZLBG010000001.1, forward strand.
AATCAAGCAGAGACTTGCGACTTTCAGATCGGTTGAAGTGCTCTAGTAAAAACAGGAGCATATCCATTATTGCGGATATTATCAGGAAGGTTATCATCGAACCAGACAATATGACCATTAACCCGACAGCACCGATTATTATTTGGCTCGACCATGTCAATAATTTTCTTTCTCTGGCCAACTGGCCTGCGTCAATAAACAAGCTGAAGACTAACAGTGTCAACAATAAGAAACCAAATATCCAGTTGTTGTCACCCAAAAAAAAGGTGATGTTATTTATGCCTTTTTCTGAAGTGATTAAATAAGGAATCGATAATTCTAAATTTTGAAGCAAAAGAATGAATAATGAACTTAGCCAGGCAGCTATTACTCCAATAACCGAAATTATCCAGAACTGGGCGAGGTTCAATTCCCTCTTCCTCAGAACTTGAATGGTTATAGCAAAAACAAATAAAACAAATACAGGGATAAACTGAGCCATATCTTTCACAAGAAGTTAGAAAATTGCTGGCGCGAAATGTACCTGCCCCTGCCAGGTTTTCCATTCCAGACACCATTATCAACAACAACCTCACCCCGAGAAAACACCATCGTTGGGAATCCTTTTAGGTGAAATCCTTCATATAGGTTGTAATCGGTTCGCTGTTGTGAATATTGAACACCATACTCGACCATCTTCGTTGGATCCCAGATAACCAAATCAGCATCAGACCCAACTTTTATGGTTCCTTTTTGGGGAAACATTCCGAATATTTTTGCGGGATTTGTGCAAGTTAATTTTACAAATTCATTTATTGAATATTTCCCGCTACTAACCATTTCAGTAAATAACACAGGCATACGGTCTCCAACACCAGGAAGTCCATTAGGAATTTTTGTGAAGTTACCTTCTCCCAATTCTTTTCCTGGTATTACTACCTTTTGCCCTTCATAATCGATCTCTTGTCTTCCGTTAAAAAAGAATGGGCAATGATCTGTAGCAATTGTCTGTATACTACCTTCTGATAAGCCTTCCCACAATCGGTTTCTATCTGCGTCCTTTCGTAGTGGAGGAGAACACACCCACTTCGCTCCATCCCCTCCTAATAGCCGATCATCTGTGAATAATAAATATTGCGGGCAGGTTTCTCCCATCACTCGTAAACCCTTTGCTCTTGCATATTCGAGTTGATCTACCTCTCCACTGGCATTTAAGTGGACAATATAAAGAGGTGCATCAGCCACTGCAGCTAAAGCTGATCCTCTCATCACAGCCTCAACCGCACCCCATGCAGGCCTGGTTTTCGCATGCCATTCAGGGTTGAGTCTTCCCTGATCAATTGCTTCGTTGACCAATAGGTCAATCAGGTCTCCGTTTTCAGCGTGCAACATCGTCAAGATTCCGGCATCCCTGGCAATTCTCATCACCCTAAAGATCTCCCCATCCTGCAAACGCAAACGGTTATTGTAAGCAGTAAAAACCTTAATGCTGGTGACGCCAAGGTTCACAAGTCCTGGAATTTTTTCTTCAATTTCCGATGTCAGATTCGTGATATTTGCATGGAAACCATAATCGATAGCTGCTTTGCTTTCTGCCTTCTCTTTTAACCTTGCAAAATTTTCTTCGAGATTCGTAGTTTCTTGTGAAATGAAATCGATGACCGTGGTGGTTCCTCCAAAAGCAGCTGCTTTGGTGCCAGTGTAATGATCATCAGCGGATACCGTACCAAACATTGGCAGGTCCAAATGAACATGAACATCCACACCACCAGGCAGAATCAATTTTCCCTTTGCATCGATGGTCTTACACGAAACAGGTGGTTCAAGATTTTTACCAATCGCAGCAACCTTCTCGCCATTTATTAGAAGGTCTGCTACCACACTCTCATCTGCCGTAACCACTGTGCCGTTTTTGATTAATTTTTCCATAGTCACCTGGCCACTAATTCCATTCGTCAAAAACACCCTGATTTAAGTTGGCATTTAATGCAAATACTTGATCGATGACGTTCAATAGTTCAGAATCTGATAGCAATGGGGAACCTGGTTTGTTACGACCGTATGCCATATTGCCACGCTCTCGAATTGTTTTCCTTAAGATATCGCGCTCATTCGACTTAACTACCAGGTCGTCAATAATTCGAGCCTGATTTACCAGATATCCGAGGCTGTAAAAGAAAGTGACCCTTTTCCAATTCTTCGCTGTGATAACCCGTTTAAGGTGGGTAACCGGCCCCAGAGAGATCTTGAAATACTCTTCATTAGCCCTGGGATGATCGGGCTCATTACGGATCAGTTCTTTCCTCGTGGTTAATTCATGACCGCGAACCTCACAATAGTACTCAATTCTTGAGTCGTGTCCACCTGAGAACTTCCCGGTCTGATAGAAAAGGCGATAATCCACATCCAGCATTTTTGGAGCCATCCTGAATGGAATTCTGTACCAGCCCAATACTCTGGCAATTTCCATATCCTTTGGTGTCGGCATAACTGCAACTGACACCAATGAACTTTCCTGCAGACAATTGTCGGAGTTCACATTTGAATTGTAAACGATTAAGAGAATAAAAAAGAGGACTCGGTTAAGCCGGGTCCTCTTTCATAGATATCCTTGCTATTTTGATTCTACCATCTCGTTAAATTCCTCAATCAAGCCATCAATTTCAGGCACTTGTTTCTGAATATCGGTCCAATAAGATGGGGCATACCATTGATCTTGAATTTCCTGATAAGTCTTCCCCTGTTGCTCAACCCATGTGTAATATTTCAGGTTGTGAATCCGTTTACGTGACTCGTAAGTTAATTCTTCCATATGATCAGTCGTAATTCCGGACAAATACTGACTAAAAACTCCAGCAGCGTCCAGTTCGCTGAATCGACCATACTCTTCGTGCATTTCTTTAATTCGGCTTTCATACAATTCCATTGAGTCCGTGAGAATGGTCACAATTACATCGTGCTCGTTTAACTCAGAATACTTAGCAAACTTAATTGAAGAGATTAAATTAGCGATACCCGAAAAACCAAGCAGATCCAACTTTTCCACAATTTCTGGAGGAACACCTACTTTGGTCAAATATTTCTGTCCCTCCGGTTCATTAAATAACCGGCTTAGATGAACAACAGCATTATCGTCGATAGCCATCACAAAATCGGTATTCTTAACATTGTGTATCCAGGGAACATGTTTATCGCCAATCCCTTCTATTCGGTGAGCCCCAAAACCATTTTGCAGCAGGGTCGGGCATTGCAAAGCTTCACTCGCGATGACCTTGATTCCCGGGAACAGTTGTTTTAAGTAATCTCCGCTGGCAATTGTTCCGGCTGATCCGGTAGTGTAGGCTGCACCCCGGAATTCGTCTCCTGTGCGCAACTCTCTTTTGAGGACTTCTTCGATTGCATGCCCGGTAATTTCATAATGCCACAGGTAATTACCAAATTCGTCAAACTGATTAAAGATCATCAGGTCCTGACCTGATTTACGCAATTCCCAGCATTTGTCAAAAATTTCCTTTACATTAGATTCACTTCCAGGCGTTGCAATCACCTCACCTGAAACTTTTTTCAGCCATTCAAACCTTTCCTTTGACATTCCCTCGGGCAGGATAGCAATGGATTCGCATGCCAACAAGGTAGAGTCATAAGCACCACCTCGACAGTAATTTCCAGTGCTTGGCCAAACCGCTTTCTGAGTCGTAGGGTCGAATTCTCCTGTGATCAACCTGGGGACAAGGCATCCATATGCAGCTCCTACTTTATGAGCACCTGTTGGAAACCATTTGCCAACCAATCCAATTATGCGGGCTTTTGTCCCTGTGAGGCTTGAAGGAAATTCAATATAATTGACTCCACCAAAATTTCCTCCCTTTTCTACTGGTTGATTCTTCCATGTGATTCTGAATAAATTTCGAGGATGAATATCCCACAAACCAATCTTGCTTAATTCCTCTTTATATTTTGCAGGAATCAGGTTCGGATCTTTCATCTGTGCAAAGGTTGGTAAAATAATATCCCGTGCCCGGAGTCTGTTTGCTGCATTTTCTTGACGAGCCTTATGAATCGATAAATCAATCTTTGCCATTCTCAATTCCTTTCCAATTTTTTATCAGGAACTTCAGCGGTGGTATACAAAGGTCGTCCCCTGGCTTCATCATAAATTCTGCCGATATACTCACCCAAAACCCCCAGGCAGATGAGTTGGACCCCACCAATAAATAGAACTGCCAAAATTGTGGTTGCCTGACCGGCTAGAAAGCCCGAACCAACGATTCTCAGAATGATCATCAAGATCAATCCTAATATACTAATGCCTGTGGAAATGAATCCAATCCAAAGTGCGATCTGTAGCGGCAGGTATGAGAAACTGGTGATTGCAGTCAATGCCAGTTTTAACATTTTTTTCAACGGATACTTTGATGTTCCGGCATAACGGGCAGCCCTCTTGTAAGACACTCCAATTGATCTGAACCCCACCCAGGCTGACATTCCCCTCAGGAAACGATGCCGCTCCCGCATTGTTCCCATTACATCAACTACCTTCCGGTCCAGCAACCGGAAATCCCCGGTATTCATAGGGATTTTTACATCTGTTATCCGATAGATCAATTTATAGAAAGCAGAAGCTGTCACTAACTTAAACCAGCTTTCTCCTTCTCTTTCTGACCGTTGAGCATACACTACCTGGTAACCTTCACGCCATTTTGCGATGAGTTCGAGAATTACTTCCGGCGGATCCTGCAGATCTGCGTCTATGATAATTACCGCATCCCCTCTGGAATAATCCATTCCAGCTGTTACAGCGATCTGATGACCAAAATTTCGCGCAAAAATCACTGGCCGGATATGTGAGTCATTGGTTGCTAATTCGCGAATCATCTCAGTGGATCCGTCGGTTGAACCATCATCCACCAGAACCAACTCCCAGTCTTCACCCGCTGAATCCATCACCTCTGTAATCCTGCGCTGTAGTTCGTGAAGACTTTCTGTTTCATTAAAAATTGGTGCAATGATCGAAAATACAGGTTTCATCAAGAAAAGCCTTTCAAATCTTTAAGTGTTTTTTCAAAGAACTCATTGTCGGCTCAATTATCGGTGCAGGAGTCACAGCCATCATCGCAGCTTTGATATCCTTTAGTCCATTTCCGGTGTTAACCACAATCACCGGGTCTTCCTGCTGAATTATATTGAGTTCGACCGCTTTTTTCAACCCGGCGTATGCAGTTGCCCCTGCTGGTTCGGTAAAAATCCCGAATTTTCCCTGTTCCCCAATAGCCGCAATGATCTGATCATCCGTTACTGTTAAATATTGCCCGTTGGTTTCCCTGGCTGCCCTTACAGCTCGTACTCCGTCTCTTGGTAGATCCACACTGATCGAATCCGCCAGAGTTGTGGACTCAACGGGGGTAATCGTTTCAGTGTTTGCAAAATACGCATTGGCAATGGCGGCAGATTTTTCAGCCTGGATACCAAATAATCGGGGCATCTTGTTCATCCAGCCTAGTGCGACCAAATCCTTGAAACCTTTATGGATACCAGAAATGATATTGCCATCTCCAACAGAAACAAATACGCACAAGGGTTTGGTGCTCTCTGGAAGATGAGTGATAACCTGCTCCCATATCTCAAATGCCGCAGTTTTTTTTCCTTCAGCCGTAAAAGGATTGTAACCTGTATTCCGGCAATACCACCCAAATTCCTTTGAGGCTTCTATGGTCAGGTCAAAGGCAGAGTCGTAGTTACCATCAACCAGGATCACCTTTGCACCATATACGAGCAACTGGGCAACTTTTGCCGGCGGGGCAGTTTTAGGGGCAAAAATGATGCACTTCTGCCCCACTGCTGCTGCCATCCCTGCCAATGCCGCACCTGCATTGCCGGTCGAAGCAGTAACAACAATTTCAGCATTGAGCTCCCTGCAGCGTGCCACTACCACAGAGGATGCCCGATCCTTAAAAGATGCCGTCGGATTCTTACCTTCATCCTTTATCCAGAGTGCATTCAAACCTAACATTTTCTTAATCCCGGCAGGATTGTAAAGCGGCGTCCACCCGGCGACTCTAAATGGAGTTCCTTCTCCGCCCGGATCACTCACTGGTAACAGTGGCAGGTATTTCCATAAGGAATCTTCTGTCCTGACGATCAGATCGTCTTTTTGGTATTTTGATCTTATCCTCTCATAATCCAATACCACATCCAGATTTCCGCCGCATTGGGAACAGGTATAGAGTACTGAATCTGGATTAAAATCAGTGTGACAGATCGAACAACTGTATCCTTTAAATAGAGCCACAGATTTCTCCTTTATTCATTTTCAAACGGAACACCTAGCGAAGCGGGTGGTGAAGTTCGTAAAGCCCTGAGGATTTTTGAGAGTATTTTTCTAGGTCTTTCTGGCATGGCAGCCAGTTCGCGTTCAACCCATTCTGCTCTTCCAACATTTACCAGCAGTAAAGTAAAAATCATCAGGGGGAACGGGGCTGCTTGCAAAATCTGGATAGGAATATCCGTTGTGGATTGTAGCGTTATTCCGAGCTGTTGTAATCCGCCAAACAAATATGCTCCAAAAGCTACTTTAATAGGATTCCAACCACCAAATATTGTGATCGCCAGAGCTATCCAACCGATACCGTCTAACCCTGATAACTGTCCCGCCCAGCCGATTTTCACTGCCAACGAATACATCGGACCTGCCAATCCTACCAGGGCTCCCCCGAGAATTGTATAAAGATACCGCAATCCTTTAACATTCGCTCCCCGGGCAAACGCTGCCGCCGGTCTCTCTCCAATTCCCTGGAGCATCAGACCGGGACGAGTTTTGAACATGAACAGATATGCAACAATGATAAAGAGGTAGGATGCATAAACGACGAGGGAATGGTTGAACAGGATTGGTCCAATAACCGGGATATCCACCAGACCAGGTATAGGTACTTTTGACAGAAAAATTCCGGGCTTATTTGTGTAGGGTGCTCCAAGGAAATATGCCAGGTCTCTGCACAACAACGCCAGGATAAAACCGATTGCCACCTGAGATTGCTGTAGTGTAATACTGCTGAAAGCAACGATTGCAGCTACTGTTGCGCCAATTAACGCCCCTGCGATAAAACCAAGCAGGATGCTATCGGTGGTTAATGCAGCCACAAACCCACCCATAGCAGCCAATATGATCGTTCCATTCACTGAGAGGTTCGTTATTCCGGCTTTCTCAGTGATATTTTCACCAATTGCAGCAAATAAAACTGGTACTGCATATTCAACGATTCCAGCCAAAGTAGTCAGGATTGCCAATTCCATTGATGTTTCTCCTATCGCTTCTTTAGCAGGCGTTTTCGAATACCATCAACCAATACAACGAATAAAACCAGGAACCCTTGCAATACCCCGGCAAAATAGGAGTTCAACCCGATGTACTGAAGTTCGGTATTGCCGATGCTCAGCGCAGCAAAGAAAATGGCTACGATTGGTGCCCAGATAGCATGATAGTTAACAAGCATCGCTACCAGAAGTCCAAGGAATCCATATCCAAAACCGGCATCTGGAATAAGGCTATATTGCTTTGAGGTGACCAGAATCGCCCCAGCAATACCTGCAAATAGACCACACAGTCCAAATGCCAACAGGAAATATCGGGTTGTTGGTATCCCCAGTAGGTAAGCCGCTTTATCATTTTTCCCAATTGCTTTCAATCGCAATCCAAAATGGGTGCCTTTAAGCATGATTGCAGTAAAAAGCACGATAATTATTGCGATGATCAGGATCGTCAGGCTCAGGTTTGTCCCTTCCAAATAAGGTAGCCTGAATTTTACATCTATCCATTCCGTTCCGCTTCCTGACGCCACCCCGGGTCTTTTCCAGGGGCCAAAGATTAGCCAGATCGCAATCGTTTTTGCCACAAAATTCAGTCCCAGCCCGCCAAAGATCTCGTTGACCCCTCCATATATTTTCATCAATCCAGGAAGCAGAGCCCAGGTAATACCCCCCGCCGCTCCAGCGATAAAGGCCAGCAAAACTACGATATTCGGATCAAGACCTGTACCATCCAGTAAACGAAACGCACCAACAGTGAAAACAGCTCCCGTGATGATCTGCCCTTCCATACCGATATTCCACAAACCGGCAGTGAAGGTGAATAACAAGCCTGAAGTCGCGATTACTAGGGGAACCCAGGAAGCGACCACTGATGTAAATTTGATGGTAGATCCAAACGCTCCCTTGAGGATGCTATTAAAAGCCTCAAGCGGCTGAGCTTTGGCAATTCCGAGGATTATCGATGTAAAAACAAGAGCCAGGATAACCGCGGAAAACCGGATGCCGAAATCGATCCAGGTACTCTTTTTAAAAATGGAAGGAGATTGACGCGTCTGTGGTTCTACTGGCATCCAGATTCTCCTTGATTGATGTTTACCATCCCTTACCTCCAATTAACTGCCCAAGTTCTTCCACCGATGTATTAGTCGCATCGATCGGCTTGGATACTGCCCCTCCAAAAAAGACCAGTATTCGGTCACTGTATTGAATAATCTCATCCAGATCCGAGGAAGTAAACACGATACTAGTGCAGTCTTTGCATCGTTCCTTCATTTTTGACCATATCCAGATGGCTGACTCAATATCAAGTCCGCGTGTTGGGTGTTCCATCAAGATCAACCGTAGCTGTCTCCGAAGGAGAGCCAATAACGCTCGCTGCTGGTTTCCACCAGATAATTGCTCGATCTGGCTTGAAGGAGTTCCCTTGATATAGAACCCCTTGATTCTCTCCTCGGTTAATTCCATCGCGTTTCGCAGATTCACGAATAGTTCATTATGTTCTTCTGAAAGAATAAAATGCTCAGTTAATGACATGCCTGAGATCAAACCCTCTTCCAGCCTGGAAGCGGGTAAATAAGCAACACCAGCCTTCTGGAAAACGGGATAAGTTTTACCGGTAAAATTGGACCCACTAAACAGGATCGTTCCGTTAACAGGTCGAACCAGCCCGGCAAGCATGCGAAGGAATAACCGTTGACCGGATCCTTCCATCCCTGCCAACCCAATGATCTCTCCATTATTGATATTCATTGTTATGTCTCGCAAGCGGAGACGGTAATCCTCCAACCCGATTTTGTCTAACTTGATAACGGGGTCACTTGTGCAAAAGGTTTCTTTCTCTCCAACCTCGACGGATTTTCCAAACATCAGAAAAACAAACCTGGGAGTACTGTAAGGAGGATTAACCTCACCTACTACCTGCCCCTGCCTGAAAACAGCCACCTTGCTGCACAGTTGTTCCACTTCTTCCAATTTATGAGATACAAAGATGACGGTAAGGCCCTGTTCTGCCAGCTTGACAAGCGTGGCGAATAATTTTTGTTTTTGATTTGCACTGATCCCAGTGGTTGGTTCGTCAAGTATCAGAACCTTGACCCCCATCCACAATAATCGCAGTATCTCCAGTTGTTGTCTTTCACCTACTGTCATTGTCTCAATGTAAGTTTCTGGATTTATTTGGAAATCGAATTCATTTGATAACCTGGATATTTCCCTGGCAATTTCGGTCTTATTCGGGAAAATCGCAGTCCTACTGCCTACCAGGAAGTTGTCGATAACCTTCATTGGAGGGAAATCCAGCGGGTCCTGATGCAGCATTCCAACCCCCAGTTTTACCGCATCTTCTGGGGAGGAAATTCTCACCACTTTATCATCTAAAAGGATTTCACCTGCATCTGCCTGGTAAAAACCGGTAAGTATCTTCATTAAAGTACTTTTACCAGCCCCATTTTCCCCCAGGATCCCCATGATCGTTCCAGAAGGGATTGTCAGGCAAATATTGTTGTTGGCATGAACCTTACCAAAATGCTTATTGATATTTTGGAATGTGATTTTCAAGCGCTATTCCTCGATGTAAAAAAACGTGGGGGAAGGTTAGCCCTTCCCCCACGTAACCGCATTGTTTACTCGCTTTGTCCTTCCATACCTTCCAGTAGTTGCGGCAGATACCAGACCTGCAGATCTGTTCCAACTACTCCATCGGCCAGGTAAACACTTCCATCCTGCAACTTGATGGGACCTGTCCAGAGATTCAAACCATCGCCTAATGCTTTAATGAATTTATCAATTGTGGCTGAATTCTCAGCAGATAATGCTCCGCCTTTATTAAAGCCAATTGCTGAGGTGTCCTTATTGTTAATATCCTTCCAATCCGGACCCACAAATTCAAATGAGGATTTCCAGGTTCCATCCTGGGCTGATTTTATGGCTTCCACGTAGGAAGGACCCCAGTTGAAGTACTCAACTCCAAGGCACACATCATCCGCGCCCTGGCAGGCGCCGCTGTAATCATAGGGGATAGCCCAAACCTTTTTGCCATCTGCGGTCAGTTTTTTGGCTTCTGTTAGGGCTTCGGTTGTATCAATGGAACTGATCACAACGTCATAACCGGTGTTGTAGAAATCATCGGCAACCTGTGTTGGGTCAAGGGTGACACCGGGGATGTTGAACCAGAAACCAATCCAGGTCACTTTAAATTCAAGTTCCGCCGGATCCTTCCCCAGGTATTCGGTCCAGCAGTATTTGGCGCCAAGGTAAGAGGATGCGGCAAAACGGCGTGTTTCATCATTGATCAATGGACCAAGGAAACCAATTTTTCCTGTCTGAGTGGTTAGCGCTGCAGCACATCCGGCGATCATCTTGCCATATTCCATCCGACCCATGATATTCTTCAGGTTCGGAAGATCGACATAATTCTTGCCCTCTTTCCAGGCACTGTCACCAGAAGCATGGATGACAAAAACCTCCGGATGCTCCTGGGCAAACTTGATTGCATTGTCCTTTTGATCATCCGAATTGAAGATGACTACTTTGGCTCCCTTAGTGGCCATATCAGCAGCTAATTCAGCCGGTGTCTGGGTATGGGCAGATGAACCCGTATAGACATTTTCAAGATAAAGCAGTTCTGTTCCGGGTAATTTTTCCTTCACATAAGCCATCGAATCATAATGTGCCTGGCTCCAACCTGCGTCGTTCGCAGGTCCAACAAGCAGTAAACCGACTGTCAGCGGTTTTGCAGTGGTATCAGCTGGTTTGGCACATGCAGACAGAACCAATACTGCCACCAGCAAAACACTTACGATCAGCCACAAACGTTTTGATAACATAGGTTCTCCTCCTTGGGAATGAAAAACGATTTCTTAATTAACGCGACATTTCTTGGAAGTAAAAGACCAGTTGGGGAACTTTTCACCTCCTTTCATGAAGACGCTAGCTCTATTCGTTAAGGGACATTGCCGATCAGAAGAACATATGAAATAACTTTAATATTGTACAACAATCAAATTATTTTGTTTCTAAAAAAAGCCATATTAACCTTAAAAATTCAGGGGCTTTACCCTTTTTTTAAGTAAAGCCCCGTCTTCGAATTATTCTCTTACTACTCTCGTGCCGGTTTCACCCCGCAATGCCCGTCCGATGTTCTCCGGGTTTGTGATAAGCGCTTCCTTGCCGCCGTTTTCCAGATACATAATGATAGCCTGGATCTTGGGAGCCATCGAACCCTTGGCAAAATGGATTCCCTCAGCCAGGTAGGCTTTAGCTTCAGCAAGGGTCATCTTATCAAGCCATTTTTCGTTTGGTTTGCCATAGTTGATCGCAACCTTCTCAACCGCAGTAGAAATAACAAAAAGATCCGCGTTGATCAATCGGGCTAACAAACTGCTCGCAAAATCCTTATCGATCACAGCAGCCGTGCCTACGCAGCCACCCTTTCCATCATCGATCACAGGGATGCCGCCACCGCCAACAGTAATTACAACAGTTCCAGCTGCAATCAACGTCCGTACAGATTCGATTTCAACAACTTCCATGGGAAGAGGGGAAGCAACAACTCTGCGCCACCCGCGTCCCGCATCCTCAACCACATTCCATCCCAAATCCTTCTGACGATGCTTGGCTTCAGCTTCATCCATGAACCCGCCGATAGGCTTGGTTGGATTCTGAAATGCTTTGTCATTTTTATCAACCTTCACCTGGGTTACCACCGTGGTAACAGGTTTTTTGATCCCGCGTTGGATCAGTTCATTCTGCAAAGTTTGCTGAAGAGCATAACCAATAGCTCCCTGGCTATCAGCTCCGCATACATCCAATGGAACTTCATGCATTCCTTCGTATTTCGCCGCGATCTCAGATCGGCGCAGAATGAAACCCACCTGGGGACCATTACCATGCCCAATAGCCACATCCCACCCGGCTTCGATCATATCTGCAATGTGCTTCGAGGTTTCAGCTGCTGCAATATACTGGTCCTCAACGGTAACCTTTTTTGGATCAAGGATTAAGGAATTGCCACCTACTGCTACTACTGCTAATTTCTTTGCCATTTGCTCTGTATCCTTTTCTAGAAAAATTTAAATTACATTGTTAAAGCCATCACCGCTTCCTGAACATGCATGCGGTTTTCAGCTTCATCGTAAACAACAGATTGAGGACCATCCATCACACCATCTGTGACTTCAATATTCCGGTCAGCGGGGAGCGGGTGCATATAAATGGCATCCGGTTTAGCCAGTTTCATGCGCCGTTCATCAGTGATCCAACTCTCATATTTCTTGATGATCTTCGCACCTTCTTCCGGGTCGGAGGTATGAACCAGAGCGCCCCAGGATTTTGCATAAACAACATCCGCATCCTTGAACCCTTCATCCATATCTTCGACCACATCAAATCCTACTCCGAATTTTCGAGCCTGTTCATATGCAGCGTCCATGATCTCGGGCATTAACTTAAATTCAGGCGGATGCGCCAGTACGATATCCATGCCAAAGCGCGGCATTTGGATTGCCAGTGACTGGGGTACCGAGATCGGCTTCTGGTAAGAGGCGGCATACGCCCAAGAGATGACCATCTTCTTTTTGCGCAGATCTCGTCCTTTTTTCTCCATAATTGTCATCAAATCCGCAAGGCATTGGAAAGGATGATAGACATCGCATTGCATATTGAGCACGGGAACCCTAGAGGCTTTGGCAACATCATTCATGTACTTGTTTCCAATTTGCCAATCTACATGCCGAATCGAGATCCCATCAAAATATCGCCCGAAAATTTCCCCGATTTCTTTGGGGGTATCTCCATGAGAGATCTGGGTTGTTCGAGATTCGATGAACGCTGCATGTCCACCCAGGTGAGCCATGCCGGCCTCGAACGATCCACGGGTGCGAGTGCTGCTAAAAAAGAACAGCATTGCTAGAACTTTATCCCTCAGGTAGGGAGTAAGTTCATTTAATGCCCGTTTGCGTTTTAGATCAAACGCCACGTCCAGCACGGTTTCGACTTCTTCTTTAGAGAAATCAAGGTCTCCAATTAGATCACGACCATGTAAAAACGTTTGCATTTCTTCTCCTTTTACTCCATTTTTCCAAGCACAAGGGCGAGTAACGCCATTCGCATTACCACGCCATTGAAAGCTTCCTGCCAATACCTTGACCAATGTGTGATGTCGACGTCAGTTGGGATTTCATCCATCCGCGGAAGGGAATGTAAAAGGATGGCATCCGATTTTGCTTTTTTGGTCAACAATTCACGGGTAATCTTGTAATTTGCCGGTGTCAGTCCCTTATCGGAAGACGCTTCCTGGCGTGACTTGGTGTAATCAGGTTGTACCACCGGTTCTACAAGAATTACATCAGCTTTTGCAATTGCTTGTTCCACATGTTCAACTTCATCAAATTTAACACCAAACTGGGTTAGTTCAGCCTTAAATTCTTCGGTAGGGGACATATCTGGAGGCGAAACCATTGTCAGAGGACAATCAAATTGTGAAAGAGCATACCCTAGCGAATGCATCGTTCGCATTCGCATGTCCCCGACTGCCAGCCAGTGCAATCCGTCAATTGTCCCTTTCTCCGTCAGGACTGTATAAAGATCAGTCAGGATCTGGGTCGGATGTTCGCCCCATCCATCCCCGCCATTAATGATCGGTATCGAAGCCCATTTTGCCGCTTCGTGCGGTGCGCCTTGTTGAAAGTGGCGCATTACGATGACATCACCATAGTACTCGAGCATTTTAACTGTATCTTTTATCGATTCCTGGTAGAAATCGCCAGCCCGGGTCATTTTTGCATCCGAAAACCCGGTAACGTGCCCTCCTAGACGATGCATGGCAGCTTCATGAGCCAGTCGGGTGCGGGTGCTGGGTTGATAAAAAGCCGTTACAAGTGTTTTTTCAGCCAATAGATCCGAATTCCGGCGGCTCTTCGCAATGGGTGCCATTTCATCCGCGACATCAAATACGTGGAAAAACTCTTCCCTTTCAAATTCCTTGAGCGATAGAATATCCCGACCAGCAAAACTGCGCATATAACCTCCTCAGGTTTTACTTGAATCTTGCCTCTGGACAAACTTAAAAAATTGCCACTCTTTTGGCTTTCGCCAATTAATGCTCATAATTTGCCACCCGCCGGACAACATGGAATCGAAAGTATCCGGGTAGAAAATAGCTGTTCGAGAAATCAACGATCTCCCCTCCATCGCTATATAACCTTGCCGAAAAGAAGAGGAGTACATCCCCCCGTTGAATTTCAAGTTTTTTTGAAATTGAGGATGGAGCTGCTACAGCTTGAATATCTGTAAACGATCGGTCCAGTTTCATTTTATTATTCGTTAACAAAAAATCCAACACGGATCCGGTAAACCCGGTCTTTAAGTCACCCTCTGCCAGGATCCCTGGAGGAAGTATGTCTGTCAAATATGCTACAGGTCTTCCATCCGTATAGATCACCCGGGACACGCTGATCAAACGTGTGCCTTCTTCTACCTGAAGTTTCTCTGCCTCATCCACCTTCGCGATGACTTCCGTAACTTCCAACTCCCCCATAGATACTTTTAATCCGATCCTGTTGGCTTTGCGTTCGATGCTCTCTAGAACTTCCAATCCACTTTCAATAACCTTGGCTTGCCGAACAACGAAGGTACCTACGCCTTGTCGCCGCCGGATCAATCCCTGTCCTTCAAAGGATCGCATTCCTTCACGAAGCGTCGCCCGGGACACCCCCAACATACGCGCCAGTTCAGGTTCAGGTGGCAGCTTCCCGCCTTCAGGAGTACTCTCGATCAGCTTAGCCAATTCACTTTGAAGCATCTGGTAAGGATGACGGGCTGATTTCATGTTTTTTTGTTTTATTTCGCTCATCTACACCTTATTTTCTTTGCTGATCGGGCTCAGTAACCGGTATGAAATCAAAATTGGTCACATCCACAAGTCCTAGGTCTGTAATCCGCAATTCGGGGATCACAACCAACGCCAATAAACTTAACTGCATGTTCGGATTATTGATCATACAGCCACAATGTTTGAACCCCGCAAGTACACTCCTGGCTTGCTCAGCAACTTTTTCGGCAGTTTCATTGGACATCAATCCCGCCACCGGTAATTCAATCTTTCCGAGAATTTTTCCCTGACTGACCACGATTTGACCACCACCCATATTCGCCAATTCATTTGCGGCAAATACCATATCCTCATCTGTAGTCCCAGTAACAACCATCTGGTGACAATCATGCGCCACAGTTGTAGCCACAGCGCAGGGAATACTGAACCCAAAACCCTGTAACAGGGCGGTCTGCACTCTGCCTGTGGCATGATGCCGCTCAACCACCGCAATTTTCGCAATATCCTGATTTATATCCTGTTTCACCTGCCCATCCCTCGGAGTTATCGGAATCCTCAAATGCCGGGTGGGTGCCTGGTTTTCAATAATACCGATTACATTTGCAGTAACCTGTTTGTCCTTACCGGTGGAGATGACAAAATCCGAAACCTCCAACGGACTTCGCAAATGCACCGAATGTTTTGCCCATTCCGGATAGGTAATTC
Source organism: uncultured Anaerolinea sp. (assembly GCA_964557895.1). Lineage (GTDB taxonomy): Bacteria > Chloroflexota > Anaerolineae > Anaerolineales > Anaerolineaceae > UBA6107. The sequence continues at coordinate 151,874 of CAZLBG010000001.1, forward strand.
TGGGAAGATCAATCAACCAGTTACCGTCTCTTGATATCTCTTTTCCATTGGCGATTACATTGCGGATCGCCAATGTCTCCAGATCATCAACCAAAAGGACATCAGCATGTCGCCCCGGTGCAATCATTCCAATTTCTCGTGAAACGCCGAAGTATTCAGCTGTATTGATCGTTGCCATCTGAATGGCAGTCATCGGGTCCAGTCCTTCGCTAATGGCATGGCGCACAACCCTGTCCATGTGTCCTTCACGGTGAATGGTTTCAGCCTGCGAGTCGTCGGTACAGAGTACGAAACCCCGCGATGAGAGTCCAAGCTCTGTGATTGCTTTTACCTGGCTTGCCACGTCCTGCCATGCAGATCCGTAACGCAGCATTACCTTCATACCTTGTCTCGCCCTGGCAACAGCGTCTTCAAGCCGGGTGCCTTCGTGATCGTCCTGAGCCCCTCCTGCCACATAACCTGCAAAGGGCCTACCCAGGTCGGGGGATGCATAATGGCCACCAATGATCTTTCGGGCATTCCGGGCAGCTGTCATCACTGCGTGAACTTTATCATCACCGCTCGCCACTCCCGGGAAATTCATCATCTCTCCCAGGCCGATGATCCCTGGCCACGTCATTGACTCAGCCACTTCTGAAGGCCCCAGCACCGCGCCGGGTGTTTCAAGACCCGGTGCAGATGGAACGCAGGATGGCATCTGGACAAAAACATGGATCGGTTGGACGGCAGCATCATCCACCATTAACCTAACGCCCCGCAAACCAAAAACATTTGCAATTTCATGCGGATCAATGAACATACCGGTGGTCCCGTGCGGAACAACCGCTCTGACGAATTCTGTTACCGTCACCATACCCGATTCCACATGCATATGAGCATCGAGCAAGCCGGGTACAAGGAATCTCCCCTCGGCATCAATGACCTTGGTCTGACCGCTGATAGCAAAATCAGCATTCTCGCCCACATATGCGATTCGTCCGCCCCGAATGGCAATGTCAATATTAGGAATGATCTCCCCGGTCTGTACACACACCCATCTTCCGTTTTTGATCACAAGATAAGCCGGAATACGCCCCATGGCGCAATCGACCAGTTCGCGAGAATTCTGAAGCCAAAAAGAATCCATTCCCATGAATTTCTCTCTTTCCCTACCCTTCCAACAAACGCTTGGCTGCCTGGTTATGTTTCTTCACATGTGCCGTAATATCAAGTCCCAGCAGCTGCCGGTCCTTCACGATCGCCTTTCCATGGACATAACTTAGATCAACACCCACCGGCTGGCAGAAAACCAGCGCAGCCAAAGGATCATGTAATGCACCGGAGAATTCCAGGCGGTTCAGATCAAACCCAACGAAATCGGCACATTTCCCGGTTTCAATTGAGCCAATATCCTGTCTTCCTAAAACGGCAGCACCGCCGCGGGTTCCAAGTTCCAACGCTTGTCTTGCAGTCAAAATATCTCCACCCATCGATGATAGCGAGGCTCCATCCAAGCCTGCCTTCAAACGGGCAAGCAGCATCGCCTGCCGGACTTCAGCGAGCATATGAGATCCGTCATTGCTGGCTGAACCATCCACGCCCAGTCCCACCTTAACTCCTGCTTTTACTAAACTTTGTAACGGAGCGATTCCCGAAGCCAGCCGCATATTCGATGAGGGACAATGCGCAACACCGCAGCCTTCGCGGGCATAAAGTTCTACTTCCTTTTGCGAGACGTGGACTGAATGGGCAAACCACACATCTTTCCCAATCCAATCCACCGATTGCATGTATGCCACCGGGCGGTATCCAAATTTCTGCAGACAGAACTCTTCTTCATCCTGGGTTTCAGCGAGATGGGTGTGCAGTTGGACGCCATATTTTCTTGCCAATTCCGCACTTTCCTTCATCAATTCGCCTGTCACGCTAAATGGTGAGCAAGGTGCGAGGACGATTTGTACCATTGCACCCGGTTCTGACTGGTGATATCGCTTGATCAACCGTTCACTGTCTGCCAGGATCTTCTCTTCACTATCAACTACTGAATCCGGGGGCAGACCTCCCTTACTTTCACCCAGGCTCATGGAACCGCGGGATGCATGCAGTCGCATCCCGATGATTTTTGATGCTTCGATCTCGTCATCCAGGGTTGAACCATTAGGGAACAGGTATAGGTGATCAGAAGCAGTGGTGCATCCTGAAAGGGCTAGCTCTGCAAGGGCAGTCTGTGTAGAGATCCGGATATCCTCTGGATTGATCCGCGCCCAAATCGGATAAAGTGTCTTCAGCCAATTGAACAGGTTGGCGTTTTGCGCGGCTGGTACCGCCCGGGTCAACGTCTGGTAAAAATGGTGGTGGGTATTGACTAGTCCGGGAATGATCACGTACCCCGAAGCATTTACAACCTCATCAGCAGTTTTCGGTAATTCTTCCGTTTTTCCGACCTGAAGGATGAAACCATCCTTAACAAAAAAACCGCCATCAGGGATTTCCCTGCGGAGGTTATCCATTGTTACCAATAAAGTTGCATGCTTTACCAGAAGTGTGCTCATCATCCATCCTGATTTTGATTATAACCAAAGCATAAGATTTGTCAGACAAATCCACGCTCTAGTGTATCGAAATTAACCCGAATTGTCAATTTGTCTGACAAATTACTAATCTTTAAGCTCAGCTGCCCTTAAAGTGCTCTTAAGGAGCATCGCGATCGTCATCGGGCCAACGCCCCCCGGAACGGGTGTGATCGCGCCTGCAACTTCAACGGCTTCATCGAATGCCACATCTCCCACCAATCGATACCCTTTTGGTCTTGTGCTGTCCTCTTTCCGATTAATTCCTACATCAATAATTACTGCTCCAGGTTTTATCCATTCTCCTCGAACCATTTCTGCTCTACCTACCGCGGCAATGAGGATATCGGCTTTTCTGACAATTCCGGGCAGGTCATGTGATTTTGAATGGCAGATCGTTACGGTGGCATCAGCCCGGACAAGCAAAAGCGCGGTGGGCATGCCAACAATATTTGACCTTCCCAATACCACTGCATTTGCTCCTTGCAGTGAGCCTAATTCCTTCTGCAACAAATACATGCATCCAGCTGGCGTGCACGGAACAAACAAGGGGTCGCGCCCTTTTTGGGCTAGCCTGCCAATGTTGATGGGATGGAAACCATCCACATCTTTTTCAATAGATATTTCCGCAAGGACTTTCTGCTCATCTAAGCCGGCTGGCAGAGGAAGTTGTACCAGGATACCATTCACTTTCGGATCAGCATTCAATTGTTTGATCAGTTTTTCCACATCTCCCTGTGGAGTATCTGCTGGGAGATCGAAACCAAATGACTCGATGCCTACCTCAGCACAGGCTTTTTGTTTTGACCGGACATAAGTTTGAGAGGCAGGGTTCTCACCGATCAATACAGTCGCCAACCCAGGTTTGGCTTTTCCGCTTTCCACTCGGGCTCTAACAACTTGTGCAACCTCAGCCCGGATCTCATCAGCGGTTGCTTTCCCATCTATCAATTTTGCGGTCATTGGATCCTCCTTCATACTTATACACTTAATATTATACAAGCCGGTTGGTGTTAATAAAAACGGACGATGTTTGACATGGTAAAATTAGCCGGAAGTCACACAACCGGGAGCAAACATGAGCAAAATCTGCGTGATCGGAACTGGATATGTCGGATTAGTGACAGGGACGTGTTTTGCCGACCTTGGCAATAATGTCTATTGTTTGGATGTTGATCCAAATCGGGTGAACAACCTGAAAAACGGTATCATGCCCATTTATGAACCAGGGCTTGAACAACTTGTCAAGCAGAACGTCCAAGCTGGCCGTCTGACATTCACCATGAGTTACCAGGATGCTCTAAAAGACGCCGAATATGCATTCATCGCAGTCGGAACCCCTTCAGGAAATGACGGGGAAGCTGACCTTCAGTATGTCCGGCAGGCAGCCGAGAGAATCGCTGACCTGGTGGAACATCCGATCCTGGTGATCAATAAATCCACTGTCCCGGTCGGCACCGGAGACTGGGTCGCAGAGGTAATCAACAAACGCCGAGCAGGGAAACCTCTTGATTTCTCAGTTGTATCCAATCCTGAATTCCTGCGCGAAGGTTCGGCAATTAACGACTTCATGAATCCGGATCGGGTGGTACTTGGCTCTGAAGACCCTGAAGCCGCCAACCACGTTGCAATCCTTTATCAACCCCTGCGTTGTACGATCATGGTCACAGACCTTCGCACGGCAGAAATGATCAAGTATGCCAGTAATGCGTTTCTTGCCACCCGCATCTCCTTCATTAATGAAATCGGAAATATGTGCGAAGAGCTCGGCGCTGATGTTAAGGAGGTTGCCCTCGGTATGGGATATGACAAACGCATCGGTCATGCATTCCTCGATGCTGGCCTTGGTTGGGGCGGGTCCTGTTTCCCGAAGGATGTTAAAGCCTTGGAGCATATGGCTGTTCTGCATGGCACTCAGCCGCAGATGCTGCAGGCAGTAATGGAGATCAACCGAAATCAGCGCCGTCGGGCTATTATGAAATTACGTAAAGCCCTGCGTTCGCTGAATGACAAGACCATTGGGATCCTTGGAATCTCTTTTAAACCAAATACAGATGATATCCGGGATGCCGCAGCGATAGAGATCATCCATCTGCTTCAGAATGAAGGTGCCCACATTCGGGCGTATGATCCCCAGGCGATGGAAAATGCCTCCAAAACCTTGAAGAATGTCACCCTCTGCGAAAATCCCTATCAAGTGGCTGAAAAAGCAGACGCTCTCATCCTTGCAACGGAATGGAATGAGTTCAAACAATTGGATTTCGGAAAAATTAAAGAATTGATGAACCAGCCTGTAATCCTGGATGGGCGCAACCTTTGGGATGCTAAAAGCATGAAAGATCTCGGCTTCACCTATATGGGTGTTGGCCGCGGGAATTTGCAAACCAAATAGACAAGATAGATCCAGCCTGAGTTTCAGGCTGGATTTGCTATTAAAGGGAGGATAGAGTGATATTTGCCACACTGGTAACTGACGAGAATGAGTACAGATGCGCTCAACTATTGGTCAGCAGTGTCCGTCAATTTGCCGGCAGATACCGGAATTCGGAATTCGTTGTGTATTCATCCTTTTCAAATACTACCAACGCCATCCACGATTCATCCGGCAAGACACGTCAAATTCCACTAACTGGATATCCATCGAACGCGCCTTACTTTTTCGCCAGCAAAGTGGAGGCATGGGCACAAGCCGAGTTAATGTTGGAAAATCAGGCAGATACGCTAATCTGGATCGATCCGATGTGCCTCGTACTCCAAGAACCAGGTGAATTTGCTCTCACAAGAGAAAAAATTGGTGCTTTTCGACCTGTGCACATCCAAAACATCGGACAGCCATCCCAATCCCCGCTCGATAGTTTTTGGCAGGGTATTTTTGATCAATGTAAAACCCCCACCCAGACCGAAACCGTAGAATCCTTTGTTGACGAAAAGTCGATCTTGCCATATTTTAATACCCATTGTTTCAGTATCAATCCACAATTGGGTGTATTGCAAAGAACCCTTCAGAATCTAAAGGAACTTGCCACAAACTCCCGGTTTGTTATAGAGTGCCTACCGGATCACCTTCACAAAATATTCCTTTTCCAGGCGGTTTTGAGCGCAACCCTGTTATCGTGTTATGGTATGTCGAGAATTCATCTACTAACTCCAGATTATGGCTACCCCTTCCACTTGCAGGAAAAAATTCAAATTCAAAACAGAATTACAGATCTATCCAGAATTTCAACTTTGGTTTACGAAGATTCTGTAAACCTAGAAAAGGTTTTTCCACGACTCAAAGCCTCCGAAGAACTTAGATCCTGGTATGAGAACCAAAAACATACATAATTTTCCCTTGACTTTAACGTAACGTCATAGTTTATACTGGTCACATGGTTGACCAAAAGCAGATCAGCATTCGCCAGTTGGCAAGAAGTGCAAATATCAGTGTGCGCACCCTGCACCATTACGACAAGATAGGGTTGCTTGTCCCTCCACGCCAGGCAGGCAATAACTACAGGTTTTATGACCAATCTGCCATCTACCGTTTGCAGCAAATACTTTTTTACAAGGAAATGGGATTTGACCTGGATTCTATAAAAAACATCCTCGATAACCCCGATTTCGATTATCAGGATGCCCTGCAGCAACATCACCTTGCATTGCATTCGAAACTTGAGAGCACTAAGCAACTCATCCAAACAATTGAGGATACATTGGATCAAATGAAAGGAAAACGAAAAATGAATGACAATGAATATTTCACCGGATTTTCCGATGAACAGCAGGCAATTTACGAAAAAGAAGCGGCCGAGAGATGGGGGGCAGATATTGTCAGGGAATCAAACAAGCGTTGGAAATCGCTAACCCCGGTCGAAAAAGAAAAGTTTCTCAAAAAAGGTGAAGAAATCACCCTGGCACTCAGGGATGCCTTGAGCGAAAACCCTGATTCTGCCAAAGTTCAGTCGCTGGTGGATGATTGGAGGCAATATATCAACTTCTTCTACAACTGCACTCCTCAGATTCTGTTAGGGCTGGGGCATACTTACATGGATGATCCCAGGTTCCGCGCCTTTTACGAAAAAGTCGATCCTGATCTTCCCCTGTTTTTTTTTGATGCAATAAAGATTTATTGCGAAAAACTTGGTGTAACAGATTAAAAGCTAAAAACAACCGCCCTTTTGAGCGGTTGTTCTTATTGCTTGTGCAATTTCAAGTAATCTTTAAGAAACTGACCTGTGTAAGATTCATGAATCTCACAGATCTGGTGGGGGGTGCCAATGCCGATGAGTTGACCTCCCTTATCCCCTCCCTCTGGGCCTAGATCGATTATTGTATCTGCAACCTTGATAATATCCAGGTTGTGCTCGATGATTAGAACCGAATTTCCGGCATCTACCAGTTTTTGTAGCACATCGATCAGCATATGCACATCTGCAGCGTGCAATCCTACGCTGGGCTCATCCAGCACATATAATGTCCTGCCGGTTGCCCGTCTCGAAAGCTCCTTCGCAAGCTTAACTCGTTGCGCTTCCCCACCCGACAGGGTCGTGCCGGGTTGACCGATCTTGATGTACCCCAAACCTACTTCATTGAGGGTCTTCAATTTATTCTTGATCGAAGGAATATGTCCGAAAAGCTCCAAGCCTTTTTCGACAGTTGTATCCAGTACATCCGCTATCGATAATCCCTTGAATTTCACTTGCAGGGTTTCCCGGTTAAATCTCGCGCCATGACACACATCACATGGAACATAGATGTCCGGCAGGAATTGCATCTCGATCCTGAGCTGTCCCTGCCCCTGGCAGGCTTCGCAGCGCCCTCCATGCACGTTGAACGAAAAGCGCCCGGCTTTATAACCTCGCATCTTGCTGTCCGGTAGATCAGCAAACAAATTTCTGATTTCATCAAACATCCCGGTGTACGTTCCCGGATTTGATCGTGGTGACCTACCGATGGGAGATTGATCGATATTGATCACTTTATCCAGATACTCCATACCTTCAATGCGGTCATGCTCACCTGCCTGCGTATGAGCCCGGTTCAATTCCCGCGCTAGCACGTTGTACAGAATATCAACCATCAACGTTGACTTGCCCGAGCCTGAAACCCCTGTAATACACACGAATTGTCCCAGAGGGATCTCAACATCTATGTTCTTCAGGTTATTCGCTCGCGCCCCCAAGACTTTCAGTACTTTGCCATTCCTTGGGTGGAGCTTTTTAGGCATCGGTACTTTTTTCCGTCCTGAAAGGTAAGCCCCTGTCAGGCTGTTCGGATTATTGAGGATTGACTCCACGGTTCCTTCAGCGACCACCCTCCCGCCATGCTCACCTGCCCCGGGACCTAGATCCAGGATCCAATCTGAAGAACGGATGGTCTCCTCATCGTGCTCAACCACTAGAACGGAATTACCGAGATCCCGTAAATGTTTCAGAGTCTCAAGCAGTCTTGTGTTATCGCGGGGATGAAGCCCGATAGAAGGCTCATCCAGCACATAAAGCACTCCCATCAGGCGGGATCCGATTTGCGTGGCAAGTCGGATACGTTGCGCTTCTCCACCTGAAAGGGACCCAGCCGACCTGCTTAATGTAAGGTATTCAAGACCCACATCCACCAGAAACCCTAATCTGGAATCAATTTCCTTGAGGATCGTCTCTGCAATAGTTGTTTCTTTTGATGTGAGAATTCCCGGTTCTTTTAACCTCTGGATAAAATCCAATGTCCGGTTGATCGACCATTTGGTCACTTCGTTGATATTTCGATCCAGTACGGTCACAGCAAGAGCTTCAGGACGCAACCGTTCTCCCTTACAGGTCGGGCAGGGTCGGTCAGTCATGTATTCCGAGATTTTTCCTCTGACATATTCAGACTGGGTTTCCCTGTAACGTCTTTCCAGGTTGGGGATAACCCCCTCAAAACTGGTCTGAAAACTGGTCTTTCGTTCATTTCTGCCTTCAAGCGTCACATTGATCGACTCGTTGCCTGTCCCGTATAATATTCGATTTAGATTTTCCCTGGACAATGATTTAACCGGGGCATTCAGATCGATCCTGTGCGCCCGGGCTACGGATTCGACCATGTGCCAGTAATACCCACCCTGTTCGCGTGGTCCATTCCATTCGAGCGCTGCGATTGCACCTTCGCTGAGCGTCCGATCAGGATCCGGAATGAGCAGGTCAGGATCAATTTCCAGCCTGTTCCCCAAACCCTGGCAATCCGGACATGCCCCGTGTGGAGTATTGAAAGAAAAAGTTCTTGGTTCAATTTCCGGCAGGCTGATCCCGTGCTCGGGGCAAGCCAGGTGCTCAGAAAAGAACAAGTCTTCCGGCGGAGTTACTGAGAGATTTTGGATGGTCAGGTACCCTTCCCCTACCTTCAGCGAAGTCTCAACCGAATCAGTCAGCCTTGAAAGGAAGGTTCTTTGCTCTTCAGTGGTTTCAGAAGGCGAAACCACGATCCGGTCTACTACAGCTTCAATCGTGTGGATTTTATAGCGGTCCAAAGTCACTTCATCATCCAGTGAAAAAACTTCCCCATCGACTCGCACGCGGGTAAAACCAGCTTTGCGTATCTCCTCAAATACAGCCTGGTAGGTACCCTTTCGCGCTCTCACGATAGGCGCCAGGATCATCAGTTTGGTACCCTCCGGCAGCGATAAAACGCGGTCTACAATTTCCTGTGCTGATTGTTTGACCACCACCTTGCCGCAGATCGGGCAATGGGGAATACCTATTCGGGCAAACAACAACCTCAGGTAGTCATAGATCTCGGTTACTGTTCCTACCGTTGAGCGTGGATTATGAGATGTGGCTTTCTGATCGATCGAAACTGCAGGTGAAAGACCGTCAATGTAATCCACATCCGGTTTTTCCATCTGCCCCAGAAATTGCCTGGCGTAAGCGGATAAAGACTCCACATAGCGGCGCTGCCCTTCGGCAAATATCGTGTCAAAAGCCAGCGAAGATTTCCCGGAACCCGAAAGGCCCGTGATCACCACCAGCTTGTCACGCGGGATCTCCACGGTTATATTTTTTAGATTATGGGATCTTGCACCAACGACGCGGATGCAGTTCTGAGTCATGTTCACCTGAATAGAATAGATTTTCTATTTCAATTATATCACAACGAATCAGAAATCTTGACAATTAAACAAAAGAAGTGGGGAGTTTGAAGTGAATTGTATAATAAACATATCCCAAACGCAGAAAGGCTCACCAGATGAGTAAAAATCCTCAGAGTATTTCAGTAGAAGAAAAGCAACACAGGCGGGACATTCGGGCATGGACAATGTATGACTGGGCGAATTCTTCTTTCGCAACAACCATGATGGCCGCCGTTCTGCCGGTGTACTACGCAACTCTCGGCAATGCCGGGGATTCACCAGCAATGATGACCTCCCGATGGGGCTTCACCACTGCCATCGCTGCCTTGATTGCCGCAGTAATCAGCCCAATACTCGGCGCAGTGGCAGATTTTCGTGGATCCAAGAAGAAATTTCTCGCAATCTTCATGATTTTGGGTGTGATCTCCACCGCATTGTTGTTCATCCCCAACCAACCTGGCGATTGGTTTGTCGCATCCATTATTTTCGTTTTTGCGAATATTGGATTCGCGGGCAGCCTGGTTTACTATGACGCGCTCCTACCCCATGTTGCCCGGGCTGACGAGATTGATCAGGTGTCCTCCAAAGGTTACATGATGGGGTACATAGGCGGCGGTATTTTGTTGGCGGTGAACCTGGTCATGATCATGGTTGTACCCGGCATAATTCCTTCGCTAGGCACAGGGCTCATGACCCGCCTTTCATTCGTAACCGTTGCCATCTGGTGGTTCTGTTTCTCCATTCCCCTTTTCCTGCGCATCAAGGAGCCCGATCGGAAGATTGACCCTGAGGAAACTGGAATGCGCCCGATTGCAGTGAGTTTCAAACGACTAGGCAAAACATTCTCGGAGTTGAAAAAATACCGCGACCTTTCCCTTGGGCTTTTGGCTTTCTGGATCTACGCAAATGGCATTGGCACCATCATCACAATGGCCACTGCATATGGGAAAGAACTGCAGTTCAGCAACATGACGCTTATTGGAACGCTCTTGATGGTTCAGTTCCTGGCTGCCCCGTTTGCCTACCTGTTTGGCTGGCTCTCAAAGAAACTTGGATTGAAGAAATCGATCTACCTTAGTTTGACTATTTACTCGATCATTGCCATCGTCGGTTACTTCATGTATCACGAATGGCAATTTTGGGCACTAGGAGCAGCAGTCGCCACCGTTCAGGGCGGCAGCCAGGCTCTTTCCCGCTCTATGATCGGCAGGATGATGCCCAAGAGTAAATCAGCTGAATTCTATGGCTTTTTCAGCGTTTTTGAAAAATTTGCGTCCATCCTTGGACCGGCAATCTTCGCGGTAATCTCAAGGATCATGAATGAGTCCCGTTTGAGCATCGCCGCCCTTATCGTGTTCTTTATCGTGGGAATGATCGTACTTTCCAAAGTGAATATCAGTCGCGGCACTGAAGTTGCCCTCAAAGAAGAATCAGAGATGGTTTCAGCAGCTTAAAGCCAAAGGAGGATCATCAGATCCTCCCTCTCCATTTCGCAACAAGCAGACAGGCAACTATGCCTGTCTGCTATTTTGTCACTTCATACAATTCCACCAGCACCCCGCCTGTACTTTTGGGATGAACAAATGCCATTTTCCTCCCAGGCAGCGTAAGTGGCTCTTCATTGATAAGTCGGATACCTTTTGCCTTAAGATCAGACAGCATACCGGAGATGTCATCCACCTCAAAACACAAATGATGCATCCCTCCACCGCGCTCCTCAAGGAATTTGGCAACCCCGGAATCCTGGGATGTGGGTTTCACCAGTTCCACTTCGCTCTCACCCAAAGGCAAAAAAGCCACCGTGGATTTTTGGCTGGGAACATCTTCTATATGATCCAATTTGATGCCAAGACCATCCTGCCAGAATTTTAAGGATTCATCGATATCTGCAACAACAACAGCCACGTGATTGATTTTTTTAATTTTTGCCATTTTTTCCTCCTATCCCCACACCGGGGGTTGATATTCACCCCATTCCTTGCGTAACACACCACAGATTTCACCTAATGTCAGGTCATTTTCGACACAATCAACTAAGAGCGGCATCAGGTTCTCTTTGCCACTGGCAGAGTTCGATAACCGCCCCATCAATTCTTGAGCCTTAATATTGTCCCTTGAAGCTCTGAGCTGTGCCAAACTTTTTCTCTGGTTTTCTTCAATGGTCGGATCGACCTTTAATCTTTCCAGATCCTTTGATTCCTCCACCTGGAAGGAATTCACCCCTACAACAATCTGCTCCTTGCCTTCCACTTCCTTCTGGAACCGGTAAGCAGAATCCTGTATCTCATTCTGCATGTACCCTTTTTCAATTGAAGCCAGTGCTCCGCCAAGGTCATCAATGCGCTTAATATATTCCAGCGCTCTTTTGGCGATCTCATCAGTCAGGTACTCAATTGCATAAGACCCACCCATCGGATCGATCGTATCGCCCACTCCGGATTCATAAGCAATGATTTGCTGAGTCCTCAATGCAGTCCGTACTGATTTTTCAGTGGGGAGCCAGAGCGCTTCATCCATCGAATTGGTGTGTAGCGATTGTGTTCCGCCGAGAACGGCAGCCATTGCCTGGATGGCAACCCTTACAATATTGTTTTCGGGTTGCTGGGCTGTCAGAGTTGATCCACCAGTCTGGGTGTGGAACCTCAACATCCAGGACTTTGGATCTTTTGCGCCAAACCGCCCCTTCATGATCTGCGCCCAGATCCTTCTGGCGGCGCGGAATTTGGCGATTTCTTCCAGAAAGTCATTATGAGCTGCAAAGAAAAAGGACAGCTGGGAGGCAAAATGATCCACTTCCAATCCTGAGTCAATTGCTGCTTGAACATAGGCAATTGCATTCGCAATTGTAAAAGCCACTTCCTGTACAGCCGTCGATCCAGCTTCACGGATGTGGTATCCCGAAATGCTGATGGTATTCCAGTTCGGAACTTCGGTTTCGCAGTATTGGAAGATGTCAGTGATCAACCGGAGGGATGGTTTTGGGGGAAAAATATAGGTTCCCCTCGCAACATACTCTTTTAAGATATCATTTTGAATAGTGCCGCGTAATTGCCTGGAATTGACGCCTTGTTTCTTTCCCACCGCAATATACATCGCCAGCAAAACTGCGGCTGGTGCGTTGATCGTCATGCTCGTCGACACCTTATCTAATGGGATCTGATCGAATAGCACTTCCATATCTTTCATCGAGGATATGGATACTCCTACTTTACCCACTTCTCCAAGAGCCATCGGATCATCAGCGTCATAACCGATCTGGGTTGGCAGGTCAAATGCCACCGAAAGACCGGTTTGTCCCTGGTCAAGAAGGTAGCGGTAGCGTTTGTTCGATTCCTGGGCTGATGCAAACCCCGCATACTGCCGCATCGTCCAGAACCTGCTACGATACATCGTCGGTTGAACCCCGCGGGTGAATGGATACTCTCCAGGGAATCCTGCATCCTCAAGGTAATGATCTTCACCCGGAGTCGCTACCCGTGGCAGGGGTATCCCTGATGGTGATAAGAACTCGGCTTTCCGTTCCTTGAACTTTGCAACAGAAGGAGCAGCAACCTCATCATCCCAGCGTTTTTTTTCTTTTTCAACTGTCATTATCGCCTCGTGTAATTGGACTGGTATGTTAAGTATACCCGATTGTAAATTACTGACGATCGAAATAAGTATGGTATATTTTTGATAACCTTCTCCACCAGGTGAATCATGCCTTCATTCCTTCAACTTGCCCTCCTCCTCACCATTCTCCTCTTCACCGCCAAAGCTGCCGGGTACCTGAGTACGCGGATCAAGCAGCCTTCGGTCTTTGGCGAGATCCTGGTCGGCATTCTGTTGGGTCCCTCATTGTTGAATGTAATGCAACTCCCATTCGTAACTGATTCTCATCTACACGAAGTTGTGGATCTCATGGGCGAACTGGGTGTTCTCTTCCTGATGTTTTTAGCCGGGTTGGAATTGCACATCAATGATCTGGTTAAGAATGCCAGGGTTGCTGCTTACGCAGGCGTTCTGGGCGTGATTCTTCCGGTGGGTCTGGGGCTTGGTTTTGGCGAATTGACCGGTATGGATTTCAATCATGGTCTCTTCCTCGGTCTCACCCTCGGTGCAACGTCGGTTTCCATTTCTGCCCAGGTTTTAATTGAGCTCAAGATGATCCGCAGTAAGATTGGCTACGGATTGCTCGGTGCTGCAGTTTTTGATGATGTGCTGGTGCTTCTGCTCCTATCCGTTTTTTTGGCATTCCTGACCGGCGGAACCAGCCTGGTTGGTGTGCTCCTCGTTATCGGAAAGATGCTGCTGTTCCTTGGAGCATCAACCGCCATCGGAATGTGGGGGCTGCCGCTGCTTGTACGCTTTACCCAAAAACGCTCCATTAGCCAGGGCATAACCACCCTCGCAATTGTGGTAATGCTTCTTTATGCGGTTGCAGCAGAACTGCTTGGTGGCATGGCAGCGATTACTGGAGCATTTTTGTGCGGACTGATGTTTGCACGAACTCCAGAAAAAACAAGAATTGAAACTAATTTCCACAGCCTGGCATATGCCCTTTTCGTACCAATTTTCTTTGTCAGCATCGGTCTGGGAGTAAACCTCAAAACTGTGGATGTTACCATCCTCTGGATAATGCTTGCGATTTCTGGTATCGCCATTCTGGGCAAGATCATCGGATCTGGCGGTGGAGCGCGACTTTCACATTTCTCCTGGCGGGAATCGTTACAGATCGGCATTGGAATGGTATCTCGCGGAGAGGTTGGTCTGATTATCGCAAAAATTGGTATGGATAGTGGTTACTTGTCGGACTCTTTGTTCAATGCGATCGTTGGAATGATACTTGTCACAACTTTGATCACCCCGCCGTTACTTCGCCTAAGTTTTCGTAGTAAGAATCCGAATCCAATAATTCCAGATATCCCCCAGATAGAAATAAACAAGGAGAATCTATGAATCAGATGATCTGGTTTGTACTGCATGACGCAAGTCTGCTAGGTGATTTGCTTGCAGCCTGGAAAGAAATAGGAGTCCTGGGAGTAACGATCCTACCCAGTACTGGTTTACGCCGCCTTGAAAACAGTGACATCCTTCGCGAAGATATCCCGCTGATTCCAAGTATTGAGGACCTGGTGAGTGATGAAGAGACTCTTAATCGCACCCTATTCACTATAGTTGATGATGATTCGATTGTTGATAAGATCCTGGAGGTAACACAAAAGATCGTTGGAGATCTAAATGATCCCAATACCGGAATTTTATGCGTGATTCCGTTGGGAAAAGTCTATGGGTTGAACCGTAAAAAGGAGTCTGTAGAATAATCACAATCCAGAACTATGAATTCCTTGACCGAATAATCAGCAAATGGTAGAATAGCGCTCGTTAATGCCTCCATCGTCTAGGGGACCAGGACGCAGCCCTTTCAAGGCTAAAACCGGAGTTCGAATCTCCGTGGAGGCACCTCAAACCACCGCAAGGTGGTTTTTCTTTATAAAACTGGATTTCGCTTCGCTTCAGAATTCTCCGTGGAGGCACCTCAGACCACCGCAAGGTGGTTTTTCTTCATCAAATTTGCTCACTTTACAGGATTTTTTACAATACTTTAAGGGATTATTAGCAGTTCGGTTTATGTATTCCCCACAACCAGGATGAACTCCCCCTTCCGGTTACCCACCTGCTTGAGAACTTCGGTCACATCGCCACGCATGATAGTCTCAGCAGGGAGTGTCAGGTCGAGTGCCACTGTGACAAAGATTTGTCGCCCGAACACTTTCGCTACATCTTCTAACAATGCTCGTAATCGATAGGGAGTATCCATCACCACAACCGGAACTTTCATTCCCCTTAGTCTTGCTAATTCCTTGCGGCGATGATCAGGATCCCGTGGTAGGAATCCGGCAAAGTAGAACTGGCCAATCTTAAAATCCAGTACCGATAACGCCGTCATCAGAGAGGATGACCCCGGAATCGGTGTAACCGGTATGCCCGAACTCGATGCCAGTTGGATCAGGTAAGAACCCGGATCTGAAAACACAGGCGTTCCGCAATCTGAAATTATTGCGAGATGCTGACCGTTTAATAATCGCATCAACAAATCAGCCGCACATTCGGCTTCATTATGTTCATTAAGCAAGACCAGTTCTTTTTGCTGGATTCCTAATTTTTTCAGCAACGTGCTCCCGGGTTTATATTCCTCGCAGATGATCCCATCAGCTTCTTTGAGTACCTCGATCGCCCGCAAGGTGATATCACCCGGATTTCCGATTGGAGTGGATACTATGGATAAACGGCCAGTTTGTTTCATCGCTTTCCTCTTAGAATATTGTATCTTACTCTCAACTCAAACTCGGCTATGGTTATGCTATAGTTAAGCCACGAAAAACAGGACCTCATGAAACTCTCACGGATTTCCAAAGTAACCCTCCTGCTTGCCTCCTTCTTCTTCCTCGACAAGGTGCTAGCCTTTGTTCGGCAGATCTTGATCGCCCGCCAATTTGGGCTGTCGAGTGAACTGGATGCTTTCAATGTTGCCAACAACGTCCCGGATTTCCTTTTTGCTACCATCTCCGGGGGTGCGCTGGCGATTGCCTTTATCCCGGTTCTCGCTGAGGTATTGCTCAAAGAAGGTCAACGTCCGACCTGGGACCTTTTCAGCCGTGTAGCCAACCTGGCATTCATCATCACCGCGTTCCTCGCCCTGGTGGTTGCCCTGTTTGCCAAACCAATGGTCATAGCTGAAATCGGTATTGCCCCCGGATTTACCAGCAGTCAGCAGGATACGGTAATCTTGCTCATGCGTCTGAATCTCATCGCAACATTGATATTTTCGGTCAGCGGTCTAATTATGGCAGGCCTTCAAGCGAATCAGCACTTCCTTCTACCGGCAATGGCACCGCTTTTCTATAATATCGGTCAAATAATCGGGGTCACGGTCCTTTCACCTGAAAAAGGCTATACGATTGGGTCTTTCACCCTACCCGCGCTCGGATTGGGTGTAAATGGTCTCGTTTATGGCGTAATCATCGGAGCAGTTCTGCATCTTGCCATTCAGATCCCTGGGCTATTCAAATATAAATTTCACTGGATCCCGCGGCTCGACATACGCAACGAGAACGTTATAAAAGTCCTGCGGTTAATGGGTCCCAGGTTTTTCACGATCCTACTCATCCAGCTGATCTTCTTCATCCGCGATAACCTGGCGTCGCGCCTTTCCCCCGGCTCAGTTACCTCTCTCACCTATGGCTGGATGATCCAGCAGGTACCTGAAACCCTCATCGGCACAGCGGTTGGCACTGCCCTTCTCCCCACCCTGGCGGAGTACTTTTCGGCAGAGCGAGTATCAGCATTCAACACAGCCATCCGTAAAGCGATCCGCTTCTTAATTGTCCTTACCGTGCCTATTGCTGTCATTCTCACCCTGGGACTCCGTCCCCTCCTGGATGCAGCATTTGACTTTGGTTCCGAAGGAACCAGCCTTCTCACCTGGGTTACCGCTGCCTTTCTGGCAGGGTTAATGGGACACTCTCTTAAGGAGGTCGGTGCGCGTTCCTTTTATGCAATGCAAAAACCCTTCCAGCCCCTGATCACAGCCGCAGTAAATATCATCCTTTATTTATCCCTTGGAGTAATCCTTTATAAGCCCCTCGGAGCGGCTGGCATTGCCCTGACCGATTCCATCGTCTTTACCCTTGAATCAGTAATTCTGTTATTGATCCTTCGGCGTCAAACAGGCATCAGTTACCAGATGGCTCCTGTTGCTCTCCGTACGGTTGGTGCAGCCATCACCGGCGGCGTCATCACCTGGGGGGGCATAACCGCCCTCAATTCCCAAATTCATCCAGCCCTTGCCAGTACGGTGTCAATGGCGGTTGCCCTGGGGATTTCCCTGATTTGGATGCTTCCTGAGTTGAGGAGTCTGAGAGATTTTTGATCCGGTCCTAAAGAGATCGATCACGATTACGGTATAATTGTCGCCATGGCTAAAAAGCAAAAAACGGAAAACTTACCAGAGGATCTGACCCTGAACAGCTCAGAAACTCAGCCGGTCAATAAACCGAGGTCCATCTTCAAACCTGTAGTAGATCATCCTGTAGAACAAGCAGAGCTCGAGATTACACCAGAACTTATGGAAATCAACGATCTGGAACCTGTAAAGAAAAAACACGGGCTGTGGATCTGGCTTGGAATTCTGGTGATGCTGGTGATCGCAGCCATTGGAACCAGCATTGGCTATAAGATGGCTATAGACCTGCGCCAGCGGGAAGAATTGAGCCAGCGGTTGGTCATCGCTACCACCCAGTTCGAATTGGCACTAAGGGATGAAAAAGACGGCAACCTCGATCTTGCAAGACAAAGGCTTGAATACATTTTAGACATCTATCCGGCCTATCCCGGGCTTGATGAAAAACTAAAAGATGTCATGCTTGCCATTGCTTTGACCCAGGGACCTTCCCAGTTGACAACTCCAGTTCCAAATGAGACTCCTGCGGAAGCGGTCACCATTGTCCCGACAACCGATACTAAAAATCTTGGAATTCTCTTCAACCAGGCGCAAGCTCAACTCGCTGCAAAAGACTGGTCTGGTCTTTTCTCGACGGTTCTCACCATCCGCAATCTCGATCCATTTTATGAACCTGTAAAGGTAGATGGTCTCTACTACATGGCGTTACGCAATAATGGCATCAGCAAGGTCAAAGAGGGAAGCCTTGAAGTAGGGATTTTTTACTTTGCCCTGGCAGAACAGATCGCCCCGATTGATACTGACGCAGAATCATACCGGATCTGGGCTCGTATGTACGCCAATGCCGGGTCCTACTGGCAGATCAATATGCAGCAGGCAGCAGCGCTCTTCTCAGAGCTGTATCCTTTAGTCCCTAACCTCGTGGATTCCTCCGGGATATCTGTTAGATCCCGTTATGCAACCGCCCTCGAGGGTTATGGGGATTACCTGCAACAAACTTACATGTGGTGTGAGGCGGTTCCACAATACGAGGCATCCATGGGAGTTGTTTCATCAACAGCCTTAAGTGAGAAGTTAACCAAAGCCAGGGAGTTTTGCTCCAATCCGCCGCCGACTCCGACACCTATCACAACCCCCACTCCTACTGTAGATCCCAACCTGCCAACTCCAGTCATTCCCCAGGAGTAAAAATGCAATAAAAACCGAAGGGTTGCGAGCCGGTTTTTTTTATTAGGCAATTGCTCCTATCAGATCATGTACCATTGCTCCCGTGATCTGAATTCTTGCGATCTTACCGATTTCTAAATCCCCTTCAATAATAACCAGTCCATCAATTTCAGGTGCATCCCGGTAACTTCTTCCAACCGAAATACCATCTCCCTGCCCTTCAACTAAAACATCCAGTTTTTTGCCAATCAGAGACTGGTTCTTTTCAAGCGAAATCGATTCCTGCAATTCCATCAGCCTTTGCAGTCGCTCTTGCTTTTCCTGCTCAGACACAGGGTCGCCCAGCGGTTCGCTCGCCGTTCCAGGCTCAAAAGAGAAAGTGAATGCACCCACGTGGTCCAGCTTCATCTCTTCAAGGAACTTGAGCAAGACGCTGAACTCTTTCTCAGTTTCTCCCGGATAGCCCACAATGAAGGTTGACCGGATGACCAGATCTGGGATGCGTTTCCGCATTTTTTCAATCGTGCCGTATACCCAGTCAATATTTGAGGGACGTTTCATTTTTTCGAGAATCCCCCGATCCGCATGCTGCAGCGGGATATCGAAATAATGCAGGATTTGCCGAGAATCGCTCATCAGATCGATCAAGCGGTCAGAAACATACCCAGGATAAGAATATAGCAAGCGCACCCACGGAATTGCAGGGATCCGCGGGAGCATGTTTTCGAGCAGGCTCACCAGACCATCTTTCATTCCCAGGTCATACCCGTAATCGGTCGTATCCTGGGCAATCAGAATCAACTCCTGGATACCATTTGCTTGCAGAAGTTCTGCTTCGTTGGCGATCAGATCCATCGGACGGCTGACAGTAGTTCCTTTTATCAAGGGGATCGAGCAAAAAGCACAGGGTCTGCGGCAGCCATCAGCGATCTTTAAATATGCGCTTCCCCCTTGTATGGAAGCTCTCAGAACTCCCTTTTCATCCGCCCCTACCCTCTCATCTCCGGGAATATGGTATTGCACGGTTTTTGGATTCAGGCGAAGTTTTGCCATCAGATCAAGGATATCCATCCACCGGCGGGTGCCGATAAATCCATCAACCCCCTTCACCTGAGCAGAGATCAATTCCCGGTATCTTTGTGTCATGCATCCGGCAGCGATCAACCATTGCCCGGCGTGCTTGTTTCTTGCCAGTTCATCGAGTACTGCCAGAGATTCATTCCGGGCAGTTTCGATAAACCCACAAGTATTAACGATCAGGACACTCGCATGGGACGGATCTTCAGTGGCTCGATAGCCGTCATTTTCAAGCAATTCTGCCATTGAAGCAGAATCTACCGTGTTCTTGGCACAACCTAGTGATGCCAGGTAATAGGTCTTTTTCATGGCTGAGAAGAAGTTATTACCGTCAATGGCGTGATTGTTCTCGTCGGCTGCGTGGGAGTTATCGTTGGTGTCGTTGTCGGTCGCTGGGTTAAAGTCGGCGGTAGCGTTGCAGTTGGCGAAGGAGTAAACATGGGAGTCGAGGTCACGAATCCTCTGGAGGTGAACTCAAGCGTCAGAACTTCCCCCACCATACCTAACACCCCCAGGTCTTCCTGGTTATAAAAGACCTGAATTCCTGCTGCGCTTCCTGCGTTAAGGATGATCTTGGTAGATCCGGTAAAAGTATAGACATTTCCGGGAACAACCCGCCCGTTAAAAACCTCTTTCCCGTCTGCAATAACTTTCAAATAGGTTCTCTGAACTCCAACCACTACCAGTTGAATGGATCCGGTATTAACTGAAGTGATGGTCGCCAGGATGTCTACTGAAACCGTGTTCACTGCCTGGCTGGGTTCAGTTGTCAGATCCGGGGATTCCAGCGTTGTGGTCTGTTCAACCATTACCGTCTCAGTTCCAGGTGCCATCAAAAATTCTGAGATCGATTCGAGCGTAGGCTCTGTTTCTGCCTGGGTTGATCCGATCACCTGGATGGCTCCCCAAATTACAAGCACCATCAATATTATGAATACACTTCCACCAACCAACAGGTCGATGGTTAGAAATCGCCTCCAGCCGGTGATCGGTGTCTTCGACCTTTTTGAGGTTTTCCCGTCAAAAGAAGTGATCTCTACTGCAGCTGTTTCCAACCTCTTTTGTTGCAGGGCGTCTGCAATTTTGTTTTGGATCGTAGCCGGGTCGATACTGAGAAAAGTTGCATAATTGTTTAAGATACCCCTGCCCTGAACCGTTGAGGGAAGAGCATCCATTTCGCCTTGTTCCAGGTTGTAAAGATATATTTCTCTGATTTTTGTCAATCGCTCAACATCTGCCAGGGATAGTCCCAGGGCTTCACGGTGATTCCGCAGTTCCTCCCCAATTTCCTTAAATGCAATTGTTGATCTTTTCGGATCGTTCCGGTCAGGGATCAGGTCGCGGAATCGTTCCCGCGGATTAGCATTTTCAGGTATTGGGGTTTTCTGGAAAAGTGACTGGAGCCTCTTTTTGTCTTTTGATTGAACCTCTGGAGTAGCTGGGTCAGGCGTTCCTTCCTCTTTTTCTCCAGATGCTGGTTCTGTGGCAATTTGTGGTTCATCGTAAAGAATGCGGGGATCCATTCCCAGGAAAGAGGCATATAACCTGGTGAACCCTTTTACCTGGGCAGGTGAAGCCATCGCACTGGGATTATCCTCTTCGATTGCTCTCAGGAATTGAGCACGGATATTCGTCTCTTGAGCGGCTTTTTCAAGAGAGAGTCCCTTTTCTTCCCGTTTTTGTCGTAATTTTTCGCCAGTCGTCATGATAGGTGCTTATTTGAAAAACCGGTCAGCCAGCCCCCAAGGCTGATCTGGCCGGTTAATGTCCTGCTTATCTTGACAGGACTATTATACTTCTTATTCAGCTTTCGTTTCTTCAGCTGCAGGTCCAACAGTCTCTTCAGCCTGGGGTTCAACAATCTCTTCCACCTGGGGTTCAACAGATTCTTCAGCCACAGGTTCAACTGCTTCAGTTTCCACCTTTTCAACTGTGGTCTCGATTGCCTTGGTTTCTTTGGCAGCTGTCTTCTCAGGTTTGGCAATTGCCTCGCCTTCACGGGTAACAAAAACCTTGATCTTGGGATTCAAATCGATTGTAAGGCGAATGGTTGCAATGTGTTCGCCAAGCATCCGGATAGGTTCTACCTCTACCTGGTGTCGCTCGATCTGGCTGCCAAGTTTGGCATTAAGCGCTTCCGCGATCATTTGGGTGGTGATTGAGCCGTAGAGCTTGCCGGTTTCACCAGCTTTGCTGGAGAAGGAGAGTTCGACCCCTTCCACCATTGCCGCCAGCCCGCTCATTTCCTGATTCAATGCTGCTCGGGTAACTGCTGCCTTAGCGCGGATCTTTTCAACGGTTTTCAATGCACCGGCAGTAGCCAGAACAGCCAAACCCTGTGGCAGCAAGAAATTACGGCCAAATCCGTCAGCAACTTTCTTCACGTCACCGGCATGGCCAAGTTTATAAACATCTTTGATCAAAAGTACTTTCATTTTTCAAGCCCTTTCAGCTCATAAATTCACGCGAAGGGTACAACGCGTGTCGAGGATGCATTCTACCCTAAGGTACCTGAATGGTCAATATAAGGTAAGGCCAGGCACTACTCTCCAATCCCCCAGTGTTTAATGTATTCAACTTGCTCATCTGTTTCAGGGCTTCTCATCCAGGTAGAAGGTGAATCCTTCCGCAATCGTTTGATTTCATCCAAGGCTTGAGTTCCTGTCAACCCATGTCTCACCAGAAAGCAGCCAACGGTCAGTCCCGTCCGCCCAATTCCCGCCCGGCAGTGCAGGTATACCGGCGTTTTCTCCGCAATGCACTGGTCAAGCATATCCAGTGTCCTTCGCATCTGGTCCTTTTCCGGAGTCCCAAAATCATAAATGGGGAAATGGTAATAGTTACCCGTATATTGATACTGACTCAATTCATCCAGAAGGATTTCATGATACGAAGGAAGAATCTCCCCGGGCTTGGTCAGATCAATACAGACCCGTATTCCACTCTTCAACAATGCCTGGATCCTTTTCGTGGTTTCAAATTCCTCTCTTCTTCCAGGGTACTCCCCGGCCAGAAAAATTCCCGGTATTACCCAGTAGGATTGCTCATAAGGTAATGTAGAATGATTCATGGAATAAAAAATTTCTCCAAAGAAATTCTACCAGAAGGTCGCGTAACTTTTCATGCCATGATACGTCTAATATTATGAAGACAATGCAGCACGCCGACATCGAAATGCTTCGATCTGCTCAGCAACTTGATGCCGCTTCACTTGCCAGGATATATGAGGAATATAGCCCGGCTGTTTATCGGTATGCTTATCATCTGCTTGGTTCTTTACAAATTGCTGAAGATTGTGTTTCCGACACTTTCCTGGGTTTCCTCGCTAAACTTGAAATTGGGAAAGGTCCGCGCGAAAACATAAAAGCCTATCTCTTTCGCAGCGCGCACAATTGGATCGTCGATTTTTACCGGAACAAGGGGAATCAGAATACCTCACTAAACGATGATTTTCTTGACAAAACAAGTTCTGTTGAACTTGAGGCTGAAAAAAGGATCAGGTTGGACCAAACAAAACAGGCGTTGAATAAACTTACTACAGATCAAAGGGAAGTCGTTTTATTAAGGTATAGCGAAGGATTGGATATCCGGGAAATATCCAGGATTGTACAAAAAAACCGGGGATCTGTGAAAGCCCTTCTGCATCGTGCTATCAACGCCCTTCAAAAGGAACTGAAATATGAAGAAAAATAACTCGATTGCATTTGAAAAAGAACTGGAGAGTCGGCTTCTTGATCTTGCTGAAGCAGAACAAAACACCCTGCAGGTTTCTGCCAGTAGTAGAAATGATTATCTCCGGAAAGCAAACCTGATTTCCAGAAAGCCCGTATCCAAACCCATTCTTGGACGTCCTATATATTGGAAACTACCAATACTAAAGGAGTTAAAAATGGGCACAATTGCAACGATTATGATCATCCTCGGTTTGCTGCTTGGTGGAACCACAGCCACAGCCTATGCAGCACAGGACGCGCTTCCAACCGACACCTTGTACCCCGTAAAGGTTCTCACCGAGAATATCCAGGCAGATTTGACCTCCAACCCGGATCTAAAGCTGGAGCTTGCTCTTCAATTTGCCGAAACTCGCATTGATGAGATCACCCAATTGAAGGAAGAAGGCTTGATGCCGCCAGAACCTGTATATGCGAACCTGCAACTGCAGATACAGCGTGCCATTGAACTTGCCACCCAGTTGGGTGAGCAGAATCTTGAACCTGCCTTGTTACAGATCCGCGAAAGATTGCAGAACCAGGTGCAATTACTGGGTGAGGGTGGCGAGGACCCTGTAATGCTAAGAACCCGCACCTTATTGCAGGAAAGGATCCAACTTATCGACACCGGCTTGGGCAACGTCAATGGTTTCTATTTCGAAGCCCAGAATGGCTGGGAGAACACCCCGCTCATGAACCAGGGAGAAGACCAGCAGATTCAACAGCAGCAACAGAACGGAACTGCCTCCCAGAACGGCGTTTCTGAGACCGATCCTTCGGAAACTCCTGAACCTGGAGAAGGCAATGGGGGATCTGGTGTTAATGGTAATCCCAATGGTGGAAGCGCCTCCAAGACGCCAATAAAAAATGGGACGGGATCAGGATCAAAACCCTAAGGCTTGGTTTACAAAAAAAGGGAAGGCATTGCCTTCCCTTTTTTAATTTGTCTTCATTTTCAAGAAACGTCTTTGATACCGTACTAAAAAGGAAAACAGGATAAATTGATATGCTGCCAGCAGGATTGTTGAAAACTGGTCAAAGTAAAAGATCAGCAGGTTCACAATGGTTAAAACAAATAACATATCAGCAATCCCAAGCCAGATCCCTGCCTTTTCTCGCTTGATTAAAAACAATAACCCTGCCACTAAGGCGATTACTCCTGTTCCGCCTTCCAGAAGCACTCTAGCTTCGAACCAGGTCAGTCCGCTCTGATTTGTGATCAATTTCTGTTCGATTAGCTGGTTGAGAATCACCTGAACCTGTGAAGGATCCCTGGTGGCGGCCAGGTAACCAATGGGTGAAATCAACGACCAAGCCGCCCAAAGCAGCAGTCCAGACAAGATTATGGTTTTTACTCTCTTTCGGCTCAGGTGTTGCTTCTCAAATTTCTGAGCCGATAGTTTCCATTTTTCCAGGAATGTAGGATCAGGAGGTACCAGGCGTTTCATGTCTGATTCAAAATAGGTCTGGATGCTTGAAGCCAATTGAGACAGATCGGGTTCATCATTTCGGTCAATAATAATCTTCAGTCGTCTTTGGATCTCAATCGCCTCTTCTTCTGATAGATCTCGGTCGAGTATCTCAGTTAACCGCTCCAGAACATCGTAAAAAAGGGAACGTGTAGAAGGACGCCGTTCAATCCTCACCTGGGCAAAAATAAATACCGTCAGTAAAAAAAGCGCATAGATGATTGGAGCAGCCGAAGGATAAAAATAATCATTCGTTTGAGTAATGAATTTTCCCACCTCATCGATGAATAATCCCACTCCAAACCCTGAAACCAACCCCGAGAGCGCTACCACCCATTCGTTCACATAGATGATCGGCAGGAGCGAGGCAATAAAGAGGAATAATCCGCCCCATAATACGTGGGCGATATGCAGGTTCCCGCCGCCAAGTTGAGGGAATCCGGTAAGGTTTAAAAAGAGGCGTGTAACCCCCACAGAAAACCCGAAACTTAGGAGGGTGATCAACAGGTAATCCGCAGCCCGACGACGCTGGATTAATCTCCGGATCTTTAATGGGTTTTTGAAGAACTGAGGTGTTCTCTTGCTCACGTCAACCTCTTAATACTTCAGCGAAGATCCCCCGATGAATTCGCGGATTACAGAGTCTGAAGGGATCAGGTGATCCTGATCGACTGGTGAGATCCAGTCCAGTATCCTGGCCACCCGGTCAGCCCGTTCATAAGCATCCGTCCTTAGGGGGTCTCCTCGGTATTGCTTTTCCCATTCCTTAAACTGCGCACCCATCTTCCTGGCATAGACAGGAAGTTCGAACGGCATCCCTGAATTGATGATGTAATCGGCATGGATGTTATTGGGGATGATATTACGCATTTCGCTGGAACGGACATAATGCCAGTGTTCCAGCGTCTGACGTGGATCATAAGCACGATGGCTTGCATCCCGCAGCATCCGTCGGATCAGGCGGATATCCGTCCACCGGATATATTCGCCATCCTCACCCTTCATCTGCAGCAACGGCTCCAGGTACAATTTGAACTTACTCTCATCCGGGATTGCTTTCGTTAATGCCGGGAACAACCCGTGCAAGGAATCAATGAGGATCAGCTCGCCATCATTCAAGGCCATCGGCGTCTGGTTTAATTGGCGGTGACCCGTCTTAAAATCATAAAATGGGATCATAACCTTTTCACCAGCGATCAGTCGCTGAAGATGATCATTGATCATCTCAAGATCGAGCGCAAAGGGGGTTTCAAAATCATAATCCCCGAATTCATCCTTTGGGTGCATTTCAAGGTCAAAAAAGTAATTATCGACATTCAGGGTTACCAGTCGGAGTCCAGCCGACTTTA
Organism: uncultured Anaerolinea sp.; assembly: GCA_964557895.1. Classification (GTDB taxonomy): domain Bacteria; phylum Chloroflexota; class Anaerolineae; order Anaerolineales; family Anaerolineaceae; genus UBA6107. The sequence goes on from CAZLBG010000001.1 coordinate 178,221, forward strand.
GCTTTTCCCCCACTTTGATCGTCGAAGTAGTTTTTCCACTTGAGGATGGTCCCGTAATCAGCACGAGTTTAACCTTGTCTTTCCGCTCCACGATCAGCTGTGCGGATTTTTCGATATCCACCTGGTATGCAGCTTCAGATTCGATAATGATTTGCATGTATTCCCCGGCTTTGATTCTCCGGTTGAGGTTCTCGGTTGTGTGCAAGTTGTGAGAAACCGCCCAATCCAGCACATGCCATATCTTTGCCCAGGGGATATTTTCTGATGGTCCTATGGATTGAAGTTGCTGCTGCTTGCGATGCCGGGCGCGTTCATCACGATACAGGATGAAAGCTTTTGCCACCCTGGCATGCCCATTTTCAATGAGTACTCTTTCCACCTCATCCTGGATTTGCTCAATATGCGGTTGATACCCGGGGGTAGCTTTGGCTTCCAGTGCGCTCACTACCTGGTCAGCCAATTTCTGCGCCATCTCCCGATCCCTTCCGCCTACCTCGACCGCCGCCCGGTATATGGCATTGGTAATTCTCTCAGGAGTAAAAGGGACAACTGCGCCAGTTCGTTTGATAACCTCTTGAATCTTTCCCATCATTCCCTCCAAAGGCATCAGAAACAACCCAACTCAAGGTTGAAAAATCTCCACAATTCCCCCTCTTCCATCAAAGATCACATCGTTAATATTATAAACACCTTCCGGGCATTCTCTTGCCGCGATGGTAGCAGCAATTGCATCCCGAAGTGCCAGTGGGTCTGTAGCCATTTCTTCCTCGATAGGTCCTACCTGGCAAATCAGTGCTGAAGGTATTTCGTCTTTTTGGTCGATGATAAATTGGATCATGGAATCGGACGCTGTTATGCGGTTGATCTTGAACCGGTCATAATTCTCTGAAAAGACTGATGGGGTTAGTTTGGCTGCATCCAGGTTATAGGCTTCCATGATAGCAGCAACGGGCAAACCTTCTGGATTTTTATAATTTTTTAGCACCTGAACTCCGCTGGGCGTCGCTGGCCAGATGCCAAAGGGCAGTGCGATAATGTTGCCAAGCGTAGGAATCAGATCCTCCCGCCCCACCCGGGTCAGGTAGAATCGGGTAACCCTGTCGTTTTCAGCCAGTTGGTACTGGATATCCTGGGGCATGGTGATATCCAGTTTTGGATGGGTAAACAGGTGATTATAGGGGGTCACGCCATTTTCAAGTGCCCACACCATCGCTGTCGATAACTTATCCCGCCAGATTGGGCTGTTATCTGCAGATACTCGAATGTACCGCTGCTCAGTTGGCAGAAGTGTGTCAGAAAAGAATTTATCCCCCATGTTTGAAAAACCCGAAGCAGCGAATCCGAAATCCGGATGTTCCTGTGAAAACCGCCATAGGATCCCGATTCCTGAATACAATGAAGGAGTTCCATCATCGTCAACATAGATCTGGTCCGAGCGCCAGAAGTCGTCGATTGTAAGCACTAAAGGCTTTCTGCCCTCCGGTACAATGAAAGACCCATCGATCCAACTGCTCAAAGGAACCAGGCTGAAACCATTGTCATAAAGTTGCTGTAAATGGTTCTCAAAATCCTTAAATCTCGTCCAGGTGGTTGGAATATCCTCTTCGTTATCGCGTCCAAAATAATGATAGATCAGGATCGGTGCGTTGATCTCACCAGTCCAGACTGTCGCATCCACAAAAAAAGGAACTTCTGTAGGGGTCGGTGTGACTGTAGGAGTTGGAGGAACTGCAGTATTTGTTGCTGCTGTTAAAGTTGGAGTGGGTGTTTCCACTGGCATAAGGTTTTTTGAACAGCCCGCAAGCAAGACCGCTGGTAGTAGGACAGCAATTATGGATAAATGGGTTTTTGATATCATTGGGGCTCCGATGTAATTAATCAGGAAATTCAGAGGCGGGGCAGTAGAATACTCTGTTGCTTTTGATATTTTCCTTTACGGTCAGCATACGAAGTTTCGCAAATCTCATCTCCGTCAAAGAATAATACCTGGGCAATACCCTCATTGGCGTAAATTTTCGCCGGCAGCGGGGTCGTGTTGGAAATCTCGAGTGTAACAAACCCTTCCCATTCCGGCTCAAATGGTGTGACATTGACGATGATCCCGCAGCGGGCATAGGTGCTTTTGCCCACGCAAATCGTCAGAATTGATCGCGGGATCCTAAAATACTCCACAGTTCGGGCAAGCGCAAAAGAATTGGGTGGGATGACGCAAACCTCTCCGCGAAAATCCACCATCGAATGGGGATCAAAATTTTTGGGATCCACAATGGCACTATAAACATTGGTGAATATCTTGAATTCATCGGCAACCCGAATATCGTATCCATATGAGGATACCCCATAAGAGATTACCCCATCCCTCACCTGATCCTCAACAAAGGGTTCGATCATGCGGTGTTCGCGAGCCATTTTCCGGATCCATCGATCTGCCTTAATCCCCATAGCATTCCTCCAGCCTAAAAGCCTGCCCGATCAACAAGGTTTTTTCTGATATTCGCAATTTTCTCTTCAGATACAAATTCCATTGATTCCGCGCTTGCGAGTTCCTTTTGCATTGAGTTCATATCTTGAAGAGATTTGATATTGATTTTCACGTTCGCCACGGCACATCGTAGAGCTGCCTGCGCCAGGAACCCGGCGGAGGCTGCGTCTGAGATTGCGTTTAGATTTCCCAATTGTGAGGCCGTGACAGCAAGATCCATCACCTCCAGACACAAACCCGCCACCTTATGTGGCACCCTGGCAGCATTCCGGGTGGCTTCGTCCATCGCCTTGGAGCGTATCTCAATTTCCTCAGGAGTAGTTTTAGGCAGTCGGGTAGAATGCAAAAATCCATCGAATGAAGCTGCGTCTTCGTCAACGGCAGCGGTCAGTAATTTCCGCAGGCTCTCGGACTGCTCGATCATCGAGAACATCTGCTGTTCCACATCGGCATATTTTTTCTTGCCCACCGTCACCCGCCCAACCATCGAAACCAGGGCAGCTGCCGCTGCGGCGGTGTGCGCCGCTGCTGAGCCTCCCCCGGGGGTTGGATCCGCGCTTGCTAACTGTTCAATAAAATCAGTTCCTCCCGGGATGCCGGTTGCTCCCTCTTGCTGCAACACTTCGAACATCCTGTTTTCAAGGATCTGCTCACTCTTGAAATCATCCAGTTGCGTATACCAGACAGCCGCATCCAGTAATGCTGCCTGTGGGGTCAAGCCCACCAGTTCGCTATGATGGATGGCAACGCCATACCGCTGTGCTTCACGCCGGATGGTTTCCACGATCCTTGCGATAGGAGATTGCTTGAAATTCGTCAGGTTCATCGAAACCTGTGCGCGCCCTTCCACTAGAACGCCCATGCCTTTCACAAACCGGTAGCCACCTGAGGAATTTCTCGTTGCCTTGGCAATCTTTTGGGCAATTGTGACGTCCGATGTTGTCAGGTATACATTGAAAGCGATTAACGGCGCTCGCGCACCGATGACAGTTGCACCAGCTTTGCCCAGTTTCGCCGGGCCAAAATCCGGTTTCCTGGCAGGGTTGTCCAGTATCTCTTCTTTGAGTCCTTCATACTGCCCCTTGCGGATGTTTTCAAGGTTTTGCCGTTCAGGAATAACTGCTGCTTCTTCATATAAATAGACAGGTATTTTCAGCTCCTCGCCAACTTTTTTACCAAGACTGCGGGCAATCTCAACACATTCTCCCATGGTGATGTCGGCAATGGGGACGAAGGGAACAACGTCTGTTGCTCCAATGCGGGGATGCGCACCGGTGTGTTCGTCCAGGTTAATTAATTCAGCAGCTTTTTTTATGAATAAATAGGCGGCTTTTTCTACCGCTTCAGGGTGTCCGATGATCGTTAGCACTGTGCGGTTATGATCCATATCCGAATGCCGGTCCAACAGAGTCACACCTGGAACCGAATTCATTTCGGCGATGATCGCATCGATCACTTCCGGCCGGCGGGCATCAGAGAAATTGGGGATACATTCAACGATAGGATTGGGCATGGCTAACCTCATGTGTAGAATTGCTTAATTATAATCGAGGCAGGTCGGCTGCTCCGCGCTTATGATTAATCATCATAGTTCTTGGCTTGTTCCCATAAAACATCCATTTCCTCGAGTGTCATTTTCTGTAATTGCTTTCCAGTAGACTTGGCAATTTTTTCGATGTAGGCAAATCGTTTCCGGAATTTTGCATTGGTCTGTCGCAGTACCGATTCAGCGTCGATTTTTTGCCATCGGAGGAAATTCACCAATGCAAACAATAAGTCCCCGGTTTCCTTAGCCCGCTCATCATCATTTTGTGCATTTCGGATCTCTTCCAGCTCTTCTCCGATTTTATCCAGTACGGGAGCGATCTCCTTCCAGTCAAAACCAACTCGGGCTGCCCGTTCTTGTAATGCCTGTGCCTGAGCTAACGCAGGATACGAATTGGGTACTCCATCCAGAATCCCCTTTCCGCCATTCGTGTCCCTCTCCTGTTCTTTCAGCGTTTCCCAATTCTGGATAACCTGCTTTTCATCTTCTGCAACCCAATCTTTAAAAACATGGGGGTGTCTGAAAACTATTTTCTCATTTATGCCTCTTAGAATGTCAGCCATAGAAAACTCGCCATTTTCCAGGGCGATCTGGGCATGAAGGGCGATCTGCAATAACAGATCACCTAATTCCTCCTTCAACCCTTTCATATCATTCCTGTCCAGGGTATCGAGGGCTTCGTAAGTTTCTTCCAGCAGGTATGTCCGCAGAGAGTTGTGCGTTTGTTTCCTGTCCCAGGTGCAGCCATCTGGACCACGCAGTCTGGCTATAACATTCATGAAACCCTCCAAAGAGGTCTCCTGTCCTTGTCCGGGGAGTAAAACCGCTGAAGCACCTTCCCAAATGTCAAAATCAGCTATTGTTACAGAATTCCACTTAATACCATCTGATGAATAATAAAGAGGGGTGGTTGCTGAATAAGATCCACCGAGTAATGTCACCAGAAATTCAATTGCTCCAGCAGCAGAGGGATTCAGGATCAGGGTCGGATTTGCAGGTGAATATGGGAAAGAAGCCAAACCTTCTAGCTGATTCCCATTCGTAATCACGATCTCTTGGATCTTGTTCCTTATCGAATCCGGTAAATTCCTCAAGTCCACTTGGTAATCTAGTCCATCAAGAGTATTCACAATTGTCATGATCTCACCTGTCCTGCCTCTTTCATGATTTTAAATCAAAGATGCAATCGGTCTTCTCAGCGATCCAGGCAGGGTGTTCCCATGTCCGATCCGGGAGAATCGATTGCATCTCGGTTGTTCAGGGGTAACCCTGACAGGTTTAACGCTTGGTGTAAGTCGGTGCCTTGCGGGCGCGCTTCAAACCAGGTTTCTTGCGTTCCTTAATACGCGGATCACGCGTCAGGAAACCGCCCTTGCGCAGCAAGGTGGTATTCTCTGCATTCAATTTAACCAGGGCACGAGCGAGGCCTAACTGAACAGAATCGGTTTGACCGGTAACCCCACCGCCGCGGACAGTGACAGTGACATCAAAGGTGGCACGATCCTGTAGAGTAGCAGCCAGAGGTCCAAGGATGGCTTCCATATCACCTGTGCGCGGGAAGTATTCCTCGAGCGGCTTGTCATTGACAGTGAATTTTCCTGAACCGGCCATTAAACGGACCCGGGCAGTACTTTCCTTGCGGCGACCAATACCTTCAAAATACTGAACTGACATAATTCACTTGCTCCTTTAGGCAACCGGTTTCGGGTTCTGGGCAATGTGCGGGTGTTCGCTGCCGGCATAAACCTTCAAACGTTTGATCAATTCGCGACCCAGGCGATTGTGAGGCAGCATGCCCCAAACAGCAGATGTGATTACGCGATCGGGATGCACGCGCATCTGTTCGCGTAATACTACCGTCTTCAAACCACCGGGGAAATTGGAATGCTTGTAGTATTTCTTATCATCGAGGCGTTTTTGAGAGATCTCAAGTTTATCAGCATTGATGACCACAACAACATCGCCATTATCAACACCAGGTGTAAAGGTGGGTTTGTGCTTTCCCATTAAATACCCGGCAATCTGGGTGGCAAGTCGGCCGATACCCTGGCCTGCCGCATCCACTAACAACCATTCAGGTTCCTGTTTTCCTTTTAAGACAAAGGTCTTGTCTAACATATCTTCTCCGTTAACAAATTCTGCTATTTCTAATTTTGTTCATCTTCCAATTCTTGCGTTTTGTTCTCATAGGTCACACGGTCGAGCGATAATCCATGTGCTGGTGCCAGTCCCGGGTGTAAGAGGTTTGGATTCGAAAATCCTGATCTCAATTCATCAAGGTTAAGATTGCTTCGGGCAGTCTCCACCTGGATGAAAACCAGTCTGCGTACCATGTGATACAGAAATGCGTTGGCAGTGATTCTGTACTCCCAGCCTTCATTGGTTCGTTCCCAGCGGCTCTCGAAAACCTCTCGGATTGTCGAACTGCCAGGCTTCATTGGTCTGCCGAATGCTGCGAAATCGTGTCTGCCAATAAAAACCTCAGCAGCGCTTGCCAGGAGATGTTCATCCAGTTTTGGCCAGATCCTCCAGGCATATCTTTCAAGCATCGGATGGCGGGCTTGTGCATGGTAGATACGGTAAACATAGCTACGGCTATTGGCATCATAACGGGGGTGGAATTCTGTCTTCACCTTCGCAATGTCCCGCACACCTGCATCACCCGGGAGTCTGGCATTCAGCGCATTGAGCAGGTCAGCATCTTCATGCTGCCAGTCCAATGAAAAGGAGATCACCTGCCCGTTGGCATGCACACCCGTATCGGTTCTGCCGGCAAAAAGGATCGTATCCTCCTGCCAGTCAAGTTCCTTGAGGGCATCTTCTACCACACGCTGTACCGTGCGGGTTTCTCCCTGGCGCTGAAAACCATAGAACTCAGTGCCGTCGTACGCAAGAATAAGTTGGTAACGTGCCATTCACACGTCCTTTACGGACGGTTATTCTTCAACAAGCTCGATCAAGACCATCTCGGAGGAATCCCCCAGTCGGGGACCTGTTTTAAGAATGCGGGTATATCCCCCGTTCCGGTTTTCAAATCGCGGAGCAATTTCATCGAACAATTTCTTCACCGTTGCTGCATTGCCAATCCGGGCAGATGCCAGTCGGCGCGCATTCATTTTATCGGTTTCAGAGCCTTTTCCGCTTTTACGGGCAAGGGTGATCAGTTTCTCAGTTTCTCCACGGATGAACAGGGCTTTCGCGCGGGTAGTCTGGATACGTTCATGGGTTAACAACTGGTTAACCATGGTGCGGCGCAAACCAAGGCGCTGATCCTTTGTACGACCTAATCTATAACCTGCAACATTATGGCGCATAATTACTCACTCCACATCTTTTTCGTCTTGCAAGAAGCCTTTTTCGCGCATCTTATCGCGAAGTTCATCCAGGCTCTTCTCGCCAAAATTTCTGATCGACATTACAGCTTCTTCGCCTTTGTCCAGCAGTTCAAGTACATCACCGACATTGGTGATCCCGGTTCTCTTGAGCGAGTTGAAAACGCGCACAGAGAGGTCGAGATTCTCGATCGGTGTTTCTGCAGCTTCACTGGTCAAATGGCTAGTGCCAGTCAATTCTTTTTCAATTCCGATCATCAACGTTTCTTCGGAAATTCCAGAAATATAACGCAGATGCTCGATAATGATCTTGGATGCTGCTCCCAGCGCTTTTTCCGGGCTGACGGTGCCATCGGTCCAGATTTCCAGCGCTAAGCGGTCGTAATTGGTGCTTTGCCCGACACGGGCAGAACCAACCACAAAGTTAACCCGCTTTACCGGGCTGTAGATAGCATCAATGGGAAGTTCTCCAAGCGAGAGTTTTCCACTGCGATCACCGGATGGGGAATACCCTCTGCCGCGTTCCACAGTGAAATCGATATCCAGTTTTGCCTTGTTGTCATCAACCGTAAAGAGATAAAGATCAGGATTTACGATCTCGACCTCAGCCGGAGCCTGGAGATCTGCAGCTGTAACCTCACCTGCTCCGCGTACATCGAGGTGCAAGTGGGCGCTTTCGCCTTCGTGCAGGATCATCCGGATCTGCTTGACCTGCAGGGTAACCTGGATCACATCTTCCCTGACGCCTGGAATATCACTGAACTCGTGCATCACATCTGAAATTCGCATCGATGATATTGCTGCGCCATCCAGTGAGGAAAGCAGGACACGCCTTAGAGTATTTCCTAAGGTGTCACCAAAACCTCTTTCCAGAGGGCTGATAATGAACTTTCCATAATTACGGGCTTCTGCTTCCCGTTCAACTTTCGGTGTAACCATATTATTCATTGCGCACACAGTTCACCCCTTTCTGATACGGTAATGTATCTGATCCTCGGGTAAATGGACATTAGCGTGAGTAGTACTCAACGATCAACTGTTCATTCAGGCTGCCATCGATCTCAGCCCGTTCAGGAAGACGAAGTACACGACCAGAAAGATTCTTAAGATCTCGATCCAACCAGACTGCGCAGAGTCGTTTTTCAGCGACTGCGGGCAGGTCTTTGAAGAATGTCAGTTTCTTGGCAACCTCGGTAACCTCAATTGAATCACCGGGATTTACCAGCATGGACGGGATATCAGCCCTGCGGCCATTTAATTTAAAATGACCATGGTTCACCAGCTGACGTGCCTGTGCACGATTCTCTGCCAGTCCCATCCGGAAAACTACATTGTCCAAACGGGTTTCCAGTGTCTGCAACAGCACCAGACCTGTCATACCGCGAGTGCGGACGGCAATGCCAAATGAGCGCCGGAACTGGCGTTCCATCATGCCATAAACCCGGCGGGCGCGCTGTTTTGCGCGTAACTGGCGAGCGTAATCTGATTCACGTTCACTGCGTCCCTGCTTGGATTTGCCGTGTTGACCTGGCGCAAATCCGCGTTTTTCGAAGGCGCACTTAGGAGTGAAACAACGGGCGCCTTTCAAAAAGAGTTTTTCACCTTCGCGCCGGCATAGTTTGCATGCCGGACCTGTATACTTTGCCATATTATCCTTCTCCTGTTATTACACGCGGCGTTTTTTCGGAGGCCGGCATCCGTTGTGCGGAACGGGGGTGATGTCGGTTATTGAACGAACCTTAAGTCCGACGGATTGTACAGCACGGATGGCTGACTCACGTCCGGGACCAGGTCCTTTGATGATCATGTCAACTTCTTGAATGCCCATATTCTGAGCGACCTTGATGGCCTGTTCAGCAGCCAGGCGGGCTGCAAACGGGGTGCTCTTGCGAGACCCTTTGAATCCTGCCGAACCGGCACTTCCCCAGCAAAGAGCGTTACCCTGCTGATCAGTCACTGTTACGATCGTGTTATTGAACGATGCGAAAATGTGAACCTGTGCAGAGGACAGCGTCCTTTTTACTTTCTTGGTTGTGCTGGCGCGACGTGTTGAGCGCACATTTTGAGCCATAATTCCTCGTTAACCTTTTCTTTTCGATATCATTCTACTTGCTCTGCCCTTACAGCCGGGTTGCCGCGGGGGAGAAGGCACCCCACCCGTTTGTTTGGGCTAGAACAGGCTTATTTCTTAGCTGCTCCACGACGGCGTCCGCGACCGGCAACGGTCTTCTTGGGACCCTTTGCAGTTCGGGCGTTCGTACGGGTGCGCTGCCCGTGGGCAGGCAGGTTGCGGCGATGGCGCATGCCACGATAGCAACCGATCTCGATGAGGCGCTTGATATTCATCTGAACCTCGCGGCGCAGATCGCCCTCAACCTTGTAATTTTTGCTGATGTACTCACGCAAAGCACCCACCTCGGATTCAGTTAGATCCTTGATCCGGGTGTCAGGGTTAACCTGCGTGGATTTCAGAATTTGATTCGCACGGGTGGCGCCAATTCCAAAAATGTACGTCAGTCCAACTTCGACCCGCTTATTTCGCGGTAGATCAACACCTTCAATTCTAGCCATAATCCGTCCTTAACCTTGTCGCTGTTTGTGCTTTGGGTTTTCGCAGATCACAAAAAGGATACCGCTGCGTTTTACGATCTTGCATTTGGCACATCTCTTGCGAATGGATGGTGATACTTTCATCTTACTTACTCCTTAAAAAGAACTGCTTTTAACCCGAAGTTATGATTATACCTGCACTTGCTAATTCCGTCTAGGAATTGACCCATCTCCCTGCGTAGTTAGGATCAAAGGTCCTTTCTCAGTGACCGCTATCGTGTGTTCAAAATGAGCGGTCAGCGAACCATCCGCCGATGAAACCGTCCATTGGTCAGGCAGTACCCGGGTTGCCGGGGTGCCCGCCAGCAGCATGGGCTCAATGGCTATGGTCATCCCTATTCGGAGCTCAAGTCCACGACCGGGAGTACCATAATTCGGGACTTGTGGTCCCTCATGCATGGCACGCCCAACACCGTGACCGGTGTACTCGCGGGTAACAAAAAAACCTCGGCTCTCTGCATAGTTTTGAATGGCTGAAGAGATATCACCAAGGTGATTCCCGGCAACCATTTTTTCAATTCCAGCATATAACGCCCCTTCAGTAGTCTCCACCAGCTTTGCAGCTTCAGGAGCCACTTCACCGACACAGGCGGTAAATGCAGAATCGCCAACGTACCCGTTATAGACCGTCCCGCAATCCACGGAGACAATGTCTCCTTCTTTCAGTTTGCGTTTTCCAGGGATCCCATGTACCAGTTCATAATTAACACTAACATTGGTGCTGGCCGGATATGGGTACGGTCCGGGATAATTTTTAAAAGGGCTGTAGCAACCATGTTTCTTTAGAACTTCTTCTGCCGCTGCGTCCAGATCTGCGGTAGTAACACCTGGCCGGATGATCGCCCGGGCTGCCGCCAATGCTTCAGCATTGATTCGACCGGCTTCGCGCATGATCGCGATTTCATCCGGAGTTTTCAGGTTGATCTGGCGTTCCCACGACATGGTTCAGGCTTTCTCCACCAGGTTCACCAGTCGGGCTGTTACTTCATCGATCGATTGTGTCCCATCAACTTCAACCAGAAGGTTGAGGTTTCGGTAGTATTCGATCAAAGGGCTGGTCTGCGCATCATAGACCTTGATCCTGTTTTCCACAGTTGCAGGCTTATCATCTTCTCGCTGATAAAGCTCTGATCCATCCAGGTCACATACACCCGGCATTCTGGGCGGGTTATATTTCTGATGGAAGATATGCCCTGCAGATCTGCAGGTCCATCTTCCACTCAATCGCTCGATCAAAAGCGCTGCAGGAACATGGATGTAAGGGACAAGGTTAACCCTGCTATTGAACTCCTTCAGTATCTCTGTTAAAGCATCTGCCTGCGAAGGTGTGCGCGGGAATCCATCCAACAAGGCGCCGTTCTTGCAATCCGGTCGTCCAAGTCTTTCACGCACCATGGCAATCGTCACATCATCCGGAACCAGTTCGCCGCGCGACATGAATGTTTGGGCTAATTTTCCCAGTTCGGTTTGTTTTTTCAGATTCTCCCTGAACAAATCACCAGTAGACACATGCACAAGCTCAAACTTTTCAGCAATGAGATCTGCCTGTGTACCCTTACCTGCTCCCGGAGGACCTAAAAGAACGATGTACCTTGCCATATTAACCCTTGATGATGCTTTCGTCGTAACCGTGAACTTTTAATTCGGTCTCGATGATAGTAAAGGTATCACGCACCACACCTACTACGATCAGCAATCCAGCCGCTGAAATGACGAACAAGGTGGATTGTGACAAGGGCAGAACCGCGCTCAAAAGGTAGGGCAGAACTGCCACGAAGCCCAGGAAGAAAGCGCCCGGGAACGTGATGCGCCGCTGAACTTTGGTCAGGTATTTCTGCGTTGGTCCACCCCGAACAACGCCCGGGATCTGAGCACCCTGCTTCTTAAGAGAATCACCGTAATTCTGCTGAGTGAAAAGAACATCTGTGTAGAAGAAGGTGAACCCAACGACCAGCAGGAAATAGAGGACCGGATAGATCCAACCCCAATTACCTGCGCCGCTGAACATTTCGTACATCCCATACCAGAATCCTTCTGTTCGTCCCTTGATAAAGTAGCTCGCGATGAGGGCAGGGAAAGACAGGAAAGTCTGGGCAAAGATCAGCGGGATCATACCGGCCATGTTGACCATCAACGGCAGATTGCTCTTAACTGGCATCGACATACGATTGCCCACCCGGCGTCCGGGGAAGAGCACTGGCACGTTACGGCGTCCCTGTTGCACAAAAACGATGGCAAAAATGGTCAGACCTAGGATGGCGATCATTAACAGGAACATCCACCAGCCGTTGGTTTTATCAGCCAGAATGCCGATAAGTTTTGTAGGAATGCCGGAAACGATACCGGCAAAGATGATTAACGAAAGCCCTTGATTTGGAATACCAAATTCCGAGATCAATTGTCCGAGCCAGATACCAAACATGGTACCCGCCACCATGCTCACCAGCAGCGTCAGGGTGGGCATCAAAGACACGCCAGTAAACCCAAAAGGCGTGGTTAATGCCGTGTTGTTGGTCATGGAGTTAAAAATGTTTACCTGTCCAATGGCAGATAAGAAAGCCATCGGGATGGTTAGCATCGTGGTCCATTTTTCCATCAGAACACGTCCCTCGCGGGGATTATCCTTGATCCGCCTTTCAAGAGCGGGGATGATCGGAACTAGCAGCTGGATGATGATCTGTGCAGTGATGTACGGGTAAACACCCATTGCCAGGATGGAGAAATTGGAAATGGTACCACCAGAGAGCAGATCTAGCAGGTTAAAGAGGTTTGCACCCGCGCCGGTTGCTGTAGCGAGAGATTTGATCACCTCGCGGTCAATACCAGGCACAGGGATGTTCGCCGCAAACCGGTAGATAACCAGCAGCAGGATAGTGATGAGGAGCTTCTTGCGGATGTCTTCAGACGTCCATAAATAACGCCAGGCTGACCGCTTCATAACATTCTCCTTGAGTGGATGTTAGCCGACCAGTTCGATCTTGCCGCCGGCTTTTTCGATCTTGGCACGGGCAGACTTGGAAACGCGGGCAACTTTAACTGTCAGAGCAGTCTTGATTTCACCACGACCCAAAATGGCCACCGGATTTCCCGGTTTATGCAGCAACTTGGCTTCGGCCAGGGTTGCAGCCGATACCTCAGCGCCCTTCTGGAACCGCTCAAGCTGGTCCAGATTGACAATGTTGTATTCGACCTGCGCAGGGGGTGTGAAACCCTCTCCACGAATGAAGGGTAAGCGGCGGAAGAAAGGCAGGTTACCACCCTGGCGGTAAAGGTTACCACCAGAGCCGGCGCGTGAGCCCTGTCCTTTTGTTCCCCGTCCGGCAGTCTTTCCTTGACCGGCGGAGATGCCATGACCTTTGCGTTTGCCAACTTTCTTGGCGCCGATATTCGGCATCAGATCATTTAGTTTCATTTCGTTTCCTGTTCTTCCACTTTCACCAAGTGGTTTACTTTAATCAACATGCCCCGCAGCGTTGGTGTGTCAGCAAGTTCGTTGGTCTGATTCATCCGGCGCAAGCCTAAAGCCCTTAATGTGGCTTTGTGGGTTTCAGAATACCCGATAGCACTTTTCACCAGGGTAATTCGGAGCATCTTTACTGCTTCTTTCTTCTTAGCCATTCTTCCTCCGTTCCCAGTGCGGCAGCAGGTCTTTCACCGGCTTGCCGCGGCGGGCTGCTTCAGTTTCGGGGGATTTTAGCTGTTCCAGTGCATTGAAAGTGGCTTTAACCACATTCAACACATTGGCGCTGCCAAGTGATTTGGTCAGGATGTCGCGGACTCCGGCTGCTTCCAGCACTGCCCGAACGCCACCTGCGGCGATGACACCGGTTCCCGGTGAAGCAGGTTTCAGCAGCACAACAGCCCCGGCGGTTCGACCAACAACTTCATGAGGAACAGTTGTATTAGCCAGAACTACCTGCCTGAAGTTCTTGTGTGCCCGTTCGGTTGCTTTGCGCATTGCATCGGGTACAGCATTAGCTTTTCCGATACCGATTGCGATCTTGCCCTTGTTATCGCCAATGACAACCGTCACGCGAAACTGGAACCGGCGGCCACCTTTAACCACTTTTGCAACACGGGCGATCTCAATTACGCGCTCGTCATATTGCTGTTCAATGGGTTGAAAATCCATATCCATAATAAGGACCTCTATCTCTTCTGCCTAGAATTCCAGACCTGCAGCACGGGCTGCATCAGCCAGGGCTTTTACACGGCCGCTATACCGGAAACCACCCCGGTCAAATACAACCTGGGTAATTCCTTTATCTTTGGCGCGTTTTGCCACAAGTTCACCTACAAGTTTTGCCTGTTCGGTCTTCTTCAAACCTGCAACCTTGCTCTTCAGCTCATGGTCAATTGTGGATGCAGAGGCAACAGTTATGCCAGTTGCATCATTGATCACCTGTGCGTAGATCTCGGAAAGACTGCGGAACACGCTCAAGCGTGGGCGTGCTTCGCTGCCAACGACATTCTTGCGTACACGGCGATGCCGACGAATTCTTGCTTCAGTGCGATTATTATTTGCCATATCTTTTCACCTGCTACTTAGCAGCCCCCTTGCCTTTACCGGCTTTGCCTGCTTTGCGGCGGATCTTCTCGCCTTTATAGCGAATGCCTTTGCCAAGATAAGGTTCTGGTGGGCGAATCTTGCGGATATCGGAAGCCAGCTGACCGATCACTTCATTGTCACTTCCGTGGATCTTCACAATGCGGGTTTTACTGTCAACCTCAAAGGATACACCCGCCGGTGGATCGATGATGAAAGGATGTGAGTAACCCACATAAAGTACGAGTTTATTACTATCCATTTCAACGCGATAACCAACGCCATCCACTTCCAATTCAATGGTGAAACCAGTAGAAACACCAGTCACCATGTTTTGAAGAAGAGCACGGGTTGTGCCATGCAGGGCGCGCATTGCAGGGGCTTCTGAATTCCGGCTAACATGCACCACGTTATTCTCCATTTTGATACCAATTTCTGGAGAGAATTCACGCACCAGCTCACCCTTCGGGCCTTTGACACGAACTTCAGAGCCTTTGATGTCCAATTGGACCGACTCTGGAATTGTCACGGGTAAACGACCTATACGAGACACTTTACAATCCTCCTTTTCCCAGGGCTACCAGACCTTGCAGAGCAACTCGCCGCCAATTCCCAGCTGGCGAGCCTTCTGTCCGGTCATCACACCCTTGGGTGTGGATAGGATCGAGATACCCATCCCGGCTAATACCCAGGGGATATCCTGTTTTTGTGTATAAACACGCCGTCCGGGTCGGCTGACCCTTTCCAGGCCTGTGATCACCGAGGATTTCTCCCGGCGTTCACCGACGTATTTCAACTTTACACGCAGGGTGGACATACCTGGTTTCTCACCCTCAACTACCTCATATCCTTCAATGAAACCTTCCTCTTTCAGGATCCGGGCGATTTCCACCTTGATCTTGGATTGAGGAATGGCCACCACGGATTGGCTGGCCATAACGCCATTCCGGATACGGGTCAACATATCAGCAATTGGATCATTAACACTCATGTTTCTTCCTCCGAACTGGCATTTACCAGGAACTCTTGGTGATACCGGGGATTTTGCCTTCGAGAGCTAACTCGCGGAAGCAAATACGGCACAAACCGAAGCGGCGCATATACCCGCGTGGACGTCCGCACTTATTGCAGCGGTTGCGCACACGATAGACATTCTTTCGTCGCTGTTCGCGATATTCCATGCATTTCTTTGCCATACTAATCCTTCCTGAACGGCATGCCGAGCATCTGCAATAATGCTGCTGCCTGGTCATCAGTTTGGGCACTGGTTACAATGGTGATCTCCAACCCGCGGACCTTATCAACTTTATCGTACTCGATCTCAGGGAAGATGATCTGCTCGCGTAAGCCTAGCGTGTAATTGCCGCGTCCATCAAAGGATTCAGCCGAAACACCCCGGAAGTCCCGTACACGTGGCAGCACAATATTCATCAGCCGATCCAGGAATGCCCACATACGCTCACCACGCAAAGTAACCGCAGTCCCGATTGCGCGTCCTTCTCGCAGTTTAAAGTTGGCGATGCTCTTGCGGGCTTTTGTGATCACGGGTTTCTGGCCTGTAATTGCGGTCAGATCGATCACTGCAGCGTCAAGTGCCTTGGGGTTATCCAATGCTTCGCCAAGTCCAATGTTCACCACCACCTTCTTCACGCGGGGGATTTCCATCACATTCGTCAACCCGAGTGCTTTCATCAAAGCGGGTGAAATTTCTTTCTGATATCTTTCTTTCAATATATTCATTAATCCACTCTCCCGGCGCTTAGTCGTCGATCAACGACTTGCATTCCTTGCAAATACGTTTTGTTTTGCCATTTTCACGAGACAGCTCGATCCGGGTGGGCTTGTTGCATTTTTTGCAAACAACCATCACATTGGAAAGGCTGACTGGGGCTTCAAAACGTACCTTGCCCGGATTGACAGTGCGCCCCTGGGATTGTACCTGTCGCTGGTGCTTGGTTCGGGTATTGATCCCCTGCACCACAACAGTGTTGTCATCTGGTTGCACCTTGATCACTTCACCGCGCTTGCCTTTATCATCTGAACGGCCGCTGATGACTTCTACCTGATCGCCCTTACGAATTTTAATTTTCATTTGATCGCTCCTCTTCTCCTGGCCTAAAGCACTTCCGGGGCCAGTGAAACGATCTTCATGAAACCCTTTTCACGCAGTTCGCGTGCTACGGGTCCAAAGATGCGTGTGCCCTTTGGATTCTGACCATCAGTATCCAGGATTACCGCAGCATTATCATCGAACCGGATGGAGGAACCATCTTCCCGGCGCCATTCCTTTGAGGTTCTGACGATTACTGCTTTAACAATTTCGCTCTTTTTGATCGAGCCTTGCGGGGCTGCGGATTTGACCGTGGCGACAACAATATCGCCTACGCCACCATATTTGCGGGTGGAACCACCCACCACATGGATGACCAGCAGCTCGCGTGCGCCGGTATTATCGGCAACATTCAAACGAGATTCGTGCTGGATCATTCCACCACCTCCTCAGCCACATCCAGGGTCTTGCCCTCGTGTTTGACAATAGCTTCAACAACCCAGGCTTTTTCTCTGGAAATGGGGGCACTTTCCACGATTTGCACCATATCACCGATATTGCAGCCAAGTTCGTCATGTGCCTTTACTTTGGACGATGAATGGACTACTTTTCGGTACAACGGGTGGCGGTAGGTTCGGTCGATCTTGACCACAACGGTTTTCATCATTTTATTACTGGTTACGATACCAGTCATTCG
Organism: uncultured Anaerolinea sp.; assembly: GCA_964557895.1. Lineage (GTDB taxonomy): Bacteria > Chloroflexota > Anaerolineae > Anaerolineales > Anaerolineaceae > UBA6107. Next base: position 195,484 of record CAZLBG010000001.1, read on the forward strand.
CCGTCGTTCGTTCATTTTTCACCTTCCACTTTAATTCCAAGTTCGCGCTGGCGCAAAACAGTTTCAAAGACAGCAATCTGCCGGCGCATGATCTTGAGGCGGCTGGTATCAGTCAATTGACCGGTTACAACCTGGAACCGCAAGTTCATCAATTCATTCCGGGCATCACCCAGTTTGGTCTTAATTTCTTCTGTGGATAAGAGTCGGATTTCACTGTTTTTCATTAGCTCTCTCCTACAGCCTGGTTACGGGCAAGAACTTTAGTCTTGATCGAGAATTTGTAAGAAGCCTGGTTCAAGGCTGCGACAGCCTCGTCATGCTCCAGTCCGCTGATCTCGAACATAATTCTGCCCGGTTTTACCACTGCAACATAATACTCAACATTGCCTTTACCTTTACCCATACGGGTTTCAGGCGGGCGGTGAGTATAAGGTTTGTCCGGGAAGATCCGGATCCATACTTTTCCGTGGCGTTTCATCGAACGAACGATCGCGCGTCGGGCGGCTTCGATCTGCCGGGCGGTTACCCAACCCGGAGCTACTGCCTGCAGAGCGTATTCGCCAACGATCATTTCGGCACCCCGCAAAGCTCTACCCTTCATGCGACCGCGCATTGTTTTACGCCATTTAACACGTTTTGGCATCAACATAGCAGCTACCTCTTTCGTCTTACCCGGGTTTGCATCCCGTGGTAAGGATTATTCACTAACGTAAACACCTTCGGTGGCTTCAACCTTCTCTTCCACACCCGGTAATACTTCACCTTTATAGACCCATACCTTCACGCCAATGCGTCCGTACTGGGTTAGCGCTTCGGAGCGCGCAAAATCAATATTGGCACGTAGAGTCGCCAGCGGCACTCTACCATCGCGCATCCAGACAATTCTAGCCATTTCTGCGCCACTCAAACGACCGGAAACTGAAACCTTGATTCCTTCAGCTCCCTGTCGCATTGCTTGCTGCAGTGCGCGTTTCATCGCACGGCGATAGCTAACACGCCGTTCGATTTGTCCTGCAATGTTCTTTGCCACAAGCAGCGCGTCGCAATCCGGAGCCTTGATCTCTTTGATCTCCAGATCGATCTTTTTACCGGTCAGTGCTTCCAGGTCGGTGCGGATTTTCTTTACAGAATCACCTTTTCGACCGATCAGGATGCCCGGTTTGGCAGTGTGGATGGAGACTTTTACTTTGTCACCAAAGCGTTCGATTTCGATGGTTGAAATACCCGCTTTTTCAGCTTCCTTTGATACCATCTTTCGAATGACGATATCCTGGTGCAGCTGGTTGCGGTATTCGGCACCTTCAGCGAACCAACGCCCTGACCAGGGCTGGTTGATGCCAAGACGAAAACCTATTGGATGTACTTTTCGACCCATAATTTCTCCTGGTGTCATTCTTGGCGGGCAGTACATTTACCTGCCCTGCCAGATCTACTCTTTTTCTCGCAGTACGACCGTCACATGAGACGAACGTCGTAATACCGGCTTGAAGCGTCCGCGGGCTCCAAAACGGCGCCATTTGCGGGTTGGGGCTTCATCAGCAGTGATCTTATAAACCACAAGATCCTCACGGCTTACACCAAAATTTTCTTCTGCATTAGCCACTGCTGAAGCAAGTAATTTGCCTACGTGGCGGGCTGCCAGTTTATTGGTGAATTTCAACGTGGTCAATGCTTCCACTGCCGGTTTTCCTCGGACGAGGTTGATCACCAGGCGGGTTTTCTGGGCTGATACACCACAATTCTTTAATTCAGCGCGAATATCAGTAGCCATAATTATGCAGCTCCAGTCGTCTTAGCAGAGGTGGAGTGACCACGGAAGTGGCGGGTGGGCGCAAATTCACCCAACCGGTGCCCCACCATATTCTCAGTAATGTAAATGGGCACGTGCCTGCGGCCATCATGCACTGCGATGGTGTGACCAACCATTTGCGGGAAGATCGTGCTTGCGCGACTCCACGTGCGCAAAACTTTCTTTTCGCCTTTGGCGTTCATCGCCTCGATTTTTTTCAACAGCTTTGGGTCGATAAACGGCCCTTTTTTAAGCGATCTTGACATAGTATCGTTCCTCTTTCTCGGCTAAAGCATCCACACCGGTTTAACGTTTGCCGGCATTACGGCGGCGAACGATGAACTGGTTGGTAACCTTATTGCGGCGTGTCCGGTAACCACGAGTGGGTTTTCCCCACGGGCTTTTAGGACCTGCCATACCAGTCGGTTGACGACCTTCACCACCACCATGTGGATGGTCGCGGGGGCTCATCGCCGTGCCACGGACAGTAGGTTTGATACCCATGTGGCGTTTTCGACCGGCTTTACCCAGTTTGATGTTACTGTGATCAGTATTGCCAACCTGCCCGACCGTTGCATAGCATTCCTGGCGGATGAGGCGAACCTCACCGGAGGGCATACGGATCTGAGCAAAGTCACCTTCTTTGGCAAGTAGCTGTGCAGAAGTGCCAGCAGAACGAACCAGCTGACCACCCTTGCCCTCTTTCATCTCAATGTTGTGCACCATGGTGCCAACCGGGATATTTGAAATAGGCAGGCTGTTGCCCGGGCGGATCTCAGCTTCCGGTCCTGTAAGGACCGTATCATCAACTTTCAATCCCACCGGTGCGATGATGTAACGTTTTTCGCCATCCGTATAGACCAGCAGTGCTAATCTGGCTGTGCGGTTGGGATCATATTCAATCGCAGAAACACGCGCAGGAATACCGATCTTATTGCGCTTGAAATCAACGATACGGATATACTGCCGCTGTCCACCACCCTGGTGGCGAACTGTCACCCGTCCAAAATTGTTGCGGCCGGCATGAGCTTTTCGCAAGACGATCAGGGAGCGTTCTGGAGTATCCTTGGTGATCTCCTCGAAGCTGTAACCGGTCATATTGCGGCGGCTGGGGGTAATTGGTTTATAAACTTTGATAGCCATTATTCAACCCCTTCAAATAACGGAATGCGATCTTCCGGATTCAGGGTGACGATAGCCTTTTTAAATTCAGGGCTGGTAACTAGTAACCGGCGGCTGCGGCCTTTGCGACCGCGTTTGGCAGGTACATTAACAATGTTCACCCGAACTACCTTCACATCGAAAATCCTCTCAACTGCATCTTTCACCAGTGTTCGATTGGCGTCATCCGCCACTTCGAATACATACTGATGTAGTTTGGTGACCAGGTAATTGGTTTTCTCGGTCACGATGGGTCGGCGGAGTACTTCAAAAATAGAACTCATTATTCTCCTCCTATCCCAGGTTAGCCTTGATTAAATCCAATGAAGCAACCGGCAGCACAACTTTGTCAAACACCATCAGATCACGGACATTGAGGTAATTGGCGTTCAAAACCTTCGCATCCGGGATGTTGTTGGTAGATCGTACAACCGCTTCATAAGATTCCACCGCAGGGACAAGCAGTAATGCGCTGGAATCACCAACCAGGGTATTCAGTGCATTTGCCATAAGGCGGGTTTTGGGTTCAGCAACCTTCAGTTCATCCACCACAATGATCATGGATTCAGCTGCCTTCACCGAAAGTGCGGAGCGCAATGCAGCCAGGCGCATCTTGCGGGGCATGGATTGCACATAAGAACGCATATGCGGTGTGTGGATCTTACCGCCGCCTTTCCACTGTGCAGAACGGGTTGAACCCTGTCGGGCTCGACCAGTACCCTTTTGACGCCATGGCTTGCGTCCGCCACCAGAGACAAAGCTCTTGGTCTTGGTTTCATGCGTACCCAGGTGAGCATTCGCCATCTGGCGAACAAATGCCTGGTGCATTAGATCGATATTGATTGGGGCTTCAAAGATCTCAGCCGGTAATTCCACCGTGCGGACCTTCTTGCCTTCCATGTTTAAGACTTCAACTTCCATTGTCATTAGCTCCCTTAGTCCAGGTAAACGGGTGTAAGCCAGGCTTACATCTTCCGCGATTCTTTGATGACGACAAGGCCGCCGCGTGCACCAGGTACGGAGCCATTCACGCCGATAACATTGCGTTCGGCATCTACCAGGACAACTTTTAGGTGTTGCGCAGTCACTGCATCATTGCCCATATGACCGGGTCCGCGCGAACCTTTAAAAACACGACCAGGAGTGGTGGTGGCACCACGAGATCCGGGGCCACGCCAACGGTCCGACTGACCGTGAGTTTTCGGACCACCTCTAAAGTGATACCGTTTAACTGCCCCTGCAAAACCCTTCCCTTTACTCACGCCGGCAACATCCACCTTTTCGCCAACGGCAAAAAGGCTGACATCAACTTTGTCGCCTTCGTTAACCTGGATCTCTTTCGCTTTAAATTCTCGCAGGTACTTCATGGGGGGAAGATTGTTCCGTTTGAGATGGCCAATTTCACCACCAGACAAACGCTTCGGTTTTACTTCTTCGTAACCCAACTGGACGGCTGAATACCCTTCGGATTCAACGCGTCTGATCTGGGTAACGAAGCACGGCCCAGCTTCGATTAGCGTAACAGGTTGCGCCGCGCCATTTTCATCGAAAATCTGGGTCATGCCGATTTTCTTTCCGATCAGCCCTTTAAACATCTCAGTTGTTCTCCTTCGTTCATATTTTGCGGGACTGTCAACCTGGGCTTGGTTGCATCATCCCAGCACAACTCAGTCAACAACCTGCTGCGGCACTTTTGAGTTTTGTCTCGTGCGCTCACAGGATCGCTCTTGAGCTGCCTGTCGGGTTTTGACCTTGGTCGTAACCCAAACCTGAGTATTATACCGCAATTATCGGTAAATACCAGGTGTATTTCTTTTTTTAAGGTTTGCTACCGTTAATACTTGAACTCGCGGTAGGCTTTAGATCTTGATCTCAATATCCACACCGGCAGGAAGATTCAATCTTGCCAGCATATCCAGGGTCTTGGCATCCGGGTCCAGCACATCGATCAAGCGGTTATGAGTCCGGATCTCGAAATGCTCGTGAGAGTCCTTGTCAATGAACGATGAGCGGCGAACCGTGAAGCGTTCAATCTTGGTGGGTAGAGGTACGGGACCAACCACACGGGCCCCGCCTCTTTCGGCTGTCTCGACGATCCGCTTCGCGGATTGATCGAGCACTCGATGATCATAAGCTTTGAGACGAATTCGCATTTTCTGTTTTGGCATCTTTATCTACCTATGCAATGATTTTTGTGATCACGCCGGCGCCAACCGTCAGACCACCTTCTCGAATAG
>CAZLBG010000002.1:0-199328 GCA_964557895.1 uncultured Anaerolinea sp.
ATCTTGAAGCAACGATCTTCTCTAAAGTAACATTTATTTTGAGGCAATTCGTATGTTTGCATGGTTATTCAGCGTGTGTTAAACTTAACAGTTGCAATGATCGCTAATATCCTGGCTCTCTTATTACTTGTCATAATGAATTTCTCGAGGGTGGCTCTTCCGGAAAATCTTTCGATTACCTATCCAGCAAACGACATGTCGATACAGGGGGTTGTGGAGATAACTGGAACCGTAATCTCGGATTCGTTTTCTTCTGCAGGTGTCTATTTCAGCTACTCAAATTCGGCCAGCGAGAACTGGTTTCTCATTGCCAGATTAGACCAACCGGTGGAAAATGGATTAATTGCCCGCTGGGATACAACGACAATAACTGATGGAGAGTACAAACTTAAGCTCTTATTGATCAAAAATGATGGCTCTCAATCAGAAGTTATCATCAGCCCGTTGTTTGTGAGGAACTATACAGCTGAACCTACAGTTGCTGTGACACCGACAGTTGTGGTGACAGAAGAAAACATGAGCATCACTCCTACAATTGGAAGTAGTTCACCGATCTACGCGACCCCATTTCCGCAGAACCCTGCTTCCACATCAGAACAAGGGCTATCTAAAGCAGTTGTTTGGGGCGTAGGTGCGTGTACCCTGGTTTTAACTGGTTTGGTTCTTTATGGTTTTTTCAATGGAAGAAATCGACTATTGTAAAAAGGAATTAGTGGCAATGACTATAAATGAGACCATCCTGGAATCGGTTAATGAATCTGTTTTTCTGATCATCGGATTGGGTAATCCGGGCAGGGATTACCGGAATACGCGACATAATATCGGATTTATGGTTGTGGATCAACTGGCTGAAGATCTGAATTGTAAACTGACCAAGGTTCAGAATAAGGCGATTGTGGGAAATACAAGAATCGGCGAGGAAAGGTTAATCCTGGCAAAACCACAAACATACATGAATCTATCGGGTTCGTCGATTTCAAGCCTGCGAAAATTCTATAAAGTTGACTTGGCGAGAATGTTAGTGATTCATGATGATGTTGATGTTCCATTTGGGCAGATCCGGATGCGGCCGGGTGGAGGATCCGCCGGTCAGAAAGGTGTTGAGTCTACCATCCAACAACTGGGTTCCAAATCATTTCCACGATTAAGGATGGGAATTGGTCAACCCCCTGGGCAAATGGATTCAGCTGATTATGTCCTTCAGCAGTTTAGTAAAGCAGATGAACAGGAATTGTCGGATTTTATACAGAGGGCCAGTAAAGCTGTGCAATCTTTTATCACTGAAGGTCTTGACTCTGCAATGAACAAGTTCAACCCTAAGATCTAAGTATGCTTGATCTCCTTCGCAAACAAACAAGGTATATCCAGGTACTGGATGATATCAAGGTCGGCCAATGTAATTATGGACTAGGACTTTCAAGACCAGCCCGGTTGGCAATCCTTTCTGCATTGAGCCTTGACTTGAATGTACCTTTCCTGGTGATCACTGACCGGGCAGACCGGTCAGCATTGATGATGGATGAAATGGGGTTCTGGCTGCCATCGAATCCACGTTTTTTGTTTCCAGAACCAACCCCGATGTTTTATGAAAAAGCAGTATGGGGAACCGCAACCCGTCAGGATCGATTAACAGCTTTGAATGCATTGATTGAATACCAAATACCGGGAAAACCCAAGCCTGATTATTCACCCATCATCTTTACTTCGTTACGGGCAGTGATGACCAGAACGATGCCCCGCAGAGAATTCATCATTTCATCCAAAACAGTGAAAACAAACCAGACTGTCTCTCCGATGGATTTGCGGAGGGCATGGGTAAAACTGGGATACGAAGCTGCTGATGTTGTTTTAGACCGGGGACAATTCTCTCAACGGGGAGGAATTTTGGATATTTGGGGGATGGCGGAAAGGTTTCCCACCCGGCTAGATTTTTTTGGGAATCAGATCGAATCCATCAGACAGTTTGATCCAACAACGCAACGAACGATTGCATCCATTGATCAGGTGACAGTTACCCCATCGAGGGAATTCCTGATGGGTGAGGAAATTGAAGCTGCTTCAGAGGGAGAAGAGCCAGACGAATTCAATATCCCTATTTATCATCCCGTGCCTGCAACAATTCTGGATTATCTACCCAAGAACGGGTTGGTTGTCATTGACAACCTGGTCAACATACAGGTGTTTGGAGAGGAGATTGAGGAGCAAGCCTTAAAGATCCGGCGTGAATCGATCGAAGAGGGAACTATTCCTGCGGATTTTCCAGTCCCTTATGTAACCTGGTCGGAAATTTCTGATTCTATCGAGTCCAGGCGGTTTGTAGAATTGGGAAGATCGAAAGAACCGGAAGATATCACTTTAGGAAATCTCTTTGAGCCAGAAAAAAGATTTGGGGGACAACTTCAGTCGTTTATGAGCTTTGTGCGTGAGGTTTGCGAACAACAAGAGAAAATCACCATTGTTTCGCGGCAGATTTCACGATTGAAAGAAATCTGGCAGGAAAACGGTCAAAATGAGCTTCTCGAGAAACCGATCTTTGTTGAAGGATCAATCACTGAAGGTTGGCGATTATCTCTGGATGATGCGAGCTATGCGCATCTGATTTCGGATAGTGAGATCTTTGGCTGGGAGCGACCACACTTAAGATCTAAACCGAGGGTGGCTTATCAAACTCCTGAGAGCTCCTATTCAGATCTGACACCAGGGGATTGGGTAGTTCATGTGGATCATGGGATCGGGCGTTTTGCTGGATTGGTGAGAAGGAAGCTTGAAGGAATCGAGAGAGAATTCCTCCTTGTGGAATATGAGAACCGGGACCAGCTTTTTGTCCCCATTCACCAATCCGACCGGATCAGCAAATACCTGGGACCTTACGGCGAGCCTCCAAAATCCTCACGGCTTGGTGGAAGCGAGTGGGCGCAGACCAAACAAAATGTCCGGCAGGAAGTGATTAAGGTTGCCCAGGATCTTTTGGAACTCTACGCGCTACGACAAACCGCAAAAGGATTCGCTTTTTCTACTGATCAACAATGGCAAAAGGAACTCGAAGCAAGCTTTCCTTACATAGAAACCGAAGATCAATTAAAAGCAATTACAGACGTAAAAAAGGATATGCAAATTGCTCGACCGATGGATCGATTGCTCTGTGGCGATGTCGGATATGGAAAGACGGAAGTGGCATTACGGGCTGCATTCAAAGCCGTGATGGATGATAAACAAGTGGCTGTGCTTGTGCCGACTACGGTGCTGGCTCAGCAGCATTTTGAGACCTTCAAACAACGATTGTCAGCTTTTCCAGTGAGAGTGGAAATGCTTTCTCGTTTCAGGACCCCAAAAGAACAGGATGAGATCATACTGCGGCTGGCTCTGGGCGAAGTGGATATTGTCATAGGTACCCATCGTTTGCTAACTGCAGATGTGTCTTTCAAAGATCTTGGACTGGTAATTATTGACGAAGAACAACGTTTTGGAGTGACTCACAAGGAGCATTTTAAAAAGCTGCGAACAGAAGTTGATGTCTTGACGCTTACAGCCACCCCCATACCAAGAACGCTTTATATGGCATTAACCGGAGCAAGGGATATATCAGTCATCAACACGCCGCCTGCCGAAAGATTGCCGATTATTACCCATATTGGTCCTTACTCGCCAAGGATCGTCAAGCAGGCAATTCTTCGTGAAATGGAAAGAGGCGGGCAGGTGTTTTTTGTGCATAACCGCGTGCAAACGATTGAAGCCATGAAGACTCACGTTCAATCCTTGGTGCCCGAAGCACGTATCGCAATCGCGCATGGACAAATGCAGGAACACGAGCTATCAGTTGTGATGACGCGTTTTACCCATGGTGAAGTTGATGTATTGCTCTGTACATCGATCATCGAATCCGGGTTGGATATCCCGAATGCGAACACACTTGTTGTCGATCGGGGAGATACTTTTGGACTTGCGCAGTTATACCAACTACGGGGCAGAGTTGGCAGGGGAACGCATCGCGCTTATGCGTATTTCTTCAGGCACCGTAAGAAAGCACCAACTATTGAGGGACAGGAACGCCTGGAAACGATCGCAGAGAATACCCAGTTAGGCGCAGGATATTCAATTGCTATGCGCGACCTAGAAATGCGCGGCGCGGGGGAAATGCTGGGAACAAAGCAATCAGGATTCATTGCCAGTGTTGGTTTCTACCTCTACACTCGGATGCTTTCGGCTGCAGTAAGAGAATTACAGAAAGTAAAACCGGATATATCGGGGTTAGAAAAAGTCTTTGAAATCACGCGCGAGCATAATCCGGTAAGTGTTGACCTGCCAATATCGGTAAACATTCCCCTGGATTATGTTTCAGACCAGACATTGCGCCTGCAACTATACCGGCGCGTTGCTGCTATTTCAGACGACAAAGAGCTGTCACAATTAAGGGATGAATTCAAGGATCGTTTTGGCAAGACCGTGGAACCAGTAGAAAACCTCTTTTACCAGCTCCAGGTTAGATTGCTAGCAGAACAAGCAGGGCTTATTTCGATAACGAACGAAGGCGATCAGATCGTGTTGCGGTTTCCATCACCGCCTGACGAGATGATGCTTCCGAACCTGCCACCGGTGGGATATCAAACCAGGGTGGGGAAAAACTCGTACTGGATGCGTTTTAATCCTGCGGATGACGAGTGGAGACAGCGACTTCTCCTGGTATTAAGAGAGATTATTAAGCATTAAAGATACATTAAAGAACATATGTGCTATAATCTCCTTGTAGACACGTAAGGGAGATGCGATGAACTTTAACCTTCATGCTCCATATCAACCGACCGGAGACCAGCCAGATGCGATCCGGGAATTAATCAAAGGTGTCAGAGCGGGATATCGAAACCAGGTACTTCTTGGTGCAACGGGAACTGGTAAGACTTTTACCATTGCCAACCTCATCCAGAATCTGCAAATGCCAGCACTTGTAATGGCGCACAACAAGACCCTGGCAGCCCAGTTGTATAGTGAATTCAAAGAATTCTTCCCGGAAAACGCAGTGGAGTATTTTGTCTCCTATTATGACTACTATCAGCCTGAAGCTTATGTTCCAAGGCATGACTTATATATTGAAAAAGAGACAGATATCAATGAAGAAATAGACAGGATGCGTTTGGCTGCCACGACTGCATTGATGTCCCGCAAGGATGTAATTATTGTTGCCTCAGTCTCCTGTATTTACGGATTAGGAAACCCGGAAGCATATGGAAAGGTGGTTGTCCACCTCGAAACCGGGGGGATTTATCGAAGGAACGCCTTGTTGAGGCAACTGATTGAAAGTCAATACCAGCGAAATGATCTGGAGTTACGACCGGGGGTTTTTAGAGTACGCGGGGATACGATAGAAATATTTCCGGCGTACGAAGAGAAACGAGCATTCAGGATCAGTTTCTTTGGAGACGAGGTCGAAAAGATCATTGAATTCAGCCCGCTGACGGGAGAAGTATTCCAGGAACCACAGCAGATTGATGTTTACCCTGCGAAGCATTATATTGCCAGCGATGAGCGGTTGGGTAGCGCTATTGCTGATATTGAAAATGAACTGGATGTGCAGCTAAAGTATTTCAATTCCAACAACCGTTTTCTGGAAGCGCAAAGAATTGAGCAGCGCTGCAGGTATGATCTTGAGATGCTCAAAGAAGTCGGGTATTGCTCAGGAATTGAGAACTACTCGCGCCATCTGGACCAACGTCCTGCAGGATCACCACCGTGGACGTTAATGGATTATCTGCCCAGTGAGTACCTGTTGATCCTGGATGAATCACATATGACGGTTCCTCAAATAAGGGGAATGTACAATGGAGATCAGTCGCGCAAGAGTACCCTGGTGGAGTATGGTTTTCGTTTGCCCAGTGCACTGGACAATCGCCCACTGACGTTTGAGGAATTCCAGAAACACATGGGGTATACGATTTACACTTCAGCCACACCGGCGGATTATGAACTTAAGAAGTCAGATCAAGTGGTTGAGCAGATCATCAGACCTACAGGGTTGGTGGACCCTGAGGTTGAGGTAAGACCCACCAAGGGACAGGTTGATGATCTTTATGGGGAGATCAAAAAGCGAACAGAGAACGGAGAGCGTGTGCTGGTTACGACGCTGACAAAGAGGATGGCTGAAGATCTTTCGGATTACCTGCTGGAACTCGGAGTGAAGGTGAATTATCTTCACTCAGAAGTTGAGACGCTTGAACGAGTTGGTATTCTGCGCGACCTCAGAACTGGTGTTTTTGATGTGCTCGTTGGAATTAATCTACTGCGTGAGGGATTGGACCTTCCAGAAGTATCGATGGTTGCGATCCTGGATGCGGACAAACAGGGATTCCTAAGGTCTGGTACTGCGCTCATTCAAACAATCGGGAGAGCGGCCAGGAATGTGCATGGTAAGGTCATCATGTATGCAGACCATATGACCGACGCGATGAAATTTGCAATCGATGAAACCAACCGGCGCAGGGCAAAACAAGTGGCTTACAATACCGAGCACGGTATCGAACCCTTTACGATCGTTAAAGCTGTTCATGATATCACGGAGCGATTGGCTAACCCTCAGTCGATCGCAGAAAAACGGGGAGAATATAAGGCTGGTGAATCTATGCCGGTCAAGGAGATCAAGCGATTGATCGCGGAACTGGAAACCCAGATGAGGCAGGCTGCCAAAGATCTTGCCTTTGAACAGGCAGCAGTGCTGCGTGATCAGATCCTTGATTTGAGGAACCTGATGGCGGAGGAATCAAAACTTCCTCCATGGCAAAAAGCCCGGTTGATGGCAGGTGAGATAGAATAATCTCAGGCTGTGGGGCGAATTGAAAAGCGGGTGAAAGTGTTTTCTGCAGGCTGCCAATCCAGGGTTAGATCGATCACATGAGAGCCGGTCGGACCAGTTTCCAGGAGAGCTGCAAGCCTTTCAAGATCGAAGTGGTTTCCTTCAGCTAATATCTCAACTTCCCCATCCACAAGATTCCGGACCCAACCTTTGAGATGGAGTAATTCAGCGTTCTCAACAACAAAGTACCTGAATCCTACGCCCTGTACATGGCCAGATACTATTGCGTGAAGGAGTTGGTTAGGCATTTTTATTCCAGATTTGATACCTTGCGATTTGTTCTACTTCGACGGATAACCAAAACAACAATTCCAGAGATCGCTAATACCCCAGGGATAAAAATCCAAAGGTATGGAGTCAACTGTCTGAGAGTAGTTGTGGGAGGGTTGTCAGAAACTGAAGCCAGCCATTCATCTTCAAGACGTTGAAGGGAAATCCCCAGTGAAGCATTAACCAAACTGTTGCAATCTTTTCCAGACGATGCACCCTCGAGCAGGGTGAGGAAAATCTGGTTACCGTAAGTGTTTTGGATATAGTGGACGAGCGAAGCAGAATGCGCGTAGTCAATATTTGCTTGTTCAGGATCCGGGGAGATGCTGAGGCATAAGGTGTTGAGTGGTGTTAGACTGCTTGTTTTAATCGCTTTTGCCAGAATTCTTTCTCGATCAGAATTCGCGTATAGCTCAGCCTGAGATGCCAAACCTTCCAACAACCAGGTAGGGGCATATGCATAATTTGCTCCCAACACCTGGAATTGCAGTAAATGCATAATCTCATGGGGAATTGAGCGCTCCAAATCCGTTATATCTTCTAAAGGAGGTTCATCTACAACGATGATCCGGTTAGCTTTCAGAAGAGCTCGACCATTAACCCACAATTCTGAATCGGTTGAAAAAATGGAATTCAATGAGGCGATGTCCGGGTATATGTAGATCTCAATGGGTATGCTTGGCGCAAGCGGGAGGAGCATTGTAGCCTGTTCAAGACCATTTTTGGCAACTAGTTGTATGTTTTGTCCGTATTTTGAATCACCATTGACCCAAAAAATCTGAAATAATTTACTGGTATTGGATTTCCACTCAAGTCGGTTGTCGATGTAATCAAACCAAAAAGAGGGGCTAGAAATTATGCTTCCGTTTTGTAATTCTGCATTAAACCAAAAGTACACTCGCGAAAAGGGGTCGATGCTATTTGTTTGAAGGTCATAAGTTGCTTTAATCTGAGTATTATTTTCGATTTCAGCCAGAATTTGGCGCGCCTGCAAATTTTCTGGTTCCAGGGAAACAGTGAGGTTTTTGATGTTGTCAGGTTGGGAAATTGTCGCGGTAATGATTAGCGTTTTGCCAAATTCATACTCATAAGCTACATCTTCCAGGTTAAACCCCTGATCAGCTGATGCTGATTGTACAATTCCTGACGCAATTGAGAATCCAATTAACAAGCTAAAAAGTAACCGGAAAAATGTCAACTCAGTATTCTTCCTCTAAATCATCGAAACCATCGAAACCATCGAAACCATCGAAACCATCGAAACCATCGCTATCCTCTTCGAAGAAATCATCTCCTTTGTTTTCTTGCTCATCTCTATCCGGATTAAAATTCAAGAGCTTGAAACTTTGCGGATCTATTTCGTTTTCGAGGTTTTCGAGGGCGGCTTCGATGAGTTCAATCTCGTCATCATCTTGAGAAGTTTCGAGTATTCCAACAAGCGTGTTGCGCGCAAAATCACCGCCAATTTGGGATAGTGACCAAATCGCTGCCATTCTGATTTCCGGGTCGGTCATTTCATCGTCAAGTAAACTAGCCAATGGCTCAATAGCTGAAAGGAGTTCGAGTTCGCCGGAAGCGCGAATGGCTTCAAACTGGATTTCGTGCTCCGAATCTATGAGATACTGTAAAACAAATTTTTCCCAGCTTTCATCCGCGGAATGGCTGATAGCGCAAAGTGCTGCGCTTGTCCATAAGGTATCTCCAGATTTTAGCGCTTCCTCGATGAGAGATGGAATTTTCGGATGGCTTGAGTATCCCAATGATTCCAGGGCTCTGTGTTTAACCTGCGGTAAATCCTCGCCTGCAATGACCTCAAGTAAATTTCGAACAATCGAAATCTTATAGGTATCAGAAATGGTTTCCAGTTCTCCAAGGTAGACAAAACGACCGAGGAAGTTGGCTGCTGCTGCCCGGACTGCCTCTTCCTGGTCTTCCATCATCATTTCGATAATGACCGGGATAAGGCGGGTGTCCTCAGACTCCCAGAGTAACCGGATGGCAAGTAATCGGACCCTGGGATCAATATCGGATAACACGGCGTTGGCTAAAGCATCAAAGTTGACAAGGGTATCTTTTTCAAGGGTCTCCTCCAAATCCTCGAGAAGACTGATCTTTCGATGCGATGGAAGTTCAACCCAGACAGGAAGGATCTTTTTTATTTGGACAGGAGAAAGATCTGAAAAACCTCTAAGCAGTTTGGCAGGAAAAGGGTGAGACAAATCCGCCAGGGCTTCGACGCATTCAGCAATATCGATTTTCTCGAGATTGTCATCCATCATACTTGCCTTTACTTTAAGACAACCGGGTTGATGATGTCATTGATGACCAGGATGACCATGAGGAGCATCAGGATCACGTAACCGATCATATGGATCCGTCCCTCCAGTTCAGGTTTTACTTTTTTCTTGAATAATAATTCTGGAAGGAGGAAAAAGATCCGACCTCCATCGAGAGCAGGAATTGGTAACAGGTTAGTAAAACCTAACGCTATGGATATTATGGCAAGAAACGAGAGGGTATTCAACCCTTTTAGCGATGGATCAAGCGCTGACTCCTGTTTATCGATTGCCTGAACTTCACTATAAATATCGTAGATACCTTTGATGCTAACCATTCGTGCATCTGAAGGAGCGATCTGTCCGCTGATCAATCTGACCGGGAGCATGACCAACTGGACTCCCTGGTTCATCGTTGATAAAAAGGCATCAGGAATCGCCTGGATGAAATTGACCTTCACGACCGGGTTGGATATGGTAATCCCGAGCGGTCCCTGGTTATCGGGGTAATCGCTTCTGGGAGTTACGATGATCACTAGCTCCTCAGATCCTCTCAATACTGTCATCTGAACCGATTGATCCAGGTTTGCCTGGATGACCTGGGATAGCGCGGTAAACCCTTCTATTTTTGTTCCGTCAATCGAGCTAATAATGTCCATGGGCTGAATATTCGCAGATGCAGCAGGGGTTCCTTCACTGACAGCGACAACCTGGACAATTTTTTCATTGGGAGCCCCGGTACGGGTGAAAATGAATGCAATGATGAGCATACCAATAAGCAGGTTGGTAACCGGTCCACCAAGGAGTGTTAACAAGCGCTGCCAGGCTTTAGCCCCCATGAAACTGCCCTTTTCGGTTGTTTCCCCATTTTCACCTTTCATCTGGCAGAAACCGCCAAACGGGATCCAGTTTAGTGAAAATAGGGTTCCGCCTAAGACAAACAACTTAAGCATTCTGGGTCGCATGCCCAGACCAAATTCCTCGACCTCTATCTTGTTCAGTTTGGCAAAAATAAAATGTCCGAATTCATGAAAAAAAACAAGCGCGCCAAAGGCGAGGATGAATTCCAATACGGTTAATAAAGTGGAACCAAGTGGTGTCATTTTTTCTCCATCATTTCAACTGGATATTATATCCGGTTTGAAATGATTATCCTGTTGCCTAATGTAAGAGAAATATTAAAAAAAACAGGCTTCGGCCTGTTTTTTGTTTTTCAAAAGTGTTTACTCAAGAAAAGCATGTCCACCAGGGTGGCAAACAAGGACCTGCTTTACCCATGCGAAGTGGCTAATCTTTTCAAACAGATCATTTTCCACAATTGACTCACAAATTATATGGACGTTTGGTCCAGCATCTATTGTATAGGCAACCGGGATGCCTGATTTTCGCCAATGACGCACTGTTTTGATCAATTCAAGAGTGAGTGGATTCCAATATATCAATGGAGGGTTGGATGTCATCATCACTGCGTGCATCATGTTGCAGTCCATCTCGATAGTCTCGGCAAGAAGACCGAAATCCCTGGTCTGGATTGCCTCCCGACAACGCTCTATCCGCTTATCAGCATCCTGAACCCTTGCCGGTTGGAAAGGACTGGTTTTTGCCAATTCGTGTCCTTCGCTGGAGCCCGTGGATTTCTTTTTTTCATCCACAATAACCACTAGATCGGAAATTGACCAAAATTCAGGAGGGGCAATCGATACCGCATAAGAATCAATATCAGAGGTACCCCGATACCATTCCACAAAACCTGTTGGAATTGACCTGCAAGCTGATCCTGAACCCCGTCGAGCCAAGCGAGAAAGATCCTTTTCGGGCATTTCGATTCCCAGAGCGCGGATTGCAGCAACGGTCAGCGCCGCAAAGGCCGAAGCGGATGAGGCTATGCCCGCTCCTTCTGGAAAATTGTTCTCGCTCTTGACATAGGCTCTTGTACCGATTCCGCGAATACCCCGTAAAACATTAAGATGGGAAGTTACTCTTTGTACAGCAAGCCCGGTTTGGCGATGGTTATTAAGATCAAAAATATCGGCAGGTAAATTGGGATCGAAAGTAACCTGGGTTCGGGTGATGAGTTCTTCAAGATTCATCGAGATGGAACCATTATCTGGTAAACGCAAGGCTTTATCCCGATTTCCCCAATATTTAATGAATGCAATGTTCGGATGTGCTAATGCTGTGGCGGTTGAGGTTGCCATAAAACCGATCCTTGATGAAGGGTATTGATTAGTTTACCATTATCTCAAAGCATACATAGGACTAAAAGTGGAGCAGGTTACTAAATGATGGCAGATTTGAGAATAATGCCTATCTATTGCTGTAAATCCGGGGAACACGAGCGTTAATCTGGCAGGTGATCTCGTAGGTTATGGTTTTCAATTTATCAGCCCATTCGTCGCAAGAAATAACCTCATCTCCATCGCTGCCGATCAATGTTACTGTATCACCTACATTTACCTGTAATGTTGGACCCAGATTGACCATACTCTGATCCATGCATACTCTGCCGACAATTGGATAGCTTTGGCCTTTGATCAACACTCTGCCATTATTGGAAAACAAGCGATTAAATCCATCCGCATACCCTACCGGGATGGTGGCAATCCAGGTGTCTTCAGGAGCGATCCAGGTACGACCATAACCAATACTCGTCCCTTTGACAACCTTTTTTAAGAACGAGACTTTTGTGCAGAAACTCAGCCCCGGTTTCAACGGTATGGTCCGGGGAGTTCTAGGATCAGGATAAAAACCGTATATCATGATACCTGGCCGGACCATGTCCATCCAGGATTCGGGATGGGCAAGTACACCACCGGAGTTTGCACAATGCGACATGGGGATTTTGCGTCCGATGCGTTGCTCAATCGCATTTTTCACTTTCATAAACCGAGTGATTTGTTCATGGGTAAAGGTTTGATCGGCAGAATCACTTACCGGGAGGTGAGTAAAAATGCCCTCCAGATAAAGGTTTGTACAACCGGTTTCGATGAATTCAGCCAGTTCCGGTGCCTGGTCAACAGAGACGCCAACTCTACCCATGCCCGTGTCAACTTTCAGATGGACAGGCTGTTTTTTACTCATGCCCGATGCGACATCTTGGGTTTGTTGCGCAGACTCTCTACTGCAAACTGGTAAGGTGACTTTGTTCTCCAGTGCAGTCTTTGTCTCCTCCGGAAATGTAGGTCCGAATTTGAGGATCGGAAGACGGATGCCTGCTTCGCGCAGTTGGATGGCTTCGGGAACGGTGGCAATCCCCAGGAAATCCACTCCCATTTTTTCAGCCATTCGGGAGACTTCAACTGCACCATGACCATACGCGTTTGCCTTTACCGCAATAAGAATCTTCCGTTCCAGACCAATATGCTTTCGGATGTTTTCCAGATTTTGTCGGATATTATCAAGGTGAACCTGAACGTGGGTCTGGTATAGCATAAACGGGAATTGGTTATCCTTCCATTACGATTTTTACCACATATGGAGAAGTAGCTGCAGCAAGCAAGGCTCCATAACCTGGATAGAAGGCAATTTCACTGCCAACATTAATTTCAGGTACATCCTCTACATCGAGGATGAGGTGGTCACTGCTGCCTCCTAGAATAATAATGGAGGGATCCTCGGGCTCTAGGTTGTCTATCACGACATCCTGACGCCCGATATTGCAGATTGCCCGCTTGCGCCAACCCCTGTCAACAAATTCAGGTGTTCCCCCAAAGGCATCCTGTCCGCGATCACCTAAGGGAACTGATGGTTTCCTTGCGAGTTCAATCACCTGGGCGATGATCCGGTAGGTATCCTGCCGGGTTCCATCGAAGGGAGATCTATCTAGAACATTCCTGCCGAGCTGGATGGATTCACCAATGCGCAAGTGATTAATCCCAACCGGCATACCCTCGGATGCAAGGAGAGGAAGATTGGCGCTATTGCCGCCACTGATGACTTCTATTTGCACTCCGGTCTGGCGGGAAATATTGTCTCGCAGGTCGATGAGAGTCTGCATTTTTTCTGTGGTCGGGATGACACCACCATAACACGCCAGGTTGCAGCCAAGACCATGAAGCAGAATGTTCGGTAATTTCAACGTCTCGGTTACGAGCTGCATCAGGTGATCCGGCCATATTCCTTCACGAAGATCACCCAGATCGACCATCAGAATGACCTTATGTACCAGGTGGTACCTATGTGCAGCTTTTGAGAGTGCTGATAGGGTTTGGATGGATGAATTCAGTGAGATATCAGCGAGTTGAACAATCTTGTCAGCCTGATCTGGGGCTGGAATACGAAGTAACATCAAAGGGATCATTGCACCCATTTGCTTAATTGACCTGAGATTCTCAAGCCTGGAATCGGCTAGCATATCTACCCCGGACTCGATTAAGGAGTTGACCATTGCAGGGTGAGCACAGATCACTTTGGTCACTCCAGCGACCTGAATATTACTCTGATGACACAACCCAACTATTGCACGAGCATTATGAGTGATGCGTTCCGGGAAGATTTCCAGACGGGGAGTATTCTGACTCATATGTTATCCTTGAGAACCCAATTTCTGAAGGTTGTCCGAACTTGTTCGGGATACTCGCTGGCGAGTGTACCCAATGCGGAAAATCGATAATCATTATCGATCAGAATCTTAGCATCCCCTAATGGAAACAGGAATTTTCCGGGACCAGTGCAAACCCGGCTGAGGATCTCGCGACCGCCCTCGATGCGGGTCAGCGCTCCACCCGTTCCAACCACCCATTTTACAGCGGTTAGATCTTTCCCCCGAACGGTTTGTTTCCTTCCTGTAGGGGTGTAAGTATCCATTACAATGCCGGCATGCCTGCGAATGCTTGTTTCTACCGCAATCGAACATAATCTCCTGGTAAGTGACTTTTCAGCGGTGGAACCGGGGATTGGCTTCAATTCAGATAATTCCACTGGATTGATCAAATCCTGGTCCAGGTCAACAGTATTCTGCGCGTTGATATAGACTCCCAGATCACCCTCGACCGTGCGTTTGGCATAGGGTTCCGGTTCAAGCTGTCGGGAGATCCATTCTGGACTTCCGGCTGTTACGCTGTGGACATCAGTAGTTGCACCGCCCACGTCAAAAACCAGGCAATCACCGCAGGCTTCCGCAAACAATTCCGCAGCCAAGAGAACCGCACCGGGGGTGGGGATGATCCTGCCAGAGGTCATTTCGGAGAGGTGTTGCATCCCTGGCGCGTGGATAATATGCTTATTGAACACCTCATGGATCACTTTCCGCAAGGGGAGTGTGTTCAGCACATCCACTTCGGGAAAAACATTTTCAGCAAGGAGAAACTCAATACCATGGTGGGAAAAGATTTCATGTATTTGGGTACGGAGTGCAGCGTTGCCAGCATAAACCACTGGAGCTTTTATTTCCAGGGATGCCAGATGTCGGGCATTATTCAGGACGGTTTCTTTTTCACCAAAATCCACACCTCCTGCAAGCAGGATAATGTTCGGATCGATACTCCTAATTTCAGCCAAGGTCGCATCGTCCAAAAGCCCGGCAGTAACCAATTTTATGATGGCGCCGGCACCCAAAGCAGCTTCACGGGCAGCCCGGGCTGTCATATTGTAGGTAAGCCCATGAACGGTCATACGCAGTCCACCGGCGGCTGAACTGTTTACGAACGTTTTAGCATCAGAGGAGATTTCAACCCCAAGACTATAAAGTTCCTTAAGGGCTTTTTCATAGCCAAAACGAACGTCTCCTTCTGATATTGAGGTGGGAGAGAATCCCTGAGAGAGCAGTTCGAATCCACCATCCTGACCAAGCGTAAACCCATTCACTTTGGTGATGGTGGATCCGATCTCGACTGTGAGAAATTCGATCTGCTTCGACAACAGAACCCCGTTATTTTAGCTTACCACGTGTCTTTAACGTTTTCACCATTGCGTTGACCACGTGGATTCCTTTAGTTCCTCTACCAAAGGTGGCATCCAAACCAGTTTCTTTTGCCATCTCACGGTTAACTTGAGTTCCACCGGCGATCAGGATCAACTGGTCACGTACTCCCCGTTCGATGCAGAGATCTGCCAGTTTCTTCATTTGGAGTCGATGGGTATCATTGTGGCTGATAATAGTGGATATAAGGATGGCATGAGCGCCAGTTTCGATGGCGGCGTCAATCAACTTGCTTACAGGAACCGAGGTCCCCAGATAATGGTATTTGACCCCATATTTCTCGATGCCGCCATGCTTGATATCCAAAATCTCACGCAAGCCAACACTATGTTCATCCTCACCAACGGTAGCCGCGACGACTTTCAATCCGATCTTTTTAACGGCTTCCCTAAGTTCCTCTTCAGGAATGATCACTTCTTTTTCAGGAACCTTTAAGGATTTTATATCGACTTCAAAGGGGATCTTGCCTTTTACTTCCACGAAACAACCTTCTGCAGGTTGCATTACCTCAATATTAACCACCTGGGGATCTTCGAGCCCCAATTTCTTCGCCATTTCTATGCCATAGGCCGCAGCAAACTCATCTGTTAATGGGACAAAGAATTGGGTGAGGATCGTGCCATCTCCTGACCATTCTGCTTCAGGTTTAACTTTTCCGCCTTTGCGATATGCATATGTGGCTTCAAGGCGTTTATTGCAGCTATCCTCCGGGTCTAGTTCATCGATGTAGACAATTTTTTCAGGTTTACATAAGGTACATCCGTCAATGAGATCACATGCATGCTTTGTTTTTGCCGGGAGATGGTTCTCACCGAAATGATCACAAACAGGAGCGTAGTAATCAGGAGCGCGCACGACAATCGAATCAGCACCAACGCCACCTTTACCATCTCGAGCAATTCCATCACCGCTTCGCTCAGGATATTTGGCTGAATCAACAAAGAAACCTTTTTCTACTGCTGCGAAGTATCCTCCAGTTTCAATGACCTCCTCAAGGAAGGCTACAGCACGGATTTTCAAGTCCCGAACCATTTCTCCAAGTGGTCCATCGTGGTTGATGGAAAGCAATTCTTTAATGCCATCCAATGCAGCCCAGGTCTGTTTTACCGTCTGAACTCCGCGAATATTGTTGTAATGCCAGGGAACATTGCGACCTTCATCAGGTGTGATCGTGCTTTGAATGTCAGCACTGGTAAGCATGGAAATTAGGGTATCGATGGTATGAGTACGGATGGCTTCTTCAATGTCCGCTTCAATATACCGGGTATTTTGCTGAGCGCGCATTTTAAACTCTGAAAAGAAATCACGCAAAGCGACTGCGTAGGGCAAGTCATACCATAACTTGGGGGCAGGGGGCGCGTTTGGTGGAACAGTGGATAGTCCGATTAAATCCTTATCCATACCTACAGCCACCGAGAAGGCACAATTTATACCATGCTGGACCATTAATTCAGGCATAACCAACCAGCCAGCTTTAGCGGTGGCATTAGCATTGTGTGCGCCGTCGATCTGGAAAATTTTTGCTCCTGCCATTACTTTTTTTGCTTCGGCGGCATCCACGAAGGAGCGGTACATATTCACGTTACGATATAACACGTTATATTGGGGATCCTGATGTGCGCCGTTAATTCCTTCTTCAGAAAAGAGCACTGCTACTTCTGGACCTGCCACACCGGAAACATAGCTATGAAAATTGATCGGTCTTCCGACTTCATCCTCAATCAGATCGCAAGCCTTTCGGCTGGCACGGATCTGTTTGCGGGTGATGGGTACCCCGCCAACGCCTTCCGGAGTTCCTTCCAATAAGCCATCAATGTGACTCTGTCCAGTGGTGCGGATGACCATTATGTGATCAGCGCCATTCCAGGCAGCCATGCGCATTCGGCGGATGTCATCTTCAAAGCGGCCGGAAGCAATTTCGGTCGTTACCACGCATTCAGGTTGTGGATCGATATGGTCGAAGTATTTTGAGGCTGGAAGACCGAGGCTCTTTTTCAAAGGTTGCGACATGTTGCGATAATGGAAAGGTCCCATGTCAATCCCGTTTTCCGGTACTTCACGCCACGTCCAACCTTTACGACGGGGATGGTAGTTTTCCAGTCCTTCGAGAATGAATTCAATATCGAGTTTTTTGTTAGGATCGAGTTGTTTTTGCGTAGTCATTATATTAGCCTCAGTATCCTAGATGAACAATCCATTTAGGATCTCTTTTTCATCACAAATGGCCCGGGCTGCAGTTTGAAGGTCACATTTTTCCTTTTTGGATACTTCCAAAATAACATGTCCGGCTCCCTTTCCAAGAAGACCAGCTTCAAGTACGCGGTCAACAACAGCATGAGCAGTGATGCTGTCAATGCCCATTCTCAGCAGCACGGATCTCTCAATAGAGGGGGAAGTATGGGTTCGAGCCAGGTCGACAATGGGTTCAACAACCTGGTTGCAAAGTTGCCAGAAGCGATCCTTCAATTCGGCATCACTCAGTTTTTCCAATTCTTTTCTTCTTTTTTCAAAATTAGCAATTCTATCCTGGGTCATAAATATCCTCTATCAGCGATTATTTTGGAAGGTTGGACTGCACCCAATCTGCAGTTTTGCTTAAGTCCTGCGCAAGGAAGGTTATATCCTCTTCTGACCAATTGGTAACTGGGTATTTTGCTGCAGCGTTACCAAGGTAAGATCTGCGCAACTGGTCAACATCCTGCTGTTTACTATGAACCTGCTCCAGATGTTGGGGAATGATGATTGTTTTTCCGGGGTGATCATCAATCGGGTCTCCGCGGCGCACTTCAATGCCATTATCACGGGCAAAGGACAACTGGCTGTTGTGATGTTTTCCTGCACCTGTGTATTCGGTTTCCTGAACCACAATTACCTGATCCTCGTCCATATCACGGGCTAGTGATACTGCAGCTGTAAGGCTGATGTTGCCTGCTGGTCCCCGTTCAAGCCCTTCGATCTTGGTGAGTAATTCAGTGATGTAGAAAACTTCACCCTGGGTGACCAGATGGTATTCATCCATATAGCGCAAGGGACGGGCAGCATTACGGGGAACATCCACCCTGTCTGGCCAGGTCGAAAAGGGAATACCAAACCCGGTATGTCCAGTTGTGAAGGATTTGCGATTGAAATCGCGGTCAGATGCCATGTGCAATCCGGTCAAGTTAACTGAGCAGGCTATGATCTTTGTAGAATTGGAGTTTGCCGCCTGTAATCCTCGAGCGGTGCCAGTCAGGTTGCCACCGCCGGCGTTCGTTACCACCACGGCATCAGGCTCCCGACCTATAAGTTGACGGCACTGCTGCGCAATTTCGAACCCAAGACTTTCAACACCGCGGATACCAAAGGGGGTATATAGGCTGGCATTGAAGAAACCAGTTTCTTCAAGGGTTCTCAGGAGCATATAGAAGAGTTCAGGACCCACTGTGAGCTTTAAGACTTCGGCCCCATAGGCTTCACAAGCTCGAGCCTTTTCTATGATCTCCGGTTGCCCGACACCCCGGCTGTCATAAAGTTCCTGAACAATGATGCATTTCAGCCGGCGTTGAGCTGCCTGGGATGCGACCGCAGCACCATAATTACCGGATGTGGCAGCAATCATTCCCTGGTAACCCTTTTTTACGGCATCATACGCACTAATAGAAGCGCGCCGGGCTTTAAAACTGCCGGAGGCATTAGCTGCTTCGTCTTTGACGTAGATGCGAGCACCTTTTCCTTTTGGAGAAATAGCTCTCACAGCTTTCGTGAAATTCTTTAATTCATACAGGGGAGTATTCCCAACCTTTGTATCCTGCTGGATGCGGATGATGTCTTCCATCGTATATCCAGTAGCAGTCATCATCCGTTCGTAATCAAAGGCAATAGGACTCAGTATGAAATCCTGATAATCCAGCTGCATCGAGGATTTCATGATCTCATTTTTCCTTGCCATCACGGCTTCATAGGAATTATCCCGGGACTTCATTGCTCCTCCTTTTTAGTTCCGATCGTGAGGAGTTCAGGAATGGTTTTGCCAAACCCATGTGGAAAACTTGGATTCACTTCTTTTAAAGTTCCTCTGAGAGTGCGTCCGATGATGGTTTCAATAGATACCTCTTTGCCAAGCTCGCCAGCTTGGCGAAGGAAACCGGAGACCCGTAATACATATGGGACCTTTCTAGTCTCTTCGGGTAAGGCAGAAGCACGTTGTTCTGGGGTTAAGACGATTTGTTCAATCTCCACCCAAGTGCCTTTTGGAACGAGAACCATGAAACACCTTCCTGAGAATGGGCTTTTAATTCCGAGTTATGCTTTTCGGGTATAGGCACTTTCACCCATCAATGCCGCGGGGATGGGTAGATCGATCATCCGTTTTAGACCCGGGGTTGCAGCTACAACAAGCGGGATGAGGTTTACGGCAATTCCTTCCGTAGCAATCCCGCCAGCAATTTCGGGTTTGATTGACATGTGGATTTCCGGTTTACCATAAATGTTTATGTAGTCCCCGGTATCCTGTTTTTCGAGCCCCGGGTGGATCTGCTGAGGGTGGATGAGCTTGATGACTTCCTTGTCCCCGCGATAACCGATGCCGATGTGGGAGCACCCCGCTACCATTCCTGGAGCTACTTTCACGTGGGGAGTTTCGCGCTTCACTTTACTGATGATCGGTTCACGTGTCTGTTCGATATGATCAACACCAAGTCCCAATGCATCACTGATCATGTGGATCGATTCAGGAAAGCCGACATGTCCAACAATCGAACCATCAGCAATTCCTGCTTTGAATTGCTCCGGGGTGGTTCCAACGCCCTGGCTATTCATTACTGTCGGTCCGTAAGGGCTGAGATCATTGACCCTGGAGGCTTCAATGCGTTCGACAGAATGGTTACCGGCAGTCAATGCCACAACCAGCAGGTCTAACACAAAACCGGGGTTTACCCCCGTACCAATGATGGTTACTCCGTTCTCATTTGCCAGCTTATTCAATTCTTTAGCGTATTTAGGATTTTGCGCATGAGCGTCAGACATTTCCTCAGCGATCGAAATACAGTTGATGCCTGCTTTCATAATTTTACGCAAATCCGGCATCTGTTCCTTCAACCAGGAGGTTGTGGCAATGACCACAATATCGATTTTTTCTTTCTTCAGGACGGAATCAGGATTATTGGTGATCTTTACGCCAACTTTTTTGCCTATTTTTAGCGCATCGCCAAGATCTTTGCCTACAAAATCCGGGCGGGCATCTATCGCAGCAACAATTTTCAGACCGGTTTTTTCGAGCATCAATTTCGCCATTCCGCTTCCCATGGCTCCGAGACCCCATTGAAGAACACGAATTTGCTTCATTGTTTCTCCTGAAAATTTAATTTTTCTGTCGGGATTTTCCCGTTTGTATTCTAACATTAAACACAATTTGGCATATTTAATATGAATAGATGCTAATATTTATTCGCAAAAGGAGGCATAAAACAAATGGTTGATGAGATTATTTCAAGATGTGGTTACCGGTGTGATCTCTGCCTGGCATATTCCCCCAATGTTGAAAGCCATCCTGAGAACAAGCAAAAACTAAGTGATGGTTGGTTTACCTATTTCGGATTCAGAATACTGCCTGAGAACATTTTTTGCGAGGGTTGCACGCAGGAGGATCCGAAATTAATCGACCAAAATTGTCCGGTTCGCCCATGTGTGATCGCGAAGGGCATCGCAAACTGCAGCTGCTGTGGTGATTATGGATGCGAAAAATTGCAGGATCGATGGGTGGTATTCGAGGAATTACAGGAAAAAAACGGGAGAAAAATCCCGCCTATGGACAGGTTGTTGTTCATTTATCCCTATGAAAATAAAAAACGATTGGAGAAGGGGAGCGACTCATAACTCATACATAAGCATTTTTACCGGAATTCCACCATTCATGAAGGGAACTGATTTTACCGGAGTACCTAGCATAAGGTTCCCGGTTAATCGATCGTCAGATCCTAGCAATACCACTGTCCATCCCTGAAACCTGGTTTTCAAGATTTCTCCAAAACTAGAATATAGATTTCGAAGATCTCTATTCTCATGGATGCGGATTCCATAAGGAGGATTAGTGACAATAAATCCTTTTGGTGATTGATTTTCCAAAAAGGAAACAGCTTGTTGCCTAAAAAGGATGGAATCTTTTTGCCCGGCTCGGGCAGCATTCGCTTGAGCAGATTCAATAGCCCCGGCATCCCGGTCATACCCGGAAATCAAAACTCCACCTGTTTGAATAGAGGATATACTGTGCGATCGGATTTCATTCCAGCGTGAAGCATCGAAACACATCCAATCAAAAAAACGGAAATTCCGATTGACGCCCGGTGGTATGTGATTCGCGATCAAAGAGGCTTCAATCGGGATGGTCCCTGATCCGCAAAAAGGGTCAATTAAGGGTACAGAGGCATTCCACCCTGAAAAATGGAGCATAGCTGCCGCAAGGTTTTCGCGTAAAGGGGCTTTAGCAATAGCCTGTTTATAACCTCGTTTATAAAGAGGGTCTCCGGATGAGTCGATACTGATCGTGCAGAAATCCCTCACTATGCGGACGAGGATCAATTGTCCGGTGGAAGAGATTCTTACCGGAGGCAATGAATTAGCCGATGAGGAAAAATGCAGATTGATGGCATTGAGGATACGCTCCGCAACAGCATCAGAATGGTAAAGCTTGGATTTATGGCAAGTAACGCGAATATCAACTGACTGACCGGATTTTAGAAAAAGGTCCCATTCCAATCGGGATGCTTTTTTCACCAGTTCAGAAAAAGCCGCCGCAAAAAATGTGCCTAACCTGATTACAACTCGGCTGGCAATACGGCTCTGCATATTCACTTGATAAATATCGGAGAGAATACCGTCAAATTCGAAACCGCCGAATTCCTCAGAGAGAAGTGACTTTTCATCTTTTTTGATAACTTTTACCCGTTGAGCTTGGAGATTTAGCGTTTTTAGTTCAACAGCCAGGATCGGCTCAAGCCCGGGAGGGCAGGCAACAAAGAAATTTACCCGATCATTTTTGTCATTTTTATTCTCATTTGGAACGGAGATTTTTCGCATAGCCACCAGAGTTTCTTTTTACCATTGATTTGTTTTGATGATGGATAAGTTGAGGGGGTTGGTCAGTAATGATCTCCTTTTGGTGAGTTTTTCGGGCGAGGTTCTTTTCGACAAATATCTTCTGACCGCTTGCTGGGTCGGTTTCAGTATAGTACATAACCGAGGCATATGTGGAAGGAGTGGGGGTGAATACTTGCACCTGTTCAGGCGTCACTTTCAAGGTTTGAGTGGCATAGCGCTTTAACTTTGCCATCTCAGCATCGGAACAACCCGGATATGCAGCAATCAGGTAATAGGTTAAAAATTGTTCTTTCCCAGCTTTTTTGGTTATCTCTTTAAAAAGATTTCGGAATTCATCCAAAGATCGGGGAGAGGGTTTGCCCATCAGGTTTAGCACATGCGGATCAGTGTGTTCGGGAGCAATCTTCATTTGCCCGGACACATGGTGGTTGATAACCTCAGTTAGATATGGGATTCCACACGCCTTATCTGCGAGAACCAAGTCATAGCGAAGACCGGAACCGACAAAAACTTTGCGGACGCCGGGGATTTTTCTTATCTTCTTGAGTAAGCCGATCTGGGGACTATGATCAATCTTAAGAACGGGACAAATCTCAGGAAAAATGCAGCGTTTATCGAGGCAAGCACCAGAAGAGAGTTTCTTTATACATTCGATCTGGTACATATTAGCCGTTGGCCCGCCAAGATCCCGGATAATCCCTTTAAATTGGGGATGATGCGAGATAGCCTCTGCTTCTTCCAGAATTGATGCCTCACTCCGGCTTGAAATGGTTCTTCCTTCGTGCACTGCAATGGCACAAAAATTACATTCACCGTAACAGCCACGGTGTGTCGGGATCGAGAACTGTATTGTTTCAAGAGCTTTAACATCGCCTTGGCTTGCATAGAAGGGATGTTGAACTCGTTCCCAGGAGGATTGATAAACTTCATCCAGCTCGGAAGTAGTTAATGGGAAAGACGGTGGATTCTGTATGTAAAAACGGTCACCCTTTTTTTGAGCGAGACCTTCTGCCGTGATAGCATCGTTATTTTCATAGAAGCTCAAAAACATCTGAATGAATTTGGATTTATCAGTAACAACCTCCTCAAAAGTAGGCAATTCCTTAAACCTTTTGGGAATCGATTTGGATAAGTAACCTAAACCCCGAATTTCCAGAGGTGATTTATTTTGATTTAACACTTCAGCCAATTCAACAATGCTTCTATCTGCCATTCCATATAATAGAAAATCGGCTTTGGAGTCGAAAAGGATCGGGGCTCGTAATTTATCGGACCAGTAATCATAATGGGTTATGCGGCGTAAACTGGCTTCAATTCCCCCGAGCACGATCGGTACCGTATTCTTGAATGCCCGACGAATAAGATTGGAATAAACAATGACAGCTCTATCCGGGCGACGATTATTCAACCCGCCTGGAGTGAAATCATCACTCCTGCGCTTACGAAGGGTCGCGGTGTAATTGGCAACCATCGAATCGACTGTGCCGCTGCTCACCCCCCAGAAGAGGCGTGGTTCGCCAAGTCGGCTAATATCCGTGATTTCATTGATATCCGGCTGGGCAATGACTCCAACCCGATAACCATTAGCGAGGAGGATCCTGGCAATTAATGCAACCCCAGAGTAAGGAGTGTCAATGTAAGTATCACCGGAAATGAGGATGACGTCCAGAGAATCCCATCCAAGTTTATTGATTTCATCAGCAGTGGTTGGAATAAACAAGTGAGTTCCTAATAGAATTAGTGTTCAGGTGAGGCAACAATTGCAGCAAAACCGACAGCTCCCGGACCGATATGAGTTCCGATGGCAGGAGATACCTCGATAATGTGCGGAGACAATTGACCTGCAAATTGTTTTTCAACTTGCTTCAGGAGCATCTCGGCTTTGTCCTGGGCATTAATATGGAGAACACTTAATCGTTCCAGGTTCCCGAGAGATTTGATTGAGCGGATCAGGTGGTCAAACGCCGCCTTGCTTGTACGAACGATCTCCACTGATGGAATACCTTTGTAAAAACGGAGAACTGGTTTTACTTGAAGAATACTACCTAGCATAGTTTTAAATTGTGAGATACGGCCACTATGCTTGAGGTAATTCAAATTATCAACCATAGCAAAGGTATAGGTTCGGTTAGCCAGGTCCTGAATGTTGACAATGATTTCATTGAGATTCTTACCAGCTTTGGCCATTTTCGCCGCAGCAGCGACAATGAATCCGGTTCCCAAGCTAATTTGACCAGCATCAAAGGTACGGACAACGACTTTTTTAATCTTATTACTTGCCAATTGAGCAACGTTAAATACCCCACCAATCGATGAAGAGAGGTGGATGGAAAGGATGCAATCTGCACCCTTGGAAGCGAGTTTTGAAAAAGCATGGGAAAAGTGTTCAATCGCTGGGGAAGCAGTAGTGGGTAAGATCTTTGATTGTTCAACCCTTTGATAGAATTCATGCTTGTCCAAGTCGATTCCATCCAGATAACTCTCTTCGCCCAGATTAACATAGACAGGAACTACTGTAATGTCGTACTCCTTAATCACTTCATCTGGAAGATCACAGGTGCTGTCAGTGACAATTCTTACGGTCAAAATTCACCTCGACTCTCGTTAATGATTATAATTTCAAATTGAGTTGAAAAACATAATCATCAGAATTTTAGGAGAACATGAAACTCACGTATCTTGGACAAGCAGGAATCTTGCTGGAGGGTAAAAGTTCCACAATACTAATTGATCCATATCTTTCAAACTACGTTGTGGAAGGAGGGTACGGAAACGCAGAGCAATTTCACCGAAACTTCCCGCCACCGATCCTCCCTGAAAAACTGCCTCTGATTGACGTGGTATTCATTACTCATGATCATGCTGACCATTGTGACCTTCCCACTCTTGAAACCATTGCACACCGATATCCCCAATGCCGATTTGTCGGTCCGATAACTGTGCGGAAAAAGCTTATGAAATCTTCAATTAACCCTAAGAGGTTTCAATCACCCCTGAGAAACTTGGTTGAGGGTGTCCCCGGTTTCGAATTTCGGGCAATCCCCGCTGCTCATTACGAAGTCAAACAGGATCCAGTGTCTGGAGAATTTCATTTTCTTGGTTATCTGATTAACCATGAGGGAGTGGTTCTCTATCATGCGGGGGATACGATTCTTCATGATCAACTGATACCCAGCATTCTTTCGGCAAAGTGGAGCATTGACGTTGTTTGTTTGCCTGTGAATGGACGGGATGAACGAAGGGATGCATTGGAGATCGTAGGAAATATGCGGATCGATGAAGCAATATCCCTAGCAAGTGCTTTAAAAACCAGGATCTTTGTACCCCTGCATAACGACCTGTTCTCGATCAACCAGGATGACCCTGCAATGATTCGATATGCGTTAAGTCAGGCAACAGATTTTATTACCTGGCAAATGCTGCCCGGTGAGGCTGCAAGAGTTTAAAAAAAGGCTGCCGTACTGTACGGAAGCCTTTTTTTGTGAAATTGAAAAAAACTCAGTGACCACCGCAGCAATGTTCATCATGGCTGCAATCACAGTTTTCATCCTCGCCACCGCAGCATTCATGGTTGTCATGAATGTGTCCGTGTTCCAGTTCCTCGGGGGTTGCTTCACGAATCTCAACGATCTTTACACGGAATTCAAGCTCTTTTCCTGCAAGCGGGTGATTGAAATTGAGGGTAATCTTATCAGCATCAACTTCTTCGATGTATGCGGTCAGTTCTTCGCCATTTTCATCATTAACACCAATTTCCGTCCCAATTTCCAATGGGATTTCTTCAGGGAATTCTGCTTTTGGAACTTCAATAAAATTCTCGGCTTCAAATTCACCATAGCCATCTGCCGGTTTGACAAGCACAGTTTTAGATTCTCCAACTTTCATGCCCTGAACGGCTTTTTCCAGTCCGGGAATGATATTTCCATGTCCTTGAAGGAAAATGATCGGGTCGCCGTCCTCGGAATAATCAATCACACTGTTTTCTACCTTTAGCTCATAATCCATGCTGATCACGAGGTCTTTTTCTACACGCGTGGTATCCATTTTTATCCTTTACGAAATATATTAACAAAGCGCGCCATTATATCATGATGGATGACAAAAAGGGGAAATATTATGGAACGATTACGTTGCAGGAGTAAGGTGAAGTGGACTGGATAACATCATTCACCAATGCGCTTATTTCATTCTTGGTTTTATCGCTAGTAAAGACATCTGGCATCAAAACATCCAAATTCAATTGCGAGAAGAATGAAGTACCTGCGCCGGATGTTAAAAGCTCACAGATCCTTGAGAGGAAGATTTCCCCACTAGCCTGTATATTTTGCACAGTTTCAACTGTTTGTGGGGACTCATTGTGGATTTCCATTTGATCTATCCCTGCAATCGATGCCAAGGATAAGAGCCCAGAATTATCAATGATGAAGTAACCATTTAAAGGGAGGTCTATCAACCGCTTATAACGCCTGAACGAGCTGTTGGTTAATGCCTCATCCCGTGTCAAAGAAAAAATACTATTGAGTTGTTCGCTTTTGGTTAGATCAGTCACCGGGTAGATATTGACAAAAAACAATTGATGACCAGTTGTGGTTGCGGCATCAATTAGAATCCAGGTTGAAATAAGCTGTGCATCCTTTTGTTCCAATGAAGAAACCTGGAATAACAAGTATCCACTTTGGGATAGGACCTCATTTTCTATTGATAGAGTATCTACCGGTTTTTGTGAATTCCCGGAAAAAAACGTTTTTGCAATAGCATAGCCAAGAAACAGAAATCCAATGAAAAGCAGAATAAGAAGAAAAGGGAGGGATCGTTTCAGGTAATTAAGCATAGGTTTGGATCAGTTGTATAAATTCATTTTACCATTTCGCTTAAAACAAAAAACAGCTTAAAGCTGTTTTTTTCCGTTCCTAGAACAATAAGGTTAAGAAATACATGATTATTCCGATGCTGAATCCAATGCAAGCAACAACGCTGGCAGCCACTAATCTGGTTTTCAGTGATGCATCATTTTTAATTTTCAGGAAAAATGCGATTGGCCATTTCAACCAATCAGCTTTTTGTAGAAAGGCAATCCACAAATCCCAAAAAGTACTCTCAAGTTGTTGCGAGAATTGTGCAAACATAGTTGCTCTCTATCTGGATGTGGTTAATTTCAAAATCTTGCCAGCTTCAGAAGCTGTCACTCGAACTACTCGAGAGATTTTTTTCCCATCAGGGGTTTCCCCTTTTCCACGAAAGATCACCTGGAATTTCTCCCCAGGAAGAGAAGAAACTGATGGTTTTGCTCCCCGAACTTCAGGAAACTGCCGATAAACGCTATTACAAACCTGTTGAATTGACCTGTCGTCCATACGAACCAACTCCTAGGTTAGGCGGCGGCGCAAAAATGCCGGAACATCCAGGTTGGATGGTGATGCTGTTAGAACAACCTGTTGAGATTCCTGGGTCGAAAATGAGATGGGGGTTTCCAATTCATCGGAACCCTTCTTGTCATTTCCAGTTTCGGAAGGCCGGTCGTCCACTGGTGTTGCGCCAATTCCGGTAAGAACAAGAATCACCTGAACTCGATCTTCCATGCGATCATCCGTTACAACGCCGGGGATAATGGTGGCATCTGGACGTGCCATTTTTTGCAAGTGATTCAGAGATTCCATGACTTCAAGGAATGCGAGATTGTTTCCCCCGGTAAAGTTTGCAATGATCCCGCTGGCATCTGCCACGTTTATCGTTTCCAACATTGGATGATGCAAGGCATGTTCGAGGGCAATTTCAACTTTGTTTTCACCTTCACCGGTGCCAATTGCCAGAAGTGATCCCCCACCATTTTTCATCATATTACGAATATGAGCGAAATCTACATTAATTAAGCCGGGTTGGGTAATCAATTCAGAAATTCCTTGGACTCCCTGACGGAGCACGTCATCAGCCAGCCGGAATGCCATTTCAATCGGTAAATCCCGCGGTGCAAATTGTAGCAAACGATCATTGGGAACGCTGATGAGAGTATCGGTAAATTGTTGTAGTTTTTGTAATCCTTCGCGAGCGTTTTTTTGCCTGCGACCAATTTCAAAACTGAATGGGAGACTTATCACGGCTACTACCACCGCGCCAAGGCTCTTAGCGACACGGGCAGCAACGGATATCGCGCCAGTTCCAGTTCCACCACCCATACCTGCGGTGAGGAATACCATATCTGCACCAGCCAGAACATCGTTTAGATCCTTAAGACTTTCTTCTGCAGCAGCTTCACCAACTGACGGATCTCCACCAGCACCCAGTCCACGCGTGAGTATGGGTCCAAGCTGAACTTTTACCGGTGCATGGGACTTGCATAAAACCTGGGCATCTGAATTTGCTGCAATGAATTCGATTCCAGACATACCAAGCTCGATCATCCGGTCAATGGTATTTTGCCCGCCACCACCTAGACCGATGACTTTAAGGACAGGCGCTTTTGCTACTATAGGAGTGTGCACAACGGGTGTACTAGGAAGGGTAATCGACATGGCTCACCTCTGTGCCAGGATTGATGCAATACTTGTACCATCTCCTGATATTTGTTCGACTTCGCAGCCGGAATTGCGTAAATGGGAAATCTTTTCAGGAGCAAAATCGTTGTCGCCACCGATAACGGTTACTTTTTTTGCATATATTGCTTCTGTAATTGAATATCCAACAGTCGGGCGATGTTTGATAATGAAGGGACGCGTTACCTCAAGGTGCCAATCAGCAACACCCCATTCATACGAAGGAAGCAAAAGGTAATGATCAATTGGATGGGCGTTCTCACCTTTATGGCTTTCGCTGGTTTCAACGTTGTCCTTACGTTTCAAATCCGTATTATTTGGCTCAAGATTGTCCTCTGACTTCAGCAGTTTCACAATGGGTAATGCTTTGCCATCACCCTTGAACCAGGCATGGCAATAATCGCTCGTACCTGGATCCGCAGCGATTAGCCAGAACAGTGATGCTTTAATAGAACTAATCGCTGGATCCTGCGCTTTTTTAATGATCTCAAGGATTACATCCGAGTGGATAACAGGAGAATAACCTTCTGTTTTGGTTTTTAAGCCACAACCAAACTGGAAAAGGTTGACCTGTGGTATTCCAGCACTTTTCACAATCGATTCAACCCACTGCCAATTATTGATACCGCATTGATCTTCACATCCCGCGGGGGTCGAGTATGGTTTTGCCCCTGTCCATTTTTGAGGACCACCTTCACCCCAGGTAAATTCGTGACCAAAAGTGTAGGATGTGACGGCAAAGGAAAGATTGGCGAGTAACTTTTCACCACCGCGCCTCTGGATAGAAGCCAAAGCAGAGCGAAGGAATGAGGTATCCCAGTAATCCCCACCAGGTTCCAGAGGTGGGAATACAGGCACGAGACCACATCTAAGCGCTTCGTGTGCTAGTGGTAAAAACCTATCGATGAAACGTTCAACAAGATCCTGTTGTGACCAACTTGCAGAAGACCAAGAAGAAATCTCATTGGGTTTGTTAAACAAAACAACATATTTCACCCCCCAATGAGCATAAGCTGTGAATATCGCCCGCATATCTGGCGGATTGGGTGCATCAGGCAATCGAAAGTGGAAATGCACGATGGGTGATATATTGGCTTGTTTGATACCGTGGATGAACTGCTCTGGGATTGCTCGGGAGGAATCTGAAAGGAGAACGATCCATTGCGCCTTGAGACTGATCAATTCAGGCAACCAGGTGTTTAGATCCTTATTAGTGTAATGAGCGGTATCCTGAAAATAATGGAAACCGATTCGATCGACTGAACTGGGGGTAGGGGCAAAAGATGTATTCATAAGGAATGGAAAATGATTCTTATCTCAATTTGATTGTTGCAAGAAGCGCACCAGTATATTTTTCAGTCATTGGCTCAGGTATAATCCTTGCAGTGATTCTCGTAACTGGTGGCACAGGGTTCATCGGCAGGCATTTGGTAAAGTCTCTAGTAGATTCGGGCCAGGATGTTCGAATACTCTTAAAGCCCTCCGCCATATCACCAAAGTTTCCCAAGAGAATTCCAGTTGAAGTAGCAATAAGCAGTCTAAACGATGTTCAAGGCATGAGAGCGGCATTAAAAGGTATCCATGAGGTTTACCACCTGGCTGGTGCTGAAAGGAAGGGGACTTCTGCTGATTTGAACAAGGTGGATGTAGAGGGAACGATTTCATTAGTCAACGCAGCCAAGCATTCCAAACTTGAGCGGATCTTTTTTCTAAGCCACTTAGGTGCCAATAGGGCATCTGCTTATCCCGTATTAAAAGCCAAGGGTCTTGCAGAAAACTGGATCATGAATAGCGGTATACCGTACACAATTGTTCAAACAGGTGTGGTATTTGGACCTGGCGATCAATTTACCGAGCCAATAGTGAGGTTGATGAAATTGTTTGCTCCATTTTATTTAATTCCTGGAAATGGAGATAGCCTTTTGCAACCGCTTTGGATCGATGATCTAATCCAAAGCCTTAGTTTGATTAAAAATGATCCTAAAATGCTTAACAAGACAATCATTGTTGGGGGAATGGAAGCGCTACCTTATCGGGAAATAGTGGAATTAATACTTAGACGCCTTAACCTCAGAAGAATGATCCTCTCAATGTCTCCAGCATATTTGAGGGCATTGTCATTGTGGGTTAACCAACTTTACCCAAAATTTCCGATTTCGATTTTCTGGCTGGATTATCTTGCTGATGACAAAACAACGAATGTCGATTGTCTTCCAAGGCAATTTGGGATAATGCCGAACCGCTTTCATCAGAGTCTTGATTACCTGAATGACCTAATCTAAGAAAGGTGTTATTCGACGAATCATGGGATCTTACCGTAGCTTCATCGCCCACGCTCATTTCTACCAACCGTCCAGAGAAGATCCCCTCACAAATGAGGTGCCAAAGGAAACAGGAGCGAATCCCTTTCACGACTGGAATGAGAAAATATATCAAACATGTTATCTTCCAAACCTGGATATCGGTAACTTTTCCAAAATCAGTTTCAATATCGGACCTACGCTCACCCGGTGGCTTCGGGAGAAACATCCCGAAGCCCTTGAGCGGATAGTGGAAGCTGATCAGGAAGCCCTTAAGCAAACTGGACACGGGAATGCCATCGCCCAATCTTTCCACCATATCATCCTTCCCCTAGCAACTGTTACTGAAAAACAACAGGAAATCCAATGGGGCATTCAGGATTTTTTTCTCACTTTTGGACGAATGCCTGAAGGAATGTGGCTGCCAGAAACCGCAGTAGATATTGAGACTTTAAGCTTCCTGGCAGACAAAGGGATCAAATTTACAATCCAGGCTCCCTGGCAAGTCGAATCTGAGAATGGTACCAACGGTCCATACAAGATTGAGTTGCCTGCAGGTCGGAGTATCGTGGTTTTCACATATTCAACCGAAGTCAGTTCGCGCGCAAGTTTTGACGAAATTGCCACTTCGAATGCGGATCTTTTTGCTGCCAATTACGTTATCCCAAGGTACACGAGTAATGATGATGATCAGGTTGTAACGATGGCAACGGATGGAGAATTATTCGGGCACCATCAAGCCTTTCGGGATTTGTTCCTAAAGCACCTGGTCAATGGGTCACTAAAATCAGCAGGCATCACTTTGATGAATCCTGCAAATTTTCTGGGTGATCATCCTTATTTGCCAGTTGCCCTGATAAAAGAAAATACGTCCTGGAGCTGTCACCATGGAATAAAACGCTGGCAGGAAGAATGTGGGTGTACACCCGGAGCATCCTGGAAAAAGCCATTACGCGTTTGTATGAATTTGATAGCGCAGGATATTGATAGTGCATGTTTGGGATTTTTCAAACCATTAGGGATAGATCTCTACCATTCCATGGAATCGTATGCTCAAGTTTTATCTCGCCGGATGTCAATTACCGGATGGATGAATTCATGGATCAATTCGCAGATTTCAGAAAACAAAAGAATTAAGATAGCATTATTGTTTACCGCTCAAGAGTACAGGTATAAAATGTTCACTTCTTGTGGGTGGTTTTTCAGTGAATTCGACCGCATTGAGCCCAGGAATTGCATCACAAATGCTGCTTATGCAATTTTCTTAGTTGAGAAAGCCTTGGGGATTTCTATAGCCCAGAATCATGCAAAAATGTTGTCCTTAATAGAATCTGAAGATCAGATGGTAAATGGGGAGACAATTTTTAACCAGGCTTATTCACGGTTCCAACAGGAGAAATCAGTTAACCAGATTTTCCACCTGATATGAAGAGTGTTTATCCAGATTCATAATTTGCTTTAAATAGACATTGATGCTGATTAAAGTTTCAGCAAGGGTCGAATCTGATCTCCCATTTATTTGTGACTGGATGAGAGCAGTTAATTCCATTAAGGAGAGAAGATTCGAGAAGGCTTCGCGGTCATACCAGAGGATATCGTTATATCGATTTACCTTCAGAAAACTCTGAACATTGATATCCGATAACCATTCTCTCAATAACGTTTTAACCGATTTCTGACCAAGATGTTTAGCCCAATCTTGATGCTTGATGGCAATTTTCATTGCCAGGAATACGGAATTCGATTCTTCCCAGGATAAGGCCGATTGTGTACACAAATTAACAAAGAGTTTACCTAGATGCCATTGGTCAATCCAGCTTAGTGACTGTTCAATTCCATTCTCTGTTGAAACTAAATCTCCGATGTCGGATACAAAAATCCATCCGGTTAATGCATACTTGATCCAATTTAAGGTCTCAAATTTTTTGAGGGCAGACATTGCTAATCGTTTTACCTGCTTGGATTCAGGGGACGCAAGCAGGGTGAGCGACTTCTTAAGTTCAAGGAATGCCAATAATCTGTTCACCATTTTGACAGTCACTTGTGGTCGGTTGGAACTAATGCTGTTAATGGTATCGATACCTGTCAGGAATTCACCTATTTTTGCAGTGAATTCAGATGTAATTTTGTTTGACACAGGATTCATATTATTAATTCTGGAATACAGATAATCGACAAAGCCTTTATTCATTAATTGCATGAAGGGGGCGATGACAGGTTGCAGTACCAGTTCCTCTAGAGCCGTATCCAGATCTGGTACCCCATTATGTCCGATCGCTGACCAGAGCTTTCCATAATCATGATTCTCGTCAGAAATCACTACTTGAAAATCAAGAAATACGTGGTGTTCATAACCTTGCAGGTGGAATAAAAAGCCGTTATATATTAATTCATCTACTGGCCGAATAAACCACAACCCAGAACTCTGATCCCGGAATTTCAGATAGGCATTGTAGTTCCGGGTCAGGTGGAAAACTTTAGCAACATCGGTTCTTTTTACATGTTTTGACTTTCCTGATCTAACCGCTTGCCCTACAGATCCTTTTATTCGTCCAGAGGTTTCGAGGAAATTGTTGTTGTATATAACCAGGGCATATTTTCCATGATATGCATTCGTGAATGCATAAACATTTTCATCAAGTCCATCAATGCGTTCGAAATCATACATCCAGAAGTTATCAACACCAGCAAACAACTCCCTCTGATGCAGGAGTGGGAATATTTCAAATTCATGCCTTGAGATCAGACCCGGGTCGGGAGATTCGTTCCAATATGGTTTTCGGAATTCCATGCCATATTTCTCAGCATATCCCTCTATCTGCCCATGCCCCAACATTGGAAGTCCGGGTAATGTAGCCATAAGTGTACAGATACCGAAATACTTATCCCCCTTGCCGAACTGTTCCACGGCAGTACGTTCATCGGGGTTGTTCATAAAATTCACATAACGCTTAAGAATCTCAGGATCATATTCGAGGGTATTCTTAAGTATTGTTCGATATCCAGCATTATCTTCATTCCGGAGCATATGCATGAAAGCACTGTTGTAAACCCGATGCATCCCTAACGTACGGACAAAATAACTTTCCATTAACCAGAATGCTTCAGCAAGGAGTAATGTATCGGGACATTCCTTTGCTACACGGTCAACCACTTCGCGCCAAAATTCAACAGGAAGTGCATTATGGAACTGCTCATCAGTCATCCCATAATCGGAGCGAGACGGTATCGCTCCGCCTGATCCCGGCTGAGGAAACCAGAGCCGCTGTATGTGTTTCTTTGCTAATGTCATAGCGGCGTCAAAACGGATGATCGGAAACATACGGGCTACATGTAGAATGGTCTGAATGACCGTTTCGCGAACACCCGGGTCGAGATAATTCAATTGTGCTGTATCATTCCACGGCATTGATGTTCCGTCATTACCGTGATAAATGTATTTATATTCACCAGACCTCTTATCGATCCGCCTGAACACAACAGCAGCATCGGATCTATCAAAATAATGGTCTTCAATCTGGATGACGACATTTGGATCAGAAGAGAGATCCTGACCATTGAACTGATAAGAAGGGTAAGGGCACTGTTCCAAACCCAGGAATCGTTCCGGATGATGGGTGACCCAGTCCGAATCGATACCCATATGATTGGGCACCATATCGCTGGCGAGCCTGATACCGAACTTGTTCACCTGATCCCGTAATCTCTCGTATGCGCTAAACCCGCCCAAATCAGATGCAACTTCATAAGAGTATAAGGAATAGGCAGAGGAAATGGCTTCCGGGTTGCCACATAACTGTTTGATCCTGGCTGAAGCAGGACTGCGTTCCCAGAGACCTATAAGCCATAGACCGGTTACTCCTCGCCGGGTTAGCGTTTGAATTTCTTCATCGGGGATCTGGTCTAACCGCCGGATTTCCTTTTTGTATTCGCGACTCAGCTGGTCGAGCCAGACGTAGGTATTCTTGGCGATCAGCACGAGCCGGGGCATCCAATCCCTGTCTGGGCTGAAGGCTTCAATTTCCGCATCCTTTCCGGCATGCCGGCGTAATTCTGCAAGACTGTAGACCGGAATTGGAACAGGTCCGGGTCCCATGAAGCCTAGTTTATTTTCTTCCTTTATCAAATCCAGACTCGAGAGAAGTCTAAGAAGGTAATCCCCGAGCAGAGAAGCCCAATGCCTCTGAATGTACTCCAGTTGCCCGGTTATGGAGTGAGGAACCTGGACAGCTGGTGTTCGTAAGAGGTCGACAATGGATTCGTTTTGAGGACCAAAACCAGGTTGGGTCCTATAGAACTCGTTGATGTGGAACATGACTTGATCGAAACGGAAATCATCCATCAAGACAGGATCGATAAACAATTCACTAAATGGTTCAAGAGCAGGGTTACGAGTGGCAATCCATAGAAGGATCATTTCCTCAATTGCGAGTTCCCGGTTAGGTTTTCCGCCAGTTACGCCAGAAAGGTATTCTTTGGGGTTTATTTTCGATTTATACACCTCGAGAGGAGGGTATTGCGAAACAAAAACTCCCAGTATCGATTCCAACCTGTTCTTCTCAACTTTCGATTGGAGATAAGCATATAAACTGGTATTTTTATCGCTGCCTCTTTCCTGGCGATAAAGGGAAAAAATGTGATGAAAAATCTCGTCAATCAATCCCATCGCATTCAATTGGCCGGCTTTAACCGCTGATTCTGGATAGGAAACCAGATCGCGATGGTCGTTCATTTTTTGTGCAAATACTCTTACCGCATGGAAGTTCGCAAAGATTACATTGCCATCGTATGAGAAGAGTGTCTGGTCAAACTGGAATTTTTCCCTTGCCCGCCTCGAAATATGAAATTCCATACCAGCCTCCAACGTGGATTCTAGCAAATATTGACTAATTATAACCTTTTGAGAGAAACGGAATGTATATTATTAAACCATCATTGACGATCGATATCCTTGCAGTGATTCTTTGGAGGTCAGAATCTCGCATGGGTGCCAGAATTCAGAGGATTTCTCACCGACATGTCTAGCTACAATCTCCAAAGACCAGCCAAAAACCTGCCCGATCTGTTTAATTGTGGCAGCGCCGACAGAATCAAGATAGCATTTAATCAATTTTGATCGCGCTTCTTTTTCAGTTATTCCATGGGCAGAGTCGATAAGGTCGGGGAAGTAGCGATGGGTCAATTCATATCGGAAAGCATACCGCCATGCCCCGACTTCAGCGATGCCAACAGGGAGTACCTTAAAATCACGCTGCAGCAAGTTTAATGCTCTCTGGAAGGAAACAGTCGCCGTAGAACTCGAGAGATGGGCTTCTTTCCGCAAGGATATCGTGTCCAGCGGACCTTTCTCAAGAATTTTTTCGAAAATCTGTTTTGCCTCCTGAGGGATAATCCCTTGAAGGTATTGGTCCTGGATATCATCTACTGGAGACCCGTAATTTGGCGAGAGGGCATAGAAATGAGGTAATAGCGAAAGAGATATCATTGT
The DNA here is from genome assembly GCA_964557895.1 of uncultured Anaerolinea sp. Classification (GTDB taxonomy): domain Bacteria; phylum Chloroflexota; class Anaerolineae; order Anaerolineales; family Anaerolineaceae; genus UBA6107. The sequence continues at coordinate 36,700 of CAZLBG010000002.1, forward strand.
ATTTCGCTGCCGAATAATGCGAGCGTAATACCAGACTTTTTTATCGAGAAGTGAATCTTTCCAATCCCAGGTAACGTGAGCTGGGTCATTATGCTCATCTGGCACTGGACGCTTGCCGGCAACCGATTGCCAAAGATTGGGGAGATCGAATCTTGGATCTGGCCAGAAAAGAATAAATCCACGCTGGTTGACGAAGTCAATGGCATCCGCAGAATTTTTTAGGTGATTCCTAGGATCGAGATGGAATACTGTTGCTCGATAACGCTCGATAAGTTCGTGTGAAACTGTATCCAATTAAAATCCTTCGGCGAGAGTTATATCCGCTGGAAAATATGAGTGATAATATTTGACCCGCTGCCACCAATGTTCTGGGTCATTCCGAATACTGCATTCTCAACCTGAGACCCTGCAGCTTCACCTCGCAACTGCTGAACTGCTTCCACGATCTGATACATGCCGGTAGCACCTACTGGATGACCTCTTGCTTTCAATCCGCCGCGTGTGGCAATCGGAATTCTTCCACCGATGAGGATCTCACCATCAAGAGCCAGTTTCGGTCCTGACCCTTTATCGGCAAAACCGTTTGCTTCCAGCGACAGGACAGCCATAATGGAAAAGGCGTCGTGGAGTTCAAAAAAATCAAGTTCTTCTGGTGTTATTCCTGCTTGTGCATATGCTGCCTTTCCAGAAACACTGACAGCCTTTAGCCATAAAGGGTCTTTCCGATGATCGATAGCAATGGTGTCTGTAGCCGCTGCAGACGCGGCAACGCGCACTATAGGTCTTTGGGCAACTCTTTGCAGTTTTTCCAAGGGAACGATTACACAAGCTGCAGCCCCATCACCAATAGCGGAGGCATCCATAAGGTTGATGGGATCAGCAACCATCGGGGCTTTAAGGTATTCTTCAATGGTTGTAGGCTCATGGAAACGAGCATAAGGATTATGCATGGCATTACTGTGTGCGTTTACTGCAAATGGAGCGAAATCCGCTTTTTTCCATCCAAATTGGTGCAAGTACCGGCGCATGATCAAGGCATTGAGTGCAACAAAAGAAAGACCCTGACCAGCCTCCCAATCGGCATCCGCCGCGGTGGCTAAATCTGCAGTGATTTCGTTCCCGGGACTGTCAGTCATTTTTTCGACACCGACTGCCAGTGCAGTCTCCACCTCCCCCGATGCGACCGCCATTACCGCAGAACGGAAGGCAGCAGCCCCTGAACTGCAAGCGGCTTCAAGGCGAATTGCTTCAGAAAAGCGCATACCAACCCAATCTGCGATGTAAGCCCCCAGGTGCTGCTGACGGTTTGCTGACCCGGACATCATGTTGCCAACATAGAGTGCATCGGTTTTAATGAGTCCAGAATCCAGTAAAGCTGCAAGTGCCGCGTCTCCGGCAAGTTCCCGCAAGGATTTATCCCAATTCTCGTCGACTTTAGTTTGCCCGATTCCAATTACAGCAATGTCTCTCATAAGTTTCCTTTCATGGCTGGTCAAATTGGATTATAACTGCGAAGGCTATCAGGAACTATCAACATCCAGCAATATAAAAATGAAAGGCTATAATCAAATAATGGTAATCCCGGAGAAGAAAATTCACGTCAATCTGATTAGTTATACTCGAAGTATTCTGATTTTCTTAATAATTTTGTTGTTTACGGGCTGCTCGTTATTTCCAACCAAAGTCCAGGTAATACCGCCGACGATTGGTAGCATGACAGTCACACCCACTTCCTTTCAGCCACAGACAAGAAAATTATTCTTATCTTCAGGGGTATTAGAAGAATGGCGACAGCAATTACTGGATTCGGGGGCTATGGAATTAACCTCTATACCCGAGCCAGGAGACTTGAGATTATCTCAGAGTCTTCCTTCCAATGGAGAAACAGTATTTGCAGAATTCTCATTAATCTTTGCAGCAGTGGTTCCGTTTCCGACGGTGGATGACGAGATAACCCTCAATGAGCTTCGGGATTTATGGCAAGGTAATCTTCAAGGCGACTATAACGAACTGCTAGTTGATGAAGAAACCGAGATAATATTCACAGAGTTTTTTGGCAGGGTCCCATCTGGCGAAGTTACGATAGTAGACAAATCCCATATACAAGGTAAAGTCTGGGAATCTACGTCAACGATTGCGATGATTCCATTTGATGAAATTAACCCTCGCTGGAAAGTTCTGAAGGTCGACGGGATAAGCCCACTTGACAAACCAATGGATGTTAGTAGGTATCCGCTAACTTTGTCTTATTTTCTGGTGGGATTATCTGAAGACTCTACATTGATTCAACCAGCAACGGAAAAAATTAAGACACTCCTGCCGGTAACCAATCGGGACGAATCAAAAATGACCGTTGTAGTAACGAGCGGCACAACTGCTTTAGTCAGAACAACGGCATACAAGATCGAAAATCACGGGGTTGATTATCCTATTGCGGAAGTGAAAGAATGGTTTACAAATGCCGATATCCGACATGTAAGCAACGAGATATCCTTCAGTGAGGATTGCCCCGACCCGGATCCCTGGACGACCAGCCTCCGTTTTTGCTCGCAGGAAAAATACCTCCCTGTGCTACAGAATCTGGGTATCAACGTGGTTGAGTTGACTGGTAATCATTTGAACGATTATGGCCCGGAAAAACTTGCTGAAACGATTGGAATATATACGAAGAATAAAATAGGTTATTATGGCGGCGGGTTAAATCTTGCCGATGCACAAAAACCGCTAAAACTTGAATCCAACGGGAACAAAGTCGCTTTTATTGGATGTAATTATGTCGGACCGAAAACTGATTTTGCTACGGATACATTAGCGGGAACCGCACCGTGCGATTTGCCATGGCTGTACGACCAGATCCGACAACTAAAGACCGAAGGGTATGTGGTAATAGCAACATATCAACATAATGAAGTCTATGTCTATATGTTTGATGAAGCTTATCAAACCGCTTTCATAGAAGCAGCTGAAGCAGGAGCAGATTTTGTTCAAGGGTCACAAGCTCATTTTCCAATGGGATTTGATTTCTCGGGTAACTCCTTGATCCATTTTGGATTGGGGAATTTCCTCTTCGATCAGATGGATTATCCAGTTGAGGGAACAAGAAGAGAATTCATTGACCGGCATGTGATCTATGACGGGAATTTTATTAATACTGAGCTTTTGACAGCCCTTCTAACCGATTGGTCAAAACCAGTACCTATGACAGATGGAGAGCGGGCGCAATTCTTGTCTGATATCTTTAAAGCCAGTAAATTGAGGTAAACCATGTTGATTAAAGATGTAACAATAACGATTGAGCCTGATATGCCGGTATGGCCGGGTGACGACAGGGTTCATCTCATTCGTCGCCAGAAATTGGAAGAGGGAGAGAGCTCGAACGTTTCTTTTCTTAGTCTATCCGTGCACACTGGTACCCATATCGACGCTCCTTTCCATTTTCTTCGGAATGGAAAAACCATCGACCAAATCTCTATGGACCATTTGATCGGAGAAACCCAGGTAGTTGAGATTTCCTCAGGTGGAAGGCAAATTGATGTGCAGTTACTCAACCAATCTGGAGTTCTGCAGGGGGTTAAAAGGGTTCTATTTAAGACTGATAATTCCCGCATCTGGGAACAGGGTGTGAAACAATTTCAAGAGGATTTTGTCGCTTTAGAGGAGAACGCTGCAGCCTGGCTTGTGGAGAAAGGAATAATTACCGTCGGGATCGATTACCTTTCAATTGCACCTTTCACCCAAAGTCGACCAACTCATGAGACGCTACTTAACGCTGGAATACTGATCATTGAGGGGTTGGATTTGAGGGATGTTGATCCGGGCATGTGGAAGATGTTCTGTCTGCCACTAAAACTTTCAGGATCCGATGGCGCACCTGCCAGAGTGATCCTTACCAGAGAAGAAACCCCAAATTATGATAGGATTCATTAGTTTGGATATATTTTACTTGAGGGAATCATGATCGAATTACCTGAGAATGAAATCTTACCGCTTTCAATGGAGCATAATTTTTGGACCTGGTCAGCCCAGTCCAGAGTGAACCCGATCCCTGTGACAAAAGCCAAGGGGGTGTACTTCTGGGATACGGCTGGGAAAAGGTACCTGGATTTCAATTCGATGACCATGTGTGTAAACATCGGGCATGGAGACGAAAGGGTCATCCAGGCGATTGCTGACCAGGCGAGAGAGTTGTCTTATGCTGGTCCTGGAATGGCGACCAAGCCCAGAGCTGTGTTGGGAAAAGTTCTTTCTGAAATTGTTCCAAAAGGATTAACCAAGTTCTTATACACACTGGGTGGGGCGGATGCAAATGAAAACGCAATAAAATTTGCCAGGGCTTATACCGGAAAAACAAAAATACTCACGAGATACAGGTCCTATCATGGGGCATCTTACGGTGCAATAGCCTTAACAGGTGATCCTCGGAGGTATGCATGGGAACCTTCGGTCATGCCGGGGGTAGTGCATTTTCTGGATCCTTACAAGTATCGATCGACATTTCACAGAACCAATCCTGAAATATCTGATGAAGAGTTTTGCAAAGATTATCTCAACCATCTTGAGGATATTATTCTAAGTGAAGGACCTAATACCATTGCAGCGGTGATGATCGAAACGGTTACTGGAACCAATGGGATCATCATTCCTCCGCCGGGATATCTACAGGGAGTACGCGATTTATGCAACCGGTACGATATTCTACTCATCGCAGATGAGGTTATGAGTGGTTTCGGGCGGACGGGTGAATGGTTTGCCGTTAATCACTGGAACGTTGTCCCTGATATTATGACCATGGCCAAAGGCATAACTTCAGCGTATGCTCCGTTAGGCGCGGTAGCACTAAAACCGGAAATTGCGGCAACTTTTAATGACAGAGTATTTGAGGGGGGGTTAACCTTCAATGGTCACCCCATATCCCTAGCTGCTGCCATTGCCAATATCGATGTAATGAAATCCGACCATCTGATCGATAAAGCAAAGCAGACCGGGCAAGTGATGGCAGAAATGATGGATGAACTTGTGGAGCGTCACCCATCAGTAGGGGAAGTACGATCAATAGGACTTTTCGGAGCAATCGAACTGGTGAAGGATCGGAAAACCCGTGAGCCGATGGCGCCTTTTGCAGGCTCAAGTTCTGAAATGGTGTATTTAAAGAAATATCTACTGGATAAAGGTCTGTTCCTGTATACACACTGGAACTTACTTCTGATTATTCCACCCTTGATCATTACCAATGACCAATTGGCTGAAGGGTTTTCAATAATAGACAAAGGGCTTGAGATTACAGATAAAAACAGCAAATAGAGGTGGCATATGAGCGAACAAACTGCAATTGAAAAAGTAATCATAATTGGAGCCGGCCCAGCGGGATCTGCTGCGGCTTTATATGCTGCAAGAGCAGAATTAGCTCCGCTGGTGATTACAGGAATACAACCTGGCGGGCAGGCATCATTAACCCATACGATTGAAAATTATCCCGGGTTTCCTGATGGGGTGGGGGGTGCTGATCTGGGGAATCTCTTTCAGAAGCAGGCAGAAAGGTTTGGCGCAAGATTTGAGTTTGACACTGTGCTATCTGTGGATTTCCATCAAAATCCATTTCAGGTAAAAACTTACGGGAAGAAATACCTGGCTGAAAGTGTCATTATTGCCACAGGCGCAAGTCCTGTCCTTTTAAACGTGCCAGGAGAGAGCGAGTTTGTTGGATCTGGTGTTTCTTACTGCGCAACGTGCGATGGGTGGTTTTTCAAAGAAAAGAAAGTGGTGGTGGTTGGCGGTGGGGATAGTGCGCTGGAAGAAGCGCTGTTTCTGACTCGTTATGCAAGTGAAATCCTCCTTGTGCACCGACGTGATCAGTTCCGAGCTGGCGCATTACTTCAAAAACGAATAAAAGAAAATCCGAAAATCAAACTTGTACGGAACAGTGTCGTTAAGACCATTAATGGTGATGGAATAGTAAAATCAGTTACGATTCAGAATGTGCAAAACGGACAAATCCAGGATTTACAGGTTGATGGGGTATTCATTTTTGTGGGTCATAAACCCAATAATGAGCTCTACAAAGGTCAAATTGATATCGATGACAGAGGTTTTATTATTGTGAATAATAAAATGCAGACAAATATATCTGGCATTTATGCTGCAGGTGAGGCAGCAGATTCTGAATTTAAACAAGTTATTACTTCTGCAGGGATGGGTGCTGCGGCTGCAATTGGTGCCAGTCGATTCCTGGAAAACAAGTAAAGAACCCCCCCGGCAAAATTTTCCGGGGGTTTTTTCTATGGCGTTGGAGTTGTCGCACCGCCAGAACCGGACCAACCAAAGACCCGGAAGGGACTGGTAGTTCCGTACGTTTCATAAATCGGCTGCCCATCATCCGTTGACCCAGTTTGGCGAACTGCCACTACCCACCAGCGAAAAACGTGGATCGTGTTATCCGTAGGGCGTAAACTGGCTGGAACTGTAAATTTGGTATCAGACACGTATTGGGTCATCTTCTTGGTTTCACCGGAAGTGAGATCAACAATAGTAACTGCGTATCTTTCACCTTCGCGCAAGGTTCCAACGGACGACCATTGCAGGTTAATTGTGTCAGAAATGTTCGTGTAAACAACACCATCTGCTGGCAAAAGCAGGCTAGCAGCTCCATATGGTGGTGGGAGAGTGGCTGTTGGCGTAGGACCAGCGGTTGGCATACGTTCGCACAATGGTAGAGATAGATACATACCAACCATTACATTATCAGACGATAAGCCATTAAAGGATTTTATTGTCGCAACGCTTATGTTGTAATTGGCTGAGATCGAGCTCAACGAATCACCATCCTTGATCTGGTAGGATAGCGTCCCGCATGCTTGTTCAGTAGCCTCAGCAGCACTAAGTGTAGCAGTTGGAAGTGCAGTTGGCATTGGTGTGGGAATCGGTATCAGTAATTTTTGACCGATATAGAGAGTCCCGCAATCTGTTGGAAGGTTGTTGAGCTCCACAATGCTTTGAACACTTACGTTATAGCGCAGTGCGATCGAACTACAATACTCGTTGGCTGAAACAACATGCTCCTTAGGCGGAAGCGGAGTGGCAGTTGGTGCAATTGTTGGTTCTATCGTTGGGGTAGGGGTGCTAGTGCTGGTTGGTGTTAGTGTTATGGTTGGGGTTGCTGTTGGGGTGGTTACCCTGCCTGTACCCTGAAGAATGAGGAAAATCAAAGCAGCGCCCAGACCAAGGACAAGGATGATCAAGCCAATGGCTGCAGGCAGGCTTAATTTGAGTTCGGGTAATTTTGGACTTTGAATTGGATTTGGTGAAGCCACGGTTTTAGAGGATGAAGTAAACGTTCGTCCACAAACGAGGCAACGGGATGCATTCTCACTGAGTCTGCTGCCGCAGGTAGGGCATACTCTATTACTTGAAGTTGTAGGTTCAGGACTCATATATCCATCGATTCTTTATTAGTTTGAAGTGAAAATTATAACATCAACAGTTTTGTAACCTTGCATTCGACAAGGGCTGTGTTATTCTTTTGTTTAATGCCAAGCAGTATCTATATTCATATTCCTTTTTGCACCAGCCGGTGCGGATATTGTGATTTTAACACATATGCCGGGGTAACCCATTTTCTACCCGCGTATTCAAAAGCGATAATCAATGAGGCATTGTGGTTTTCAAAACGTGCGAATATTGAAAATCCCATTCATTCCGTTTACTTTGGAGGGGGAACTCCTTCTCTCCTGACCATCGAAGATTTATCACATATCCTTTTTGCATTAAAGAAAAAATTTGAAATCTCCAGTAACGTTGAAATTTCAATTGAAGCCAATCCAGGATCAGTGAGTGAAGTCTATGTGAAACAATTGCGGGATCTTGGAATCACCCGGATCAGCCTTGGTATGCAATCTGCGGATGAGCAAGACCTTTTGGCTCTGGATCGCAAACACAAAATCGGAGAAGTGGAACACTGCGTAAATTGGGCGGCTTCGGCAGGTTTTTCCCACGTTAGTCTCGACTTGATTTTTGGGATCCCGGGACAAACATTCGCATCCTGGCAAAAATCACTGCAAGCTGCAATCAATTTACCGATCGATCATCTTTCCTTGTATTCTTTGACTATTGAGGACGGAACCCCTTTAAAGCAAAGAATACTGCAAGGAACCCTTGAGATACCAGATGAAGATTTGGCGGGGGAAATGTATGAATATGCTATCAGAGCTTTACCCTGTCATGGATACTCACAATATGAAATTTCCAATTGGGCGAAAAGCGAGGATGGTAGAAGCGTTCATAACATGCAATACTGGAGATGCCTGCCGTATATCGGATTGGGGGCTGGTGCTCACGGTTATTATTCGCATAACCGGTATTCGAATGTGAAGGGGATCATTCCATATATAAACAGTATCGCTAGTTTTTTCAATCAAAAAAAACAACCGCCTGCCATTGAAGATGGCGGATTACTGGAAGCCTGGGATGAAATGCAGGAGTTTATGATGCTGGGGCTGCGTTTAACAAAGGATGGGGTTTCGCGGTCTGAATTTTGGAAAAGATTTGATTTTTCGCTGGATGAACTATTCAATGATCAAATTACCCATTTAATTCAGCAAGGTTTACTTGAAAATGTTAAAACTGATCCAGATAAACTTCGGTTAACTCCCAAAGGGATCCTGTTTGGCAACCGGGTTTTCTCAGAATTTGTCGGGAATGATAAACCTGAACAACTATCCTGATGCTCTCAGTAGACAAGAACCTGGGTGCCAAAACCGATTGTAGTCATCTTTGAGAGATCCGCCTGGGGAGTCAACCAGCGGAAAAGCCATTTGGCTTCTTCAGTCTTCATATTAATACAACCATGACTCATCGGAACCCCAAAATTCTGATGCCAATAGGTTCCATGGAATGCAACACCTGTCTTCGGTTCAAAGAATGATACCCACGGTACCCCCGGAATTATGTAAGCTTCAGGGTCAAACACAATTTGCCCTCCCCCCATGTGTTTTGACGGCATTTTGTTTTGAACATTGAACTTTCCAGTGGGGGTTTTCCAGGTTATCTCATCAGGTGGTGTGTAGTCAAGACCTGACGAAATCTTTGTATTGAGAACTACTTTTCCGTTTTCAAAAGCTGTTAATTCCTGTTTCGAAAGTGATACTTCAACATACTTTTTCTCAGGTGGTACATCTGGAGAGATCGGGGTTAATTCTGTTTTATCGATCAGCCGAAGGTGCTTTGCTGGTACATAATAGTCAAGATTGGTATCGTATTTCAACATTTCGTCTCTGATCCTGTACCACGCGTCACCATCTGGTCCTTCAATGATACCGATGACCCAATGTGTCGATCCAAAATAAAGCCGGTAGAGTTGGACCCAATTAGAAGGTTTCCGGAAGAGATAGCTCTGCGTATAAGGAACAGTGACTTCAGCCAGATAAAGCCCTTCATCAAGTTTTGAAGGGACAGCATTCATTTTTACATTGACTTTTTGGACTCGCGCACAATGTATGTAGCCACCCCAAACCCGATACCAAAGTGGGTTGTATTTGGGTGGTTTGTCAGATTCGACCTCGTAATAGATGTTGACAATTTCATCGCGCATCCGTTGGAAATTTATTTTGCTGGTCTCGTCAGGCTTACTATATACACTAACAGAAGTGTTTGCTACACGGATAAATTCATCACCATTTTGCCATTCGCCGAGTTTCGGAATTGGAGAAAAAGCAAGGCTGAATAAGCCTAATGCAGAAAGGTGGAAAAATTCACGCCTGGATAAATTAGGACTCATAATGTCTGAATTATAACAAGGGTTTATTCTTCAGTAAACTGTTCTTCGTCGTATTCACCTGCGCTTTGACCTCGATTGCAGTATGAACGATAATGACAATAGTCACATTTTTTCATTTCATCAGTCAAAATAAATCCATCAGACGGGGTCTCAGAAATATCCTTAAGCAGACCCAACAGTTCAGTTTCCCGTTGTTTAAGGATCTCCTCGGAAAAATGGAAACGAAAGGGTTGATCAGGAAATTCGGGATACCAATAGATCATATCGATGTCAATATTCCTGTCCTGATCGCCCAACAACTGTTTTTGAAATGACCAAAGAGCAACAGGGTATACGTTGGTTTGCGTTTTATTTTGCGCACTTAATTGAGAAGGCCGTTTAGCGTTTGTTTTCCAATCATAAATTGTGAATTTGTTTCGTCCTTCCCTGACCAACAGATCAAATTTGGCAGTTAGTCGGTAAGCATGAAAGGGGGTTGTTAACATCTTCTCAGAAAAAGCATTTGGACCAGGAGACAAACCAAGAGCTAAAAATGATTCCCACCAATGCAAAACTTGGGCATTACTGATAGAGTCTCTGATTGATTCGGCGGGAATCCCACAAAAGAACCGGTTGCACAAGAGATGAAATTCAGAACCAAAAGCCATTCTTTCTTCCTGGAGTAACACAGGTTCTGACTGGTTTGCTGGCCAATCCAAGCCAACAATATGGGCTAGGTAAAAGCGTTGCTTACAATCCACATAATTCTGCAGATTGCTTTGGCTAAAAGTGAAATTAGCGGGTAACATGTATAACTTCTTTCCTGAAATCTTCCAGAGCTTGAAGCGGCAAGGATTTTGTGCAATTCTCACGCTTCCCTGTGTTCCAGCTAATGATGAGGCTCTCACGGGCACGGGTGATACCAACAAAAAACAAACGTAACCGTTCTGCTGCGTAGGCTTGCCTTGCAGACGCGATCGCATCTGGGATATTTCCTAATGTTGCCTGACTGGCACTGTTTCCGATTTGTTTCAGGAAGTACAACAGCTCTGCCTCCAAGTTCACTTTCCCGCGAACAAACCACTTTTCACTTTTATACTGATCGTTTTCCTGGAGTGAAGGAAAGTCATAATTATTGACTGACATTAGATAAACTCTATCCCATTCGAGCCCCTTGGCTTTGTGATAGGTGGTCACAAGTACTTTTCCCTTGTGAAGTTCGGGGTTGAAGCCACTTTCATCGGCACTAAATCCCTGGAACTTTCTTTCATTGCGACTAATCTCCGTCAGATCAGCGATGAATTGAGGTAATCGATATTCAGGATGATTACGGGCAGATGATTCAAGAGTCAATGACAGTTTATGAGCCAAGGCAAGATCCTGAGGCTCTGTGAAAAGGTCGCTAGCCATAACTAGGATGAGTTGATCTATCGGGAGTGCAGCTGCTTTATGCCACCGTCGCATTTTTGATGTAAAAGTTTGCAGGGGCTTGTAATTCAGCAAGAACTTTTCGCTATTAACACTTCCTTCTTCTACATATTCGTTTGGATACACAACATCTTCGAGCTGACGGAATTTGCGTAATTGGGAAAGTTGAGTAGCATAAATGGGATTTTCGCCGATCTTATCATCGAGAAATAGCATATGCAAATCCAAAGCGTTGCTGAATTTCACAACATTGGATGGATCTGAAATCGAGGTCAAGCACTTCTCAATGAGCCTTACCACTTTTCGTGTTCTATTTGAACTCTGGAGGAGTTCAACGACCTCAATATTTGCCTTCTGTAATTCTTCAACCACTTGCTCGGCATAATGTCCAATTGGGCATAGTACTGCCAGAGTCTTTTCTTCATTTTCCGGTAACCATTTTTCAATCGACCGAGTTATGAGCTTGATCTCTTGTTCAGGAGTTAGGGACTTACTTTGGATATAGATGGCGTTTTCATGGTCAGGAGGATTGGGTTGAGGATCACCGGGAGGTGCGGGTTCGATATACGGTGTAGCTAATGAATCCCGCAATTCATGAACAGGGTGATCTTCATTCGTCCACCGGATAAGTCTGTTAGCCAAATCGATAATGCTTTGATTTGATCGCCCCGAATTGGGCAGGTCTTTTTGGAAGACGCCTGTTTCTTTCAAGAATCGACGAAGAAATTCAGGATTTGCTGTTGTAAAAGTATCATATATTGCCTGATTGGTATCACCCACCCTGACCCAATTGCCATTTACTCCTATCAACCTACGAAGAATCGCTTCCTGGACAGCCGAGGAGTCCTGAGCTTCATCTTCAAGAATGTACGGCCACCGATATTGCAACCTGGTAAGAAAGCTTGTATCAGAATCAAGTGCCCGTAGAGCGAGGCGGGTAAGGTCAGAGAAATCGAGTGCATTTCTGAAGCGCAATCCCCTTTGGTATTCGGTAAAAACCTCGACACCAAACTCAAATAGTTGCGAATGAGGAAATTCAGTTGGAGTGAATTCTTTGAGTTGAGTCAATTCCAGCTGGAAATCTTTTGCCTGCTTAATGAAACTTGAGGAGATATCGACAAACAAGGATTGCCATTGCCGTGAAGTAGAATACTCACGGGATAAATCAATCGTCGGTTCGAGATAAAGTTCAGATAATTCCGGGTGATCCCTTAAATATGCTGTACTGATCTGTTCGATCATGGATCTGCCTTCATTCTCATCCAGGATCGTAAAGTGCTCTGAGACTCCTGCCAACTCCGGACGTTCTCGGATGATATCGTGGGCTAGTCCATGAAGGGTTCGAACCCGATAACCCATCTTCTGCAGTAAACCTGCCTGCCGGACGAATTGGCTAATCCGGTTAGAGAAATTTTCCACAGCAGAATTAACCAATGTAACGATTAGGATTTCCTGGTCTTCGGTAACTAAACCTTTGGTGATCAAAAGGGCTGCGAGATATGAGAGCGTGTGTGTCTTCCCGCTGCCTGGAACCGCCGCAACACCCATCCATCCAGACTCGAAGTTGAGAATTTCTGCTTGTTTAGGTCGAGGATTAAACATTGTCTACTGACCGGTCCTGGCGGATTTTCTTTAGAACAGTTTGAGTAGCCATCATTAATGCGCCACGTTCTTCATCTCCCTGCTGGTTGATATTGATTGCTATTAAGAATACCTTTCTCGAACAGCGGTTAAGTAATCCCTCCACCATACGGGCAAGATTTCTTTGATTGGTAGCAAATTCCTCAACATCGGACCAATGGTTTCCTTCTTTCCAATTTCTATTTAACACATAGGGTTGGGTAAGAGGTTGGTCAAGCCTTGTCCACCATCCATTTGATCCGATATCCAGCCAAAATTGGTATTGAACTGCCTTATTTTTCATTAAAAATGAGTGAGCCGGTGAGATGACAACCGATTGTAATAGTTCTGAATTTTTCTTACCGGTATCGATTAATGATGAGAGTAATCCGTTTTCGACTTGCTCGACATATATTTTTCCCAAATCAATTGGAGCAAGATTTTCGGTAAGGTTAATTGTCCGGCGGAAATTCCTGCTTGAGCCTATCAGTTGATTGACTACTCTGGAATAATCTGGATTGGTGTGGAAGTTGAATCCCTCCTGCGAGAGAAGTTCTCCAAATAAGCGACTAAAAAAAATATCCAGTTCAATATCTGTGTGTTCAGAATAATCTGCAAGCCATCTTCGCAATTGCTCATACCGAAGTGCTACCTCATTGGTAATACGACTCTGCAAGGCATTTTTTTCTGTATCGAGCTTTCGAAGTACAGGGAGCAAGTTTGCGCTGGAGAACAACATCTGTGTCAACAGGTCAGCACGGATTAAGTCGCATCCAGAAATGGTGTTCATAAGCGCGTACCGGACATCTTCCTTATCCGGGATAAACCCCATGCCTGGCAGGGCTATCTTCGCCAGGGTAAACATCGTCTTTACTGCTGGTTCGTCTCTCAGCCCCCTGGAAGGGCGAAAAGAGATAATCGGGATTTTCTTGGACTCAAAGCTGCTAATGGTTGAAAAGAGTAATGAATCACTAAGAAATGGAGTGAGAATTGAGATCTCAGACGGAGACACTCCATCCACTTTGATTAGTATATCTACCTGGCGAGAAATTGATTCGATTGCTTCAGGATAAAACCGGTAAGTCTGTACTTCCATAGATTCAGAAGTATCCCTGGCAATCGGGGAATTAATCATGTGATCGAGGATTGATTCGACGAAAGGTGATGATAAATGGGAGATTGGTTCTGGGCTGATCAACTTCTCGGTAAGGCATATTGTCTTTGACGCAAAAGATCTGAATCTTAATGCAGAAACAGGATCGGCACCGAGAAATGTTCGAAAACCACCACCCTCATCATAAATTAGGACTGCCGATTTCAAATCCGGCAGCCATTCCTCAATGATGTCGTGCGCCACCGGGTAATCTTCTTCAACATTCTCATAAATAAGATGACGATATTTGTTATTCAGATATTGCCTAAACAGGAAAGATTTCCACAAGTTTTTCTTGAACACCTGGACCTGGAGAGAGAAATCGAGCAGATTGTTTTCAAGGCAAAAGGCGCGAAACCTCAACGCGCATTCCTGAGCTTGGTCAAAGATGCTTGTCTGGTTAGATTTGCCAACCCAGGCACTCGAGAGTCTGGTTGATATTGTTTCCGGCGCCAATCCAACCACCGCGCATTTATTGAGATTGTCGATGATCTGACTATACAACCGGATCTTATCGATCGAAATGCTGCTAAAAAAGCCTTGTTCTAATAAAGGATCAATCACTCTGGAAAGATAAAACTGGGTTAATTCAAGGGAAAGAAATATGGGACTTTTCTTGTATCGCTTGAACCCAACTTCTTTTGCTATCAACGGCCAAAAGAGGGAAATAGAATGCTGGGTTAATCCGCCTATTGTCAGCAGCGAATGGGGAGCTGGATATCTAAAACCGACCGAGGTGATAGCATCTGCATAAAGCTTTAGCAAGCTCCTCTGAGGGGCTAAAATTAGGATGGAATCCGGGTTATCAATGTGAGGTATAAGCCTCTGTAAATACGCGACAACAGCAGTTGTCTTACCGGTTCCTGCTTTTCCAGTAACAAAGAGACTCCCGTAATCCGGAAATTCAGCAATTTCTTCCTGCGATGGAGTCAGAATAAATTCCATCGGTGTTAATAAGGCTGCCCGGCAATGGAATGAAGTACTGCTCTTGTTAGGAGCGCATCGTCTGATGCCCGGTGTTCATTCTTGAGGGCAATATTGAAAAACTGTCCAGCACTCATAAGACTAAAATACCGCAAAGACTGCTTTCGTGGATCCCAAACGTTCTGAAACCTGGAATAGAGGGCCATGACATCGAACCAATTGAAGGTCTCGCGCCAGGGCATGCGGTAACGGCTGTGGGTTTGCTGCATCATCCGCAAATCAAACGGGGCATTATAAGCAACGATCATCCTGCCATATAGGAGGCTTCTAATCTTTGGCCAAAGAAATGGCCAGGGAGGTGCTTTTTGGACATCCAAATTTCCGATCCCATGTACGCGTGTGGCTTCCGTTGGGATGTTCCGGCTAGGTTTTACTAACGACTGAAGTAACAGGCTCCCGTCAGACTCTATGATGGAGATCTCAATTATTTCATCAGTTTTATCCAGCCCGGTGGTTTCCGTATCCAAAAACACGGGGCGGGATTGAATTACCTGTTGAGCAACCGATTTACTTTCTTCCTGTTCCCTGGAATAATACGTGGTTGACATCGTGGTTAAGGTAAATTCCACTGAGAGATTTCTGTCACAACAAAATTATAATTAGAAGAGTTTTTAGCTCCTCCAAAGATACCGTAATGACCACCATTGGTGAAACTTGAGTCAATTAACTCCTTAATGAGAATTCCGTTGGCATAGATTTGGATCTCATTACCTTTCATGAGTACACCAAGACGATTGGTCTGACCATCGCCGATAAGAATATGGGTATTTGCAGCCCAATCTTGAATTGTGCTTAACCCGCCAGCATCCCACTTTTCCACCTTGTATCTGCCATCACAGGAAAAACTGATGTAATAGCCGAAGCCATCTGAGTAACTTGGGGCTCTTGCAACCAAACCAAAATGATCTAATCCGTCACAACTGATATTTTGAAAGACTCCTTCAAGGTAAAAATTCTGGGGTTTTGGATAAGTAAGCTGGTAACGTAACCCGTAATCAATGCCAAGGCTTAAGAAATCCAAACCGCCATCGTGCACGCTTAAATTTACAGCTTCATCTGAGTAAGGAAGGTCAAAATCATTGCCGCTGGAAAAGGTATTTGTGTATGCTGGCGAGCCTAAAGTTAGTTTTGGATCTGCAGGTGTTGGCGTCGTCGTGGGTGTGATCGTTTCTCTAGGAGTGGACGAAGGCAACAAGTCAAGAGTTGGCAATGCATTTGTTGAGATGGCTTGGGTTGGAAGAGAAGTTGTTGGTACAACCGCATTTAATGTTTGTGCCACCCTGGTAGCAACAAGATTTTCCGGATTAGTATTTGTTGGTTTCATCGGAAAATTACAGGAGGAAAGCAATAATATGCAAATACCAAACAACCAAAAATATTTTTTCATCGCAGGATTACCTTTCTTATTTAATTATATCTTTTCGTAAGCAAATCTTTTCAGATTGGTCAATTCTGCAAAGTATAATTAACAAAGAATATGAAAACAACCCTGATACAGATCGACCCTCATGATGATTTGACTTCGATTAAAGATAAGATGACCTGGTCGAGAGGGCAGAGGATGCTTTTGTTTTTTCCTCGTGGATATCCACTGGACCAGAGTCCACTAACGATGAAATTGATCCGCCGTTATGCAGAATCAAATGGCTCTCAGGTTGCGTTGATCACTAAAAGTAGAATCTTGAGAGAGATCGCCAGGGAACAGGGGATTTCTTTTTTTTCTTCAGCGCCTGAAGCTGAAAGAAAAGCCTGGAGAAATGAGGGGTCCGCGAAGGCAAAAGGGTCTATCCAGGGCATCGAAAAAATTACTAAAAAAAAGGTATCCACCACAAAGCCTAAAGGATTACCTCCCAAAAGACTATTTCAAAAATTCCTAACAATAATTCTGTTGATTGGACTAGTGGTCATTTCATCGATCGTTGTTGCCCCATCCGCGACAGTAATTCTTTATCCAATTCAAACCGAGCAAAAAATAGATTACCAGGTTATTGTTGATCCTGAAAAACAGAGTGTAGATCTTACCGGGATTCTTCCGGGTATCAAAGTGTCTGTGGAAATATCAGGCGAATTGAGCGAAACCAGCAGTGGAAAATTAATTGTTCCTAAAGCCAAGGCAATTGGAGAAATTATCATTACTAATCTATCGTCTAAAACGGTAAATATTCCAAAAGGAACCATAGTTAGTACTAGCAGCAAAAAACCCATAGAGTATTATTTGAAGGAAGATGTTATTCTTTTTCCAGGAAACGAACCTTTAGAGGGTATCCCAATAGAAGCGGTTTTAGCGGGAATAGACGGAAATGTAGGGGCAGGTCAAATCAATTATATCGGTGGTTTGGAACAAGTAGCAGCTGTTCGCAATCCTGAACCAACAGCTGGTGGAACTGAACAGACTTTCCCAACCCCGACAGAGGAAAACTACGGAAGGTTGGAGATTTTACTCAGAGAGCTATTGCTCCAACGATGTCGACAGACACTTGACTTAAAAATTGATGAAGATTTTGTTTTAATCGAAGAGAGTATTAGTTTGGGTACAAAGAACCTCCTGAATAAGATACCCGCCGTTGGGGTACCCTCCGATCAAGCAACCCTTGAACTTAACACCACATGTGAAGCGGTGGCATTTTATCTTAAGGACGAAAAAAAACTCTCTGCAGAATTCCTTAATCAGAACCTCGATAAAAAAATGATGCCAGCCAACGGTGAGATCCGTGTGGAGAGAATAACAGATATAAAAATCTCGAGAGATGGAAAATATAGTTGGAGCGCAAGTGCAAATCGGACAGTAATTCCATTATTTGCACAAAATGCACTTGGAGGATCAATATCAGGCAAGGGAATAGAAGAAGCTCAACAAATCCTTGTTCTATCGTTTACTCAACTTCGATCGCCGGAAATCCTGATCAATCCTACCTGGTGGAAGGTTCTGCCAATTTTGCCTAACAGGATATATTTTGAATTGGGGAGTAAATGATGAGAGGAAGGATCCTGGCTGTTGACCTTGGTGAAAAACGGATTGGATTAGCTATCAGTGATCCAACCCATACGATCGCAAGCCCATTAACCATTATCCAACATACTTCGAGGAATTTTGATGCTGCACAAATTTCGCAACTGTGCGTTGAAAATGATGTTGATTTGATAGTGATAGGAATTCCGGGTACACTGGATGGGGAAGACTCCCCGCAGTTAAGACATGCACAAAAAATTATTGCTGCATTAAAGTTTCAGGTTAAGATTCCGATCGTAACCTGGGATGAAAGTTACAGCACCAATAATGCCCAGGAGATCCGAAGAGCGATGCAAGTTCCGGTAAAAAAGCGGCAAGGGCATCTGGATGATCTAGCCGCAGCGGTAATACTCCAATCCTATCTTGAATCGCATCCGGGAGAGTATTCGTGACAACAAGAAAAAGAATGCCCTCCACAGGAATGGTTCTGATAGTTCTATTTATACTGACAGGTATGATGATCCTCTGGGTTGGAATTCCCGTTCTAGCTGAAAAAACTTTTGGAACTCCGGCTCCCTTTCTAACGCAATTTCAAATAAGAAAGTACGGAGGAAGATTGTTGTTTTCTCAAGGAGAATTAACCGTTTCTTTTAGAAATACCTCAGGAGCCCAATCATTTGAGATCCCAGAGGGAAGCTCGATCATCCAGATTGCCGGGAACCTCGAAACTGCAGGATTTATCAAGGATGCCACGAGTTTTCGTGATTATTTGATCTACAAAGGATACGACTCTACCATCCGGGCAGGGCAGTATGTTTTTTCACCTTCCTTATCCGCAGTAGAAATAGCAGAACTGGTAAGGTCGGATAATCCGATAGTGTCGTTTTATTTATATCCTGGCTGGAGAGCTGAAGAGGTGGCAAAAGGGCTGGAGATGTCAGGTATTCAAATCTCGCATGGTGAAATAATGCGCATAGTCAATAACCCAATCGAACATGGAATCACCGTCGACCTTCTTTCGCCAACTTCTCTGGAAGGATATCTCTTTCCAGGAGTGTACAAAATACCAAGAGATTCATCTGCCCGGGAAGTGATCGATACTTTCCTGCACCGATTTACGAGAGAGGCGATGCCGATAATCAACTACAGGAAAGGTGAAGTGGAACTATCGGTTGATGAAATCGTGACTTTGGCTTCGATAATACAAAGAGAAACATTAATTGAATCAGAAATGCCCATAATGGCATCAGTTTTTTTCAATCGCTTGGGTCAGGGGATGAAATTGGAAACTGATCCGACAGTACAATATTCACTCGGTTTTGATCAGGTTGGGGGTTCCTGGTGGAAGACTCCTTTGACTTATGCGGATCTGGAAGTTCAGTCAAGTTTCAATACATACGTTGTCTATGGTCTACCACCACATGCGATATCAAATCCAAGTCTGGCTGCTATCAATGCCGTTCTATTTCCCGAATCAACCAATTATTACTACTTTCAAGCAAAATGTGACAGTACAGGGGAACATGTATTTGCTGAAACATACGAAGAGCATTTATCCAATAATTGCAAATAAAAAAAGAGGAGATTATCTCCTCTTTTTTCTCTATTTGGCGTTATAACCAGGACCGTTCTTAAAGAAATCGTTGTTGGCGTCAATGGATGGTGTGAGATCCACAACTTCACCTGCTTTTAATGCACGGGTAGCTACAAGGTGAACTGGCTCACCATCATGATTCTTTCCGTCATAGACTTCGGTAAATCCTTCAGTTCCAGCTGGCATTGACTGGATTTCTCCACCCTTTGCAGTAAATGCAGAAGGAACTTCGTCTGAAGGGAATATCGCACTATAAGGACATTCAGATTCACATGCACCACAATCAATGCAAGTGTCTGCGTCAATATAGTAACTCGGATATTTATCTTCGGGTTTGCCAGGAACGATACACTCTACTGGACAGACGGTTGCGCAACTTCCATCACGCAAACAAAGGCTAGTTATTACTCTTGGCATTTATTCCTCCATTTTTTTGTGCTAATAAGTTTGTTTAATGATTATACCGCAGCGAGATATCTTTCATTGGCGGATTTCCAATCAACAATTTTCCACCATTGGGAAAGGTAATCTGCCCGGCGATTTTGATAATTGAGATAATAGGAGTGTTCCCACACATCGATAACGAGGATGGGGATCATGCTTTCCTGCAGCGGATTGTCCTGGTTGGCAGTCGAATGGATCACTAACTGCCTATCCTTTTTACAACTCAACCAGCAATAACCACTCCCGAATCGTGCTAGGGCTGATTTTTCAAATTCGCTTTTGAAATTATCAAAACTTCCAAAAGTCGCATCAATGGCTCTGGAGAGTTCACCGACCGGTTGCCCGTTCTGTCCGGGAGCCATTGAAGCCCAATAGATATTATGGTTGTAAACGCCACCCCCATTATTCCTCACTGCTGTTCTTATATCCTCAGGTATTTGATCAAGATGAGACACTATTCTCTCTAAGGTCCATTCAAAAAACTCCGGGTGTTTTTCGATTGCAGTGTTTAGATTCTTTGCATAGGTTGCATGATGTTTCGTGAAATGAATTTCTACTGTTCTGGCATCAATAACCGGTTCCAAGGCATCCATCTTATATCTTAAAGCAGCAGGTTCAAATGTCATTGTTCCCTCCAATCCCTTAGAAAAAGGTCAAGTACAATTAGATTTTAGCATTACCAAACCTGCTGTCAAGAAAATATTTTATTAGCAGACAAGACTTATACTTACAAGATGAAAAAAAATGGCTATTTGTCTTATGTTGGTTTATTGATTGGAATCCTCGCGGTATCAACGGCATCGATCTTAATCCGATTCGCGCAAACCGAAGTACCCTCTTTTACTATCGCAGCAGGGCGATTAACAATATCCTCTTTGCTGCTTGCACCCTTTGCTTTGAAGCAATTCAAAAGTCAATTGCAGGCACTACGCAAATATGAAAAGAATCTACTCATCCTTTCAGGAATTTTTCTTGGCTTGCATTTTGCCACTTGGATTACTTCATTGGAATATACCACGGTGGCGAGCTCTGTTGTTATCGTAACCACTGCTCCACTTTGGGTTGCCGTTCTATCACCACTATTTCTCAAGGAAAAGAGTACTAAATGGGCGATTATTGGATTGGCTGTGTCTTTGCTCGGAAGTGTGATTGTCGGTTTGAATAGTGGATGTACCTGGGACGTAACTAAGTTGTCATGCGACTCACTTTCATCCATAAATTCAGGAAGGATGATGATTGGAAACCTTTTGGCACTTGCAGGTGCCTTCTTATCAGCAGGTTATTTAATGGTTGGCAGGAAAATTCGGAATTCTTTAAACCTGGTTTCTTATACATTTTCAGTTTATTCAATTGCATCCCTGATCCTGATATGCCTGGTTGTTATTTTCAGACAGAAAACCATAGGATATTCTCCCATTACGTATCTATGGATCTTTGGGCTGGCATTGATACCACAACTTATAGGGCATTCATCATTTAACTGGGCATTGAGATATTTACCAGCGACGTTGGTGTCCATCGCATTACTTGGAGAGCCTGTCGGAACGGTAATTCTCTCTTTCTTATTTTTAAAGGAATCGCCAACGATTCTTGAAATCGTCGGCGGAGTCTTGATCCTGGTGGGTATTACAATCGTTTCCTTGAAACAGTCATCGACCTCTATATCCCTAGAAACCTGATAAATCAGGATGAGCGGCTAAATAAGTAATTTATTTCCTGTAATCTTAAGAACAGGTCGCTCGTTATTTGATTATTCGTATAACGCCATCCCCAATTTCCAGCTGGTTTTCCAGGGAAATTCATCCGGGCATCAGTTCCAAGGCTTAACAGGTCCTGAAGTGGAGCCAGAGCAAAAGCTGCGGTGGACGACCAAATCGCACGGATCATATCCCATGATATATCATCCCCGGAGCGCGCGAGGTAGCGTCGACACAAATCCTTTTCGTTATCAGTAGCTGATTCATACCAGCCACGTGCTGTATCGTTATCATGCGTACCTGTGTAAGCTACACAATTCTGTGGATAATTGTGGGGCAGGAAAGGGTCATCCGGAGTTGAGGCAAAACCGAATTGAAAGATTTTCATCCCCGGTAAACCAAGCGAATCGCGTAACTCTATAACGTCAGGAGTAATTTCACCAAGATCTTCGGCGAGCAAAGGTAGAGATGAAAACTCTTTTTCGATCGCTTTGAATAGATCTTTTCCAGGTCCTTTTACCCAGCGACCAATCTCTGCTGTTGGCATATCCGCAGGAACCTCCCAGTATCCAGCGAACCCCCTGAAATGGTCCAGCCTGATGAAATCCACAAGGTTCAAAACAGCTTTAATTCGGTCAAGCCACCATCGATATCCTGTTTTTTTATGGATCGTCCATCGATAAAGCGGATTACCCCATAACTGGCCAGTCGGGGAGAAATAATCAGGCGGTACACCTGCGACGCTGGTAGGTTTTCCTTTTTTATCCAGAAAGAAGAGATCTGGATGTGACCAGGCATCTGCACTATCATATGCAACAAAAATCGGTATATCGCCAATGATTTGGATATTTTTCTGATGCGCGTAAGCCCGTACTCGGTCCCATTGCTCATAAAACAAGAACTGGCGGAATTTGTGCTTCAGGATTTCTTGCGCGCGTTCTTCGGTAAAAATTCTGATCGACTCACCTTCACGATTCCTTAAATCCTGAGGCCATTCACCCCAGGCACCACCGCCAAGTGCTTCTTTGATCGACATGAAAAGTGCAAAATCATTAATCCAGTTCACATTTTGCTGACAAAAAGAGTCAAATCTTTCCAGTAGTTTCTTATCTCTGCTTTTCGAGAATTTCGCAAAGGCTCGATCTAGTAGAGTGATTTTCCACTGGATGACAGGACCAAAATCAACAGCATCATCGGGGAAGACAGGTCGATCAGAAAAATCCTTGGAGGATAATAGATTTTGATCCAGTAAAACCACCGGGCTGATCAGATAAGGATTACCTGCAAAAGCTGAGAAACATTGGTAAGGAGAATCTCCGTACCCGGTCGGACCAAGTGGTAATACCTGCCACAATGTGCATCCAGATTCTGAAAGGAAATCGATCCACCGATAGGCTTCTGGTCCCAGATCACCAATTCCGTCTGGTCCCGGAAGGCTAGAGGGATGAAGGATAATTCCTGAACTTCGATTGAGAAACATTAACTTCCTCCAAAGACTTATTCATCAATCAATTGCTGGTAGAGCGTGCAATACTCTTTTGCAGAATTATTCCAACTAAAGTCCTGTAACATAGCGTTTTTAACTATTCCAATCCATTTCCCTTGTTGTGGATAATATTCTACGGATCGTTTAAGAGCTTTGGCTGTCTCATTAGCTGTCGCTTCCGAAAAGAGAAATCCAGTGCCATGCCCATGTTTATCGACATCGATGATCGTATCTTTAAGTCCGCCTGTAGATCGAGCCACTGGTAAGGTCCCGTATCTCATCGCAATTAATTGAGACAATCCGCAAGGCTCATATCGTGATGGCATGAGAATAATGTCTGCTCCAGCATACATCCGATGAGATAATGTGGAATCAAAAAGGATTTTTACTCTAACTTTATCCGGCAAGGCATTTTGTAGATCTAACGCAGCACTCTCTAGTTTAGGATCACCTGAGCCTAATATTATGGCTTGCCAACGAAGATTTCCGACCATTTTTAGGCTATTTACGGCAAGGTCAACACCTTTTTGCTGATCCATCCTGCTGATAAAGACAATCAATGGAGTTTGAACCTCAGGCTTTAACTCAACCTCGTCCAGGAGGGATTTTTTACAACTGATTTTTCCAGTAAGATCCTCAGTATCGTATTTGCAGCAAATGTGTTCATCGACCATTGGATCCCAAATAGAGGAGTCTATCCCATTGATTATTCCTCTGATTTTTTCAGGACGGGATTTGAAGAATGATTCAAGTCCGCACCCAAAATCAGAAGTTAGGATTTCCTGAGCATAGGATGGGGAAACCGGGACGATTCGATCCGCGCTTGCTAAACCCATCGGCAATGGAATAGTTCTAGCCCAGGTTGGCAGGTGCGGGTCGTCTGCAGGTTCGATCCCATACCTGGTTAATGCTTCCTCAGATCCAGATCCCATGAAAGGTAAATTGTGAAGTGTCAGAATCTTTTTTGGTGTTGGTATGGATTGCCGGCTAATTGTTTGAGTGGATAATTGATGAATGGCAAGTGCTGTGTGCCAATCATTCGCATGTAGAATGTCAATCCTCCACTTTAAAAACCGGGGAAGTTCCAAACAGGCGAGTGAAAAAAATACAAACTTTTCAGCATCCGCAACGAAGTTGGACCCATATACTGGGTCTTCTTCCTTGATCGGGGCTCCATCAATAAAATAGACAGGAACTCCTTTGAGGGAATGCTCATAAATTGAGGTCTGGACTATTATCCCGCCTGTATGGAGAGGAAATTCTCCTATTTTTGCGAGATCGGGTAATTTCCTTTTGATAGCCCCGTAAAAAGGTAGCGCTAAGCGTATATCATACTTATTGCCATCGTTTGACAGTTTTTTTATCGCTGGAGGAAGAGATCCGGCAACATCACCAAGCCCGCCAATCTTCACATATGGATCAGCTTCTGACGCTAGGAAGAGGATGTTTATCTGCCGTTGTGACATAAGTATGCCTGTTTCAATATTACCTTATCATTTCAATATAGTCTTCCTGTATGGTCTCTGATAAGTCAGCCCCCAATGTATTGATCAATTCAGCAATCAAAACCGATTTATTTTCAGCGTCCTGGCGGCTCCAGGTTCTACTTTTTACTTCTAAGAAGAATCCTAAGTCTGGTTTTGTGATTCTATCAATGTTAATGAAGAAGTCTTCATTCTTGAAGTGAACAAGATACCTGACGCGATCTTTTTCGATCTCTTTTTCCAGGTGCGGTTTGAAGTATTCGCGGTAAAATCTCGGGCTTTGCGTGGCCGGGGCAAGATATCGACTGCGTGAAAGGAGGACATCTTTATCGAACTCGTCTTCCCTGGTAGGTCCGATTAAAGTAAGACGGGAACGGACCTGGTCGATTTTTCCGTCAGCGTTGATGAACTCATCTTCGCGATAACGGATCAACCCTTGCTCTACATCGGCAAAGAAAAAGTATAAATCGAATTCACGATAGTGGCGCTCGCGGATGATTTCTATATCCTGATTGTAAAGGGTTTTCTTGATCAGATCTGGATCCGATATCTTTACTTTTGCTTGAACTTCAAAACTCTCTTCTTCAGCTGCGCCACCAATGGCAATAAGCTTAGAGAGGATGGAGGATTCTCTTCTGATCAAGAATGCATCAATTTTTCTTGCATATTCCTGACCATTAAAAAGTAACTCTTCCTCATCCAGGTTGACCAAATTTCTATCTCTCATTAACCAGTGGCCGTTCACCATCACATCCGTAACATCCGATGCTTTTGATGCATAGATGATTTGAGCGTAAACACCAAGTGGATTATGCCTAAAGCGCGGGCTATTGTGAATTGGAGTCACATCCAGCAGTATCAAATCAGCACGCTTTCCTACTTCCAGCGAACCGGTTATATCTCCTATATGTAATGCCTGGGCACCCAATCGAGTTGCCATCAGGAGTGTGGACCGGGCAGGCAAAACTGTTGGATCACCAGTTGTTCCTTTTTGGAGAAAAGAGGTGAGCCTCATTTCTTCAAACATATCCAGGTCATTATTTGAAGCGGGTCCATCAGTTCCAATTCCAACATTTACTCCAATATCCAACATCCTCTTGACCGGTGCAACCCCTGAAGCGAGCTTAAGGTTTGATGATGGATTATGGGCAATTCCGGCACCCAGGTGTTGCAACGTTCTGATCTCACCATCGTCAATGTGTACGCAATGGGCAGCAAGAACTTTGGCTTCAAATAAACCTTGTTTCTTCACATAGGGTATGACAGGCATACCTTGTTCCTTACGCATTGTTTCAACCTCGAAATAGGTTTCAGCAAGGTGAGTGTGCAAAGGCACATCATATTCAGCCGCAAGAATGGCTGTGGATTTCAAGATTTCAGGAGTACATGTATAGGGCGCGTGAGGGGCTACTGAGGGTACGATCAGTTCATGTCCTTTCCACCGTTGGATAAAATCACGGGACATTTCAAGGGATTCTTCAAAAAATTTTGCGTCTGGAGTGGGGAATTTTAGAACGGTTTGTGAACATACTGCGCGCATTCCAATTTCAGCTGTCGTTTTTGCTATTTCTTCTTCGAAATAATACATGTCGGCAAAACTTGTTATTCCAGACTTGATCATTTCTGCACAGGCGATCTGCGTTCCCAAACGAACAAAGTCAGGAGAAACGAATTCACGTTCAACTGGCATCATGTATCCCATAAGCCACACATCCAGGCGGAGGTCATCTGCTAAACCGCGTAATAAGGTCATGGGTACGTGTGTATGGGCATTCACGAGACCGGGCATTAGAACTTTCTTTTGACAATCGATTTTTTTCTCTGCCTCATACTGTTGGAGGATTTCATTTTCAAGCCCGATACCTCGAATCATTGAGCCTGAAATCGCAATCGCGCCAGGTTCGTATTGGTGGAAATCATTGTCCATTGTGAGGATGGTAGCGTTGTGTAGAATCAGATCGACTTTTATCATTTTTTATCCATAAACGAAAATTTGGTTAAAAGTACCCATATGTAATAGGAAATAGTATTCTTTGCCCATAACCTGAACGATGCATCAGGACCCATAAATGTTCTAACTATTTTACTTTGTCCTGGTAACTTTACAATAATTGATTTTTGATTATCTAGAGTGGATACCTCGTACTGAAATTCAAGTATTACTCCCTTCTTATTTGGAGAAAAATTTTTATTACGGGGGTACACCTGAATTGTTAGTGCGGGATTCATATATTCAAAATCCAAAGGAAACCCAACAATTTGGACGATAACAGATTCAGGGATCTTTCTTGCGAGTTTTGATATAGCGTCTGATATATCTTCATCGTCAACGCCAAATATATTCTCTGGTATTAGTTTCCGGATTTGGTTTTCAATCTCAGATATCAGGACAATAGCAATATCAGTAGATTCGGCAGCTGCTACTAACCGGATATCTACAATTCCCGCATGAGCCAGAAGACCCACGGTTGGATTTTTCATCTTTTCAAAATCATGAATTAAGGCATCAAGAGCAGATTCACCTATTCCAATCGTGTGAAGAGTTCTGGAAACTAACTGGTGGTTTGGCTGGATGTTTTGAGACAAAAAGGGAATAACTTGTTCCAAGAGCAAGGGTTCCATTTCCTGGGGGACGCCAGGAAGGCATACAATGAATTTGCTTTCGACTGGATAAATGAAGGCTGGAGCAGTTCCATATTTGTTTTCAACTGCCAGTGCGCCAGCAGGGAGTAGAGCTTGTTTGCGATTATTTTCAGTTGGAACTAACCCGCGCGATTGGAATCTACTCGATATTTGTCCCCATAATTCCTGGTGAAATTCAAGCGGGACATTAAAAGCCTGAGAAACAGATTCACGTGTTGGGTCATCAACTGTTGGACCTAAACCACCTGTGGTTATAACGATATCCGAACGCGATAATGCTTCCAGCAGGATCTGGGCGATACGGCTTTGGTTGTCACCAATCGTCGACAATCTGAAGAGATCGTATCCTGCATTTTTCAGGCTTCTGGCAATAAAACTGGAATTTGTATCTTGCACATCTCCCAATAAAAGTTCTGTTCCGATTGTAATTATCTCAACATTTGGCATAGTCTATTCCTGATACTGTAATTTTATCAGGATAAATAATGATTATTACTGCATTCCAATATCGAAGGTACAACTTTATAATTAAAATATGACTGAACCTGGATCTAAGCAATACAGGATTTCTTTAGGGAAATGGGGAGAAAATTGTGCTCGAGAATACCATGAATCCAAGGGACTGAGCTTTCTCAGTAAAAATGTGAGAAGCCCTTATGGAGAAATTGATCTAATTATGAATGATGGCGATTCAATCGTGTTTGTAGAAGTTAAAACTCGAGCCTCGACAGAGCACGGTTATCCGGAAGAAGCAATCACTGAAAATAAAAAAACTCACCTCGACAATAGTATAAATTGGTTTCTTGAAAAAGAAAGTGAAATTGGTGATAACTGGCGGGTGGATACTGTTACGATTATTGACCGACCCGGAATGAAGAATCCTCCAAAAATTGACTGGTGGCAAAATGAGTTCTGACCCACTAGGTAAGGTAGTAATCATTGTAGGTCCGACTGCGGTTGGAAAATCTGATCTAGCGATTACTCTTGCCAAGAGTTTGAATGCCGAAATCATCTCATTGGATTCCCGTCTCCTTTACAAAGGGATGAGCATCGGAACTGCCAAACCTTCAGTTGAAGACAGAAAAAAGGTAGTGCATCATCTCATTGACGTTGCTAATCCAGACGAAACATGGTCTCTAGGCAGGTTCAATCAGGAAGTGGTAAAAAGCATGGAAAGGATAATCGAAAAAGGTTCCCTACCGATCTTAGTGGGAGGAACTGGACAATATGTACGGTCTTTAACGGAAGGTTGGGAGGTTCCCCAGGTGGAACCGGTTCCATCCATGCGGCAGGTCATTGAGGATTGGGCGAAGGAATTGGGATATAAAGCACTTCACCAAAAAATGTCCATTTTAGACCCAGAAAGCGGTCAGTCAATTCAATATCAAAATGCTCGAAGAACTATCCGAGCTTTGGAGGTAATGTTCACAACAGGGGTTCAATTCTCTAGACAACGAAAGAAAACTTTCCCGAAGTATCGTTATAAAGTTATCGGGTTAATTAGGCATAGAACAGACCTATATTCGCGAATAGATGCTCGAATTGAGAATATGTTTGTGGATGGGTTGGTCGAAGAGGTTAGAGGACTTCTCGATATGGGGTATTCCGGGGAATTTTCAGCAATGTCAGCAATCGGATATGAGGAAACCATTCAATATTTGCATGGTGAACTTTCGCTCGAGGAAGTTAAGGCTCAAATGAGACGCAAGACCAGGCAGTTTGTCCGCAGGCAAGCAAACTGGTTTAAAGCAGATGATCCAAAAATCGAATGGTATCAAATGATTCCAAATCCAGAGGCTTTGATTAGAAGTTCCATTAATAGGTGGCGTAATGAGAAGTAGTGGAAAAAAACCTTGGGTTGATCATTATGATCCTGAAGTTTCCCCCCAATTGCGATATCTGGAGCTAACCATTCCTGATTTGCTGATAAAAACAGCAGATGAATTCCCTGAGAGGATCGCCTTGGTGCAAGGGGAAAAGAGAATTACGTATAAGCAATTATTAACCGAATCGCAGCATGTCGGGTTATTTCTCCTCAAAAAAGGACTATCCAAAGGAGATAGAGTAGCTCTGTGCATGCAGAATTCCATCGAATTTGTTGTGGGATACTATGGAATACTACTAGCTGGGGGAGTAGTAGCGGCATTGAATCCAACTTATCCTGTACGAGAACTTGATCTGCAAATCGCAATTACCAAACCCAGGTTCATTATTGGTTCATTAACCACATTACATAAATTGGAGTTACTCAAGGCTGCATTTTACAATATCCTGATAATTAAAGAGACCGGGTACGAGAACTTCAATCTTTTTGCAATCCAAGATAGCAACAGTTTTCCAATTTCAGAGATTGGCGAAAAGTCAGAAATTTATCTGCCAGAGATTTCACCTAGCCAGTGCGCTGTGCTTCAATTTAGTGGCGGTACTACCGGGATTCCAAAAGCAGCGATTGGGCTCCATCAAAATATTGTGGCTAATGTCCTGCAGTTTTCAACATGGCTCACAGATCTGCATAAGGGTGAGGAAATATTCTTAACTGCTATTCCCCTCTATCATGTATATGGCATGGTTATAGGCTTGAATGTAGGAATCAATCTTGCTGCGACAATTATTCTTATAGATAATCCGGGTGATCTAAGCAACCTTGTCGAAATGGGCGAGTACCATAAGGTGACCGTTTTTCCAGGAGTACCAGCGCTATTTGGGCAAATAAACAGGTTTTTTATCGATAATAATCGACAAAAAGGATTGACATCGTTAAAAGTCTGCATCTCTGGTTCAGCCCCCTTGCCTGCAAAAACGAAGGACGTATTTGAAAGCTTAACCGGGTCAAAGCTGGTGGAAGGATATGGATTATCCGAAGCCCCAACAGCTACTCACTGCAATCCTATCAATAGAGAAAACCGAACTGGATCAATTGGGCTACCTTTACCAGACGTCGATAGTCAGATTATTTCCCTTGAAGAAAATGGGATTCCTTTGCAGTCAGGTCAGATTGGCGAACTTGTGGTTCATGGTCCTCAAATCATGGCCGGGTATTTTGAGATGGAGGAGGAAACCAGACTGGTGCTTGAATCAGGATGGTTATATACCGGTGATATAGCCTGGATGGATGAGGATGGATATTTTTACATTGTTGGTCGGAAAAAAGACTTGATAAAAGTTGGTGGACTACAGGTGTGGCCTAACGAAATAGAGGATATTATTCGACAAATGCCCGGCATTGTAGACTGCGTAGTAAAGGGAATTCCAGATGATGAATTAGGTGAGATTGTAAAAGTCTGGTTGGTCACCGATAATTCTGTAACAATTACATTGGACATTATCAAAGGTTTTTGTGAAGATCAATTGGCTGCTTATAAAATTCCCCGGCAATTTGAGATCATAGATGCATTACCCAGATCATTTATTGGAAAACTGCTCAGATATCGCTTATAGATCAACCGGGAGGTTACCCTCCCGGTTGAATTTTATTTGGACATTAGTATTGGGGTTCCACTTCTATGGGTGACCGGAGGCGGGAAAATTGCCTCAAATTCCTCTTTTGACAGCGTTTCTACTTCAAGAAGTTTTGACGCAACAGCATCCAACTCCTTGCGATATTTTCGAAGCAATTCTCGAGCTTGATCATATGCCTGGCTGATGAGGGATCTTACTTCTTTGTCAATTTTCTCGGCAATTTGTTCCGAGTAATCTCGTTGCTCTGAAATTTCTCGGCCAAGAAATATCAGCTCTTCCTTTTGGCCATATACCATCGGACCTAATTCTGAACTCATGCCAAGCCTTGTTACCATGGTACGTGCCATCTGGGTAACGCGTTCGATGTCATTCGAAGCTCCAGAAGTGATATCATCAAAAACGATTTCTTCTGCTGCCCGACCACCAAGCAAACCGACCATATCAGCGAGCATTTTCTTTCGAGCCATTAGGGTCCGATCATCGATGGGGAGGGCGATGGTATATCCAGCTGCCATACCTCTTGCGATGATGGATACTTTCTGCACAGGGTCAGATTCTGCGATTGAGTTCATCACTACCGCATGACCGGCTTCATGATAAGCGACGATCCGCTTTTCTTCTTCAGAGATCAAGCGACTCTTGCGTTCAGGCCCGGCTATTACACGCTCAATGGATTCTTCAAATTCGCTCTGTGAAATGCTTTTCCTGTTTCTGCGGGCTGCCAGAATAGCTGCCTCGTTGACAAGATTCTCGATATCCGCACCGACAAATCCGGGGGTGGATTTCGCAATAATTGGAAGTTGAACCGAAGGCTCGACTGGTTTACCCTTGATATGAACTTTCAAGATCGCTTCGCGTCCCTTGACATCCGGTCTATCCAGGACCACACGGCGATCAAATCTACCGGGGCGCAATAAAGCTGGGTCAAGAATATCGGGACGGTTTGTTGCTGCCATTATGATGATATTTGTGTCGGTATCAAAACCATCCATCTCAACAAGCATCTGATTTAAAGTTTGTTCGCGCTCATCATGGCTGCCACCCAATCCTGCACCACGCTGACGACCTACAGCATCGATCTCATCAACAAAAACAATACATGGAGAATTTCGCTTTGCCTGGTCAAATAGATCTCTAACCCTGCTGGCTCCGACACCAACGAACATTTCTACGAATTCAGAACCGGAAATGGAGAAGAAGGGAACACCAGCTTCACCAGAGACTGCTTTGGCTAGTAATGTTTTTCCAGTGCCGGGAGGACCCACCAGGAGAACTCCTTTTGGAATGCGTGCGCCAAGGGCGATGAATTTCTGCGGTTCCTTGAGGAATTCAACAACTTCCTGCAATTCTTCTCTTGACTCATCAATTCCTGCCACATCGGCAAAAGTAACCGTGGGGTGGTCACCAGTAAACATCCTTGCCCGCGATTTCCCGAAAGACATAGCGGCGTTGTTACTTCCTTGTGCCTGGCGGAAAATGAAAAAGAAAGCGGCAGCCAGTAATACAAAAGGCAATATGTAGAACAAAGCATTGAGAACTCCAGACCAGGCACTGGGGGGTTTAATTTCAATTTTGATCCCTTTTTCAGGTGAAAGATCAGCTGGATCAACTCCCAAGGCTATCAACTGATCAACTAACGTGGTTTCAGTTTCTTTGGTCGCTGTTTTCTCCGCACCATCTGATTTTAGAATTACAGTAAGGTCGTTTTCTTCTTCGATAATCCTGGCAACATTGCCCTTACTTACCTCTGCAGCTAATTGATTAATTGTAAGAACGGTATCATCTGCATTGGCTTTATTGAAACTAAAGACAACGAGTACGATAATCGCCATAAATAGCAGAAAGTAGACGACGTAAGATTGATTTCTGGGTTTCACTAATTCCTCCACAATGCAAACCGTCTTCGGTTCGTAAATCGATTATACCAATCAAAGATACAGTATCTTACTGGAGAAGACATAAAAACAAAAGATTAATACATTTCTTACAATGTATGTCTGTATAGATCAAATAATCCCTTTATCATACTTAGTTTGGATTTCCCCCAAAGAATGGCAGAACCCACAACCGACTTTCGGCTCTTTTACAAAACCCTGTACCTTAGAGCAATAGGCTGTAATCTGCACCGAACGTTTTCCGAGTGGAAATTTTCTGGAAATTTTGGCGGTCAAGGACATATTTTCACACGCATTTGCACGATGGATCGAGGGAACCGGACATGTCTTGCATAGATCGCGTGTCCAATTACCCGGCGACGGCAGTATACCGATCAATCGACATTCTTCCTGTGATTTACCTCGATAATAGTCCCCATAAAAATAGGGGCATTCGGTACCAAATGGAGTGCGCATTTTCTCTAAAAAACCTGTCCCGATATCTGGGACAGGTTGATCACCTAGACTCTGGTTACGTAATCACCTGTTCGGGTGTCTACTCGAATTTTATCGCCTGTTTGAACAAAATAGGGAGTCGATACTTCAAGTCCGGTTTCGGTGGTAACTTTTTTGGTAACTCCAGTGGCTGTGTCACCACGTACAGCTGGCTCGGCATAAGTAACTTCGAGATCTACAGTAGTAGGCAGCTCAATATCAATTGGTTCACTATTGTAAAAAGTTAATTTGACTTCCATCTCAGGTTTAAGGAAACCGGCGTAATCACCGATTATATTTTTTGGAATTGCAGGTTGTTCGTAGGTTTCCAAATCCATAAAATAAAATAGTTCGTCGTCATTGTAGAGGTACTGGACGTTGTGGAAATCAAGGCGGACATCCTGAATACGCTCACCTGAGGTGAAAGTTTTTTCCAGGGTGGTTCCGCGGCGGAGGTCACGGGCTTTAATGCGAATTGTGGCATTTCCCCGTCCAGGTTTACTGAAAGAATACTCAAGGACACGGTAAAGATACCCGTCCATCTCAAAAATCACACCTTTTCTTAAATCATTGACATCTATCATAGAAGAATCCTCGCAATCGGAAATTAACGTGGCAATTATAGTCCAGCGAGGCATCCCTGACAAGGCAGGAGCAAAGGATCAATCGGATTTGGATTTTAAAAGCAATGGTCCGATCAGGTCAATCAACCACTCAAAAAAGGATTCAAGAAGAGGGCTAACTGCCATCCAAAAAGGCACATAGGCTACTTTTCGGGGATATCTCAAGAGTCTCCATACTCTCCTTGCCACATCCGAGGCGGGGGTGGCTAATCGCTCAGCCGGGATACTGCCGCCGTTCTTTTTTTTCCTGGCTGAATCAAAGAATTCCGTCCTGATTGGACCTGCCCGGATGACAGAAACATGTGTATTTGTCCCAACCAATTCACGATGGAGAATTGTTGTAAAGGAGTCCAGAAACGCTTTGCTTGAGGAATAAATGGCAATACCTTGCTCAGGCAACTTTCCAGCAACTGATCCAATATTTATCACATGACCATATTTCTGTTTCAGCATGAATGGAAGGAACAAAGAGGTGAGGTGAACGACTGCATCAATATTTATTGAGAGTACTTCTTTTGCTGTTTCCCAACTCATTTGAGAAAAATAGCCATACCAACCAATACCCGCATTATTTATCAGAATATCGGGTAGTTTATTTTCTTCTTTTAGGCTTTGGTATAACTGGTTACGATCAAATTCATTTCCAAGGTTCGCCACGATATATTCTGCGCTTCCACCAGCAGATCTAATGCTTTCAGTAATAGAGCGCAGATTATCTTCACGCCTTGCAACAAGAATGACTCTACAGCCTTTCTCAGCGAGTACTCTGGCAGTAAGTTCGCCAATCCCACTGGAAGCTCCAGTTATTAACGCCAGTCTTTTTGATAGAAATTCTTGCGAAGGCATGATGAAGGGCAGTAGATTTACTTTCGGTTTACTCGCTGGCGCCACCAACTAACGGTATCACGCAAAGATTCTTTTAAGGCGCGAGGATGGTAGCCCAACTTTGTTCGCGCCTTGGCATTGCTGATATTTGCATTTGATTGAAGGGTTGCAATGCTGTATGTCGTAAATCGTGGTTTGGAGTGAGACAGTTGGTAATAAACTTGAGCGATCTTGGCGGTAAATTTTGCGAGGCTCATCGGAATATTAATAGAATAGGATTTAAAAGTCAACAACTCTTTAACTATTCGCCAGATATCCCCAACTTTGATTAACTCACCAGAGAGAATGTAGATTTGTCCAGGAACCCCCTTATCTCTGGCAAGAATCATTCCTTTTACTACATCTCGAACATCCACAAAATCATATTCGCCATCTATAAGGAAATTCACCTTATTCTTCATCCACCCCTGAATCAACACTCCAAGTTCAGAACCCTTGTAATCATAGGGTCCAATAACACCAGTAGGGCAGACCACAACAGCCGGGAACCCGTTCTTAGATTGATCAAGGACAGCCAGTGTTGCTTCAGCTTTTGACTGATCATAAGCTGCAATTGTGTCAGCAGGATCAATAGGTGTGGTTTCATCGACAATAATCCCGTGTTTTACTCTTTTGAATGCATGAATCGAGCTGGTGTGAATGAATTTTTTCACATGGGCTTCTTTGGCACATGTCATCACATTTTTTGTACCATTAACATTAACATCATAAACAAGTTGGTCGCGTCCAGGCATAATGGAAATGATGCCGGCCAGATGAAAAACATAATCAATATCCGAAAAGGCAGGCTTTATTGATTCAATGTCCAACACATTTCCTCTAAAGACTTCAACAGAAAATCCATCAAAGGGGGATAGATCTTCACCGGGTAAAACAAGTACCCTTACCTGCTCACCTTTCGCGATCAACTCGCGAACCAAAACGTTTCCGATGTGACCGGTTCCGCCGGTGATCAAATTCATTTGTTGCTCCTGACTTCATTTTTTCGGTTATAAGATTGTGATAATAATATTCTATTTAGGTAAGGTGAGTTTGATATATGCCTAAAGTACTAATTGTGGTCACGTTAAATACAAAATAGCCAGGAATATCCTGGCTATTCTTGGTTAATCCTGTTTATTCGATCGTAGGCTCAATCAAGCCAAAATCACCATCATTTCGCTTGTATAGGACATTGATTGAATTGGTATTGATATTGTAGAAAATAAAAAAGTCTTCATGTTCAACCAAAGCCATCTGTTCGATAGCCTCAGATTCATCCATGGGGACAAGCGTAAAGGTTTTTCGGCGTACAATTCGGACTGGTTCAGAAGTTTCTGGAGTCTCCTCAGGAACGACTACCTCTGATGCAGGAGTGCCATCCCCTCTTCCACGAGCTCTCTTTCCTTTGAACCGCTCGATTTGCCGTTGCATTTTATCGACAGCATTATCAATTGCCGTGAGCATGTCGGCGTTTCTTTCCTCTGTGCGTAAAATGAAACCTCGTCCAGTTATCGTGATTTCAGCGACCTCCCTATCCGATCGATTGCGCATTGATTTGGAATATGATAAATCAAACTTGATATTTTCAATATTCGGTAATAATCGTTCTAATCTTGGAATTTTCTTTTCGACGTATTCTTTTTCTCGATCTGTTAGAACCATATTCTTGACACTTATATCTGTTTTTGCTGCCATAGTTTCCTCCTCGAAGAATTTGAATTGCGAATTGGAAGCCATTTTTATTTGTGGTGATCGACAATTACCCTAGCTATAGAAATACAGTACACTTTTTTTGCTCCTGAAGCAAGTAATGCTTTTGTACAATTTTCCATAGTTGCGCCAGTTGTGATCACATCGTCTACCAACAATACCGTTCTACCATTAAGTTTAGCAGGATTTCCCCAAAATGCATCTTTTACATTTGCATGACGTTCTTCACCAGGTAAATTAACCTCAGATTTGGTTTCCTTGATCCTAAATAACATGCGTCCTGCATATTTCTTGTCAATCAGATGCGCCAATGGGCTATCTATAAGCGCTGATTGGTTAAAGCCGCGTTCCCGAAAATGCTTTTTTGAAAGTGGTACAGGAATTACCAGGTTAAAATGCCAGGATGATTCTCAACAATTTTGCATAGATTTTTTTAAAAATAGTAACCCAGTGCGATATTGTTCTTGTATTTGAGACTATGAATTGCGTCCCTAGCTGATCCAGAATACTCTACCCAGGATCTCATCCCCGTGAATATTGGAGGGTTATTCTCACAGTTGATGCAAATAGAGCCAGCTGCTTTAACTGGGATCCCCCAATGAGAACAAACAGGGGACGGGATTACTCTAAATTGCTGTTCACAATCAGGGCAAAGAACGAAGTTTGATTTCTGACAACAAGCACATTCTGGCGGAAAAAGCCAATCAAGAGAATTCCAAAAAAACCTATCTAACCAGCTGGCTTGAATAGTTTTCAGATGTGATCCGATAATTGGGAATTATCCGCCAAACATACCAGATTTCATGATTTGGAAAGCTGCAGGTGCGAGAAGAATTATCAATAGGGATGGGAAAATGATAAAAGCCATTGGGAGAAGCATTTTGATTGGTGCTTGGTGCGCTGCTTCCTCAGCTAGCTGTCGACGTCGTACACGCATTTGATCCGCCTGAATGCGTAAAACCTTTGCCATGCTAACGCCAAGCTGTTCGCTTTGAATCACAGCGGCAACAAAGCTTGTCATTTCAGATATCCCAATATTTTCAGCCATTGATTTAAGTGCTTCCCGGCGAAGTTTTCCCAGTTGGATTTCCTGCAACACCCGGTTAAGTGCCATTGAAAGCTGATTATTCCATTTCTCTACAACTTTTGCCATTGCAGCATCAAAACCCAAACCAGCCTCAACGCAAATTGTCAATAAGTCCAGGGCATCAGGCATGGCTCTGCGAACGTTTTTCTGTCGTTTGGTAACGTTGCGAGATAAGTAAAACTGAGGGATGTAAAAACCAGCACCTGTACCAACCAAAGTGAGGAGAAAAATTTGAGCAGGTGGTGTGGAACCAGATGAAGTAAGGACCATGAGCGCAAGAGCTCCAACTCCTACCGCAGCGACAAGTTGTAACACAAGGAATACGGATGGATCAATTTTCCCCGGGTTGCCACCCAACTCAAGTTTTTTTGATATGGAATTCAACCAGTTTTGAGGAGTGAACTTAACAGTAATTTCACCTAGTTTACGAGCAATGGGATAGATCACACGCTCCGCAAAAGGCTGAGACATTTCCAATTTTTCAAGGTCAACCTGTTGACCTGTTTGGCTGAATTCTTCAAGCCTTTCCAGAAGAATATCGTCACCTTGAGCTTTAGGATTCTTAAGCCCAATAAATACCAAAACACCAGCAATAACCAATATCACAACAATTGTAATAATTAATCCAGGCATCTTATAGCTCCCAGGTTAAACATCAATTTGCCCGAGTTTCATCATGACAAGATAACCAACAACGATCATTAATACAGCTGCTGCAGCTGCAAGATATCCGCATGGTAATGGGCCAGTATTGTTTTCAGGGGAAAAGAACTCCATCACATAATCTCGATTGATCACGTACAAGGCAAGAGCCAAGCCAATGGGCAGGATCGCAAGAAAAAGACCGGTAATTCTTTGTTGTGAGGTTAAGACTCTAATTTCGCCTTTTAGTTTCACCCGTTCCCGAATTGTGTGTGAAATGGTCTCTAGGATTTCAGCAAGGTTACCGCCAACCTCTCGTTGAACGTTCATGGCAGTAATCACCAGATCAAGGTCATCACTGGGGATACGGCGTAATAAATTTTCAAGCGCTTTCTCAGTCGTTACACCTAATTGGATCTCCTGGACCACACGTCGGAACTCATCAGAAATGGGGGCGGGTAATTCTTTGCTGACGGATTCCATAGCCTGTAATATTGAATACCCAGCTCTTAATCCGTTCACCATCAATCCAAGCATATCACCCAATTGATCGCTAAATTTTATCAAGCGTCGGCTTTTTTGAATTTTCACATACAAACTAGGTAAGAACAAACCCCCTACCATACCTGCTAACGCCAGAACAATCGAATTGTTCCCTAAAAAGTATCCTACAATTCCTACTGCAAGGGAAGCTGTAATCATCGCGGTAACATACTCGCCAGGTTTTAATTTGAGATCTGCCTGGGCTAGTTCTTTTGCTAACCGATCCCCATAGGTTGATTTCTCAACCCGCTTAGATATCCAATCTGTAACAATGGTCTGTCGGTTCTTTTTACTCGTAATCTCCTCTGCTTGTTCAATTGCAGTGTAATCTCCGATACGTTCTTCTTCTGAAGATTTCCGAGCGCGAAAATTCGCAAAAATCCCTATTCCAATGAGAATAAGGATTAATGCACCACCGATCCAGAGAATGATTATTGGATTCATTTATTCTGTCCAATCGTGTTAATGTCTTACGCCAATGCCAAATACACTTGGCGGAAGGTGAATTCCAGATGCTTCGATTTTTTCCATAAATTTTGGTCTTAACCCGGTTGGTCGCATTCTTCCGATGACCTTGTTATTTTCATAACCAATCTGTTCATAAATAAAAATATCGGTCATTGTGATAATATCGCCTTCCATTCCCGTGACCTCAGTGATATTGACGATTTTACGAGTACCGTCACGCAAGCGTTCCTGATGAACAACCAGGTCAATGGCAGAACTTACCTGCTCTCGGATGGCGCGAATCGGAAGATCCATCCCTGCCATCATGGTCATTGTTTCCAGACGGGACAGGGTATCTCGAGGACTATTGGAGTGGAGTGTAGTCATGGAACCATCATGACCTGTATTCATGGCCTGGAGCATATCAAGGGCTGCCTCATCACGAATTTCTCCAACGATAATCCGGTCTGGGCGCATACGAAGGGCATTGACCACTAAATTCCGGATGGTAATCTCGCCTTTTCCTTCGATATTCGACGGCCTAGATTCTAGGGTAACAACATGCTCCTGGCGCAATTGGAGCTCTGCGGCATTTTCTATTGTTATGATACGCTCATCTGATGGAATAAAACTTGATAAAACATTCAATAGAGTTGTTTTTCCTGAACCCGTACCACCAGAGATCACCACATTGATGCGGGATTTGACCGCAGCATCGAGAAATTGAACTGCCTCAGCAGTAATTGACCCAAATTGGATCAACTGATCTACGGTGAATGGTGTTCGTGCAAATTTTCGGATGGTTAAGACTGGTCCAACAAGAGAAACAGGGGGAATAATGGCATTTACACGAGAGCCATCCATCAACCGGGCATCAACATAAGGGCTGGATTCATCGATACGGCGCCCCAAAGGTGCGACAATTCTTTCGATGATTCTCATCACGTGTTCATTGTTCTCGAATGCCAGAGGGACACGCTGAATCTTTCCACGCCGTTCAACATAGATATTTTTCGACCCATTAACCATAACCTCAGTGATGGTATCGTCCTCAAGCAACGGCTGTAAAGGACCTAACCCGAGGATTTCAGCAGTTATCTGTTCAAAAAGGCGGGTCTTCTCATTTCTGGAAAGGACAAAGTTTTCTTCAACTAGAATCTGGTCGAACAGATCCTGGATTGTCTTTTTTACTTCATTAACTTTTGTGACATCAACTCTCGGATCAATTTCGGCAAGTAGTTTCTTCTGAACCCTGGATTTTAGATCCTGATACGTATCCTGTGAAGATTGACCTGATAAAGGAGAGGTGCGTTTAACCTGTAATGGAGAACCAGAACCTGAATCAATCTCATCATTGTTTACTGGTCCAGGTTGTTGATCTCCTGTTTGAATCCTTCGTAAAATCGACATGAAAAAAATCTCCTAAGAGTTAACTGTTTTCCTCGTCCTTTTGCATCCGAAGCTTGAGTTCGTCCTGTAGTGCCTGAATAGCCTTCGCCGCAGGTGCAGCCTTATTGTCGATCATGAAGGGTACCCCTCGGTTGATCGAATTGCTTACAATTCTTTCCTCAAAAGGAATCGTTACTGCCACGTTTTGTTTGAGGCTCTGCCCGACTCGTTCAGGAGAAATAGCAATGCGTTTGTCATAGCGGTTCATCACAAAAATTATCTTGTCGCGCCCAATCTGAGAAGCATCGGCAATCGAAAGAAACTGATGAGCGTTTTTAATGGATGGAATATCTTGTGTAGATAAAAGGATGATGTAATCAGCAACATCCAGACTGGTTTGAACAATTTCAGTCAGTTGAGGAGTAGTGTCGATGATAATAAAACTATAAAGTTGTTTCATAAAGGTGAATATTTTGCCGATTGCATCACCTTTTCGGGTATCAGATAGCTCAGGCTCTTTCGGTGCAGCCATCAATTGAAGGTTAGTCAGTTTATTTGTGACCATTACATCATTCACAATGTCAGGGTCCAGTTCATTCGCGCGACCAACCAGGTCAAGGATCGAGTTTTTCCCGTGCTCATTAAAGAATACCGCCACATCGCCGTAGATCAAGTTTGTGTCCACGACGCAAACCTGGTTCTCAGGAGTTTTTAAGGATACAGCCAGGTTAGTTGCAACAGTGGTACATCCTGCCCCTCCTTTAGGGCTATAGACGCAAATGATTTTTCCTAACTGCGCTGGAGCTCTCAACCCCTGACCTAAAGAGCCTGTCATCCCGGTGTGGGTGTAAGCTATTGCAGCTGCTTTTTCTTTTTCTGAGCGCGCCAATTCGCCTGCTCTGCGAATCGCAATGGTGAGTTCATCTATCATTGGCGGCTTAGTGAGGAAATCGCGAGCCCCCGCCAACATGGCTTTTCGCATGTAATTGGCGTCATTTTGGACCGAGAGAATTACGATCTGGATGTATGGATGCTTCTCGCGAATCTTCTCAGTAGCAGTAATACCATCCATGTCAGGCATGTTAATATCCATGACCATGACATCAGGTTTTAACTTGTTCGCTACATCAATCGCTTCAAGGCCTGTTCTTGCTTTTCCGAGAACCTCAATTGATGTATCAAATTGAAGCATGCGAAGAATCATCTCGCGTGATTCATCAGTATCATCTACTACCACTACAGAAGTTTTGTCTGGCACCGTTATTAAATCTCCACTTTTGTCAAATTCACCCTTTAGGGTTGTGTAAGGATATAGCTATTAAAGGCTGGATAGACTAAAGTATTTACTCGAGGTTCAATCGCATATGGCAATTTAACCGGTGAGGGGATGTTCTTTTCATCCATGACATATTGAAGGGTTACAGGGTCGGTAGCAAAACTGGTTACATCACCGGCTCCCTTAAGTGCCATCGATAATTTTGCTCCAGAAAGTAGAAGGTAGTTCAATACAATTGTATCCTGTGGGGAGAGGATCAAGGTGACTGAACCGGGATAGGTGGGTGAAGTTGCTGCATTTGAAGCTGTGGCTTGAACTGCAGGTGTGGCCGTTGGTGCTGCACCTGCTTTGGTGGTAGTAATTGGGAACATACCTACATTTAATATTTCAGCATCTTGAATTACAGTCTGGCATACCAAACGAGGTCGTTGCGTTTCAGAAGGGATTAGGTAAATTAGCTGATTGAGATTGGTATCCATCTCATATCGGCCAGTGGGAGATCCAGATCCTTCTGAAGGAGCCATTACAGACGTCGTATTTGATACCCCCATGCCATCAACTATCGCTCCTGGACTATAAGTTGCGCCTGCGTTATTCGGGAGCAACGTCTGGAAACTGGTGTCCACATCTGAAAGCATAAGGCATCCAACTACCATGACATGATCACCTTTTTGTGGTGCGTAGGCAACAGCAGTTTCAGGGCTGGCAGGAAT
This sequence comes from uncultured Anaerolinea sp., assembly GCA_964557895.1. Lineage (GTDB taxonomy): Bacteria > Chloroflexota > Anaerolineae > Anaerolineales > Anaerolineaceae > UBA6107. The sequence continues at coordinate 79,056 of CAZLBG010000002.1, forward strand.
GGAATATGCAGTCATGCCTGAGGGAATATCAAAAGCAGCCAGGGAGCCAGCTCCTTCATGGATTACCATGCTCGTTGTCAGTGGAACGCCCGGATCGATGTGGTATTTCGCTCTTGTTCCAACAGCCTCTTCGATTGTCTTGAAGAAAATACCCTGCGGGAGTTCAGTCTTCGGGTAGCGGATTGTAGTTAGCACATCGCTAGTGATTACAGAGCCGCGACTAATAGACTGCGAAGCCATAACAATTTCAACCAGTTCATAATTGGGGGTAGGGGTGCTGACTGGTTGATTCTGAACAAAAGGAGAATTCTTGCTTGTGAGTAATAAATATGCCACTGCTGTTAAAATCGCAATTATCAGAATGACATAGAGTATTACTTTGTTCATCTTTTTCTTACCTGTAGCCATTGGTCCCTCCTGCGGATGTTTTCCTAAGAGTGCAATTAGAATAATTATACGGCAATTTAATAGACAATCGCTTTACATATTAGTAATGCACGATTCGTGCCTTAACAAATAAGAAAGGCTCTTTTCAGAGCCTTTCTTATCGTTAGATTCCTGGTTCGAACTAGGGATTCAGACCGGTGGAGATGGATCCGAAGATACCGTTGACTCTGGTACCAAGAGCACGCAGGACAACAATCACGACCACAGCAATCAAAACAAGAATCAATGCGTATTCAACTAAACCTTGGCCTTTTTCTTTCGGTGCGAATAACATGGTGTTTTCTCCTTTCTTTCTAAAATTGAATGATGATTACATTATATGAGTTTGAATTACAATTGCAATAGCTTTAACTTTACAGCAACCTTACAATCTCACTATAACGTCTCCATCGTTGAAACCACTGTCTGGAAATAATCTGTAATCCTGACTCCAAACAGGCGCAGCGCAAGAATCACTGCTAATGCAATTAATACAATGATGAGTGCATATTCAACCAAGCCTTGCCCTTTTTCATTTCTTGAGAAGATTAACATAATATTTTCTCCATAAATTATATTATAAGAAATTTCTAGAAAAAATAACATAAAAATTACATAAATTTCTTGATTTCAAAAATTCTTGTATGCTAGAATGAAAATAATGAAATTTACACTCAATAAGTTGTTTCTAATTCTTGTCATCTTAGGATCTCTATTATTCCTGTTACGTCCGGTCGGAGATCCGGATTTTTGGTGGCATCTTAAAACCGGTCAGATGATCGTAGAAACAAAAAGCATACCAATCTACGATGATTTTGCTTTTACTTACACCGGTGCGCCATGGAAAGCACCAGAATGGCTCACTGAAGTCTTCATGTATTGTTTATTCAGACTGGGGGGAATTAGACTCTTAGTTCCTATATTTGCACTTATTTCAATGGCAGGTTTTGTTATCGCAAGTTTTCGAGCCCAGAAAAATCGAAACCCATATTGGCTTGGTTTTGCCCTGCTATTAGGCGTGATACTCTCAACTCCGGTCTTGTGGGCAAGACCTCAAATCTTTCTTATCCTTTATGTGAGTATTTTTGTATTTTTACTGGAGAAATTCGTTGAAAAGAAGAAATTAAGATACCTTATTCCTTTGCCCGTCATCATGCTTCTCTGGGTGAATCAACATGGTTCATTTATACTGGGATTGGCTATCGTGGGTATCTTTTTACTTGCAAATTGGATCGATGGTTATTTTGAGATAAAAAAAACCGACGCAAATATTAAAAAGATAACAATAAATCAAACGTCCATGACACTAGCAATAGTTTTTTCAATCTGCATGCTGGTTGCAATTCTAAATCCGAATGGCCCAAGAATGTTCCTTTATCCATTCCAAACGATGAGTGAACCAGCCCAACAGGAATACATTATTGAGTGGGCTTCACCAAATTTTCACGAACGAACATGGATACCCCTGGCTGTCATGTTTTTGGCACTAATCGCGTTTGGATTACGATCCAGGAATAAAACTTCTACACTTAATATCCTGCTTTGCATAGCATTTGGTTACATGTCCTTATTGTCCTCAAGGTTCTCTGCTCTATTTGCAATCGTTTCCATACCGGTTCTAACAGACCTCTTAACTGAAGTTTTGCCCTTTCGATGGTCGGAAAGTCCAAATAATAAAATTATTAGTTTCCTAAGTGTTTTTCTCATAACACTTGTTTTTGCTTACGGAATTTTGTTAATCATTGGAGTTGAGGAAAAGCAATCTCTTTACAACGAAAGAAATTATCCTGTAAAAGCAGTTGCATTTATTAAGGAAACTGGAATTAAAGGAAGGATCTTTAATTCTTATAACTGGGGCGGATATTTGATTTGGAGTATGTATCCACAGAATAAAATTTACATTGATGGACGTGCGGATGTATTTGGAACCGAACTAATCAGGCGTTTCGTGGATATTTATACAACCAAACCTGGATGGGCTAATGCATTAATCGAAGATCAAATTGATTATGTACTAGTTGAGCCCAATACGTATTTAGCATATGCACTTAAGGAATCCAAATCATGGAATTCGGTTTTTTCAGATCCTATTAGTATTTTATTTAAGTTTGTTCCCTGATTAAACCTGCTACTAATCAAGAGCGAATTCGTATATTATTAGTGAAATTGTAATCTCATTAAAAATAGCTATAATGAAATAACAATGATCATTCAAATGGAGGAATTAAATGAGCGATTTGTTTGAAAGAGTGACATCCCAACAGGACCCATTAAAGAAGTTAATTGCCAAAATACCTGGGTTTAAAGGATACATTAACCGGGTAGACAGGCGGGCAGCTGACAAACTCTTACGAGAGTCCATTTCCGATAAATTCCAGGTACTCTGGCAGAGATTATCCTCTATTCAACGAGATCTGGTAAACGCAGGAAAAATTGATGTGATCGACGATGTGGAGATAGCTTCAGTCCGATTGCGCCAGTTCATTGACCGGATCAAAACTGCTGCCTATGGTTATTCGGGGTTCTTTGATGCTACTAAAGTAAATGAAGCGGAACTTGAAAAAGTTTACCAATATGACCTGGCTATGGTTACTCTCGGCGACGAAGTGTCGAATGCCATTGATAACCTAGAGGCCTCCATTGACACTGATGGTTTCCCTGCTTCAATTCGGAACCTTAATCAAAAGGCTCAGGATTGCATCGATGCCTTCAATAAAAGAACCGAAGTAATGAAGTTAGGTCAGTAAGCGACAATTTTTGATTTATGGAGAATAACAATGGCTAGAATTTTTGATGTTGTTGAATATGCAAGTGAGATGACCGATGAACTGGTACACCGATTTCCAGAAACCGGTGTGGCTGATCTAAGAATTGGCTCCCAGATTATCGTTCGCGAATCTCAACGTGTGGTTTTTATGCGGGATGGGAAAGCTCTTGATACCTTTGGACCAGGACGGCACACCATCGTAACTGCCAATATCCCATACCTGATTGATTTCATAGGGAAAGCGTTCAATGACAGAACTCCGTTTACGGCCGAAGTTTATTTTGTCTCAATGAAAGAATTTGCTGATCGAAAATGGGGAACCGCCCAACCGATCATTGTTAAGAACGCTGGTGTAGGTCTGGGAATTGCCTTGCTCCAGGGATATGGATCTTATAGTTTCCAGGTTTCTGATGCACAGCAATTTGTTACCCAAGTTGTAGGAGCTCAGGGGATTTACAGGATCAGTGATATTGAAAATCGCTTGCGCACCATGCTTCTTTCCAAGCTGCAGGACTTACTTGGAGAGACCGGTGGCAAAAAGAATGTGCTGGAAATGATTGGTTTGACCGAAGAGCTTGGTGCAGGGATCAGAGTTAAGGCTCAAGAGGATTTTGCGGCATTGGGTCTTTTGCTTAAGACTTTCTACATAGGAAGTCTTAAACCTTCTGAGAAATCTGCCGAAGAGCTTCGCTCGATGGGTATGCTTGATATGGCAACCTATGCCCAACTGCAAGCAGCGGATGCCATGCGGGAAGCTGCCAACAATCCAAATGGTGGTGCAGGATTAACTTCTGGAATCGGTGCAGGGCTTGGAATCGGAAATGTCCTTTCGCAATCCCTTGCAGGGATTGGTACAAGTCAGGCTGCCGGTGCAGGTCAGGCAGCAGCAGCCAGCATACCAGCTATTATGACCACTGCTGAAGCTGCGAATGTGATGAGAGTGGCAGAAGCAGATGTGATAAAAGCTATTACGGATGGTGAATTGAAAGCTAAGAAAATAGGCGAGTCTTACCGGATTAGTAAGGAAGCTTTAGAAGCATTTTTGAAAGGATAACTGACGCCCTTGTTGTCGATCAAAAGCCCGGTTCTTCCGGGCTTTTGTTTTTATTTTAATGGGCTTTAGCCTGTTGAGCGAGCGAAGCGAGAGAGACAATAAACCACCCGCTAAGCGGGTGGAGACAAGAGGTTATACCCAAGGATCACCCTTCCACTAGAATAGTGATTGTTCAAGCCACTAAACGAAAGAGGAAAGGTGATCAAGTGAATAATACAACAAATAGCTTAGCACACACGAAATGGATGTGTAAATATCACATCGTATTTGCGCCGAAGTATAGGAGGAAGATTATCTACAATCAATACAAAGAAAGCATAGGAGAGATACTCAGGCAGTTATGTGGGTATAAGGGGGTGGAGATCATAGAAGGGCATCTAATGGCAGATCACGTACATATGTTAGTCAGTATACCGCCCAAGATCAGTGTGAGTAGCTTCATGGGGTATCTGAAGGGGAAAAGTGCCCTGATGATATTTGACAAACATGGGAACTTGAAATACAAGTTTGGGAACCGGCATTTCTGGGCAGAAGGGTACTATGTAAGTACGGTAGGGTTGAATGAAGCGACGATCAAGAAATACATAGAGGAGCAGGAAAAGCACGACATAGCGGTGGACAAATTGAGTGTGAAAGAGTATGAGGACCCCTTTAGGGGTAGCTAGTGACCAAGCCCCTTTGAGGGGCAAGCGAAGGTGACAAAAGCACAGGGGCTTGAACGAAGTGAAAGCCAGCGCTTTTAGGCGCTGGCTTGTTTTATAGGCTTATAGCCTCAGATCAAACCACCCGTTTTACGGGTGGTTATGATTTACTCGGAGTATAATTTTCTTGGAATCAATTTCTCACTTTCAGGCGGTTTGATGAGACTTCACGAGTATCAATCAAAAAACCTTTTTGCGAGGTATGGTATTCCTATCCCTAAGGGTAGGATCGCAAGTTCAGCTACAGAGGCAAAACAAATTTGTGAAGAATTGGGCGGAAATGTAATTATAAAATCACAAGTTCTGGTGGGGGGGCGTGGAAAAGCCGGTGGTATCAGGTTGGCGAAAACCAATAAGGAAGCTGAGGATTATGCTACTCAAATCCTTTCAATGGAAATCAAGGGAATTCCTGTCCGTAAAGTTCTGGTTGATGAGGCTGTATCCATTTCCAAAGAAATATATTTGAGTATCGCCAACGATCGTAATAGTCAAAAACCGTTGTTGATGGCATCAAGTGCCGGTGGCATTGATATTGAAGAAACTGCGATGAAATCTCCCGAGAAAATTGTCAAACGGACAATTGACCCATTGATAGGATTAAGGGATTACCAGCTCAGAGATATTGCAATCAGTATTGACCTGGACCGGAAATTCTGGAAACCTTTTGGAGAAATTATTACAGCTTTATGGACATTGTATGTTGATACAGATGCCACAATTGTGGAAATTAATCCTTTGGTAATCACTGCTGAGGAAAAAATAATGGCTTTGGATGCGAAAATCGTTCTGGATGACAATGCGATTTTTAGACATCCAGAATTAGCCGAAATGAGAGATATCGATGAAGAAGCACCTGCTGAGGTTGAAGGTCGGAAATTTGGGGTTGTCTTTATTAAACTTGACGGAAACATTGGATGTCTGGTAAATGGAGCCGGATTGGCGATGGCTACCATGGATATTATCAAGATACTTGGAGGAAACCCCGCAAATTTTCTTGATATTGGGGGTGGCGCTTCGTCTGAAAAAGTTGCTGCTGCAATGAGAATCATACTTTCAGATCCAAAGGTTAAATCGATTTTAATTAACGTTTTTGGGGGTATCACCCGTTGTGATGAAGTGGCACGTGGGATTCAGGCAGCTATGAAGCTAATTAAGCCTGAAATACCAGTGATCGTAAGGCTCGTTGGTACTAACCAGGAAGAGGCAATCCGACTGCTTGAGGGAACCGAATTATTTACGGCAGAGTCTTTGTATTCCGCAGCGAAACTTGCAATCGAGAAAACTATGGAAGGTACAAAATGAGCATCTTAGCCAATCGGGAAACAAGGCTAATCGTTCAAGGAATTACTGGTAACGAGGGTTTATTTCATTCCGAACAGATGCTTCAGTATCATACCAACATTGTTGCAGGAGTAACACCAGGAAAAGGCGGGGGTTGGGCATTAAATGGGAAAATTCCCATTTTTGATACGGTTCAAACTGCGGTTGATGCAACTGGCGCAAATGCAAGTGTGATTTTCGTTCCTGCTAAATATACAGCAGACGCAATCTATGAAGCTTCTGATGCAGATTTGCCCTTAGTTGTTTGCATCACTGAAGGAACTCCAATCCAGGATATGATGCGGGTTAAACAGTATCTAAGATCAAGAAGAACAAAATTGATCGGTCCAAATTGCCCGGGAATCCTTTCGCCCGGTGAATGCAAAATTGGTATTATTCCGGGGAATATCGCTATTCAGGGGAATATTGGCCTGGTTTCTCGCTCAGGAACACTCACATATGAAGTTTTGTATGCATTAAGTCAAAAGAATATCGGCGTGTCTACTTGCGTTGGTATTGGTGGCGATCCAGTAAAGGGACTTGGGTATTTAGAATTACTTGAGGTTTTTGAGGCGGATGCGCATACTGAAAAGGTAGTTCTAATTGGTGAAATTGGTGGCAACGAAGAAGAGCTGGCAGCGGATTACATTGCAAGAAAAATGACAAAACCGGTAATAGCCTTTATAGCAGGTATTTCGGCTCCTCCTGGAAGGAAGATGGGTCATGCCGGGGCTATTATTGAGGGTAATTCCGGTACCGCTGAATCAAAAATTAAAAAATTGGAATCTGTCGGGGTGAAAGTGGCAAAATACCCAGAGCAGATCCCAGATTTCTTAGGAAACTAAAAAATTTACCTTATTTTCGATGGGAGTCGATGTATTTTACTGCATCATCAACGGTCTTAATCGTTCTGGCATCTTCATCATTGATATTGATGTCAAATTTCTCACAGAAACCATCAATCAGGAAGAATTGATCCATAGAATCTGCTTTAAGATCTTCAACAAAGCGGGTCTCTTCTTTTATCTCTTTTTCGTCAATTTTCAATACTTCAACGATTACTTCTTTTACTTTTAACAGTGTGTCGCTCATAAAATCCTCCTGGATTTGATTCCATATGCAGATGAATAAATTGTAACTACCATCATCAATCTGTCAAGTGATGATTGGGGATGTGGTTCTATGACTGTATAACCCTAAATTGCGAAAATTGTTTCGAAAAAGGGGGATGAATATTTTCGAGTATACTAAATTTATGGATGGATTGTTAAAAACACCTGAAGATCAAAATAGAATTCGTAAAGACGATCATATCAGGATAAATATTGAAGAAAATGTTCAATCCCATGCAGAAGGTGGATTTGATCTGTATTATTTTGAGCATAACGCTCTGCCAGAAATGGATTTTAAACAGGTCGATACAACAACCTGCCTTTTCAAGAAATTAATTCGTGCTCCGCTCCTAATATCCTCCATGACAGGTGGGACCAAAAGAGGTAATGAGATAAACCAACGGCTTGCGTGTGCGGCTGAAAAACTTGGTATCGCGATGGGAGTGGGATCACAAAGAGTGGATATTGAAGCAGGAAGTATCCCGCGGGATATTAATATCCGGACATTTGCCCCAAGTATTCCAATTTTTGCGAATATTGGTGCGGTTCAACTGAATTATGGCATGACGATAAGCAGTTGCAAAAAAGCGCTTGAGTTTATTCGAGCCGATGGATTGATCCTACATCTGAATCCTCTTCAGGAAGTACTTCAACCTGAAGGGCAGACCAATTTTAGCGGGCTTCTTAAAAAGATTTCCGACATTTGTAAAGAAATTAAAGAACCAGTGATTATAAAGGAAGTCGGTTGGGGTATTTCTGCAGGCTTGGCAGGAAAACTGATTGATGCAGGAGTATCCTGTATTGACGTTGCTGGTGCAGGTGGTACGTCTTGGGCTTTGGTAGAAAAATTCAGGAATTTAGTACCATCCCGGGTGGCGACAAGCGAAAATTTTAAAGATTGGGGCATTCCAACAGCAATTTGCATTGAGGAGATTCATACACGGTACCCAGATCTTCCGCTAATATCCTCCGGTGGGCTTAGAAATGGCATTGATGTTGCCAAGAGCTTGGCTTTAGGAGCGACGATGGCAGGATTTGCTGGAAAATTGTTTAGGGCGGCAGCTGTTTCTCAGGAAAACGTAGAAATAATCCTGACCCAGATCATTGATGAGTTAAGGATTGCCATGTTTGCTACTGGGGCAAAAGGGATTCCTGAACTATCAAAGGTTCAATTAAGACGAAATTATGAACGATAATTTTGGCGATCTTACCGTTGAAATGCAGAGTCAGATTTCTAACTCCTTACGAAAAATTGTTAATTCAAACCTGAAAGGATACCCCGATGAATACCGCAAAATGGTATTTTATCAACTGGGGTTAGACCATCAGTCTGTTGATTTAAGTGTTACCGGTAAGAGATTAAGACCAGTATTCGTTCTCATGAGCTGTGGTATTTTCGGCAGAGATTGGAAGGATGCATTACCGGCAGCCTGTGCGGTTGAGTTGCTCCACAATTTTTCCCTAGTTCATGATGATATTCAGGATTCCAGTGAAACCAGGCGGGGTAGGGATACCATTTGGATGAAATGGGGGATTCCGCAGGCAATAAATACAGGGGATGCTTTATTGACCCTTGCATATCTATCAGTCTTTGAACTGAAAAAGTCGATAGAAGATGGACAGAAAAACCTCCTTTTATTAACCCTACAAAAAAATTGTTTGGAATTAACAAAAGGGCAGCACCTGGATATTGCATATGAAACGAAAAATGAAATTCCGATTGATTTGTACTGGAAGATGATTTATGGCAAAACAGCCGCTCTGATTTCTGCAAGTCTGAAAATTGGAGCTTTGGTGGCAGGAGCAAATGAGAGCGAGATAAAGGTGATGGAGAATCTTGGTATTTCTCTTGGTCTGGCTTTCCAGGTCCAGGATGATTACCTTGGAATTTGGGGTGACGAAAAGGTAACCGGGAAATCCATTTTTTCAGATTTAATGAGTAAAAAGAAAACATACCCAATAATTTTGGGTATTAATAACAAGAAATATTTTTCAGAAATGTGGTCAAAACTTGAGGTCATTGATGAAGAAGGAGCAAGTAGACTGGTAAAAGCCCTTGAATCAGAAGGAATTCGGGCTCAGGTCAGTGAAAAAATAAGAGAACAATATAAAACTACCTGGCTATATCTTAACCAAATTAATCGTACAACAGAAATCAGCAATGAATTAATGGATCTGGTCAGATCCCTGGAATCTCGAAATAATTGAAGTTTATTCCACAGGTTTGATCAACCCTATATTTCTTGCAGTTCCTTGTTGATGCAGTCTTACCGCTACACTCAAAAGAGTCTCTTTTCCATGGGGGGATACCAGATCAGGCACAATTTCCGATAAGGGAAGCGCAAGGTGTTCTTTTGTGAATATTTCAGGATCCAGGATCTTGTTGTTGAATATAGCAATATCGATATCAATAGTTCTTGGTGCATTTTTATTTTTTTCACGAATACGACCGAGAACTTCCTCAATATGACACAGACACTTTTCTTTTAGGAGGGATTCATCCAGGCCTGTTTCGATCTCAACGGCAGTGTTGAAAAAATCAGCGGCCTTAATACCAACCGAGCGAGTCCGCCATGTATTTGAAATTTTCCGAATGGTAAATGACCCATTGAGAAAACCAAGTGCCCGGGGGATATTTACTTCTGGATGAATATTCGATCCAAGCATCAGGTAAGCTTTGTTCATACTACTTTACTTTTGTCTTTCTATCTCCACACCAACAGATCTGGAAAATCGTACTGCACCCGGTTTTTCTACCCTCACCTTTACCGAATGAACATGAGGTTCATCCAGGCATAATCGCGCAATATCTTCTGATAATGCCTCCACGGTGTATCTCTTGACAGATTCAACATGAGCAAGGATTTTCTTCGCGACAGTGCGGTAATTGACACTCAGGTCAACATCATCCTTTTGTGCTGCTTCTTTGATATCCGTTTGAATTTCCACATTAACCAGGATATCCTGCGGTTGTTCCCGTTCTTTTTCAGTAATGCCAATCACGCCTCGAATTAAAAGGTCTGTTATAAAAATTCTGTCCATTGTTTTCCTTTTTTAATAGATAAGGTGCCGGCCGCCATCCAAATGAATGATTTGACCGGTTAGTGAACGTGGATTAGATAAGAGATAAATTAGTACATTCTTAAGTTCTTCAATGTATGCCCATCGTTTTACCGGTATTTTCTCTAAAATCCCCTCGTGGATATTTTCGTTTTCTGGAGGCAGAATCGCTCCCAGAGCGATGGCATTTACCGAAATTCCTGGTGACAATGACAACGCAAGAGATTTGGTCATCGCTACCAGTGCTGCTTTCGATACGGTGTAAGCAAAATGATCAGACCCAGGTCTTGTTGCTCTCCAATCAACAAGATTTACAATCTGGCCAGAGGGTAGGGTTCCCATTTGATCCGCAAAAAAACGGGACAGTAAGAAAGGAGCAGTTAGGTTAACTTGAATGTGCTCTTGCCAGATTTCAAGAGTAGTTTCTTTAAACGACTTGTTCAAGAAAATGGAAGCACTGTTAATTAATCCGGAAACCTGAGTAAGGGAGAATGTTTCCTCACAGAGATTTCGCAGTCCTTTTTCAGAAGACAAGTCGGCTTTTACCAACCACGCTTGAGATCCTAATCCAAGGATCGAATTCTTGAGAGTCTCCGCTTCTCTGGCAGATGAATTGTAATGAATTATCAGATTCCCTTTGGATCTGGCAATCGCAAGCGCCATCTCTCGCCCTAAACGTCGCGCTCCACCAGTAATCAGGTAGGTTCTGTTTTCGAGTGATGGTGAAGTGAAGCTTTCTGACATGTCTTCATATTATGAGGGATGATAAGTTCTGTCAATGGTTTTTATGATGCTTGACAAGTGGCTATTACGTGATAAGATTTTTCTATCCCCCCCACCGGGGGGAGGGAGTAATTATGAAGAATGTCAATACTTTAGCCAGGCTCAAAACGATCGAAGGTCATGTAAAGGGGGTAACCAGGATGGTTGAAAATGATGAGTACTGCATCGATGTTATCCGGCAAATCCAGGCCGTCCAAAGTGCATTAAGCAAGGTCAGTGTGGAAATATTAAACGAACATTTGAATTCTTGCGTGATCACGGCTATAAAAGGTGAGGATGTTTCAGAACGGGAACGGGTTCTTAATGAAATTGGTGAAATCTTCGAACAGTCAACAAAAGTTTGAAAAGGAGAAGGAAATGAATAAAGTAACCTATCTTATTCCTGCCATCAATTGCATGCATTGTGTGCATACGATTAAAACCGAACTCAGTGGAATCCCTGGAGTTAAGCGAGTTGAAGGGAACCCATCCTCGAAGCTGGTCAAAATTGAATTTGACGCTCCCGCCAATGAAGAAGTTATTGTTAATTTGCTCTCTGAAATCAACTACCCAGTCCAAAATTAGATGAAAGAGAAGCAAATTGTCTTACCAGTAACAGGAATGACCTGTGCAAATTGTGTAGCCACAATTGAGCGCAACGTAAAAAAAATACCAGGAATCAATAGAACAACGGTCAACCTTGCAACTGAACGGGCGGCTGTGAATTTCGATCCGAACAAGGCCTCGATTAGTGGAATTGTTGAGCAAATTGAAAAAGCGGGTTACGGGATCGCTGAAGGTGAAATAACAATCTTTTTACGGAATTTCTCTGATATTGCTGATGCAAACCGATTAGAAAAAACTCTGTTGAAGAACGACGGAGTTAACTTTGTGCGAGCCAATATTGCTTCAGAGACTCTGTTAGTCCGATTTATCCCAACGATTATCGGTGTACCGGAAGTTTTTGCTTTAATCCGAAATTCAGGTTTTGATCCAATTGAAGGGGATGGAGAAAATGAGGATGTTGAAAGCCTGGCAAGAAATTTAGAAATTACTTACCAAAAAAGATTGTTGCTAACAGGGATGTTTCTTAGTCTGCCATTATTAATATTCTCGATGGCTGGAGATCTAGGTTTTATCAATGCCAATGTTTTTCATTCCAGTTGGTCACGAATTCTTATGATGGTTTTGGCAACGCCAGTCCAGTTTTATGTTGGAAGGCAATTCTACATCGGAGCCTATAAAGCAATCCGAAATGGTTCTGCCAATATGGATGTGTTAGTCGCAATGGGATCGACCATCGCTTATATATATTCAGTTCTAATAATTTTTGGGATACTGCATGGTCATGTATATTTTGAAACCTCTGCAGTCATAATTACCTTGATTAAACTGGGGAAATACCTTGAAGCGAAAGCTAAAGGACGTACTAGTGATGCTTTGCGTAAACTGGTTAGTTTACGCCCTAAAACAGCAACCGTGGCGAAAAACGGAGTAGAGACTGAAGTCCGCATAGATGATGTCAAGGTCGGAGACATAATCATTGTTCGTCCCGGGCAATCCATCCCGGTGGATGGGGTTATTGTGAGTGGTGCGACCAATATCGATGAATCTATGGTTACAGGGGAACCAATACCAGCGGAAAAAACGATTGATTCGGAAGTAATCGGTGGCACAATCAACCTCAATGGAGCAATCGATTTTGTTGCTCAAAGGGTAGGGAAGAACACTCTTTTATCTCAAATCATCAAGCTCGTTGAAGATGCTCAAAGCAGCAAGGCTCCAATCCAAAAACTAGCAGACAAAATATCAAAAATTTTCGTGCCTGTTGTGTTGGGTATCGCCGTGGTCACATTTATCGTATGGATGTTGCTGGGTAACATAATACCTGTTCATGGCGATATGACGCCCTTCACGCGGGCACTCGTGAACATGGTCGCAGTATTGGTAATTGCCTGCCCGTGTGCCATGGGACTGGCAACCCCCACTGCGATTATGGTAGGAACAGGCAAAGGTGCGCAGAGTGGGATTCTCATAAAATCCTCGGAAGCGCTTGAGAAAGCTGCAGGTGTGAACGTTGTGGTTTTGGATAAAACAGGGACGATTACCAGAGGGCATCCTTCTGTAACCGATATTCTGGTAAAAAATGGGTATACGGAGACAGAATTCCTGAGACTTGCTGCGTCGTTGGAAAGATCGAGCGAACACCCCCTTGCGCAGGCTGTTGTAGCTGAAGCCACAGGCAGAGGTCTCGAGCTGTTACGACCCGATATCTTCACGTCCAAGACTGGTATGGGAGTGGCAGGGGAAATAGCGGGAAAGTCTATCCTTATTGGGAATATAACGCTGATCGAAGAAGAAGGTATCTCGTTATCGAATTGGGAAAACAAAATCCGGGTACTTCAGAATGAAGGAAAGACGCCGATTTATGTTGCTATTGAGAAAGATTTAGTTGGTATGATCGCCATTTCAGATCAGATAAAGCAGGATTCAAAACAAGCTATCGCGAGAATTAAGGAAATGGGGATTCACATCTTCATGATCACAGGTGATAACAAGAGGACAGCAGTGACGGTTGCAAAAAGTGTAGGAATTGACGACGTCATCGCAGAAGTCCTTCCTGGCGACAAAGCAGTAAAGATCATTGAACTACAAAAATCGGGAAACCGGGTAATGATGGTAGGGGATGGAATCAATGATGCTCCAGCGTTAGCCCAGGCAGATATAGGACTGGCGATCGGCTCAGGAACAGATATCGCTATGGCTTCTGCTCCAATAATCCTTGTTAGTGGAGAAATGAAGGGCATTGGACAAACAATAAAACTTGCAAAAAATACTGTGGCGACCATAAAACAAAATTTATTCTGGGCATTTTTCTATAACATCATCCTTATCCCCGTAGCGGCAGCCGGATTACTAATTCCAATTCTGGCAGCTGGGGCGATGGCAATGAGTAGTGTGTTTGTCGTTATTAATAGTCTCCGTTTAAATAGAAAATCAATTTACTAACTCCACAGTCAATATCGGATTTTATGCTGTTTTCCTGAGTGGTAAAATAAATTGACTATCGGGAGGAACAGCATGAACGATTTAATCACTGAAAAGGCAATCAATACACTTCGGTATTTGTCAGCCGATGGCGTTCAACAAGCGAATTCCGGACATCCCGGACTTCCGATGGGCACCGCAGCTATCGCATACATCATTTGGACAAAACACATGCGTTTTAATCCACACGACCCTGAATGGCCGAACAGAGACCGTTTTGTCTTGTCTGGAGGACATGGTTCCATGCTACTCTATAGTCTATTGCACTTAATGGGTTATGGGGTGACGCAGGAGGATTTGAAGAGATTCAGGCAATGGGGGTCTATTACACCGGGGCATCCTGAGTATGGTTTGACACCTGGAGTCGATACAACGACTGGACCTCTTGGACAAGGATTCGCGAATGGCATAGGAATGGCTCTAGCCGAAACACATCTGGCAGCTGAATTTAATACAAGTGATCACAAATTAATCGACCATTTTATTTATGGAATCGTTACAGATGGGGATTTGATGGAAGGAGTAGCATCAGAAGCTGCCTCGTTGGCCGGGCATCTAAAACTAGGAAAACTAATCTATTGCTATGATGACAACCGCATCACGATTGATGGTTCCACGGACCTAAGCTTTACTGAAGATAGAGGAAAAAGGTTCGAGTCTTACGGTTGGCAGGTATTGTTTGTCAAAGATGGTAACGATGTTGGTGAAATTGATCATGCCATAACTCAAGCCAAAATTGATCCAAGACCCTCTCTGATCATATGCCGGACTCATATTGGCTATGGTTTGCCGACCCGCCAGGATACAGCCAAAGCACATGGTGAGCCACCCGGAGATGAGGAACTAAATGCAGCAAAGCAAAATGCTGGATGGCCGATTGAACCTCGTTTTTATATACCTGATGATGTAAAAGCTATCTATCTTAATGCAGCTGAGAAAGGAAAAAAAATTGCTGCTAATTGGTCGATCCTGAAAAAGGAATATGCAAACCAACATCCTGCTCAATCGATGGAGTTTGACCGTAGGTTTAAGCGCGAGCTTCCTGAAGATTGGGAAGAGGTCATTCCTAAATTCAACCCTGACCCAAAAGGTATAGCTACAAGGGTGGCCTCAGGGCAGACCCTGAATGCGATCGCAGATTTATTACCTGAAATCATCGGTGGTTCAGCTGATCTGACACCTTCAAATAATACTAAATTGAAAAACGCCAGTGATTTCTCTGCGACGAACCCAGCTGGAAGATACTTTCATTTTGGTGTTCGTGAACATGCCATGGGAGCAATAGTAAATGGCATGGCATATCACGGGGGTGTAATCCCATTTGGGGCTACTTTCCTGGTCTTTACAGATTACATGAGAGGTGCAATCCGTATTTCAGCGTTATCGCATCTGCAAACAATTTGGGTGATGACACATGATAGCGTAGGATTAGGAGAAGATGGTCCGACCCACCAGCCAGTGGAGCATCTGGCTTCTTTACGAGCAATCCCTGGATTAACGGTAATTCGCCCATGCGATGCAAACGAAACCGCTGAAGCCTGGAAATTTGCGGTACGGAATACGCAAGGTCCAACGCTCCTTGCTTTGTCCAGGCAGGCTGTGCCTACAATTGACAGAGAAAATATGGCTCCAGCAGCATTACTTGAAAAAGGAGCTTACGTACTGGCTGACCTTGGAAGAAAGGAAATCGACTTATTATTAATGGCATCTGGATCAGAGGTGAACTTAATCCTGGAAGCAGGCAGAAAACTTGCGTCTGAAGAGATTGGTGTTCGGGTAATCTCCTTCCCATCCTGGGAGTTGTTTTCTGCTGCAGGAAAGGAATACCAGGATTCAGTAATTCTTCCAACGGTTACGAAAAGGATTGCAGTTGAATTGGGTATTAGTATGGGATGGGAAAAATGGGTTGGTTCTAAGGGTGAGATAGTCGGGATTGATCATTTTGGGGCTTCTGCGCCATATCAAACTATCCTTGAAAAATATGGTTTCACAACTGATGCCATTATTACCAAGGCAAAAGGGTTAATTAATCAGGAGTAATAAAGATGCGTATAGCTATTGCCAGTGATCATGCAGGTTTTATTATTAAAGATGACATTATTAATTTAGTTCAGGATTTGGGTCACGAAGTAAATGACCTGGGGACTTTTGACCAAGAACCTGTTGATTATCCAGATTCAGCAGAGAAAGCCGGGAAAATTATCCAAAATGGATTGGCGGATCGGGCCATAATCTTATGCGGTTCAGGAGTAGGGGTGTGCATTGCGGCGAATAAAATGAAAGGCATATATGCTGGAACATGTCATGATACTTATTCAGCACATCAAGGCGTTGAGCATGATAATATGAATGTTTTGTGCATTGGAGCGAGAATTATTGGGACTGAACTGGCAAATGAAATTGTGACGGCTTTTATAAACGCAAAATTTTCACAAGAAGAACGGCACAAACGCAGAATTCGAAAAGTAAGAGACCTTGAAGAAAAAGGTTTGATTTCTAATCAGTAATTTTCAGGATTAATCATTATGGAAAAACTTCGGTCGCTGGACGTCATTGGTCAGTCACTTTGGTATGACAACATTCAAAGGAGAATGCTGCTTAACGGGGAAATATCGAAAATGATCTCAAGAGGTGAGATCAAGGGGATTACTTCAAACCCGAGCATTTTTCAGAACGCTATTGTTAATTCGACAGAATATGATGTCCAATTACAGACATTAGCCTGGTCCGGTATGGATGCCGAAGAGATTTTCTGGAATATGGCAGTGGATGATGTTCAGCAGGCTGCTGACCTTTTTTTAGACATCTATGAGCGGACTAATAAACAGGATGGATATGTAAGTCTGGAAGTCAATCCGCATCTAGCACATGACATAGAAGCAACTGTGAGTGCTGCGGTTGATCTATGGAAATTAGTTGATCGTCCAAATCTAATGGTGAAGGTTCCGGCAACTGCGGAGGGTATTCCAGCAGTAAGGAGATTAATCCGGCTAGGGATCAATGTAAACGTTACACTAATTTTTGGGCTGGAGAGATATCGAGAAGTAATCGATTCCTATATTAAGGGGCTAGAAGATCGGATCGCAGATGGTAATCCGGTAGATGGCGTAACATCAGTGGCTTCTCTATTTGTCTCCCGCATTGACACTAAAATTGATGCATTATTAAGGAACTTAAGACTTTCTTCTGATGAATACAAGAAATTTGCAGGAAAATCAGCAATTTATAACTCAAGACTGGCTTATCAGGTTTTTCTAGAGGAATTCAAAAAAACTCGTTTTGAGAAATTGTCGGTGCGTGGTGCAAACCTCCAAAGACCACTTTGGGCATCAACCAGTACTAAGAACCCGGATTATCGAGACACTATTTATGTAGAACAACTGATAGGCAAAGACACAGTAAACACAGTTCCCCCGGCAACATTGACTGCATTTCTTGAACATGGGGTCACAGAAGTGACAATCAATGATGATTTACAGCATATTGAAAATCATTTTTCCTTACTTAGTAATATTGGCATATCGATTGAAGACGTAACCCATACTCTAGAAGATGAAGGGGTAAAGGCTTTTATCAATGCTTTCAACAACATGGTTGCTGTAATTGAGCAAAGAAAAAAGAGTGAATTGGAAAGACTTGGGGGTTTGGGTAAAGGTGTTAAGGAGAAGATCAATCTACTTGAGCAGAACCAGTTTATCACCAGATTATTCAGCCATGATCCGACCTTGTGGACCAATTCTACTGTGGAACAAAAGGAAATCGTTCAACGGATGGATTGGTTGGAAGCACCCTGGAATATCACCCACGTAAAAAATCAGATTGTTGGATTAAAGAATGAATTGTTAAATGATGGAATAACAAATGCCTTGGTTCTGGGAATGGGAGGTTCTTCATTGGCACCCGAAGTCTTTTCCATCATTCAGAAAAGTCGAGCTGGGGAGGAATCAACGGGGTTAGCTGTTTCGATATTAGATTCCACGCATCCCGAGGAAGTTATGCTTGCAGAGAAGAATAACCCGATCACAAAAACACTCTTCATTGTGAGCAGCAAGTCAGGAACAACAAGTGAGATTAATGCATTCTTTCAATATTATTACGAAAATGCGCGGAATCAAATGGGAGACAAAGCAGGTTCTCATTTCATAGCCATAACCGATCCAGACACGAAGCTAGCCTTATTGGCAAAGGAAAAAGGATTCAGAAGAATCATTACTGCGAATCCGATGGTAGGGGGAAGAAACTCAGCACTGACAGCGTTTGGTTTAGTGCCTGCTTATCTTGCTGGAATTGATCTTGACGATTTGATACAAAAAGTCGTCTATTTTGGACGGTGGTTTACAAATCCGCACATAGGAAAAAACCCCGGCGCCTTACTTGGTGCAATAGTGGGCGAAGCAGCCGTTTATGGATTAGATAAATTGACCATACTAGCGGATAACGAATGGAATGCATTTGCAGCCTGGATGGAACAACTAATTGCTGAAAGTAGTGGTAAAAATGGAAAAGGGATACTACCGATTGCCGACGAGCCATTGGTTGACCCTGTGAAATTACAAAAGGATAGATTGTTTGTTTATTTGCGAAAAAATGGTCATTATGATAAACAAATAAATGAGCTTGTCGAACAGAAACATCCTGTTATCGTTCAAAATGTGGCTTCGGTGCAGGATCTTGCCTATCAGTTCTACCTTTGGGAAGTTACGACAGCGACTGCATGTTCCATTCTTGGAGTAAATTCGTTCGATCAACCCAATGTTCAAGACGCAAAAACCCGGACTTTAGCAGGAATTGAATCTTATCGGAAAACCGGTCAGTTTATCATTTCTCCCCCAATAGTTAAGACAGATCAATTTTCAATCTTTTCAAATCAAGAAATTGACTTACCAGAGAATTGCACACCGATCAATGCCATAAATGATTTCTTGTTGCGGTTTCAAACCAAGAATTGTTTTCTGGCGATTAATGCTTTTATTCCCCGCAATGAAGCCAACACAAAAATGCTTAATGGTCTACGGTTTGGTATTCTAAATGAATTCGGGATTGCGACAACATTAGGTTTTGGACCTCGATACCTGCATTCCACTGGGCAATTCCACAAGGGTGGGTCTGACAATGGATTGTTTGTCCTCATAACTAATACTCCAGATGTTGATACACAAATCCCGCAAGAAGGAATCACTTTCGGGGATTTTTGTCTGGCACAAGCATTGGGCGATGAAGCGGCTCTTACTGCAAATGGCAGAAAGACACTGCGAATCCATTTTTCCCAATCCGAATTTACCTTAACCAGACTGGAGAAAAATGGACAGGATTGATCAATTTAATGAATATCGATCAAGAATGAACTCCCGGATATTGTCAATAGACCACCTGGGTATAAAAAGGTTTTTTAACTTAGATTCCTCAGCTTATCAAAATGGCGTTCTTGATCAAAAAACAAAGGAAATGATGGGGCTAGTTGCTTCCATGGTGCTGAGATGCAATGATTGCATCGATTATCATATTCTCCAATGCATCGAATGCAGTGTTTCGGAAGAAGAGTTCTATGAACTTTTTAATATTGCACTGGTTGTGGGGGGGAGTATCGTGATTCCCCACCTCAGACACGCTGTTGAAACCCTTGACATAGCCCGGACAAAAAAGTGAAAACCGTTGTTTCCCAATTTATCTAGCATTTTTTAAATTCCAGCAGATAAATGGATGCCGGTTCCATCCTCATTATGCATTGATTATTTGAGAGCTTTGGGATTTTCCCTTCTACCAGTTTGACTCGATATGGATTCGAGAAGGTATTTTCAGCAAGCGGGTGGGATGATTTTATCACCCAGCAGGTAGAAGGTTCGAATTTTCCTTCCTCTGAAAATATTATTTTAGTTTCCATTTGTTTCAGAGGGTGCCGGTTAATCATCAGAACAGATAATCCGTTTCGGGTAGTTTTCTCAGTAACCAGACAATCAAGGTAATCAACTTTTTGATGAGCAGTAATATTCGGTCCCATCCCTTTACTTTCAAAAACAGGAGATTCCACTTTCGCTTCGATTACCATCCCCATCATTTGATTAAATAGAATAAACGGATAATAGATCGTTGTTGCAATAGCCTGTGAATCATCGGTCTGGATAAGCGGGAGCACATTCACTAACTGAGCAAGATTTGCGATTTTTACAGATTCTGAGTTGCGGAATAAAACTGCAAGGGTTGATGCTACATAAAGGGCATCACGCATGGTATAGGTCACATGGTGCATACTGACTTCTCCCTGCTTAGGAGGTAACCAAACATTCCATTCATCCAATGCCTGGTACACTTTGTGCTTAAATCCTGAATCTGTCAGTTGTTTTTGAATTCTTTTAAGGTAGGTGTCAATATCCAAAGGGGCGGCGCAAATGGTTCTGAAAAGATCAAGGTCATCATTGACTTCCTGCCACCCTTCCTTTTCCGGCTGATAAATGTGCCAGGACAGGTAGTCAATATGGTTACCGGCGATTTTTAGTACTTCACTGTTCCAGAGCAAAGCGGGGTCTGAGGGATCGTCCTTGAGTGGATGGTTTCCAACCGCTATTATCTTTATTGACGGATCAACCCCTTTCATAGATTTTATGAAACGGATTAATCTTTTTGCATATTCTCGGGCTGAAGTGGTTCCAATTTGCCACGGTCCCCAAACCTCATTGCCAATCCCCCAGAATTGGACATTGTAGGGTTTTGCGTGCCCATTGGCCGCTCTTAATTCTCCCATTTTTGTGTTTGAAGGTGAATTGCAATAAGATACCCACCTTGCTGCTTCTTCGGGAGTACCTGAGCCATCATTGACTACCAGACAGGGAACTGTACCTATTTGCTCACAGAAAGTGAGAAATTCATCAGTGCCAATCTGGTTAGATTCTTCAGCCTGCCAGGCAGCATCGTGCCTTGTTGGGCGTTTCTCCCGGGGTCCAATGCCATCTTCCCAATGATAACCGCTGGCAAAATTTCCTCCAGGATACCGGATCATTGATGGACTAAGTTGTTTAATTAGTTCAACGGTATCTTCGCGTAAGTCAGCACCGGACTGAGTCCAAATACCGTCGTAAACACAACGCTCAAGGTGTTCCACAAATTGACCAAGTAAAAACGGCGATACTACTCCAGTAATCGGAGTAGAACCTACATGGAGAGTGGTTTTTAATACAGGTCGAAAAATTGCCGTCCAGGATGCCGATAAAGGACGCGATTTTTTCGTTTTTTTTCCTGTTTCTATGGAAAAATCAAGCAAACCAACTTCTTTCGTATTAGCTTTAATCGAGACAATTCCGAGAGGAGTCATCGAATCAGCACATATCTTAATATCAACATTTACTGGAATAATCAGAGGATTTTCTGGGCTGCAAATTGAGGCAGTAATCGGTGCTTTGTCAACTTCTTTGATCGAAATTTTTGAGGAAGAGATTTCTTCAGTTCCATTAAATACCTGTAATTTGGTTATCGTAGCGGGGGCAAAAGTATTGTGAAGGATGAACGTAAAACCGGAGGGAGTTCGTTTCAAACTCCCTGGAAGCACCAGTTTGCGTAGGATGAATTCAGGAATACTCATAGTCAGCTCACTTTTCTACAATACTTGGTTGCATGCCAGTGTTTTTCATCATAAAAATAGGAATGGCTGCCAGAAGGGTGGCTATTCCACCAACTTGAAAGATGAGGGGTGGTGGAATAAAACCGTTCTGATTATTAATGATTGCTTGAATTCCGAAAGTAGTGGTCAACCAGCTTCCGACCAATGGACCAATCGTCATTGTAAACGCCACCGAAAATAAGATCAGATACCCAGCAAATTGGCCTCTTTTGTTTTCAGGGTAAAGGTCCTTGCTCCATGCGCCAGTGGCAATTGTCCATGCGCTCAGGGGTGCTAACCACAGAATTCCTGTAACCACTAATGCCAATAATGAACGAGAAAATGAAAAAGCAAGCAGTCCGATCATTTCACCCACAATTGACAGCAAAGCAACTTTCTTTCTTCCCCATTTGTCAACCAGAATTCCCAAAGGGTAGGCAAAACCAATACCGCCAATCAGTATTGCCAAAAAAATAACGATCGAGGATTCCGTTGTGGTTTTCTTTAGATAATGATTAATATAAATGATCAAGTAGGGAAAGAAGACTTGTTGAGCAATCCCCCAAAGCGTTATTGATATAAATAATTTTAAGAGGTTTTCATTGGCACGCAGGACAGCCCATCGAAACGTCCCGGCAATTTGAGAAAAATAGGAACCTTCAGGTGGTCTAGCCGGTTTGTCTGTTTCATGAATAGCGAGACCAGATATGAGTCCCAGAATAAGAACCACACCTCCAATTATGTAGAAGAAATTATAGTAACCAAGAAAATCAATTGCAAAGCCTGCACCGCCATAAACGACGAGCATGGCCACCCAGGTTAGAATTTCCAGGATTCCCATTACTTTTCCGCGATTTTCGACGGTAGTAATGTCAGCAACATAGGCATGAAAAACAGAATCATTGGCTGATGACCCAAAAAAGGTCATAACACAGTCAAAGGCAATTGCCAAAACAATGGCAATACCGATTGAGGAGACAAAGGCAGACACCGGGAATGCGGCGGTGGTAATTCCCCAAAGAATGTATCCAAACAGGAGAAAAGGCTTGCGTCCCCATTTGTATCGCATTCGGTCACTCAATGCGCCAATGAAAATGGAGGCAAGGGTAGCTGTTACTGCACTGGCTGCAACCATCCATGAAATCGGACGGGGATCTGGTGTGATTTCATTGTAAATAAAAGTATTAAAATACTGGTTTTCAACGCCCCACGCCAGCGAGCCTAAAAACCCGAGAATATACACAGACCACCAGGCTGTTTTATGCTTCATTATTCCTCCATTGTGGATATAGTACTTGCCAGGGCTATAGTTCCAAGAATGCCAGCATTGTGGCCAAGCATTGGGGCAACAATGTATGAATCAAGTTTTTCTTCATAGAGCGGTGATTGAACATAATTTTTCAATAAGTCTTTAAAATTATTCCTTACCAGATTAATTAATCCTGGGTGCTGGCAAATGCCACCCCCTAATATTATTCTCTGAGGGGACAGGATCATCGTCAAGTTAACAGCCATTTGAGCTAGATAATGAGCCTCCAACGTCCAGGCTGGATGGTCACCTGGAATTTTGTGCGCTTGAATTCCCCAGCGAGCGTTCATTGAAGGTCCAGCCGCCAATCCTTCCAGACAATTCTTGTGATATGGGCAACTTCCTTCGAAAGGGTCCTTTTGGGTGTCGTGATTTACCAGCATGTGGCCAATCTCTGTGTGGATGTGACCATGAACCAGGTGATTGTTGGTTAGAATTCCACCGCCTATGCCTGTTCCAACAGTCACATAAACAAAGTCTGAAAAGCCAATTCCTGCCCCCCAACGAGATTCACCTACTAAAGCAGCATTAACATCAGTATCAAAGGCGATCGGGAATGAAAAGGCTGATTTAAATTTATCAAGAAGCGGGAAATTTCTCCAGGCTAATTTAGGGGACGAGGTTATAGAACCGTAGGTTGGACTGACCTTATTTAAATCCACAGGGCCGAAACTTCCAATACCCATAGCGGCAATATTAACTTTATATTTCTCAATGCCCGATTGGATAAAATGGATTACCTGGTCGACTGTCGCATCTGGTTCCTGCGTCGGAATACTCAATTGAGAGATCACATGGCTCGGATCCCTGGCAATGAAACACTTGATATTCGTCCCACCTGTTTCAAGACCGATATAGTAATCTAATAGAGTTCTTTCCATATGAGAGTTAATCTTAGCATAGTATCGAATCGAAATTTCGTTTTAGTTGTTCTAATGTATAATGCGTATGCTATTTCGTACGTCTAATCAATGAGATGAGGATAATTATGGACCTTTTTGAAAAATGCAGATCTTTTACAACTGCAAAAGACGCTATGGAAAGTGGTATTTACCCATACTTCATCCCATTAAATGAAAATGAGGGGACGGAAGTGGTGTATCAGGGGAAGCGGCTGATCATGTGTGGATCCAATAATTACCTTGGCTTAACCACTCATCCTAAAGTTCGTGAAGCAGCTATTGAGGCGATAAGAAGGTTTGGTACAAGTTGCACCGGATCGCGTTTTTTGAATGGCACATTAGCGTTGCATGAACAATTGGAACATGAATTGGCTGAATGGGTAGGAAAAGAAGAAGCTCTTGTTTTTTCAACAGGAATGCAGACCAACCTAGGAACGGTTAGCGCATTGATCGGCCGGGATGATGTTGTAATTCTGGATAAAGATGACCATGCAAGTATTGTAGATGGAGCCCGGCTAGGTTATGGAAAGATCGAAAGATATAAGCACAACGATTTGGATCACCTGGTTCGAGTTTTAAAATCCATTCCTGATAACGTTGGGAAACTCATCATTGTTGACGGGATGTTCAGTATGGAGGGGGACCTTGCACCCTTAAGGGAACTTTCTACATTGGCAAAAGAGTATGGAGCCAGGTTAATGGTTGATGATGCTCACGGAATGGGAGTTTTGGGAGGCGGTCATGGAACTGCTGCTCATTTAGGTGTAACCGACGGTGTGGATTTGATCATGTCCACTTTTAGCAAATCCTTTGCTTCCCTTGGTGGATTTATTGCAGGTGAAGCTGATACCATTCATTTCATCAAACATTTTGCGAGAGCGTTAATATTCAGCGCGAGTATTCCACCAGCAAATACAGCAGCTGCTTTGGCAGCTTTGCATGTAATGAAAGAAGAGCCACAACATGCATCACGAGTCATTGAAGTGGCTGAAAAGATGAGAAAGGGTTTTACAAATCTGGGATTTAATATCGGTAATTCGGTCACACCGGTTGTGCCGATCATCATCGGCGATGACACTAAAACCTTTGTGACATGGAAAAAGTTATTCGACAACGGTGTTTTTGTGAATCCGGTCATTTCTCCGGCTGTAAATGCGGGTCATCAATTATTGAGAACCAGTTATATGGCAACCCACACTGATTCGCAAATGGAAAGAGTGCTTGAGGTTTTTGAAAAAGTTGGAAAAGAGATGACACTTATATAAGCAAAATAAAAACCGGTAAAACCGGTTTTTATTTTGTCATGTACAAAATACCTATCGTTTTTGGACCGCAATGACTAGCGATCACTGAACCCGCTTCGGTGATAAAAATTTCTTCAAAAGTTGATTGCTGGTGGAGTTCCCTAGCGAGGAAATCCGCGTCTTCAGGGCATGAACAATGGGTTACAAAAACTCTTTTTGTATCCAAATTGGTTTGATGAACCAGGAGTTCATCAATCATTGATAAAAGGGCTTTTTTCCTGCTTCCGCCAAGTTTCTCTCTTACGCCGAGGGTGCCATCCGGTTTGACTTCAATGACCGGGCGAATTTTTAACAGACTAGCTGCCAGATGTTCAACGGCAGAACATCTTCCTCCCTTATGAAGGTAATCCAATTTATCGATCACAAATGAGGTATGAACTTTGGGAATATTCTGCCGGATTGACTTTGCTATCTCTATTGCTGTCATTTTCTCCCGGTTTAGATCAGAAGCCTTTAACGCTAGTAATCCGATCCCGGTAGATAAATTTAAGGAATCAATGGCAATCTTTTTCTGAGGATCGCTCTTTTCCAATGCTATAAGGCTGCTTTGGTAACTTGCTGATAATTTTGAGCTGATACCGAGATAAACCAATTCGTCAGTCTGATCAAATGCCTTACGGTAGGATTCAATTGAAGGAGCCCCCGTTTTTGGCAATTCATTTGATTCTTCAACCAATTGAAAAAGCCTTGAAGAAGAAATTTCAATGCCATCCAGATAATTCTTTCCGCCAATGAATACAGAAAGAGGGATAATCTTGACAGAAAACCTATTCAGTAATTCGGGTGATAAATCACAAGTACTATCGCAAAATATCGAGACCATAGTGAATTCCTCAATGGATTGTTAAAACCAATTCCTTTTTTTGAAGTAAAAAATCATGAGAATACCTAGAATTGCCATCCCCAAAACTGTCAGATAGAAACCTAAGGGGTGGGTTGCACCAGGAATCTTTGCGAAATTCATTCCGAAAGCGCCGGCGATGAAAGATAATGGAAGGAAAATAGTGGATACGATGGTTAAAGCTTTCATGATGCCATTTAACCGCAAGCTGGTTGAGTTTAGATAAATATCCAAACCACCAGTTATGATATCCCGTAATGTATCAGCCAGATCCTGGATGCGGACCAAATGGTCGTAGATATCGCGGAAATAATATTGACTTTGGGCATCAATTTGGGGGAATTCATCACGAGATAACCGATTCATCACTTCACGCATTGGAGAGATAATCCGGCGTAAAGACATGATATTGTGTTTTAAGACCAATAATTTTTCCAAAGTCGCAGGTGTGGGTTTTTCAAGCACACTATCTTCCAACCATTCGACTTCTGATTCCATTCTATCGATTAGTGGGAGATACTCATCGACAAGACCGTCAAGGATCGAGTGGCACAGGAAATCCGGACCGAAATTAGTTAAACGAAAATCCCGCTTGGCGCGAGTCCAGCCTCTTTCAACGGAGGACATAATCGGATCAGAATAGACAGAAACAAGAAAATTTTCCCCAAGATATAGGTTCAATTCTGAAGTGTTTAGTTCAAGCGATTCGCCTTCTTGTTTAAGGGCATTTGCTATGATAAACAAGTAGTCAATGAAATCATCAACTTTTGAAGACTGGTAACCATTACTCTGACAATCCTCAATAGTTAAGGGGTGAAAACTAAAAACTCCACCCAGAATCTGCTCTATCTCTTCATTAGTGGCATACTCAACGCTAACCCATAAATACCCATTGGTAAGGGTATTTTTTCTTTTTCGAATTTCCTCTATGGAATTAATATATTCTGGGGTTTTCTGAGGTTCAAAATAAATGCTTCGAATCATGGATTGATTGTAACCCAAAAGGGGTTCAACGAGGTTAGAAAAGCCCCCATTCACCACCGAGACCTTCTTCCATCATGGAAAAATCCCATGCATCCAATCCAAAATCGATTCCGACTGGTCTTTCCAGAATCTGTTCAGCTTTTTGTCGGGTGGATTCCAGCATTGCAGGTCCATACGGACAAAAAGGGGTTGTTAGGATCATTTTTACAATAGCGCCATCATCGTCGATTTTTACATTTCGGATAAGTCCCAATTGGATAATATTGAGATTTATTTCAGGGTCAGTGATCTCGCTGAGTCCTTTTCTCAGTTGGTCACAAAGATCTGGATGGGTGGCTTCCGCTTCCCATGCGGGGCGGTTTGTGCCAGGTTTGTTTTGATCAGTCATTGGGATAAAACCTCATTTTTGAACGAGATATGTGCAATATTGGTCACCATTTAGAACGCAAGTCTTCTTTACCGTATTTTTATCTAGAATTGTCGAAATCAATGTCTGGTCAACAATGCATACTTCAGGATGGTTTTGACCTATGTGATAGTATGGACAACTTACTTCCTTGATAACAAATCCATCATCACATTTTTCCCACTCGATTGAGAAACCTTCAATCGCTAAGATTTTTTTTATATATTCCAATTTCTGCTCAATTGATAGCTTCTTGGTATTATCCAGTCGCTCTTTTGCCATGGATTGTGCAATACCAGAAAAAATTGAGTGTACTTGTTCTGAAGTGAGTGTATTTTTCAATTCATCAAGGAGTTTGTTCGTTAATGCCATATATCGAGTAGGAAAGTTTTCCTGACCGGTTTCAGACAAAGAGTAAACTAAACGAGGTCTTCCGACGCCATGTCTCACTTCACTGGCAATTATTAACCCATCTGCCAATAAATTGGTGAGGTGGTGCCGTACAGAAATGCTGTTAATGTTAACTGCCGACGCCAGGTCACTGATAGACGCATTGGGGTGGTTTAAAAGCGTTTTAAGGATTCGATCGCGTGTGCTATTCATATTTAGCTCTTTCAAATATATACCAGAAACCCTAATATTTGTCAATAATTTGATAAATATGGTAAATATTGACCTCAGGGATTTGAGATGGTATAATTGCCGATGTTAGTAAAAATAATAATAATATTCATAATAATCATAAATATTATTTGGAGCAATACATGTCAGAATTATTCATCAACAATCTCAAGGTAAACATTGAAGAAAAACCTATCCTCAAGGGAGTAAACCTTACAGTCAAACAGGGCGAAGTCCACGCGATTATGGGTCCTAATGGGACTGGAAAGTCGACATTAGCTTATACACTATTGGGACACCCTGCATATACGGTCATTGATGGAAGAGTTACCTTCAAAGATCAAAATCTACTGGACCTTGCGACAGACCAAAGATCCAGATTGGGGTTGTTCCTTGCTTTCCAATATCCGGTTTCTATTCCGGGTGTGACGGTAGCCAATTTTTTACGGACAGCACTCAATGCCAGACGGAAGTCTGTGAATCCTGGCGATAAAGGGATCAGCATCCCAGAATTCCGGAAACTACTTCTAGAAAAGATGTTAATGTTGAAAATGGATTCATCTTTTGCGGGAAGGTATTTAAATGAAGGATTTTCCGGAGGGGAAAAGAAAAGAGCAGAAGTACTGCAAATGGCTATTCTTCAACCGGAAATTGCGATATTGGACGAAACAGATTCAGGATTAGATATTGACGCTCTTAAAGTGGTTTCTGAAGGTGTAAACATTTTGAGAAGCCAGAATATTGGTGTGCTTTTAATCACTCATTACCAGCGCATGCTTAATTACATCAAACCTGATTATGTACATGTCATGATGAACGGAATGATTGTGGAGTCGGGTGGTGCAGAACTCGCATTACATCTTGAGGAACACGGCTATGATTGGGTTCGCGAGAAATATGAAAATGGAGTGAATTAGCGGTTTTTATTGGAAGGGCTAATAATGAGTGACGAGCAGAAACCTGATTTTTTAAACAAAATGGACGACTACCAGTACGGTTTTAGTGACCCTGATATATCTGTATATAAATCCGAAAAAGGGTTATCGGAACAAGTCGTCAGGAACATATCCACGTTAAAGGCAGAGCCCGAATGGATGACTTCATTCCGCTTGAAAGCTCTTGATCATTTCAATAAACGTCCGATGCCAGCCTGGGGAGCGGATATTTCAGGTTTGGATCTGAATGATATTTACTATTATGTCCGTCCGGCAGATGCAGCGGGTAAAACCTGGGATGAAGTTCCTGATACGATAAAAAATACCTTTGATAAGCTGGGAATCCCTGAAGCTGAAAGAAAGTTCCTTGCAGGTGTAGGGGCTCAGTATGAATCCGAGATGGTATATCACAGCATTCAGGAACACCTGGAGAAACAGGGTGTAATTTTTCTAAGTATTGAAGACGGATTAAGGCAGCATCCTGAACTCTTTCGACAATATTTTGGTACAGTTGTGCCAATTGAGGATAACAAATTTGCTGCTCTCAATTCTGCCGTGTGGTCAGGCGGTTCCTTTGTTTATGTGCCAAAAGGAGTGAAGGTTGAATTACCGCTTCAAGCGTATTTCAGGCTAAACCTTGCCAACATTGGGCAGTTCGAAAGATCACTAATCATAGCAGACGAAGGCTCACAGGTGCATTATGTGGAGGGTTGTACTGCCCCACAATATACGACTGATTCTTTTCACAGTGGCGTCATTGAAATCATCGTCAAGAAGGGTGCCAGGGTAAGATACACAACCATCCAAAACTGGTCAACCAATGTTTACAACCTGGTGACACAACGATCCATTGTGGAAGAGAACGGCACAATGGAATGGGTTGACTGTAATCTCGGTTCAAAGGTCACAATGAAATACCCATCCACTTATTTAATGGGTCAGGGAGCACACGGCGAAATATTATCTGTAGCTTTTGCCAGTAAAGGACAACAACAAGATGCTGGGGGAAAGGTAATCCATTTTGCGCCAAATACGAGCTCAAAAGTGACCTCCAAATCCATCAGCAAGAATGGTGGTCGGTCATCATATAGAGGATTATTAAAGGTTTACAAGGGTGCTTTCAATTCACGCTCGAATGTATCATGTGATGCCTTATTACTGGACCCGGAATCCCGTTCAGACACTTATCCAACTATCGAAATTGACGAAGAAGATGTAACGATCGGGCACGAAGCATCAGTTTCCAAGGTTGGGGAAGAACAATTGTTTTATATAATGAGCCGGGGTTTAACACAAGAAGAAGCTACGACTATGGTTGTCTCTGGATTCATTGAACCACTGGTCAAAGAGCTCCCAATGGAATATGCGGTTGAAATGAACCGGTTGATACAGTTACAAATGGAAGGATCAGTTGGTTAATCAGGATACACAATACTATGACCGAGCCAATTATTAAATTAACGCGTACAAAGAGCTTTGGACCTGCTGAGAGTCAAAATCTTAGTTTTTCACCTGATTTTTCTATAGTTGACGAGCTTACTGATTTTCGAATGAAAGCATGGAATACCTGGCAGAATACCCCATTCCCGACTGAAAAAGATGAGGATTGGCGTCGAACATCCTTAAGGGATTTGAACCTGGCAAAATACCAACTTGCTGAGAGTAAAACTTTCAACCAGTCTCTCCTCCCTTTACATCTACAATTCTCCATGAAAAATAATGATCAAGGTGGATTTGTCCTTCTGAACGGGGATGAAGCGATATGCTCACTTGAATTTGATCTTGATAATTTGGGGATTATATTTTCAGATTTCATGACTGTAATGAGGAAAAATCCAGGTCTGATTAATACACTCATCAATAAACATGAGAGTTACCAAAAGCAAAAATTTGCGGCATTAACCGCCGCGATCAGCAAAAATGGCATATTGTTATATGTACCCAGGAATATCAAGATCAATAAACCTCTTCATAGCTTGACCTGGATTAGTGGCGAGGAAGTTATCCAAACCTCACATATTGTGGTCGTTATGGAAGAAGGGTCAGAAGTTACATATGTTCACGAAACCTCTTCACCTGATAAGGACGAAAAATCATCCCTTCATATGGGTTTATTTACAATTATTGCGGGTCCAAACTCGAAACTTAACTTTGTTGAACTCCAATCTCTTGGTCAAAAGACGTGGAATATTACACACGAATCTATTATGGTTGACTCGGATGCACAAGTTGATTGGATATTTGGCACCCTCGGAAGCAAGGTGACCAAGAGTTTTTCAAATCTAAACCTGGTAGGGAGAGGCGCAATAGGGAAAATGTCAGGTTTTTACTTTTCCAATGGAAAACAACACCTTGATCATGATACACAGCAAAACCACCTGGCACCAAATACAACCAGTGACCTGTTATTCAAAGGAGCATTATTGGATGAAAGTCGGTCAATCTGGCAAGGTATGATCTATGTCGATCCCAATGCTTCGAAAACAGATGGATATCAGGCAAACCGCAACCTGGTATTGAGCGGAAAAGCCAGAGCAGATTCCATCCCAGGATTGGAAATCCTTACGGATGATGTAAGATGCACGCACGGTGCAACGATCGGGAAAATTGACCAGGATTTGATCTTTTATCTCCAAACTCGAGGTTTGAACCGCAAGGAAGCAGAGAAAATGGTTGTTGAAGGCTTCTTTGACCCGATTATGCAACGAATTCCATTTGATGCTATTCGAGAACGGTTTAAAAAAGCCATAGAAGAAAAAATGACAAGTTATTAATTTAAAAACTACTATATTATTAAGGAAGAAAATCAGAGAGGGTTTATGAAACCAATTCCATTTATCAAACCTCCGGAGAATGAATACCAGTATGAAGTGGGGGATACTGTAGAAGTTTACTGCGATCATGAAAAGAATAATGAGCGAATACGAGGATGGCTCAAGGGAATTGTGGTGCAGGTAGATCCGAAAATGGTTGCAGTTCAGTTCAGAACAGATGTATTCCTGACGGATGGATGGATGGTACCCGATCATATCCTGTGGTATCCACAGACCTCCCCACATTTACGTGTGCCATTAAGAAAAACCATTAAACAAGACAGTGCAAAAGTTCTGTAATCTAATATAGCCAAATGGACTCAGTTATAAATTTTGATCGTATTAAGAAAGATTTTCCAATCCTGGATAGAGAAATCAAGCCAGGAATTCCTTTAGTTTATTTGGATTCAACAGCCACAGCACAAAAACCATTGCAGGTTATCAATGCCATGGATGAATATTACAGACACTACAACGGCAATATTCACAGAGGAGTGCACACTCTCGCAGAAGAAGCCACGGCTGGGTATGAAGCAGCGCGAGAAAAAATCGCAAGATTTATTAATGCAAAAAAGGCACGCCAGATCATATTCACACGCAATACTACTGAATCCATAAACCTCGTTGCTCAAACCTGGGGAAGGTCAAACTTGAAAAATGGGGATTTGGTTATCCTAACTGAAATGGAGCACCACTCTAACCTTGTTCCCTGGCAAATCCTCAGTGATGAAAAAGGGTTGAGGCTGGAATTCATCCCTGTGGATGATGATGGTCAATTAGATCTTCAGGTTTTTGAGAGTTTACTAGCCCAAGAACCAAAACTATTGGCTTTTACTCATATGTCCAATGTGTTAGGAACCATAAATCCAGCTAAAGAGATGGTAGAAAAGGCAAAGGCTGCAGGAGCCGTTACTTTAATTGATGGAGCTCAATCAGTTCCTCACTTTGCTGTCGATGCTCAAGAACTTGGTGTTGATTTCCTGGCCTTCTCTGCACATAAAATGATCGGACCTACGGGTATCGGGATCTTATATGGTAAAGAAGAATTTTTGGATCGCATGCCTCCATATCAAGGGGGAGGAGATATGATCAAGAAAGTCTATTTACGCTCTTTCACCGCTAATGAACTTCCATATAAATTTGAGGCAGGAACCCCGGCCATTGCAGAAGCGATCGGCTTTGGAGCTGCAATCGATTACCTGTCGGCGATCGGGATGAAAAGTATAGCCGATCATGAACAAAAACTGGTAACCTATGCGTTGGCAGAATTATTAAGGGTTCCTGGACTCAAGGTGATTGGAGAGAAAAACGGCAGTAGGGGTGGAGTAACCTCGTTCACAATGGAAGGGATCCATCCTCATGATATTGCTCAAATCCTCGACCAGGATGGAATAGCAGTTCGGGCTGGACATCATTGTGCAATGCCTTTGCATGACCGTTTCCATTTACCCGCGACTACCCGAGCCAGTTACTATTTGTATAATACTAAAGAAGATATTGAAAAACTGGGAAAGAGTTTGCTTCGGATTGTGAAGATGTTCAATGGATAGGTTTAATTATGGATGATCTATATCGCGAAGTCATTATAGAAAGATATAAGAACCCCGGGTACAGGGGATCGCTGAATCCGAATGATATCAGCTTCGAAGACGAGAATCCACTTTGCGGTGATCATTTAAAGATCGAGTTGCGTGTAGACGAAGTCGGTAAAGTATCAGACGCGCGTTTTGACGGGCATGGATGTGCAATATCGCAAGCCTCTGCTGACCTTCTTCTGGAATCCATTATCGGGAAAACATTGGAAGATGTGAAGAAACTAAACAAAAACAATGTTCTTGATTTGCTTGGTATTGAGTTAGGTCCGGTACGATTGAAGTGTGCACTTTTACCATTGAAAATACTAAAGGCAGGTGTTTACGGTCTAGGCGAAGCAACAGATGACCTGGTTGACGAGGAGTAGTATGTCTGAAAAAACTAACGATCTTGAATTCATAAGAATTGTCAAAGCCAGTGACATACCCGAAGGGGAGCGACTGGTCCTGGAAATCAATAATTTACCGATTGTGATATTCAACGTGAGTGGAGAATTAATGGCAACAGGTGACTTGTGTTCTCATGATGAAGGTCCAATCGGGGATGGCGACATCGATGGAGACCAGATCGTTTGCCCCCGACATGGTGCCCGATTCGATCTACACACTGGTAAGGCACTTACACTCCCAGCAGTTGAAGGCATACCTGTTTACCCGATTCAAATTGTTGATGATTTCATTGAGATTGGAATTCCAAAATAAAAGCGCCAGAAGGCGCTTTTTTCTATACAAATGCTCCAATTATCCGGAGAATATCAAACCCTTCTGCAAATTTTCTTTCAGCCAATGCTCCATGACGGATCAGAGTAGCGCGCGTGATCTCTGGATCAAAATAGTACTTGGAATCGTAGGTATGGTATTCTGAAAGGGCAGCAATCTTTTTCTGTACATCATTCTCATCAACTTCAACAAGGAAGTTAGGGAAAAAGCCATAACTGCTTCGAATGACATCAAAACCCAGAACGGTGGTACCTCGGAATGCCCGTAAACCTTCTTCTGTTACGGTTGCATGGTCCTGGTGGATATCAGCTTTAGTGTGAACAAAAACAATTTCAGGATGGAAATCATGATTTAGAGCAATCAAATATTCCAGAATTTCCTGTCTCAGTTGCGGGAATCTGCGGGTCTCAAATTGCCCAACAATAATGTTCTCTTCCTTAACACCTAAGATCTTCATACTCCTCAAATGTTCGGTGACAACATTATTTAATAATGGATTTTTTTGATTATCAGAAAGCGTAACACATTTAATTTCAGTTTTGTTCGCAATGTGCGAAATTAATGCTCCACATCCAATCTCAATATCGTCCGGATGGGCACCAATAAACAAAACTCTTTTGCCTGAAAAAGTCATGTCATGATTCATGAATGCCTACTTTGTTGCCAGAATTCCACCAACCACTTTTGTCATCACTAACGCACCTTCATTTTTCATCCGTCTTTCAGCAACCGCTGTAATTGATCTCATGATTCTTTCAAAATCATCTTTGGTTTGGAAGAAGGCTCCCCATAGTTTCCTGTCTTCAGACATAGAGGCTCTAGTATAGGCTATAAAAGGTTCGACCGACTCAAATTTCAATGGGTTTTCAAAGATGTGGAGGTCCACCTTGGAATAGAGGGACTTAACAGTTGACAGCAACTCGGTGGAGTATCTTGATGATCCCGGCATTAAAGGAATCTCTTTTTGAGTAGCCTCCCGAATGATTTCGTAGAAGAGTTGTTTGTTTTGTGGCATCGGACCTGTGGTGAAAAGCCTTCCCCCGGTTTTGGTGACCCTGTGGATTTCGCCAATGGTAAAAGGAAAAGACTCAGCGTAATAGATTGCGAAGCAGCAGGATACAAAATCAAAATAATTTGATTGGTAGGTGAAAGGTTTATTGAAATCAAGAAAATCAAAACCAATCGATGTCTTAATTTCTTTGTTCTTCTCAATCGCCTGAGCCAATAGCTCGTGAGATACATCCCCACCGGTTATTTGGGCATTTCCTTTCAGATGATCCATATAAGAAAAGCACTGTTTTCCAGAGCCGCAACCCACATCCAGGATGACATTACCCGGTTGTAATTTAATGAGATCAAGCATCCATGTATCTATATCACGGGCACCGAATTTGCTGTGAATATCTATACGTACGGCCAAGTCCTTTGTGGTTTCCTGAAAATCAATTTTCATTAAGTCCTCACAGTGATTATTAATAAAACTTCTGCTCTATTCTAACAGATTCGCGGAAGCATTTCGCCGGCCATCACATCCAGAATACGATTCGACCCTATACGGGTTTTCAACAAAACCCGATTCTTTGGTTCTGCCAATACCATTCCAATTTTGACGGCTTTCCTGCCATATTCATGCTTTTGAAGAATATCCAATGCTTTGTCAGCCAAGTAGTTAGGAAGTATAAGTATAAGTTTCCCTTCATTGGCAACATAAAGGGGATCGAATCCAAGAAGTTCACATGCCGATGAGACCTCAGAATGGACAGGGATGGATGACTCGTTGATCGTAATATTCACTTCAGACTGACCAGCTATTTCATTTAAAGTAGTAGCTAGACCTCCACGGGTGGGGTCGCGTAGAACATGTACATCAGGTACTTCTGACAGAAGTGAGTGAATCAACCCATTTAATGGCGCTACATCCGACCGTATTTGAGTCTCCAGCCCAAGATCCCCCCTGGCAGTTAAGACTGCCATTCCATGATCTCCGAGGGTGCCAGAGATAATCACAGCATCATCCGGTTTCGCATTGCTTCCACCGATATTTATCCCTTCAGGAATTAGGCCTATCCCCGAAGTTGAAATGAAAACACCATCCGCTTTTCCTCGTTCAACTACCTTCGTATCTCCTGCAATAATTTTTACCCCCGCTTCTTTTGCAGAATCTGCCATTGAAATTGCAATGCGCTCCAGATCCTTTATTGGAAAACCCTCTTCAATAATAAAACTGGCAGTCAAGGCAATCACTTCTGCTCCAGACATTGAGACGTCATTTACTGTCCCACAGACCGCCAGTCGACCAATATCACCGCCAGGGAAAAATAGTGGTGATACGATGTGGGCGTCAGTGCTTATAGCTATCCGGTTTTTTCCATAGTTTTCAATAATTCCAAAATCATTGTTAGCGTCTAGGGCAGAATTCGAAAAGTACGGACTAAAAACCTTCTGGATCAGGCTTTGAGTCATACCTCCACCAGAACCGTGTCCCATGACAATAAAATCATTATGAGAGTGCGGAATCGCACAAACCGCATTGGAAATATTCGGGAGTTCACCTTTCATGAGAGCGAATCCTTAATATTAGCGTACCGAAAATACGCTGAACAAGCCCCCTCCGAAGATACCATGGTTGCGCCAAGTGGATTTTCGGGAGTACAAAGCTTGCCAAATGCAGGACACTGAAATGGCTTGACAGAGCCCTGAAGAACTTGGCCTGAAATGCAAATTTCAGATTCATGAGTTTTTATGTGTCCTATGGAAAAGCGTTTTTCGGCATTAAATAGTTCAAATTCTTCTCGAAGACCAAGACCACTCATCGGGATCATCCCGATGCCACGCCAGTTGCGGTCAACCTGCTTAAAGACAGTGTTAATAATTTTTTGAGCTGCAACGTTGCCTTTCTCGGTAACAATGCGGGAATATGAATTCTCAACATTGTTCTGATCTTTTTCCAGTAATTCAACTGATTTCAGTATTCCATTCACAAGATCAAGAGGTTCAAATCCGGTTACAACAATCGGGATATGGTATTTCTCAGTAATTTCAAAATACTGATGAAATCCCATCACAGCGCAGACATGGCCGGCTGCGAGAAATGCCTGCACGCGATTTTGCGGAGAACTTAAAATCGCTTCCATGGCGGGAGGAACCGTAACCTGGGAAACAAGAATGGAATAATTTCCTAGGTTAAGAGTCCTTGCTTGCAACACACTCATTGCATTTACTGGGGCTGTAGTTTCAAACCCTATGGCAAAGAAAACTACCTGTTTATTCGGATTCTGTTGGGCAATTTTTACGGCATCCATAGGCGAGTAAACAATCTTAACATTACTACCCGATGCCCGTAGGGAGAATAAATCACCAGAAGAACCGGGGACGCGGAGCATATCGCCAAAAGAACAAAAGATCACATCAGGTTGTGCTGCAATTGCTAGAGCTTTGTCAACCAACTCAAGAGAAGTGACACAAACTGGGCAGCCCGGACCATGAACCAATTCGATTTTCTCGGGCAACATCCGGTTTAATCCATTTTGCATGATCGAATGGGTTTGCCCGCCACAAATCTCCATGATCACCCAATGATGATGGGTGATACGATGCAATTTCTCTAGTGCATTGTGTACCAGGTCAGAATTACGAAATTCATCCAGATATTTCATTAAGTTACTCTGAAATAGAACCTAATTCAGCTTCCAATGCATCAATTTCTCGAAATGCATCCAAAGTTGCCTGGGCTTCTTCTTCGCTGAGAGTATTCAAGGCAAACCCCGCATGAACGATCACGTAATTACCAATCACGGCTTCAGGGACTGCATCTAAACACACTTCCCTACTTACACCGCCGAAATCAACCTTTCCCATTTTTGCTCCGGGTGTATTCTTCATTTCGATAATTTTGCCAGGAACTGCCAGACACATATAACACCTCTATTCATTTATTTGTTTTGCTGCAATTGCCACTTGCCCTAAGGAGATCCCACCATCATTAGTGGGTACATGATTATGGAATAAGACTGAGAAACCACTATTCTCAAGCAGCGGAATAGTCTTTTTCAAGAGTGTACGATTTTGCCAGACTCCCCCTGATAAAACCACCTTTCGGATATTTGCCTGAGAGGAAATTATATTGCTTGCCTCCAGGCATAAGTATGCCATTGTATTATGAAATCTTCCAGAAATAAGGCCAAGATTTTTACCTGAATGGAAATCAGCAACTATTGACCTGATGATCGCTCTTGTATCGAACCCTTTTTCGTCTAGCTCGATCTTGTACCTGCCATTTTCTGAAGGATCACAGAAAAACTCCAACTCAATTGCTGCCTGAGCTTCATAGGTCACTCTTTGCCGTATTCCAAGGATCGAGGAAACGGCATCAAAAAGTCTGCCCATACTCGAGGTCAATTGGTTGTTGATGTTCTGGGAAATTTGTCGCTGAATAACCTCTAATTGCGAATCTGAATACTCATTATATGGTGGAAGATCATGTTCACTTTGGAGCCCGGCATCCAGCAAATAGGATATTCCAATTTTGGACGGATTTCTGATCGAGGAATCACCTCCAGGTAAGGGAACTTCTCTCAAATGTAATTCTCTTGAGCAACTCGTGTATGACCCTAAAAGGAATTCTCCTCCCCAGATATGCCCATCTTCCCCATATCCAGTTCCATCTAAGATGCAACCGATTACTGGCTCTTCAGAATCCCAGGAATTGTCAGCCAGGCATGAAGCCAGATGTGCATGATGGTGTTGGATCTGGATATGTGGTATATGGGAGTTATTGGCATATTCAAGCCCAAATTTGGTTGACAAATAATCAGGGTGAGAATCTGTTGCTACGATTTCAGGAGTCACTCTGAACAGATTTTGATAATGCTTGATACCTGTTTCATAAGCATGCAAAGTCTCATAATTTTCCAAATCTCCAATATGATGGCTAATAAATGCGTAATTGGATTTGGACAGGCAAAATGTATTCTTTAATTCAGCGCCGCAACCTAATATTTCAGGAAGTTGGAATGGTAATCTGATTGGGTCAGGCGCATAACCGCGGGAGCGGCGAATCAGGTAAGTTCGATTGTTCACTGAACTAACTACAGAATCATCAACGCGGGTTTTTATTTCGCGATTGTGAGTAAGAAAACCATCCACCAAAGCGGAGAGCCTCTGGGCGGCTTCATTATCCTCAAAAGCGATTGGTTCTTCAGATAAATTTCCACTTGTCATTACCAAAATTTCAGGGAAATTCTCACCTTTTTCAAGTAGTAAAAGGTGTAATGGTGTGTATGGAAGCATGAAACCTAAAGTATTTTGACGGGCGGCGAGAACTTCAGGAAGACCATTATTTGACCTCTTTTCAAGGAGCACAATAGGATGCTGGATGGAGTTCAGGAGAATTGACTCATTTGCAGACACTGCACAATATTTTTTTATGGTTTGTTCATCGAATGACATTAATCCTAATGGTTTATCTGACCGGTGTTTCCTGTCAATGAGAGTGGTGACCGCAGACAAGTTTTTGGCATCACAGGCAATATGGAATCCCCCCAATCCCTTGACTGCAATTACTTTCCCTTCAACAAGGAACTCCCTTGCCTTCGCGAGTGCATCTTCACCTTCAAACAACGAATTACCCTGACTAGTAAACGCAATCCTGGGGCCGCACACAGGACATGCAATTGGCTGGGCATGAAACCGCCTGTTTTCAGGATCTGTGTATTCCTTGTGACAATCCTCACACATTGGAAAAACCGACATTGTGGTTTGTGGGCGGTCATATGGAATGTCATTGATGATTGTTAATCGAGGTCCGCAATTTGTACAATTAATAAATGGATACCGATACCGCCTGTCGTTAGGATCAAACAGTTCTTTCCGACACTCCTCACAAATACAAATATCTGGGGATATGGGAATAAATGATTTCGGATCAGACAGACTTTCTACTATTTCAAATCCTGAAGGAGAGGGTTCTAAGGAAGGGGATATAGATAAATTATCAATACGAGCTAAAGGGGGTGGATAACTATTTATCCCTTCCAGAAATCCATCAAGATCCTGCTGTGCTCCATGGAGAAGGATCTCCACTCCATTAGAGGTATTCCAGACTTTTCCAGTGAGGTTGAATTTTTTAGCCAGTCCATAAACGAATGGCCTAAAGCCCACCCCTTGGACAACGCCTTTTACATGGACCTCGATAGTTTTCAAGCGTGAAACCTCATACGAGAATTAATGAATCAACTGTTTCTTCAACCAGTTAATCCAGACGTCAAATCCTTCGCCGGTGCGACATGAAACGGGAAATGTAACCAATCCTCGGTTTAACAATTCAACCCCTTTTTGGAAATAATCCATATTGAATTGAACATAAGGCTGTAAGTCAGTCTTGTTAATGATCAGTACATTCAATCCGCGATAAATGTTGGGATACTTGTAAGGTTTATCATCACCTTCAGGAACGCTTGCTACCAGGAGATTCAAATGAGTTCCTAAATCCCAGGCTGCAGGGCAAATCAGGTTACCGACATTTTCAACGATGAGCAGATCGAGTTCTTCTAACGGAAGCTGATTTATGCCATCCGCAACCATTGAAGCGTCCAGGTGGCAATCTCCTCCAGTATTTATTTGAACTGCTGGCATTCCTGCCGCGGATATTTTGTCTGCATCGATAGTGACAGGAGCTGTGTCTCCTTCGATAACGCCAATTTTTAATTCTCCAGCTGTTCGTTTGATAGTTTCAAGGATAAAACTTGTTTTCCCGGCTCCAGGGGAAGCCATGAGATTGATACCTAATACTCCGTGAGAAGTCAAATTATCTCGGGTAATCCTAGCCAACCGATCATTTGAGCTCAGTATTTTTTCTACCACTGTAATCTTTGCAGATGACATCACTAATTCTCCTGATCTTTTTCTATTTCAATACTGTCAACATAAAATTCTTCGCCACTGATTATTTGCGTTTTGTGACTTCCACAACAGGGGCAGGGTGTTAATTCCTGTTCAATTTGATACTCACGCTGGCAATCGAGGCAACGCAGAACAGCCGGAATTCTCGCAAAGGACAATTTAGATCCTTCGCAAATTGACCCTTCAGAGATGGTCTCCCAATAGAATTGAACTGAATCGTCAATTATTGAAGATAATCGCCCAATGACGAGATTGATTTGGGTTACCTTTGAAGCTTTATTTGCCTGGGCATGAGTTGCAGCAATCTCAAGAATACTTTCAGTGACTGATAGCTCGTGCATCGGAAAAATTATAATCGAAATCGGACAGAAATGGTTAGATTATTGAATGTGCTTGCGGTCAATATTTTCAACAAGAAGATTCATGAACTGCAATCGGGTGGCCAGAAAACTTCTAGCAACCACATTAGCAATTCGACGATAGATGTAGAAACCAACATCGTGATCTTCTTCACACATTGCGTATAATTGTTTTCCCATGATGCGGATTACCCGACAATGTGTAACTGCAGTAGTTGTACCTGTTCTCTGCCTTACTACTGGGGTCATGGCAGACCAGCCAAAAATGTCCAATGGTCCTAACCTGGCGGTTTCCATATTCCCATAGGCAGGAACAAAAACTTCAATTTGCATCTCGCCATCCACAACGATATATAGATAATCGAGGGGTTGACCTTCATGAAGAGGGGTGTCTCCCGGTTCCAATTCAACCACTTCTGCGATTTTACTGAGTTTCCCGAGTTGATCCGCAGTGAAATCGAGGAATAGAGGGATTATTTTAAGTGTTTCGATAAGATTTAGATCGTAATTCATTGTTTTGGAAAACTTCCTCTTGCATAACGATAACACCTAGACATAGTATGAGATAGTGTAATTGGTCACAGATGCGTTAGCAGCCTGTCACATGCTTTACATTTTTTTTGATGACGATTTAAGGGAAAAGAAATACAAAAACCCTACAAATAATGCTCCACCCATTATGTTTCCTAATGTTACAGGAACTAGATTATTGATAAAGAAAGCTGACCAGGTTAAGCTGACAGATAGAATCCCAGTGTTTGCCGTGAATATTGGATCAATTGTTTGAAGAAAAAGGGCAGCCGGGATGATGTACATGTTTGCAACACTATGTTCGAAACCGGCAGCAATAAAAGCACTTATAGGAAAGATAATTGCCAAAATTTTGTCACTTGTTGACCGGCCACTAAAGCTCAACCAAACAGCAAGGCACACCAGAATATTACACAATATTCCCAGTATTAATGCTCTATAAAAGGGATAACTTATTTTTAAGATTGCTAATTCTAAAATACTTTTTCCTAACTCTCCGTTTGAGACCAAATATTGGCGACTCATAATCATTAATAAAGCAATAAAGATCGAGCCAAGGAAGTTACCCAGGAATACAATTACCCAATTCCTGATAACTGCAAGGGTATTGATTTTTTTATCGAGCCAGGTAATCACCATGAGGTTGTTACCTGTAAAGAGCTCAGCTCCACCAACAACAACAAGAATCAACCCAAGAGAAAAAGACAACCCTTGAAGCGCTTTCATGATGCCGTATGGCCATGTTCCAGGCATACCAAGTGCAATCACGGATGAAAAGACTGCTCCAAAAGCTATATAGGCTCCAGCCAGTATTGATAAAAGCAACAACCGTCTAAAAGAGAGCTTATTCTTTGAAATCCCAGAGAGAATCGCTTTTTCGTGCATTTCGGTAGGAGAATAGATATCCCTTGATGCGTGATCATCCATTGAAGCCTCCATTCACAACCTTATCCTTGATTATTCATCCAATTGGAAATTTTTTCAACTGCAATTGGCACAAGCCTTG
The DNA here is from genome assembly GCA_964557895.1 of uncultured Anaerolinea sp. GTDB lineage: Bacteria > Chloroflexota > Anaerolineae > Anaerolineales > Anaerolineaceae > UBA6107. The sequence goes on from CAZLBG010000002.1 coordinate 122,120, forward strand.
CTGTTTGTGAAGATAGTTGTTGAGAAAAGGAGAATTCAAAACCTCTAATCGACACAAGGATCGACTTTGGATGTTTTTTGTGAATCTGGTCAGTTATTGATAACATGGAATTGGCAGATAAGTGATGGGTCAGGGGTGAGCTCCTAAAAATTGGAGTTAATTCCTCAACGTTCACATCATTGTCAATTGCTCCATTGTGAGCATCAATAAATACTACGTTATCATAATCGGCAAATTCATCTGCCAGCTCGGGGAGAAGTTGAAGCTGATATAAGAAATGGATGTCTTTTCCAGAACTAAAATCATCGATATTTATATCAGTAGGCTTCTCTAATCCAAATTCCTGCATGAGTTTGGACAGTACATGCCAGGCAACTCCATCATCCTGCCGATCCAGATTTCCATATCCGATTACAAGAGTATTCATTTCTGTCCTTAGAAAACACGAGATGCCACAGGAATGCGGCATCTCGCTTCAGTTTAGGATAAGAACCCTAATCTCGCTTGATCGTTTTCACCAGCATATCTGACGAATCTTTGACTTCGATGATCATGGGCATTTGCCCAACCGCGTGGGTAGAGCAGGATAAGCATGGATCGTGTGCACGAATTGCGGCTTCTACGCGATTCAGAATCCCTTCGGGTACTTCCGGTCCTGTAATGTAAGTTTTAGCGACGCTGTCAACGGCTTCGCTCATAGCCCAGTTATTGTGACCGGTCGATACAATTAAGTTTACTTTAGTAATCTGTTGGTTCTCATTCATCCAATAATGGTGAATTAATGTTCCGCGTGGGGCTTCGATTACTCCAACTCCTGATGGTTTGGGGTTTCTACAAGTATTAAGGATATCCTTGCTTAGGATATCCGGATCATCAAGTAGTACCTTGGCACGTTCTGCTGCGTACATCGTTTCAACCAGCCTAGCTGTGTGATAGTGCAGGGTGTTTTCTACCGGTTTTCCACCATTTAGAGCCTTGAAGCGTTTCAATTCTTCGTTCGCTAAAGGAGTAGTGATGCTCTTGGAATTATTACATCGGCCTAAAGGTCCAACCCGGTAGACCCCTTGTGGGAATCCCATTTTCTTGTAGTAAGGGAATTTCAGATAAGACCAGTTTTCAACATGCTCGGCAATATAATCCAGGTAATTCCGGGGATCAAATTTCTCTAATTGTTTACCAGTTGAATCAACGAGCCTGATCTTCCCGTCATAGAGTTCAAGCGCATCGTCTTCGTTAACCAGGCCAAAATACCCGGATTTTAGAACCGCGAATTTATTGATATCTTCTGCGTTCTTCTCAGCCCAGTCGTACATGATTTTCAAACCAATTTTGATGGTTTCGATAGACTCGTCATAGCCGGCAAGAATGGTTTCGCGTTCTTCTTTGGTCAATGCTTTGTTGACGCCGCCCGGGATTGCAAAATTAGGATGGATTCGGCGACCGCCAAGGATTCGGATGATTTCCTGTCCCCATTTACGCAGGTTGACAGCTCTTACAGTTAAACCAGCGTCAGCAGCAAGCAATCCAACCACATTACGTATCTCAGGGTCAGCATCAAACCCGAGGATCAGATCGGGACCACCCAATTCAAAGAAATGCATTCCATGAGATTGAACCACCTGACCCATATGCATAAGCTCACGTAACAACGAGGCAGGTCTCGGGGGAGTAGCTCCCAGAAGATCATCACCAGTTTTTGCCGACGCAAGGTGATGACTCACCGGGCAGATGCCACAAATGCGAGGGGTGATAAGAGGCATTTCAAAAACCATCCGTCCTTCGCAGAACTTTTCAAACCCTCTAAACTCATTGACATGAAAAAAAGCATGATCAACCTTGCCGGCTTCATTCATTCGAATTGTGACCTTGGCATGACCTTCAATACGAGTAACAGGTTCAATAGTGATCTTTTGAGCTACCATTCATAACCTCCTGGTTTTATTGCCAGTGTAAAGTGCTGCCTTTAATCTCAGGAATTCGCCCTTGGGCTAATTCACTAAGCACATAGAAAATTGTATCAGCTTCAGGTGGGCATCCTGGCACAAAAACATCCACAGCGACAACATCCTGAAGCGCTCGAACCTTAGTGGGAACGCACAATTCAGGATCGTCGGGTATCTTCCCTGATTCATCTGTGCTTTCGGTTTCAATGTAAGCGCGCCGTAGAGATTCCTCAATTGTAAAGAAATTACGCATAGCTGGAACACCACCAAAGACTGCGCAATCACCTAGAGCTACCAAAATTTTAGAACGGGAGCGCATTAATTTGGCTACCTCTTCATTTGTGCTGTTATTTACACCACCTTCGAGAATTCCAACATCAACTCCGGTCTTATCAGGATGCTTAAGGTCTGTAATAGGAGTCGACCTCAGATCCACCAGCTCAATCACTTTGGCAATTCGTTCATCCATATCCAGTAATGACATGTGACAACCAGCACAACCTGCCAGCCAGTCTGATGCTACTTTTGGTTTCGCCATTCTAATCCTCGCTTTTACCAGTCAGGTTATCTCGCCAGATTGCTTGGAGAGACTCGATGATGTATATCTTTTTTCCATTCACTTGATAATTCTACATCCAAGGAATTCGCTAGCATATCCAAGGTTTTAAAAGGTGTTAATGTTTCATCAGCAGGAACCAGAGCTCTTTTCGCCTCAAAAACAGTTCCATCAGCGCTAATATAGTGACCTTCCTGCTCGAGCCAATTCGTTGAAGGCAGCACCACATCGGCAATACTGGTTAATGAAGATGCATATGCAGATTGGACAACTTTGAAAGGAACTTTTTCAAATTCCTTTATCGATTTCTGGGTGAGGTCCTCATCTCCATTTATTACATAAAGTATCTTGTTCCCATCGAGTTTAAGAGACTTATCCAATTGCAACTGAGAAGCGGCTAGACTATTAGCATTTCCCTTAAGGCAAAATAACTTCGCATTGATTAAGTCAGCTAATTGCTTGAGAGATTCAATGCTCTCACCATCTTTGTAGACGATCACAGGTTTTTCACCGGAGGCGATCACATAAGCTGCATCAAGGTAATCATCCGTAGACAATCCGGTTTTTTGAGCATTGGACTGAAGTTCAGCTGCTGATATGTTTGTTTTGTTCTGTGCAATTCCCAGTTTGGCAATCGCAGCTATCAAGGATTTAACAATATCCGAATCAAAGCCTTTTGTCGCGGATATCACTTTATTCGCATGTTTGGAGAGACCATTCTCGTGCCTGTCTATAACCAGTAATTTTGTATTGAATGGAAGAACTCGCTTAATGAAGAAGCCTGCAACCTGGTGGTCCTTTGTTAAGTCCTCGTTGAATACCAAAACTGCATCCGCGGACTTCAGATCCTCCAAGGTTCCTTCAAAAGAGGACTTCTGGGATTCAGCAAATAATGCAGAATTCCGACTGAAGATTCCTTCCTCAGTGGAAGTAACCGCATCCGATCCGAGTTTGTCTGCAAACAATTGCTTGAATTTGGATAGAGTTTCAACCGGTTGGCGGGTAGAAATCAAAGCTGCTACTGATTTCGGCGAGCTTTTTATCTTACTCGCAATGGTTGAAATTGCTTCGTCCCATGTGGCTGCTTTTAAAATTCCGTTTTTCCGAATCAAGGGTGTGGCAATTCTTTCGCATTTTTCTGTCATTGGGGCAAAACGTCCAACCTCGCAAATGACTCCTTCATTCATTTTGTAGTCCCAATCACCTTCAATTCGAACCAGGCTGTTATTTCGAGTTAGTACATCGATACCACATCCTAACGAACATCCTACACAGATCGTCTTGGTTTTTTCCACCTGGGTCTCTTTACCTCGATATGCACTCCAGCGGTCAATTAATGCGCCGGTGGGACAGACTTGAACGCAGGAACCGCAGGAGATACAAGTGCTTTCACCTAGGGGAACACCGGTATCAGCAACCAAGATAGATTTAGCGCCCCGTTCTTCAAATCCAAGTGTGAAGTTGCCGATGAGCTCCCCACAGGCACGAACACAACGACGGCAAAGGATGCAGCGATTGTTCTCGAGGATGATATAAGGATGTGAAGCATCCATAGGATAAGGCTGATAATTCGGCTGCAACGGCCAGTGAGTCATCCCTTCATGATATGCTGCGTTCTGAAGTTCACAATCACCTCCAGTTACCTGGCAGTACGGGCAGAAATGATTGCGCTCACTAAAGAGCAGGGTAAGTACAAATTTTCGAGCATCCAATACTTTTTTGGTATCTGTTTTGATGACCATGTTATTGCTTACGGGTAGGGTACAGGATGGCTGCAAAGTCCTAGCGCCTTCAACTTCAACAAGGCACAACCGACAACCACCATAAGGTGTCAAATGGGGATGATCGCAAAGGGTCGGGATGTCAATTCCGGCTGCCTGGGCTGCTCGTAACACCGTGGTACCTTCTGCAATTTCGAGTGTCTTTCCATTTATCGTAATGTTGACCATTATTTATTCTCTCCTATCATGGGAAAATAACTAGATTTTCTTACCGCTCATCGGGCATACACCCGTCGGGCATACTTTTAACCGGATATGAGCTTCTACCTCAGCTCGGAAATGATTCAGGATATCCCTGATAGGCGCACCAGCTGTCTGACCAAGACCACAATTCGATAACTGATAGAGGTTATCACTAAGATTCATCAGGTCGGTAAGGTCTTTAAGCGACCCGGTGCCTTCAGATATGTTAGATAGAATCTCAAATGCCCTCTGATTACCTATGCGGCATGGATTGCATTTACCACAGGATTCTTTGCGGAAGAAGTTGAGGAGAACCTTTGCCAAATCAACAACACAAGTATCCTCATCACAGATCAGAAGTGCTCCTGAGCCCAAGGCTACTCCAGCTTTACTGAAGGAGTCAAAATCCATTGGGGTATCCTGGAGGGTTGCTGGTACGATCGATCCAGAGGAGCCACCAGTCTGTGCAAGTTTGAAGGTTTTGCCATTCTTCATCCCCTTACCATAAATGGCAATTACCTCTCGCAGAGTGATTCCCATAGGAACTTCGATCAAACCAGTAACATTTACATTGCCAAGGATTGTATATACCTTGGTGCCCGGACTGGCTGTGGGACCAAAACTACGATACCAATCAGCGCCGTTGCGTACTATTGGAGCTATATTGGCAAGAGTTTCAACGTTATTAACGAGGGTGGGTTTACCCCACAAACCATTGGTTGTCGGGTAGGGCGGGCGAGCGCGAGGTTCACCTCTTTTCCCTTCAATGGATTCAATCAGTGCGGTTTCTTCTCCACATATGTAAGCTCCAGCACCGGCGTGAACATGTAATTTCAGATTAAATCCAGTGTTAAAAATGTTCTCACCGAGGAATCCCATTTCTTCAGCTTGTTTAATCGCATTTTTTACACGATTCTGAGCTAATACATACTCTCCACGGATATACAGGAACCCTTCGTCAGCTCCTACACAAAAAGCAGCGATTGACATGGCTTCAATAATGGAGTGAGGGTCGCCTTCCAAGATTAGGCGATCTTTAAAAGTTCCCGGTTCGCTTTCATCTGCATTGCAGATCACGTATTTTTTATCGCCTTTTGTTTTGTTAACAAAGCGCCACTTTGTCCCGGTTGGGAATCCAGCACCACCACGTCCGCGTAATCCGGATTTTTCAAGAATTCCAAAGATATCCTCTGGCGAACATTCAGTAAGGGTTTTTGCAAGTGCGGTATAACCATCATGCAGAATATATTCATCAATTGAATCGGGGTCGATTAGACCAGCGCGTTCAAGAACAATTCGCTGCTCTGCTGGTAATGTTCCCTTTCTCGCAGATAACCAGGCTATCCTCCCGGATAACTCACGCACCGGGGCTTGAAGACCAACTGCAACTCTGCCTTTATAGAGATGCTCTTCAACAATTGTGTGAACACTTTCTTTAGTTACAGGACCGTAGATTACGGCTTCGGGATATACGATGACCAGAGGTACAGCATCATGTCTGCCGATATCCCCAACCATGGTAAGTGATATTTCATCCTGGAGTCCAAAGGATTGTATTTCCCGTTGAAATTCCTGGTAGATATCTTTCGCTCCCAATTCCAAACTGGCAACATCACTTGAAACCAACACCATTGATCGAATAGCTTTCATATTTGGCTCCTCTATTTGTATTTTGCCAGGATGGAAGGAACCTGCTTTGGATCAACATTACCAAAGACATCATCATCAATCATCATCACGGGACCAACGCCACATACACCAAGACAGCTTGTTGTCGTAAGTGTCCATTTACCATCTGGTGTTGTTTCATTTTCCTGAATTAGTAAAGCCTCCTTAACAGCCTGGAAGACTTCTCGACCGCCAGCCACGTGACAAGGAGCACTTTCACAGAACTGAATCACATGCTTACCCCTCGGTTTTGTGGATAACATCCGGTAGAAACTTGCAACGGAAAACAAATGACTTTTGGGTACTCGAAGCAACCTGCTTATTTCATCAAGAGCTTCTCCCGGTAAATAACCGATTTCACGGTTTACATCATTTAATATCGGGATCAGTTCGTCTTGCGTAGCTCCAAACCTTGACACAGCATCTTGAACAGCTTTCAGGACAGCTTTGGTGTCTTTGACCTCTATTGCCATTCGTTGTTCTCCTTTGCAGTTTAATGCCAGTACCAAAATAATTTCAGTTTATTACGATTGCATTAAAGTTACAAACCTGCATACAGATACCGCAACGTACACAAACATCCGGATCAATCACATGTGTTTGACGTCGTTCACCGGAAATGGCATTCACAGGGCAATTGCGAGCACATACTGTGCAGCCAGTACAGGTTCCATCGATGATTTCGTATCGGATGAGGGATTTGCAGACTTTTGCAGGACACTTTTTTTCATAAATGTGAGCTTCATACTCGGATCTGAAATGCTTCAAGATACTTTCGACAGGGTTTGGTGCACCCTGACCTAAGCCACAGAGGCTAGCCCCTTTAATCTCGCGGCAAAGCATTTCGAGGGTCTCAATATCACCATCTTTACCCTTGCCATCACAGATGCGCTCAAGTATTTCGAGGATCCGTCTCGTGCCTACACGGCAGGGTGTGCATTTTCCGCAAGACTCATCCTGGGTAAATTCCATGAAAAACCTTGCAATATCCACCATGCATGTTTCATCATCCATCACAACCAAACCGCCAGATCCCATGATAGAACCGGCTTTTGCAAGTTCTTCATAATCTACTGGTAGATCAAGATATTCAGAGGGCAGACAGCCTCCCATTGGACCACCGGTCTGGATTGCCTTGAAACCCTTGTCATCTTTTATACCGCCGCCTACATCATAAATGATTTCCCGTAAGCTGATACCAAACGGTACCTCAATAAGACCGGTATGTTTAACATCGCCAGCAAGGGCAAATGTCTTGGTGCCTTTTGATTTTTCAGTTCCCATGCTGGCATACCAGTCAGCACCTTTTAGAATAATCTGAGGGACATTTGCATAAGTTTCAACATTGTTAATGTTTGATGGCTTGGCAAAAAGACCTTTAACCGCAGGGAAAGGAGGTCTGGGGCGGGGTTCGCCACGATTGCCTTCGATGGAAGCCATTAAAGCAGTTTCTTCACCACAAACAAAGGCACCGGCTCCCATTCGGACTTCGAGATCAAAGTCAAAGCCTGAGCCAAGTATATTCTTTCCAAGCAAACCAAGGTTACGAGCCTGGTCTATGGCAATATTTAGAGTTTTTACTGCAATTGGATATTCAGCACGGCAGTAAATGTAACCTTGGTTTGATCCAATTGCATAGGCTGCAATGATCATACCTTCAAGAACCGCATGCGGATCGCCTTCTAAAACGCGACGGTTCATGAAGGCTCCAGGATCACCTTCATCCGCATTACAGATCACATATTTTGGTGTTTCCTTTGATGCACGGCAGAATTGCCATTTTTTTCCAGCAGGGAATCCAGCCCCACCGCGTCCACGGAGACCAGACTGAAGGATGATGTCAATCACTTCTTCGGGTGTCTTGGAACTTAAAACGTTACCTAGTGCTTCATATCCATTTTCTGCAAGATAGTCTTCGATGTTTTCAGGATCGATCTTGCCACAATTTTTGAGAACAACCCTTATTTCCTTGGAAGTAGGAGCACTTAACTCTTCATCAACCAACTTCTTTTCCTGCTCCACGAACTTGGTAGCAATCCGCCCTTTGAGAAAGTGCTCTTCGACTATATAAGGAACATCATCTGGGGTCAGTCCAACATAATGAATCCCTTCAGGATAAACCATCATCTCGGGGCCATTAGAACAGCTTCCTATACGTGAAGTTTCGAGAACCTGGATTTCGTCAATGAGCCCCTGAGCAACTAATTCATCTTGAAGAGAGTCTAAAACTTCATGAGCGCCATGTTTTAAACACTCTGGGTCAACGCAAACTAACACATGAGATCGAAAATACGCCATTGAATCACCTTAATTTTTTATGCTCTGCAAAGAGCATTAGAGATTGATTACGTTCTTTTCAACTATCTTTCCATTTACTACATGTTCTTTTACGATGAGCCGAGCGATTTCTGGTGTGACCTTTCCGTAACTGACCTTTGGGTTTTCGCCATGAATCACCTGGACAATTGGTTCTTTTTCACAGACTCCAACACAACCAGTCTGGGTAACCAGAACGCCATTAATCGAATCTTTTTCAATTGTCTCAAGTATTGCTTTCATGGTATCGCGGGCACCCGCTGCAATTCCGCATGTTCCCATTCCAACAATAACCTGAACAGTTCCCGAAGACGCTTTTAATTCACGCTTTTTTAAGGCTTCTTCCCGAGCACGTTTCAAATCATCAAGACTTTTTATTGTTGCCATTTCTACTCCTTATTTTTACAGGATGACCTAATAATTCATGCTTTTCAAATTCGTAATACCTGTTTCGAAAATTTCTCGAATTACCTTTAATACTTCTGGTTCGGTAAAAGAAATATCACCCACAGCCTCTTTTACTTCAATGTCATCAAAAAAGAATTCATTCTCATTTACCTGGTACCGAAAGACCCAATGAATATCGGGATTGGATACAAGTAAGTTTAGAAAAGTGGTTGAAACATCTCCTAGCGGCATCCGGTCTATGTGGCTACGTTGGAAAACAACTTCCAGACTTGTACCCTTACCCAAATTTGATTTCAATTGCAGGGTTCCTTTGCAGGCTTCTGCTGCTTCTTTCAGAAGGGGTATCCCCAGACCGACTTTACGCGTAGTCCTGGATGTAACGAAGGGGTCGATAACTTGTTTCACCATCTCCGCAGACATTCCGCGTCCATCATCGAAAACTTCAATTTGTAAAAGATCAGTAGTACTATTTTCAAAAATGTTAATTGTTATATTCTTTGCACCTGCTGAAATACTGTTTTCTACAATATCCAGAAGGTGAAGAGACAGTTCTCTCACTCAACGACTTCCTGAATTGGTTTTAGAATCTGAGGAAGTTTGTTGGGTTTGACGCGCCCTACCACATCCTCATCAATAACTATCACCGGAGCTTGCGAACAAGCTCCCACACATCGACAGACTTCAACGGTGATGTTTCCATCTTTAGTCGTTTGCCCTGGCTCAATACCCAATACCTGTTTGGTTTTTTCAATTAGGGCAGAAGTGCCGCCCACATAACAAGCAGTTCCCATGCAAAACTTCACTGTGTGTTTGCCGCGCGGAGTTGTAGTGAAAAAGGAATAAAACGAGATCACACCATGAACCCGGGAGACTGGAACCTTGAGCTTTTGGGCCACATAGTTTTGCATTTCTTCTGAGACAAAACCAATTGCAGATTGGAGCTCATTGAGAACTACCATTGTTGCTCCTGGTCGCTCTCGGTTATCAGTTATTATTTTGTCAATCAACGACTTTGTTTCTGGAATCGTAAGGGGATTATTTCGGGTTGAATAAGCAGTTTGTGCGGTTGTCATGAACATGCTCCAATTTGGATTAAGTACCAATACTTTTGGCAGGTTAAGTTTATCAATCATCAGCAATGGTGACCATATACAAATGTCATCCATTCGATTGACTGTTGTCGCTATTCTCTTCAACCGATAATAAATTTATGTGTATTATAACGTAATGTTGGGTGAAGAAACTTTGAAAGATCTTCCATTTTCGTATTTCAAGGCTTTTTTGATTTCTGAGATTGTCGGCTCATAGATATCAAACCAAAGAGTTCCAAGAAATTCATCCAATCGATGAACATCGCCATTTTGAATTATTGGATGACCAGTTAATTGAGGAAAAAGCCGAATCGAGTCTTCTGGTGTCAAATGTCGTGAAATCTCTACTGCGGGTATATCGATATCCTGAGGTACAAAGCCCAGTGTCTCGATCAATCCAAACGCTTTTCGGTTTACGTGAGCGGGGATGAACAAACCACTGAGACCTTCAACCAGGTAAAAGGCATCCTTCATCGATAAAGTGGTGGAGTTTAGAAGCAATCTTTCTTCTCGTCTGATAAACTCTCCGGTTTCATCTACTATGAACTGTTCCCCAAGATGATCAGGCTGATTTTTCAAATCAGGAAGGTGTTCATCAACTGTTTTTTGGAGCGCATTGATCTGATCTATCGTATCAAACAGACATAAGACATGAACATCTTCTCTGGTCTGCAATTCCATCCCAGGGAGAACTATTAATGTTGTGTTTTCGGCTGCTTTCTTTACTGACATGAAATTTAGGGATGAATTGTGGTCTGTAATTGCGATTAGCTGAATTCCAACATCTAATGCTTGTTCAACGAGTAGAGGAGGAATCATCTCAACATCGGCACAAGGTGATAAGACCGTGTGCACATGTAAATCGGAACGAAATTTTTGCAGGGTTGAATTCAATCCAGTTTATTCTGCAGGTGTGCAGCGCATTCCCATATCCCATAAATTACCGGCAATGAAAAAAGTAGATTTTACGGATGAGAGCAAAACGATCCCTTCTTCATTTGCCTTTTTTATGGTATCGGCGTCAGGTCTTGCGCCTTCTGTAATTAGGATTGCTGATAGTTCCAACAGCGTTGCAACAGCAATAATATTTGAATGTGCCTGTAAAGTCACCCAGAGCGACTTATGGGGTGCACCTGCCATTACACAGCTTAAAAGATCTGACGCATAACCACAAGTTGGGGTTATGGATTTAAAATCCACTTTGTCGGTTAATACTTCGAGGTCAAGTTTTGTGATAATGTCCTGTAAGTTCATTTTCACCTCTCCTTAGGCTGGGTTGGACCTTCTCCTACAGATTCTGTATCCTGCAGGTTGATTTTTAATCTTAAGTTTGTTCCTTTTCCATATACTGACTCCAGACGCATTGAATCTACACAACGCTGAATATTTACCAAGCCCATCCCAGCCCCAAAGCCCAATTCTCTCACTGTCTCAGTGGCAGTCGAAAAACCCGGTCTCATGGCTAATTCGACATCCTCAATTCCAGGTCCGTCATCAGAAATATTGATTGAGATCTGCTGGGGCTCGATTTCAACGCGAATGATGCCGCCGTGAGTGGTATGGATAATCAGATTCATTTCTGCTTCATAAATAGCGATGCTTGTTCGTCGTGCTATTTGAGGGGATGCACCAAGACGTAGCAATGCTTTTTTAATAGCGGAAGATGCTGCTCCGCCATGGATGAAGTCCCCTTGAACAATGGTGTAACGGAGAATCAAGCTAGATCGATCGGAAACGATATCTTCAAAGAGGTGGCTTGCGCGGTAGCGCCTTATTTCCTCTTCCTGGTAATCATGCTGGAGAGCTTTTAAAATACCTGATGTGATATCCCCTTTGGTAATGATTCCAGCTAGCTTGCCATTGATATCCAGTACAGGCAGACGGCCGAAATGGGAGCTTACAAAAAGCTTCAATGCCTCAATGACAGGGTCAGTACTCCTGGTGGTAAGTAATTTTGAGCTCATGTATTTGGAAACAGGGGAGGATAAATCATTACTTTGCAGGCAGCGAATCAAATCTTCGATGCTAACAATTCCGACTAATTCGTGATTTACTACAACCGGGGTTCCAGATATCCTGTTCTTCCTGAATAGTTCAAGAAGATCATTCATTTTTATCTCTGGAGTGACGACAAATGGATCTTTTGTCATCACTTCTTCAACCTTTAGTTCATAGGTTAATTCCTCAACCCGGGTAATATTTTCTGCATCTTGATCGGAGAAATTTCGGACAGGTTCAGGCATTGGAAGTATCGGTTACTCTCCGCAATCACACAAACCATCACCAACGGGTTGTTCCAGACTGGGCAACCCGGCATTGTATAAACGACCGGCTAATTCAAACATACCAAAAGGAGAAGTAATTAATGCAATTTCCTCTTCATGCGCCAGATCAACAGTCTCCTTAGGGATATTCTTACCTCGGACAATTATTATTGCTGCCACATCGGCCATAACAGCTGTGCGAATCACTTGAGGGTTGCACAATCCGGTTAATAGAACTGCTTCGGGTTGAATGGAAGCCAATACATCACTCATCAGATCAGCCCCACATCCACCCTTAATTTCCCTTTCAACATTCGCTGACGGATTGATTAAATGGCCATCGATTAATTGAATTAATTCTTTAACCTTCATGAACACCTTTGCCAGTACACAAATTTAGATGATATCATACAGTAAATTCGAAAATCTGCAAGTGAACTTCTTCGCTGGTTTCTAATATAATGTACTATTCATCTTCTTTTATTACTGAGGTCACATGAGAAATATTATCCAAGGGGTAAAAGGCGCTCGAGATTTTTATCCTGAGACAATGCGAATCAGGAATTTTCTTCTTGAGCATATTCGAACGGTATCCGAATTATTCGGATACCAGGAATATGACGGTCCATTCCTGGAAAAAATTGAGCTTTATGCTGCAAAATCAGGCGAAGAGCTTGTCAAGGAACAATCTTTTGTTTTTCCGGATCGAGGAGGTGATTTAATAACACTGAGACCAGAATTAACTCCATCTTTAGCCAGAATGGTGGCAGAAAAACAAAATGAGTTTTCCTATCCATTGAGATGGTGGTCATTTGGTCCGTTCTGGCGATATGAAAAACCTCAAAAAGGACGGACAAGGGAATTTTTCCAATGGAATATTGATCTCATCGGGGTTAATTCTATCTATGCAGATGCAGAAATTCTTTGCATTTGTGCGGAATTTCTAAAATCGTTAACCATCGAACCTAACCAAGTAAAAATATTCATAAACGACCGCAAATTAATGGAAACTGTTCTATCAGAAAGCGGAATTACTCCGGAACAAAGGAAAATGGTTATTAAAATTGTCGATCGGATGGATAAATTACCAACCGATGTATGGGATTCATTAATCCTTGATTTAGGTATTTCTCAATTGCAACTTGAAAAAATTAAAAGTGTGTTAAACGATAGAAATTTATGGCAAAAATCCAATGATTTATCAAAGGTTTTCGAAATTCTAAGAGTTATGAAGGTCGATAGTTACGTTGAATTTAACCCTCGCATCATAAGAGGGCTGGATTATTACACTGGTATCGTTTTTGAGGCATGGGATGTCGGAGGAGACGGACGGGCAGTTTTAGGGGGCGGTCATTACGATAATCTGGTTAGCGATGTAGGGGGTGACCCATTGCCTGGAGTAGGTTTTGCCATGGGTGATGTTATGATCAGCATTCTTCTTGAAAAATACGGCAAAATTGAAAAAAACCTACAATCTGGTATTCAAGTTCTCATTACACTTTTTGATGAATCTACAGGAAGTTTTTCCTATCAGATATTGTCTGAATTGCATAAGGTTGGCATTAATTCAGTTGTTTTTCCTCAGATAGCGAAACTTCAGAAGCAATTTAGATTTGCAGATAGATTCGGCATTCCATTGGTGATAATCGCTGGTCCTAGTGAAATCGAATCTGGAAATGTTGCACTAAAGAATCTTAAAGATGGATCACAGATAGATGTTCCCATTAGTCAAATTATCGATGTAGTAAGTTCAATGATTGCGTTGTAACCGAGGATATGATAAAATCGGCGAGATCATGGTGGCTGTAGCTCAATGGCAGAGCGCTTGACTGTGGATCAAGATGTTGTGGGTTCAACCCCCATCAGCCACCCTAAAAAGAGAAACCCTGAGGTTTCTCTTTTTAATTAATGACGAAATGGGAAATCGGTTGGAGAAATTTTCGGAGGTGCAAGCCAATTGAGAAAACCTTTACCTAAGCGTTTCTCAACTGGTGGTTTATCGTAAGCAACTAGAATCATGTTAAGACCTATCAGCAAGGCTCCAATCCATTGATTTGCTGAAAGGACCTCATGTAGAAAGATTTGCGACGCCACAAGTGTTATCAGTAATTCGCCTAACCCGAGAAGAGAGGTTTGTAAGCCACCCAATTGTTTAACCCCAAAGAAAAGCGTGAATCGTGCAAGGAAGGTAATAAAGCCCAATGCCAGTAGCGGCCACCACGGAGTTCCAGGTAATGGGAGAGTTGGTTTAAACATGAAGAAAGCAACACTAACCGTAACAGACATACCTAATAATGTATAAAAGGTTACCGTTGGTGCTGGAACTTCAAACAGGATACGTTGATTAATCAGGAGATGTAATGCATAGAGCAATGCAGCTCCAAACATCATTGCAGCACCAACCATATCAATTTTCGTAGTAGAGTTACTTAATAAGAGTATGATTCCTGGAAGCGATAATATTAATCGTAGAAGGGTGATTTTGCTGATGGATTGACGATCGATAAAGAGCCAGAATGCGACAAACAATGGATAGAACGAATAGAGTAATTGTCCAATACCTGCATCTATTTTAGACAACCCTGTGTAGAAAAGAATTGACCCCAATCCATTGATAAAACCGGCTAAAAGGCATCCGACAAGCCCTAAAGAGTAGATATAAAAGTAAGATCTTTTAAATATAAGAAGAAACAAGAAAAATAGAAAAGCCGCTAAAATGGTTCTAATTGCAACAACTGCCAGCGGAGAAAAACCATATAGAATGGATTGTTTCCCGAAAATTGGCGTCAATCCTAGAAATATTGCCGAACTTAAGGCTGCAACGATTCCTTTTGTGCGTCGCTTCACAAATCCCCCTACTTGACCAAGGATCTAACTTCATCGAGCAAATCATCGCTTAGGAAATCACCTTTTTGCATCAGGGACTGAATGTGACCCTTGAGGCGGTTCTTTTCCGCTGAGGTGAGTTCTTTTGCGGTGACAACAATGATTGGTATATCCTTTGTATCTTCCTTTTCCTGTAGTGCATCCATAACTGAGAAACCATCAATATCGGGCATCATAAGGTCAAGAATCACGAGGTTGGGGTGCTCTTTCCGGATCAGATCAATCGCTGTTTTTCCATTTTCCGCTTCGTATAAAATGTAATTTCCTTGAGATTGTAGAATTCTACGGATCAATCTACGTACGTCTGGTGCATCATCGACAATCGCAATACGTGGGTACTTGTCGACTGACACATTATTAAGGGCAGCAAGCAATCCTTCTTCTTGATTTTCTAATGTAGATTTACCTTTTAAATCTACAGTGTGAGCCCATCCGTCGCCAAGGACATCACTATCGACTGACATCGTGTGACCAGAACAGTTAATGACCACGATGTCGTCGTGTTTCACTAAACCGGCTCGCACCATCTTAACCAGTCCAGCAAAGGCAACCGCCGCTGCTGGTTCCACTGACAAGCCTTCCATTTTTGCCAATAAGTGCATGGCGCGATAAGCTTCATCATCAGTAACACTTTCAAAAGAACCCCCACTGGATTTCTTCATTTTGCTGCGAAGCAAAGTGTAAGTTCTTCCCGGATCCCCTGTGGCTAATGTGGCAATCAAGGTTCGAGGTGATTGCACAGGAACCGCCTGATCGCGATTCTGATGCCAGGCATGAACCATGGGGGCGCATCCTTCAACCTGTATCATCCCCATTTTGGGTATGCGGTCGATAAAACCCATTTGGAGCATTTCCTGAAAACCTTTTATTACACCTAACGGTCCCAATCCTCCACTAAGAGATTGAAAATACCAATCTGGAGCTAACCAAACAGGGGGGGGGGGCTGAGAATCTGAGTTAAGTTCAATCCCAATGTGTTCAGTAATTTGTTCTGCAATTTCATAAGCAATTGTTTTCATTGCTTCGATGCAAGTAATACTTCTTGCTCCAAGATCCAAAAGTAATCCGCGCTGCTTGGCAAACTGATCAGCCAAAACCTTAGCTTGATCGTAGGATCCTGTTACTTTTACAACCTGGGTACCATAAATTGCTACTTCCCTCATTTTTGCAGCCGGAACGAGGCTGGTCAGAAATGCCCAGAGCTTGATCCCAGCACGGGCGGCGTATGCAGAATAGGATATAGCAACATTGCCGGTAGACGCACAGACAAACTCATCAATTCCAGATTCTTTGATGGCATTGATTGTGATGGCCGCCTGTCGATCTTTGAATGAAGTTGTTGGACCTTGTCTTTCATCCTTTATGAACAAATTTGTCAGTCCTAACATTAAACCCAAATTATTAGCATGGATTAACGGGGTTCCTCCTTCTCCCATGAACAGATCAGGATTAGGAGATCGAACTGGCAGAAGTTCGTGATATCGCCAGATATCGAAAGGGCGATCTCTTAGTAAAGGTAAAAGCGCGCGTGATAAATTTTCGTAATCATACCTGGCTTCGCGCCAGTAACTGCCACAATTAGGGCAGGCAGGTGATCCTGGAAAATATGAAGATTTATTACCACAGTCCAGGCATTCAGCGATAAAATGCGAAGGCATTTTTATTTCACTCCGTTGATTTGTTCGACTTAATATTTGTTAGAGCTTGTTGAATCGATGTAAGTAACTCTGATTCATTGAGAGTACTCTTTGAAAGCATCAGATTGCTCATTTCGGTAATCTGTTTTTGTTGTTCCAGGTCAAGATCTGCGCCAGTTAGAATTATTACAGGTATTCGGTCTAGTCTTACTTCAGCCCGGAATTTTTCCAACAGGTCAAATCCATTGACACGCGGCATAAACAAGTCCATGATTATCACATCTGGGGTAAGGGTTTCAAGTGTAGATAAAGCTTCCACTCCTCCCGGTGCGGTTGTCAAATGAATTGAAGTTTCGGATTCTAGCATTTTTTGGATCAGGCGTAAATCGTCTTCATCATCATCGATAACCAGGATTTCGTGAACCGAACCATCCTTATTGAGCCGTTGAATCGCATTTACCAGGTCATCCTGCAAGAAAGGCTTCACGAGGTATTCGGAAGCTCCGAGAGTGTACCCCTTTTCCTCTTCCTGAAGAATTGAGCATATTAATATTGGGATGTCTCGAGTTTCTGGATTTTGTTTTAATTCCTTTAAAACCTGCCACCCATCCTTCTGGGGCATCATAACATCCAACGTAATCGCAAATGGTTTTAGCTCTTTTGCCCGGTCAATCGCTTTCGCGGGATCAGTGAGGGGGATTACTTCAAATCCTTGAGTTTTTAAGAATCGATCATATAGTGAGATCACCTGAGGATCATCATCAATAGAAAGAATGATGTTAGTGCTTAGGGCAGGTTGAGATAGATCATAAGCAGGAATATAATCTGGCATTGGTAATGTGAAATAGAAAATACTTCCTTTTCCAACCTCACTGCTTTGTAAACCAATCCTTCCACCATGCAACTCAATGAGCGAACGGCAAATTGAGAGTCCAAGTCCTGTTCCCCCGGTCTTTCTGGTCGGGGAGTCGTCTACTTGTGAGAATCTCTGAAAGAGTTTTGCCTGGTCAGCCGGAGCAATCCCCATGCCTGTATCAGTAACTGTGATCAACATTTCCGGTTTATTGTCAGGCGACTTCGATATCGAAGCTTCGACTGTGATGCTACCCTTTTCTGTAAACTTGATTGCGTTGGACATTAAATTTATCAAAACCTGACTGATCCGTATCTCATCTGCCTTAATGATTGGAAGGTTAGCAGGAACTTTTTGAACCAGTTCAATCGGTTTATCTTTCAATAAACCCGAGGTATTCGTGATGGCAGAATTTATTACGTCCGACAAATTAATATCTTCAATTTGCAGTTCCATCTTTCCTGCATCGATTTTGGAGAGATCAAGGATTTCATTGATCATGTTTAGTAAATGCATACCAGAGTTGTAGATTGCTGTGATGTCTTGTTGCTGCACGTCATTGATTGGACCGTCAATTCCTTTAAGGATCACACGGGAGAAACCAATCACGGAATTTAATGGAGTTCGGAGCTCATGACTCATATTCGAAAGGAATTGGTTTTTAACCCTATCCAGTTCACGCATTTCTTCAACTGCTTTTTGCGAAACTGCATATGCTTTCGCGTTATCAATAGCCACCGAAATCTGGTCGGAGAGAATTTGAAGGATTGCAATCTCCTCGTCAGAAAATGCATTCGGTTCGCGTGCCTGAAGATCAATTGCTCCGATAACCTTACCACTGATTTTGAGTGGTAAACCCAATTCAGATTGCGTATCTGGAAGCAGCGGGTTAGGGAAGAAGATATCGCTATGGGCTGTATCATTAACGATAACCGTTTCACCCATTGCAGAACATTTACCGATCACAGATTTAGAGCCAACACCTAATCGATAATTTCGTTTTTTCAATTCCTGTCCAGCGCTGCCGGTCGCTTCCTGGATGAGCGCATACTCATTAGTGTCGTCCAGTAAGTAAATTGAGACATGATAGAGATTAAATCGTTCTTTAACAAGGTTTACGATACGGTTCAGGAGGATTTCCAATGAAAGGGTGCTAGTTGTATCACGGGCAATTTCTGCAGCAGTTTGAAGCTCAAGAGCTCGTCTTTGAGCCTCAAAGAGTAACCGTTGCCTTTCAATAGCTACTGCAATGCTGTTTGTAACAATTTGGAGGGTGTGTATGCTATCCGGAGAGATTTCACCAGATCGTTTTGAACTCGATATCAAAAGTCCTACGGGATTGCCGCCTGATTGTAACGGGAATATGGCACCTGATTTAATTCCGAGATTCTTAAAAAGCCCCTGTGTATTTGCAGGAATTTCTGATTCTCCAAGATCGGTAAAAACTGATGGTTCTGCAGATTTAAAATCAATGAAAGACACCATACTGGAGTCTAATTTGATTCCAGATTCTTGATACTCGCCACCAACAGAATAGGATCCAATAATCTCTGTTTCAATCTCTTTTGTTGCTGTATTTTGGGCACTTGTGCACAACCATAATGTGTCAGATGTTTCAGGCAATACGTTTTCACCAACAAGACGTATTAGTTCTTCCATGCTTCTGGACTTCGAAATACCACTTGAAATCTTATAAAGCAATTCGGTTTCTGACAATGCTGATTGAGTTTCTTCAAAAAGCATTAAGTTCTGAATTGACGTTGACATTTGACCTGCCAGAGGGGGATATGTGCGCATTTCCTGGGAGGTAAATGTGTGTTTTTGGGAAGTTTGTAATAAAACTACACCAAGCTGTTTGTTACCAGACCACAGAGGTAAAACTGCCATAGAGCGAATGTTTTGCCTGGTTAAAATATCTTGTAAAGATTTATCAAGTTGGATCTCAAGCAAATCATCATAGAAGACAGGGTTTTCTGTTATGAAAATTGAGCGGTATAGAGAAACAAGATACTCTGTTCCACGAGCGGGGGGAGGTGTACCTTTTCCTGAATGATAGTTGGCATCAACAGACATACGGGAAATTTGATTCAGGTCGTCGTATTCAAATAGTACCAGTACCCCACGGTTTATTGCTGGGATATTTACCCCCTCAACAATTGCCGCCAACATTCCTTGCATTTCTTCAGCAAGAGCAAGGTTGTGGGATGCTGTATATAGACTCTCGGTTTCTGTTAATGAATCCTGAACTTTGTTAAGCAAGTTTTCACGGATTAGAGTGCTGTTAAACGAATCTGTGGCAATGCTAAGGATTTCTATCTGTTCAGATTTCCAATCAATTTCATTCTTGATGCTTATCAATCCAATGATACTGGTCGGTTGATCCATGATCCTCAAGGGAAATAGCAGGATTGATTTAATATTGTTTTCAACCAAGAAAGCTTGTTCTGGTTCAGGACAAGACGAAGGAGTGAAAACCTCCGAAGCTGACTTCTCCATCTTTTCTACCCAATTGGGAAATTTTTCCAATGGCATGATGGGCAAAGATAATGTTGACCCTTTTTCGATATAAATTGCCTGGGGTGACCATGCCTTACCAACTTTGGGATCATCTATGGCTGGTGCATAGAAAACAGCCTCACAAGTGGAAGCCATTGCAAGCGCTTCTAGAAGAGCGTTTACTTGCGAAGAACCTTTTTCACTTAGTTTTGCCACTGCGTTGGTTACATTTGATTGATATCGCTCTCTTACTTCGATCAAGGCAAGTGCGTCGCGGATTTCAGTAAACAGGTTCGTGTTTTCGAGGGCTGTTGCAGCTTGTGAAGCAATCGTAGAAAGGAGTTCAATCTGTACCTGGTTAAAGGAATCTTCCTTGGTGAAATCATAGACAGAAATGACTCCAATTGCTTTATCTGCTACAAGTAATGGAACAGCAATCATCGAAAGCGGTTTGTTTTTTGGATGATCAAATAGTGGATCCTTAACTTTTTCGCTAAGCATCTTATTTACCAGAAGTGGTTTTTTCTCCTCGATCATCTTCTCCTGGTAACCATTTTGAAATCTTCGTGGATCAATGCTTTGTTTTTCCCCATCAACCAAGCAGACTGGGAACATCAAAGTTTTATTATCAGTGTTTGCAAGGGAAACCAGCATATTGCTTTGGTTTAAGACTTCCTGTGACATTGAGGTAATGATTTCAAAAATCTCTTCCTGTCCAACCAATTTTGTTAGGCGCTGACCGATTTGATTGAGTATTGCTAACTCTTTATTACGACGTAGAGTTTCTTCCTCAGCTCTTACTCTTTCATGGAGTTCCTTTTGAATTGTAGAGTAGAGTTGTGCATTCTCAAGTGCAAGACCTAATTGGGTTGAAACCTCTTGAAGCAGCAGGCGATCTTCCTGAGTCCACTTCCTCGATTGTGAATCATGTATGATTTCAATTACCGCCGATTGTTGGTCGCGCATTTTTAAAGGTGTAACAATTACCGCAGGCGCGTCGCTACTACCTGATTGGGAAATCGTTTCGTTATGAAGAAGGCTTATCTCAGATTGTTTTGACCAAACAGATCCCGAGGGTTTAAATTCTCCATCAGTCAATGCTAAACCAGCAAAATTTTCAGCCAGGCTCTTTATTTCGCTTACAGGAGCTGGTGGAATAGTAGAAAAAATTGGCGGTAATGGTGCAGTTTGGATTGCTTTTAATGGGGAGGTTGTTACATTAGGCTTTTTCGCAGCTTTGGGTTTGACTTCCCGTTTTTTTCCAGTAGTTCGGACCACAGGTGTAGTTTTTTCCACTTCCTTTTGTTCTTCTAGCTCAATTTCAGGAAGCATCCCTGTTTGAATGTCCGATTGAGATGTATCTTCTTCCGAAGTTGACTCATCAGGCATTACTGAAGTTTCCAGGGGTTTCTCTACAATTGGTTCGATAAGTTCGCCTGTTTGGATTGGCTTTTCAAGGAACAGCACGACCCCTTTGTATCCTGTGAGTTGATTTTTGTTGTCAAGTAATTTAAAGAGATTCCAACGGGTTTTTAGACTTTTACGATTCTTAGTGGCTAATACTAATTCAACATCGCAAGGAAAGGTTTCAGATAATAATGCCGAACGTAGCTTCGATTGTTCAGAAACCGGTAGCCCAATAGAAAGCAACGGATTTCCAATAATTTCGTTTAAGGAGAAGCCAAGGAGATCAATTACCTCATTTGAACAAAACGTGTATAAACCATTGGCATCACATTCCCAATTATAGCTGAGGTTATTCATCCCGGTTTCTATCGGATTGAGGAGACTATTATCATCCTGTATCCCTGATAGAAGTTTGCTGATTTTATTTGAGTATTCAGGCTTTGACATAATTCAAAATCTCCTGCGCTAGAAACCTATATTGAAGTGCTCCACGGCTTTTGGCAGCATGATAGACGATTGGAAGTCCGGTCAATGGGCTTTCTCTTAGGCGAGTGTCAATTTCAATTACTGTATCCAATACCCCAGTGTTAAATGATGTTCGCAAATGTTCTGCAAGGCTGCGATGAATTCCGTTTCTCTTGTCAAACATTGTCAGGAGAAGCCGATATCGAAGATTAGAATTCCCCAAAGATCTTACCTGACGGACCATCGCCATCATATTTTTCAATGCATAAACTGAATAGTATTCTGCTTGTGTTGGTAAAACTAAAAGGTTAGAAGACATCAGTGCATTGAGCGTTATTGCGCCAAGAAATGGAGGGCAATCCAAGAGGATAAAATCATAGTCTTTTTCAAGGGGTTGGACGAGCTTTTTCAGAAGAAGATGGTATTCAGATTGCATGGGCAATAATCGTTCGGCCATGCGTATATCCGAATTCGAAGGAAATAGCAAGAGATTAGCTACTTGTGTGGGAAGAAGTGCCTGTTCAACTGGTTTATTGTCCAGAATCAAATTGATCAAGGAATTCACTTTTTGATCTGGTTCTACTCCAAGCGACAAGGTAAGGTTAGCCTGAGGATCAAGGTCAACCAGCATAACTTTCTTTCCCATTTCAACCAGTGCTCCTCCAAGAGAGAGGGTGGTTGTGGTTTTTGCTACACCACCTTTTTCATTTGCGATGGAAATAATATAGCTCATCTAGTCCTCAGACCCTTTTGCTTCTTGTGGGGTAGCATCATTTTCAGTTTCATCATTCTGGATGGTAAAACTATTACCTAAATTTCCGACATTAAAAACAATTTGAGCTTTACTCGCGCCAAGATTCTTCTTCAACTCGTCAAGAGTAATTTCCAACATATGCTGTGGATCATTAGTGGATCGAATTTTGCTGGTAATTTCAAGAACCTTTCGTTCACGATCAGCACGCCGGATGGTTTCTTCGAACAATCGGGCGTTCTCAAGAGATTGGGATACCTGGTTGGCTACTTCTTGAACAGTTACAAGATCATTCTGACTCCACGACAATGGTTTGGAATCTGAGTCTTGCAAGTGAATCACTCCAATAGGTTCGCCATACAACAAGATTGGAACTGTAAGCGTTGAACTGTACTGACCTGCCAATGAAGGATCTTTTTGAGTTTTAAAAATCGGTCGGGATGTCTCCAATACCATGTTTACTTCTGGTAATTCTTCAGAAAAGACCTGTAAGCCCTCATTTGTATAGCGGATGCTACTTACGTTTGCTTCAGTTGATTGCCTTGTCCATTCCTGATTCAGGTATTGACGGTGAATCCGCTCAGCTTCAATAAGGGCTTGAGAAGTATTTTCATTCAACTGATTATTATTGATAGCAATTGCCACCTGGTCAGCTAGTGTGGTAAACAATTCAACATCCTCAACAGAAAAAGCATTGGATTCTGTGGATTGGACGTCAAGAGCTCCAATTGTTTTGTCACCAACTTTTAGAGGAAGTGCCATTTCTGATTTGGTATCAGGAAGGTCCGGGTTATTGAAGAACACTGCATCCTGACCTACATCTGTGGCAATACGAGGTTGACCCGATCCAGTGACAAAACCCACAATACCAACCTGACCGACCTGTAATTTATGACCCCGTGCAAGCATTTTTCTTCCGCCGGCTGAATTAGCTGCACGAAGAACCGCGTTTTCATTATTTGCATCGATCAGGAAAATACCCACATGGTAAAAATTGAACCGTTCGCTAATAAGGTTAGACACCGTGGAAAGCAATGTTTCCAAATCACGAGTAGAAACCACACCCCGAGCAACATCAGAAACAGTTTGAAGTTGCCTTGATCGGAATTGAAGTGTTTCATATTGTTGTGCCAGCTGTTGGGTACGCTCTTGAACACGATTTTCCAGGGAATCGATAAAATCTTTTAACTGACGTGTCATTGAATTGAATGAAGTGCTAAGGATGCCAATCTCATCACTGGATTTAACAGAGGCCTGAACTGTAAGATCTCCTTCAGAGATTTTTTCTGCTGCTTTTGTGAGATCAAGGATAGGTCTGGAAAAGGAGTCCGCAACAATTGTGATAAAGATTGCCACGAAAGCAGCAATTAACGTTGAGGTGATGGCTGATAAGCGATTTTGATTAGTAATTGACGCTGCGACACTGGATTGGTCTTGAAGGAAAATAACCTGCCAGGGTTCTTGTGAAATCTGTTTCCGAACACCTAGCTGGGATATTGCGGCATTTCCTACTGTCGAGGAGGTAGAGAAAAAGTTGGTTTCACCGCCAGCAAGCAGGCTATTTGAAATATCCAGCTGGTTAGAGTGTAACAATGATTGGGGAATGTATGTTGGAAGCAGGTTCTGGCTTACCAATTCGTCATACTTCGCTGTAGGAAGTTGACTAACAGTACGATAGATCAGATTCGGCGAGGAGCCATCCGCAAGGCGCAAACCGTTTTCATCAATAAGAATTGGGTATGATCTTTTGCCAATGAAACCAACATAGGATTCGATAATAGTTTGGAGAATACGGGCATCATATCGAACGCGCAAGTACCCTAACAATTGATTCGATTGATTAAAAACGGGAGCAATGAAGTTAATGTAAGCTTCACGGGTTCCCGGAATAAATTCTACTGAGGAAACTATAGAAGTACCTGTGTTCGCAGATTTCAGGTAATAAGAAGTAGACCTTTCGGATTTGCCAATATTGGTTGTATTTGTATCCAAAAGGTTGGTTCCTGTTGAATTAAGGATCGCATAAGATGGCAGATATACCTTTTGTTTAGATTGTAAAGATTTGAAAGCGATTATTACCTGTTGCTCTTCTGACGAACCAGATCTTTCTTGCGGTTCAAGGGTAAGGAAGTCAATAATTGAAGTCAGACCTGCTTCACTGGTAGTGGAATCAAGGTTTTGTTTAATAAAACTATCGATATCAGAAATAACCTGGTTTGCTGCCACCAGCAAAGTATCATTGGACTGTTGTTGAATTGAATTCCGTAAGTATTGATTGTTGATCAAGGCCAGTGCCGAAATTGGCACCAATGAAAGTGCCAGCGCACCTAAAATTAGTTTAACGCGAAGATTGACCGTTATTGACCTGCTAATAAACATTAATAGAATCACTGCTAAAACAAAAATTGCGGCAGCGATAATAACATATCTAATAATCGGATCAATTATTTGTGGAAAAGGTGCAAGAATACTCAACAGAATGGAGCCGATCGCTCCTAAAAGACCAGTCCAAATCACCCAATCTGTGTAGGCTGTACCAGGAAAAGAAGAGGTTATTGCAAAAGCAACCGATAGTGCAAGGATAGCATATGGAAAACCTGAAAAAACAGGAAAGATCGAAGATGCTAATGCAATTGAGATCTCAAGACACAATGCAAATAATAATAGCTTGTTAGTTACAGGGGTCAGCCAAAAATTCGTTATCGCCAGTATTCCAACTATGGAAGTAATGGAGAATGCGGCTGCAAGAATCAGAATGCTGGATTGATTGGTGTAAATAGCTCCAACAATTAATAATATCGAGCTAAAACCCAGTATTCCTATTAAGACTCTTAAGAATAGTCGGGGAGGGTTTTTTTCCCTGAACCATTTTTGGAAGCTTTCAAAAAACTCATTTTGATGTTGTTTTGCCATTAATACCCTCCACTGATTATTCCTGCTCAGTGTTAGAAATCGTTTTTAATTGGATACTGACCTCATTCACGCCTAATGTCTTCCCAAGCTCAGATGCAGCGGTCTGAAGAATGTTTTCCACAGTCTGTGCTGATCTGACTTTTGATGAAATTTCTCCTACCGTATGCTCCCGTTCTGCTCGTTGTTGAATTGTTTCAAGCAGTCGAGCGTTCTCTAATGCAACAGATAGTCGTTCGGTAGCTGTTGTAACAAGATTCACTAATTTAGGAGGAACTTTTTTCCCATTGTAGTTTAATTTGATTACCCCGAGGAGTTGTTCGCGTAATTTAATCGGGACGGTCAGAATTGACCCTTCTCCTGCAGATTCAACAGTAGATTTTGTGTTTTGCGCATTACCTGATTCCAACAAAGGAACTGATTCATCCTCCATTAATTGATTATTAGAGTATTTGTACGCTAATGTTTTTCTCGATCCTTGCAAATGTGATCTCCATACACCGCGCACAGATTCGCCAATTCCAAAACGGAGGTCATTCATTTCAGATTCCAAATTATTAATCTGCTGGGTTTTGGCAATGATTAAGGCTAACTGGTCAGCCAAGGATTGAAGCAGGTCAACATCGTCTTGAGAAAAGGCAGATTCTTTTTCCGATTGAATATCCAGGGCACCGAACACCTTGTTGGCTATCTTTAATGGAATGCCTATTTCAGATCGGGTATCAGGCAAAAGAGGGTTTAACTTATGGACAGAATCCACACCGACATCTAATGCAAGGCGTGTTTCACCGCGGGAGACGACGTAGCCGACAATGCCTTCTTCTCGAATGCGAAGCCGATGACCTTGCTCGATCATCTGTTTTCCTGCCTGACCACTTCCCGCAATCAGGTCAGCATATTCATATTTTTCATCGGCTAGGAAGATTCCTGTATAACTGAAACCGAATTGATTGCAGATCAATTCTGCAGCTTCAGTTAACATAACCTGCAAATTTGTCTGTTGTGTGATATCTCGTGTTATTTGTCTGATAGCAATCATCTTGGATCGTTGCTTATCAGACTCATTTTCCAAAACCTCCACTTTTTCTGACAATCCTTTGTTAGCCTCTAGGAAAACATTCGCTTTTTTCAAAATCTCATTCTTTTCTATTTGAAGTTTCTTGAGGTATTGAGCGAGGGGAGCGACTAGGACAAATGAGGCAAATAGAGTAATCGTAATTGTTGTGAACCAATTGAGCAATGTATTTGAAGTGGTAAAGAATGTGTTGAGTTGAATAATATCGAATTGTATGAAAAAACCGAGTAAAGAAACCAGAAGACCCTCAAAAATGAGACCAAATATCCAAGCAGTACCCGGTAAAAGAATTCCAAGTAGTAATATTGAAATGAAGAAGTAGAGAATTGCATTTGCATTAATGCCTGATGAAATGAGACTGATGACTCCAACTGCTATGTAAAGGCTTGCTAGCAGAATGCTTCGAATGGAAAAACGGATCGATTTTGTAAATGTGATAATAAACAGGATAAGAAATAGGAGGGATGACAATATCCCGACAGCTAGATCTTTCTGTTGAATTGCAATAAATAGGTTAATAAAGAAAATGGCGGTTCCTAAAATAATCGAACCACTTAGGTAATTTTGCAGTAAAGTTGATTTCAATTCATCAAAACCAACTTGTTGGTCAGACGAGGGATTTTTTTGTTGATTAGTAAAATTTGTATTTATCATTATTCTTCTTTCTCGGAGGATAGTAATTGATCCTGAGGAGTTACTTCTTCCGGCGGTACAAGAGCAATCGATGCAGCCTGGATTTGCGGTAATTTCCCTAGCTCCATAACTGCGGTTCGGAGTATTTCTTCGATAGAAGCAGCTCGAGAGAACTGAGAAGTTAAAGCGTTAAGTTGTTGTTCTTGTAAGGCTGCCATGTGTGATTCTTCGATAAGGCGAGCATTTTCAAGTGCAACCGTTGTTTGAACTGAAATGGAATTCAAGAATTCTTTGGTTTCCTGGGAAAGTTCAGAATTTCCAACCTCAAGATTGATTTTTCCAATAACTTCATCGCGAAGTAGAAGAGGTATTTCAACCGGTTTTACCTTGGAAGATATTTCGGCTGCAAGTGGATTCTCAAAATCTACCTTTAGATTTCGGTCAACATCGAGAGGGTCCCACCAGGCTTGTTTAATATAAGCACGATTTAAGACTCGGATATCTTCGAGAGCTTTTTGATTTTTTTGGAATGTGGATGCATTTTCAAGGGAAATCGCAAGATTATCTGCAACGCTTTGAAGGATGATGACATCGTTTTCATCAAAGGCATTTACCTCACGAGATTGGACGGTTATCGCGCCATGAACCGTGGAAGCACTAACAATAGGTAAAGCTAGTTCTGATCTAGTTTCAGGCAATAGCGGATTATCAAAGTGAACTGCTTCTTCACCAACGTCTAATGCGATCCTTGATTTTCTTGTTTGAGTTGCCCAACCAATCATGGAGTATCCGCCCACTGCCAATTTATGTTTAGCCGCCATCATTCTACGCCCAGCGTCACCAGTTCCATATCGCAAGACGGCATATTCACGCGCTTCGTCTATAATGAAAATTCCAACGTAGTACAAATCAAATCGTTCTTTAACCAAGTCTGCGACACGTTGAATAAGAACTTGAGTATCAAAAATTGTAGATGTTGTTTGTGTGATTTCAGACGCTGTGCGGAGTTGAAAAACACGTTTTTCAAGTGATTCCCGTTGAAGGGATAATTGATCGTTTAATTCTAAGTTTTTGTTGTCTGATGCAATAAGCTTAAAATGCTCATCAATAAACTTTTTCTTTAGTGCTGAAATAGCGAAATTTCCAACTACTCCGATAAAAAAGACCAAAACAATATCAACGATGAGGTTTACAAGAATAGATGATTGTTCGATACCTGGAACCAGGTTAGCCCTTCTCAAAACAGCCCAAAAAAGTAATGTACCGATACTTAAACCGATACCGACTCTTGAGGGTTTATGATACAGAAAAACTGTGGCGAGGAATGAAAAAGAAAGCAATAGTAATAATGCAACACCGCCCCAGCCATTTCGGATAAACACGATTGTGGAAAAGATGTAAAAAATCGACAAGGCTGCAATGGATCTAATGCGATAGGTGATTTTTCTCACCAGGAATAAAATCAATGATGTTCCAGCAAGGAAAAGACAACCGAAAAAGTAAGTCCAATTTCCTGAGGAAATTGAGGACCTAATAAGTAATAATGCGATAATCCAGGCGATGAGGAAAAATCCCATAAGCAGATAGTGCAGAGATCTCTCCTGCCATTGCCTTAATTCATCCCTGGGATTAATATTCGCAGGAACTTGATTGGGTAGTAATGATCGCAAGTATTCCATAATTATTTACCCTTTTGAATAACAGGCTCTTCCGAATACTCCTGTTGTTGAAGCAATTCGATGGATGCTTTTCTAATATTTAATGCTGTGCAAATTTCTTCAAGTGAGGTGCGCATGATTGTTTCAACATCGGTTGAACGCCTAATTTTGCTGGAAATTTCGTATAGTTGGCGTTGCCTTTCAACTTGTAACTTGATCTGATCGACCAACTCGATATTGGCAATCAATGAAGCAAGGTTGCTTGCTAGGGTTAAAACAATCTCCTGATCATTTTCATCATAAATACCAGGCTCATCATTTTCCAGATCGATAACTCCTAAGAGACGTTCTCCATAGACAACAGGCACAGCCAAGAATGAGCGGGATTGTGTGAACATCAATCCAGAAGCAGCATCAGTGGATACATCTATTGAGAATTGCGGTTTCATTTCTGACCCTGTCTTACCAAGTAAACCTTCACCCAGTATTTTTTCATCCTTAACGATATCTGTAGCGGAGTACCCGGCATATGAGCTAATCTTTAGAGCGTTTGAAGAAGTAGGGATCAATAAAGAAATTTTTTCCTTGGGGAATATTCGTTGCATTGTTTGGATCGAATTGCGGATTGCATCCTCGAAAGTGAGGTTTTGACCAGCGGCAGTTGTTACCTGCTGTAGTATCCGGTGTCGTTCCAAGGTTTGTTGTGTCTTTGTATATAAATTCGCATTTTGAATCGTAACCGTAAGTTGATCTGCAAGGATGCGAAGAATATTGATGTCTTCTGGCGAAAAAGCATCTACCTCTTCTGATTGAACATCAAGTGCTCCGAAGATACGATCGCCAATTTTTAGTGGGATTCCCAATTCAGACTTGGTATTGGGAAGAAGTGGGTTGGGATAGTAATTCTGCTCTTTGGTCACATCTCCCACCACAACCGGTTCCCCTTTTGAAGTCGTTTGCCCAATGATAGAAGCTGATCCTACGGCCAATTTGTGACCTTTTGCTTTCAACTCAGCACCAGCCTCACCGGTAGATTCTCTTAGAATTGCGAATTGTCCAAGTGCATCGAGCAAAAATATCGATGAGTGATAAAAGCCAAACCTATCCTTAACGAGTTCTACCAACCTTTTCAACGTCTCATTGATATCAAGGTTACCGGTAGTAGCTTCACGGGCAATTTCACTTGTGGTAACCAACTGATTTGCTCGGCGTTTGGCGATATTTTGTGTTTGAACCAATTCCGTTACATCACGGGAGATTTTCAATAGAGCAGCAACTTCTCCAGTTTCTGTCTGTAGTGGGATTTTGCTTGATAAAGACCAGCCTTTGTTCCCATCAATTTTTTCAACTTCCTCAATGACACCAACGATTGGCGTGTTGGTCTCAATTACTGCGTTATCAGATTCTGCTTCATTCTCCCCTTTTTCGACACCAACTTCTGAACTATCAATAATTTCCTTAAGACTTAAACGCCTGGAGGCAGAATCAGACATCCTGATAACTTCCCCGTCTAAATTCTTGAAAATAATTTCGTCTGGGATGTTCGATAACAATGAGTTAAGAAGGAATTTCTCCTGTTCAAAAGCATTAATCGCGTTATTTTGAGATTCGAGTAATTTAGCATTCTGGATTGAGGAGGATATCTGAGGAACGGCTGTGTTGAGTAATGAAACATCTGTGTCGCTGAATTGATTAGACAATTCGGAATTGAACACGGCAATTGCTCCGAACGGTTTTCCAGCAATTAATAACGGTAATCCAAGAAAAGATTTTGTTATTAATGAAAGCTCTCCATTTTCCACAATTCGCAATCCAAGAACAGAGGCATCCTTATGCAACAGTGGTGTTTCATTTCTTACAATCGTTGAAGCAAGATCATCCGTGAGTGGATAAGATGAAACACTAATAGATTCTTTTTCTTTGTAATAGGGGATTTCGACAGTTTTTTGTTCCTGATTGACCAAGGCTACAAAGAACCCAATCTCTTTTCCATAAGTCGCGTTTAATTCTGTATGCAATCGATTGAAAAGGTCATCAAGTGTTGAGGCATTCGTTGCTGATTGGCTGATGGCAGTTAAGGTACTTAGTTCCTTAACACGTTGATTCAAATTGGATAATAATGATAAACGTTCAATAGTAGTACCAGCGACTTGTGAAAGACTAAGGTAGGGTTGCATCTGAAGGGTGGCAATGGGTTGAGGCTCTCTGGAGCCAATTGCCAGGAGGTAGCCTAATTCTTTTGAAATAGTGATCGGTAAAAGAGCAATTGATGTGCATCCTCTTCTATCAAAATAGACAGTAAGGTTGCTGAAATCCGATTCAGTTTTTAAATCATCCAGGATCAACATGCCAGTGGCAGATAATCTTGACAACCCTTTCCCAAGAGGGATGTTAAACCCTTTGAGGGTCTGGTCAAGACGTGTGCCTTTAGGATCGGTAATGTTGATCAAGTGAACCTGATCTCCAATAACACTAAAAAAGAAAGAGACATAATTTGTCTGACTAAAAACAGTAGCCAGGTGCCTATCAACTTCATCCAAGGATTGTGCAATGGTTATCTGACGGCTCCCTGAATAGAGAGCATTTGATTCTTTAAGACCGACCTGGGCTGATTCAATAACCTGAACATTACGTAAGCCGGTGGCCAATTGGTTGACAAGGGAAGAATAAACCGTGATGGACTCGTTATCAAATTCGTTAGCTTTTTGACTCTGGAGATCTAAAACACCTATTACAGAATCCTCAATGGTAATAGGAATGGCAATTTGGCTGAGGGCTGATTCCATGAGCCCTTCCGTTTTTGTGAAATTTTCTTCAGAAAGAAGGTTTCCTGTGAGACGGTGTTGTTTATTCAACGCCACCCAACCTACCATTGAATCCGTATCGATTGGAATGGCGGTATCAATCTCAGGTAGCGCATCGGTAACCTTTGAGCCTTGTTCTATCAACGTCAGAGTCTGAGCAATTGGATCAACAGAGTATATGGCGTGATATGGCAAGTTTAATTTTTCAGTTATTAATTCCGAAGCTTTATGGAAAATATCCCTTTGGTTGAGACCAACACTCGCTGTTTGAGCGACTTCAGCGACTTCGCGAAGTTGTTGTGTGCGGACTTCAACCTTTTCCTCAAGGGATCGGTAGTACCCTGTAAGCTGGTCAACCATGTTATTAAATGAATATGCTAATAGACCGATTTCATCATCTCGGTTGATCTTGGCTCGATAGGACCAGTCACCTGATGCAAATGTTTGAGCGTTTCTCGCTAGTTCTGTTAACGGTGTAACCATCCTTCTTGAGGACAGGTATACCAATAGACCTGAGACCAACATCAATGCAGCCAAAACGATTAGAGTAAATGGAACCATGCTTCTAATCTGACCAAGAATTGCCTCGCGTGGAACTTCGATAATGAGATCAGATTTGGAAAATCTTAAGGCTTTGTAATATCCATACACAGGTGTGGAATCGAAACTCAAATATTGAAAATCCTGGCCTTCTCCACTTGATGCTAATCTGGTCTTAATCGTGTCTAAAGCATCTTGCGAAATTTCATTGACAATTGGTAGACCAGTCACAGGATCTGCAGAAACAAGTTTGTTATCTGCCGTTAACAAATACCCTTTGCTTGAAGCGAAAAAAGATTGAGAAGTGTTTAACAATGACAATGGTAATGACGAAGTTGAAAAACCAATCAGAGTTAACCCTGGCGCACCTAATGGATTTCTGTAAATTTTTGTAGTAACCAATACCAATTGGCCTGGAAAAAGTCCCCCGGGATCATAACTGAAAACAGAAGAATTGGACTGGTAGAGTGATTTTAAGAAGTAGCTGTCTGTAAGGTTCTTACCCGTGAGGTCCTGATTAGAGGAAACCAATACTAAACCGGCAGAATCTACAATTGAAACCTGGTCAAATATTTTTTCTGTAGGTGTCTGAATATATTGATTAAAATAATTTGTAACTGATGACAAGGCTAGATAGTATGAGGAAGCTGATTTTCCTTGAAACAAAGTAAGAACATTTGTGTCAAATCCTGCTGACTGGTTAATTTGATCAAGAGCTTGCCTGCGGGTAATGGAATATTGTTCGACCTGTTGAGAATAAGATTCTGATAATGAAGATAACTGACCAATTGTCTGAGTTTGTAACACATTCTGGGTTCGAAGAAAATTTAAAATAGAAATGATCAGAATAGGGATTAGAGCAATAAACAACAGACCACTAAGCACACGCCGGACAAGAACGTTACGAAAAACCGGTGGCTTGGTCAGAGGAGTTGATGTTGACACTTGATCAATCATAAATTCTCCTTAGTTGTATTCCCATACAGGCGACCCTGACAAAACTCGTTTCACCTGGTCTGGAAATCGGTCTGGATTAAGTGGTTTGCCAATAAACCCATTGAAACCAGCCATTTGAGCACTATTCATTTGTTTGACTCCTGTATCGGCTGTGACGGCAACAATGGGAATTCCTTTGAGAGCATCTGCTTGTCTAATCTTACGCATGGCAGCATACCCATCTTCATATGGCAAGTGGATGTCCATTAACACAAGATCAAGCTTCTGCAAGGTAGAAGCAAATTCGACAACTTCAAATCCTGATGTTTTCCACTCACAGCGGGCACCAAGATTTGCCAGCATTCGTGCAATTAACATGAAATTACCCATGTTGTCTTCGACGATCAGGATCGTTTTTTCTGAAAGAATTGAAGTGATTTCACCTGGAGCAGTAGGGGTATTTGTCTCGGAAGGCATTAGAATCCTTGAGATGCCTGTAAACCAAGATATGAGTTGACCTGGTTCAAAAAATTATCTATATCTATCGGTTTCTCGATATATCCATCACATCCGGCATGAAGGGTTTTCTCGCGATCTCCCCGCATGGCATTGGCTGTTATTGCAATGATCGGGATATTCTGAACACCTGGAACAGATTTCAACTTGGTTGTTAAAGTATATCCATCAACATCCGGGATATTGATATCCATTAAGATGAGATCCGGACGATATTTACATAAACTTAGGATTGCGCTGTATGCGTTAACAGCCTCGATAACTTTATATGAATGAGATTCCAGCAATCTTCGAACAAGAATGCGATTATCAATATTATCTTCCACATGGAGAATTAACTTGTTCATCTAGGTTATACCTCGCGATATAAAATTCTAGCATTAATCCAAAGATATTTGCTTTATAGATTTGCAAACTCTGACATATTGATTATAGACAAATTTCTATTGTTGCAAGTTATGTGCAATTAAGGGAAGAGCGGGTGATGGGATTCGAACCCACGGAATGGTACCTTGGGAAGGTACTGCCTTACCACTTGGCGACACCCGCATTGCGTTATATTCTATTGATGATAAGTTGTTTTGTCAATGCTGATGAAGTATGATGGATAATGGCATGGATCTTCTTGACACCCCCCTATGGTATAATTTTTTTTTGCTGGATAATGATTTGACAGGAGAGTCTTTTGGCAGCCAATCTCTTAAGTTGGTTGATGGGTTTTTTTTCATTAGATATAGGAATTGATCTGGGAACAGCAAATACGCTGGTTAACGTTAAAGGCAAGGGTATCGTTATTAACGAACCTTCCTGGGTCGTAGTCAATAAAAAAACCAAAGAAACCATTGCGGTCGGCTCTGCAGCTAAAGAAATGGTTGGCAGAACACCGGCAAATTTCGTGGCGATCAGACCTTTACGGGATGGCGTCATTTCAGAATTCGAGATCACAAAATCGATGCTTGAATATTTCATCGGAAAGGTACATCAGCAGACCGTAGTGCCGATGCCTCGACCTAGAGTTTGTATTGGCATACCATCAGGGGCTACTGAAGTCGAAAAACGGGCTGTATATGATGCCTCAATGGCTGCAGGAGCTCGTGAGACTTACCTTATTGAAGAGCCCAGAGCTGCAGCTTTGGGAGCAGGCTTACCTGTCAATGATGTGAAAGGTACGATGATTGTTGACATTGGTGGTGGGACAACTGAAGTAGCCGTCATATCGATGGGTGGTGTTGTGATCTCCCGCTCATTACGAGTAGCGGGTGATGAACTTGACGAAGATATTCTTCAATACATTCGTAAAAAATACAATCTATTAATTGGTGAAAGATTGGCAGAGCAAGTTAAAGTAAACATTGGTTCTGCATATCCCCTTCAAACAGAGCTCACCTATACGGTAAGAGGAAGAAATCTTATCACCGGTTTACCTGGCTCAATGGAAGTATCTTCTGTTGAAATTCGAGAAGCCATGTCCAACTCTGTCCAGGTTATTATCGATACGATCAAAGATGCACTCGATGAGGTTCCACCTGAATTGATTTCTGACCTTCTGGACAATGGTATTTGCCTCGCAGGAGGAGGAGCCCAGATACTTGGTCTAGTTCCAAGATTGAAAGACGAATTAAATCTGAGAATTTGGATTGCTGATGATCCGATGACTTGTGTAGCCAGGGGAGCAGGTTTGGTTTTAGAGAACCTTACAGCACACGAGAGATTCCTGGTTGGTATGGATCGTACTAGAAACACTGGATGAAATATATAAAATGAAAAAAGGCAGCTTTAAGCATTGGCAGCCGATTGTCATAGGATTAGCACTACTAGGGGTAATATTACTAGCAATTAGTGGATTGCTAGGACGAATTATCGGTTCGGTCGCCTCTCCGCTCGTTGCTTCCCAAAGCTGGATATCTAAAAGGATTCAAGCTGTCGAAGATTTCTTGACAGTCCCTAGAGATGTTACTGTTCTTCAACAGGAAAATGCAGATCTGAAGAATGAGATTTCACAACTTCAAGCTGAAGTATTAATTCTTAAGCAGCAAGTTTCAGAAACTGAAATATTATATGCGTTGCTCGATTTTGCGCGTTCTCGACCGGAGAATAAATATATTGCTGCTTCAGTTATTGGACGGGATCCGAGTCCATTCCTGAATTATGTAATTATTGATCACGGATCAGATGATGGTATTTTCAAGGGAATGCCAGTTGTGACCCAGCAAGGATTAGTTGGCAGAGTTGATGCCGTGATTGCTACCGCTGCCAGAATCCAATTAATTACTGATCCTAATTCAATTGTTAATGTGCGACTTGAAAAAGCGAAAACTGATGCGCAGGTTAGCGGCACGATTTCTGGAGATTTATCATTGGAAATGGTTAATCTTGATGTCAACCTCGAGCAAGGGGATCTGGTATTAACTTCCGGTTTGGGGGGATCATTTCCCGCTGATATTTTATTAGGGCAGGTGTTGTCGATCATCCGTGATAACAGGTCTTTATTTCAACAAGCTACAATTCAGCCAGTAGTGGATTTTTCAACACTAAGAGCAGTACTTATTATCACAAATTTTAAACCTGTTGATTACTCTGTATTGACAGAAAAAAATTAAATGTCCCAACTAATTTCTATTCCAGTGATCTTATTATTAATAAGTATTCAGATAGGCGTTCTGAGCAAGTTTACAATACTCAGTGGTTTTGGCGATATTCTGATTGTGTGGTTGGCTGCATGGGTTATTCTGGAGAAAAATAGACATGTATGGATATGGTTTATCCTTACCATTCTTCTTTCAAATTATGTATCGGGATTACCCTGGTATGCAATCGTATTGGGATTTACCCTACTCTATATTTTTGGAGTTTTTGTTAAAAAAAGACTTTGGCAATCGCCACTTCTCTCTTTTTACCTTGTCCTCACCAGTGGAAGTTTCTTTTTTTATATGATTAGTTTGTTATCCGTTCAAACATATAGAGTTCCACTGATCTTTCAAGAAGCCATCACTACTGTTGTTATGCCCTCGTTGTTAATAAATTTGATCTTGTCATTACCTATCTATCTTATTGTAAAAGATTTTGTGTATTGGCTTCATCCACAAGAAGAAATCGCATGAGCCCAGAAAACCTACAAAAATATTCTTTCAGTAAGAAACGATTCCTTCTACTTTACGGGATTATTGGTGGTATCTTCCTGATATACATTTTCAGGCTATTTTCTTTACAAATTGTGCAAGGAGCCGATTATCAAGCCCAGGCCGAAGAGAACCGGATCAAAAATTTAAGCGTCCAAACAACAAGAGGGTCGATTATTGACCGGAATGGATTTATCCTCGCAGAAAATGTCCCTTCTTTTGATGTTTCAATCACCCCAGCGAATTTACCATTAGACACAGGGACCACAGAAGAAATTTTCAGGGAATTATCAAAATTGATCAATATACCTGTAACCAATGGTGTGATCAATGACCAATCAGTAACAACTTTTTCTGAATGTGAATCCGATTTTGGGATAAAAGAAATCGTTCTAATCGGAGATACCAATGCACCTTATCAAAGTATAAAAGTAAAATGCAATATTGATCAAAAAACCGCATTAATTATTAAGGAAAGAGCAACAGATTGGCCAGGTGTTAATGTTGACATAAGTTACGTTAGACATTACCCGACAGGTTCCTTAACCTCTGAGTTCATAGGATTTTTGGGACCCATTACGGCTGAGCAAAAAGATTTTTATGAAGAAAAGGGATTTGTTGCCGGAAGAGACAAAATCGGTTTCGCAGGCGTTGAGTTGTCTATGAACGATTTACTGATGGGGACAAACGGCACCCGAGTTGTTGAAGTCGATAATGCAGGAAAAGAAATAAAGGATATTGAAGCTCCAATCGATGCTGTGCCAGGATTTACGGTCAAATTAACGATCGATACACGATTGCAATCAGCAGCAAAGAAGATACTGCAGGATGAATTAGATTACTGGAATACCTGGTCTGGAAGGATCAAATCTCAAAATGGTGTTGTGATTGTAATGAACCCAAAAACCGGGGAGATCCTGGTGATGGTTTCGGAACCGACGTACGAAAATAACCGATTGGAAAGACTGATTCCTGCCTATTACTATTACCAATTATCCGAGGATCCGCTTTATCCATTATTAAATCATGCAGTATCTGCAGCACATCCACCTGGTTCAGTATATAAAATGGTCGCAGCAATAGGTGCGTTAAACGAAGGAGTTGTATCTGCTGAACAGCAGATACAAACACCGGCCTCGATTATAATCATGCAAAAATATAGTGAAAATGAAGCAGGCATTCCCCGTGAATATATTAATTATCAACGAGTTGACCATGGCCAATGCAATTTTGTGAGGGCTGTTGCTCTGTCGAATGATATTTACTTTTATAAAATTGGTGGGGGTTTTGAGGGTGAGGTACCCGATGGTGGATTAGGGGTCTGGCGAGCAAAAGAATATGCTGAAGCATTAGGGTACGGACGAGAGACAGGTATTGAGCTCCCTGGAGAAGTAAAAGGAATCGTTCCAGACCCAACTTACAAGCGTATAAATAAAGCAGAAAACTGGTCTACTGGGGACACCTACATCACAACCATCGGACAAGGGTATGTTTTGGCAACACCCCTTCAGGTCCTTCAATCTTTTGCTATCCTGGCAAATGATGGCAAGTATATGCAACCCACAATTATTAAAGAAATCATAGATTCTGAAGGAAATTTAATACAACCTTTTGAACCAAAACTAGTTTGGGACATTACAAAGGATCCCTTAATCGACATATTTGACGCAGATAACAAACCTACAGGTGAGAAAAAGGTTGTTGAACCTTGGGTTATAGAATACGCCCAGCAGGGGATGAGAGCTGTAGTTGAATATGGAACGGCTTCTAAAGCCTCTACATTAGGTTTTTATGATGTACCATCAGCCGGGAAAACAGGAAGCGCAGAGTATTGTGATGATGTGGCGCAATCGAAAAATTTATGTCAGCCTGAAGCCTGGCCATCCCATGCCTGGTATGTAGGATATGCACCTTATGACGACCCTGAAATTGTGATCATAGCGTTTGTTTACAATGGCACTGAAGGAGCTGCTGTAGCAGCACCTATAGTTGGAAAAGTAATGGAAGCTTATTTTGAGCTGAAAGCAATTGATTCAGCGAATGGCATAGACCAGGAAATTCTTCCATAACCAGGAAAAAATGTTTAATCGTGAATTATGGAAACACTTTGATTTCTGGCTTTTTGGCGCGGTTGTTTTGCTAAGCCTGTTTGGTGTCTTAATGATCCAATCCGCTATCGCAGGTAATACTGAATTGGCCGGATTTGTTAGAAGACAAGCCATATATTTAGGGGCTGGTTTGGTGGTGCTATTAATTTCCGCATTAATAAATTATCGATATTGGAAAAATCTATCAAAACTTTTTTATATAGTTACGATTATTTTACTAGCCGTAATCCTCATAGCGGGGACTGTAAGTTTTGGCGCTCAAAGATGGTTAGAAGTGGGATTGGTAAACGTACAACCAGCTGAAATAGCAAAAATCGTCTTAATTTTGGTACTTGCAGATTATTTCTCCAGAAACTCGGGAAAACCAAAAAACATTCGATGGGTGCTAATAAGTTTCATCATTGTTGCAGGGATAGTAGTGCAGATATTGCTGCAACCCAATCTCAGTTCGTCGATCATGCTTTTTGTCATATGGTTTGCAATGCTTTGGATTAGCGGATTACCTAATAAATATCTTGTAATTCTTTTTATTTCGGTTGTTGTGTTATCTATCGCTGCTTTTCCATTTCTCCAGGAATATCAGCAACAAAGGATTATTTCTTTTATTAATCCTGACCCTAATGCCCGGCATGGAAATGATTACAATGTCCAACAAGCTTTAATTACAATAGGAAATGGTGGATGGCTAGGAAAAGGGTATGGTCACGGAACACAGGTACAACTCCGATTCTTGAAAGTCCGGCACACGGATTTCATCTTTTCGGCCATTGCCGAGGAATTCGGTTTCATAGGAACCGTTGCTATCGTCGGATTGCTTGTTTTTATCATCATTCGGTGTTTCCGAGCAGCCAGGTTGGCAAGCGACAACTACGGAGCGATGATTGCTTTTGGTTTTTCGACACTTATTTTTTTCCAAACAGCGGTGAATATTGGTGTCAATCTACGGGTCATCCCTGTCACAGGCCAGACCTTACCATTCATTAGTTATGGTGGAAGTTCACTGTTATCATTAATGCTGGGAATCGGATTAATCGAGAGTGTATTGATGCATCAACAAAAATAACGTAGGAGCTATATGGAATCCAATAATCAACCTGTTCGTGTTCGTTTTGCACCTTCACCCACTGGTCATATGCATCTCGGAAGTGCCAGAACTGCACTTTATGATTTTTTGACTGCAAAGAGATATGGTGGTCAATTCATATTACGGATTGAGGATACGGACACGAAGAGATACCTTCCTGATGCAGAACAGGAATTAATCGATGGATTGAACTGGTTAGGAATTAAGTATGATGAGGGTCCAGATATTGGCGGACCATACGGTCCTTACCGACAATCTGAGAGGAAAGAGATCTATCAGAAATACGCGCATCAATTAGTTGATGCAGGAAAAGCATATTACTGTTTTTGTAGCCCTGAAAAATTGGCATCTGTTCGCGAAGAACAACTAAAGAATAAAAAACCCATTCAATACGATGGAACCTGTCGGAATTTGTCGATAGAAGAAAGCAAAAAGCGAATCGCTAATGGAGAATCCTACGTGGTGAGATTCAAATCGCCCCAGTCTGGAACGACAACTGTTACCGACCTGTTGCGGGGGGATATCATTGTTGAAAATTCTACATTTGGTGATTTTATTCTTTTAAAATCGGACGGTTGGGCAGTGTATCATCTTGCAGCAATGGTCGATGACTTTTTAATGAAAATCACCCATGTTATTCGTGGATCGGAATGGTTACCGACACTGCCCTTACATGGCTTAATATGCCGGGCTTTTGGATGGAAGGAACCTGTGTGGGTTCATCTATCGATATTTTTAAAACCGAGTGGCAAAGGGAAGATGAGCAAACGTGAAACGGGTGCCCAGATCGAGGATGGTCATTCATTTTTTATAAAAGATTTACAGGGTTTGGGGTATATTCCAGAGGGAGTGGTCAACTGGATTGCACTCATGGGGTGGAGTTTGGATGATAAAGCGGAATATTTTACTCTAGAACAACTAGAAAACGATTTTAGCCTCTTAAAATTGAACCCATCACCTGCGGCAATTAACTTTACTAAACTTGATTATTTTAATGGACTTCACATTAGAAACTTGTCAGATAGAGATCTAGCTGAACGCTTAGTACCGTTTTTTATTAAAGAAGGATACGATGTATCGGTCGGAAAATTAGAGAAAATCGTTCCTATTCTAAAAGAAAGATTACCTACCCTTGATGAAGCGATCCCAATGGCAGGATTCTTTTTCAAAAACCAGATATCTTTTCCATTGGATGAGCTGATACAAAAGGGATTGTCGGCTGAAGATTCCAGCACTATTCTTGAAAAATCCTTTGAAGTCATAAATGGGGA
Source organism: uncultured Anaerolinea sp. (assembly GCA_964557895.1). Lineage (GTDB taxonomy): Bacteria > Chloroflexota > Anaerolineae > Anaerolineales > Anaerolineaceae > UBA6107. Next base: position 163,479 of record CAZLBG010000002.1, read on the forward strand.
AAACAGAATTAACAAAGAGATAATGGAACCTAAGCTTAGAGCTTTTGGAGAAGAAAACGGATATTCAGCTGGACAGGTATTTGGAACGTTGCGCGTAGCCATAACTGGGCAAAGAGTCAGTCCGCCGCTATTTGAATCAATGGAAATCATCGGAGTTGATACTGTAAAAAAACGAATAATGGCTGCAGTTAAATTACTAAAATAGACAATAAGAACCGGTGATAACACCGGTTCTTATTTGAAAGTTTGCACAAAACTGATTACCTCATATTAAAACGGGCTACAATACCTACAAAAAAATTCCGAATAGCTGCATAGATAGGCGTGAACTCGGCAAGAAAATCTTTACCAAATTCTGTTCCTTTTTGAATGTTGTACCATACCAACGCACCAAAAATTGCAAGGAAAATACCGAGAAGAAGGAGAGAGAGATTACGTGAGGAGTTTACTTTTTTTGCCAAATATCGCCTCCATTAATGTTCCCATAGCTAGTAAATTATAAATCAATAAAAAAGGATTGCCAATTATTTAGAAATCAGCAATCCTTTTATTGGTCGGGGCGAGAGGATTTGAACCTCCGACCTCTTGCACCCCATGCAAGCGCGCTAGCCGGGCTGCGCCACGCCCCGAACAATGTCCGATATTATAGTCTGGAATATGGAAATTCGCAATATTAATTATCCTTGTTCTCTTTCGGAAAGTAATTGATTGCGACGATCTACCAACTTCGCATGAATTCGTGCCGAATCCTTTGGATAAGTAAAATAGAACAAAGTAAAACCTACTGCACACAGTATCCATGGAAAAGGTACTGTCCACAATAATGCCTTTGTCAAACCGATTTTGTCTGCCAAAGCTCCGGCAATCAGACCCGAAAATGCAGATAGTCCGCCTTCAATCAGATTTACTACCGAGTAAGCGCTTGATCTCATTTCTGGAGTAACAATAGCCTGCATCATCGGCTCTTTTGCTCCACGTCCTGGCCAGCTGATCATTAAAGCAGTCACAAAAGCCAGTCCCAGTATCTGAGCAAAAGACATTGATTGCCCTTTGGTGAACAAAACATAGGTAAGGGGAATTCCAATAAGAACTGAAAATTGACCGATTATTGTTCTGCCGTACTTTTGACTTTTCTTTTCAGCGAAATCACCTATCACACCTCCCAGGTAATTACTGATTGCAGTGCCAACGACGATAAGCGCAAAAACAAGTGGAGCGCTCCCTCTGGTATCTGTGAAAGTGATGGTATTGGAAAATCCAAGATCATTTACAAGCCAATTGATTAAATATATCCCCATCACGACCCAGGGCATAGATCCGGTCACCCCCTGGATTATCGCAGCCCAAATGGTCGGAATTCTAAGTGTGCTAAAGACATCCTTCCAATTGATCATAAATCTTTTTTCAGTCTCATGACTAACCAATCCGGCAAGTTCGGGTTCCGCCGAACCTCGAATTGGTTCTTCAACTAACAACCAAATGATCACACCGGTCAGAATACTGGCGATTCCAAGACCAACGAAACCCCAGCGCCACAAATCAGGAGTAGCTACAAATCCTAATGCAAGCACGCCTATTACGATGCCAATAGCTCCAACTGCACCAATTACGCCCAACGCACGTCCGCGTTTTTCCTGAGGATAATGATCTCCAAGTAATGAGAATGTTGCAGGCATAAGGCATCCCAAACCAAGTCCAGAAATTGCGCGGATGACTGTCATACTGCCAATATCTGGAACAAGGCCAACGATTATTGTCCAGATTCCCCACACTCCTGTGCCAAAAATTAGAACTTTCTTTCGTGACCAGCGATCGGACGCGTATCCCCAAAAAGGAGCACTGATAGTTTGAGCAATATTCCTAAGTGTTTCCATCAAACCTATCGCACCATAGCTGATACCCCATATAGCTTGGAGTATGGGAGAAAGCACTCCCATTGCCTGCCCTTCTCCCTGGTCAACCAAGTAACCAAAACCTAAAGCAAATAATGTCCTTCCTGATTTCTTGTGCGCACCTTTCATGTGAACCTCCTGATAAAAAAAATGACCTGATTCCTAAATATAAGGGAAAATGAAATCAGGTCTTTGACTTAATTATATATTTTTATGTAATGAAGAATATTTAGTGGATTACCTTTTTCCCGAATGCATAAAAAGTAGGTACCCAGGAAACCCTTGTTCCCTTCAATCGCTCCTGCTCATCCATTAATCGATAAGATTGAAGGTGTATCTCATTCGATCTCAGTTGCAGATCATGTTCAATAATTTCCCATTCAGAATCCCAGGAAGAAGGAATTATCCGGGTCGGGATCTGAAAACCAGATAGCCCATATTGGACATCCTCAAGTCCTGTTTCTGATAAGAATCCTGGGAGATTCCTGCCACAAGAAATGTTTACACCCTGGTCTTGCAAAGATGTGGTTTGAAGTTTTGCGAGATCTTCAAAAAGATCTGGACTCTCGATTCTGGCAGAATAATCCGGTTCAGCAAAAGCAATTGCGTATCCAGATGGTTTTAAGACACGGACACATTCATTCATGGCCAATAGTGGTTGTTTCAACCACATTAAAAAGTAGTGACAAACAACAAAATCGTATGAATTTTGTTCAAAAGGGAGGTCGTATACATTACTGCAAATTACCTTATGGTCTGAATGAAGGTTTTTACCAGTAAGCAAATTTTGAAAGCTAATATCGATTCCATATGGAGAAGCCCCCAATGTTTCGGTTAAATCCGAAAGGATCACTCCAGTTCCACAGCCCACCTCAAGTATTTTTGATAGTGAACCAAACCCTAATTGAGAACTAAGGAAATCACGCAACTGTTTGGTCCAAGTTGCTTGTGTGGCAAAACGAGAATTCCAGTTAATATGTTTTCTATCTTGATTCATTAAGCCAGATTTTTGCCGCTGACCAGATAGATTCCCAAGAATCGGTTACTGCATTTCCAAGAACAGTGTTGATGCCCTGCCCTGGGAGGACATCTCCATCAGGCTCAATGTAAACCCAGGTTCTGGCTGCGCCTTTTAGTACATTATCACTATTTTGAAGTTCCATGGAAATAGGATTCATATCACTATAAGGAACCGGAAGATCCCAAACAAGGGTTAATCCGAGTTCGTGGATTCTGCGTGAGGTGTCGTGCATCATTGCATTCAAATCAAGTGACTCAGCGCTCAAGGATATTTTTGTAACCCCCAGGTCTTTTAGATTCTTAAGAGTCTCAGAGGCGGATTTGATGAATGACCTATTAACAGTTATGTGGACGGTGAGAGCTATATCCTCATTGACCAGATCTTTTAAACCCTCCCAGGATTCGGGAGAGGCCGGGTCAAGAACCAACATAACATGGTCAAGACCTGCCTCAAGGAGAGATGGTAAGTATCCCTTTTCACTAATCCTTAGTCCATCGGTTATTAGTCCAGTAACTTGCCCCAATTGTTCAGAATATGAAATTAATTCAATTAAATCAGGACGCAATGTGGGTTCACCACCCGTAAAGACAGCATGAAGGATACCTTTATCCCAGGCTTTTTTGAGGACTGTTTTCCATTCATCGGTATCTATTAGCCTTTTAATCCGATCAACTGGTGCAAGTACCGAGGAAACCCCTTCTGAAACCTGATATGTTAACGCACAGTCTATTCGAATAGGCGCAGAAAGATGATCCTGATGTAGTTCCAGGCGATCGATATCCAAAAATGTTTCCGGATCAAGATCAGGAGATAAGATTAATGACTCGATCCGAGATAGGAAAGTTTGATAATCATCAGTAACCTGTTCAGATGCAATCCGGTACCGTTTTGTTATCTCATCAACTACATTTTTTTCTGATGATCCTTGAATGATATGGTAAGCAAATTCAGCTGCGCTATTGTTGAGATGTAAAATCGTGCTCGCATTTACTATTAACAAACCATCTCCCGAAGGTCCTATCCGTAGATGGAGCCGACAAGTTTGTCCATCAGGAAAAATATGGGTTCCCTGGTAAGTACCTTCTGGAAGTAACTTCGGAGTAAATAAGATTTTGTCAATAAAAGTTCGAATTCGTGCTTTCATAGACCCTCCAAATAAAAACAGATCAATTAGACGATGCTAGGGGGCAGCCTCCACCGCATTCTGGAAGCAATTCACATCCTTTGCATTTACTCTGTATGTATCGTCTTTCGCGGATAGATTTGGCCAATTTATGATTCCAAATGGAATCCCAATCTTCTGTAAGAAAGTCACCCAGGGATTCATAATACGATTGGCAAGGTATAGCATCTCCATTTGGTTCAATACACATGTTATAAAGAGCGGCAGTACACCCTTTAATTCCAAGGTTATTCTGAACAGGATCAAAATTACAATATTGGGTCGGGGTATACCAGATTAATTTTTGATCATAAGATTGAGTTATCTGTTTTGCCATCTCAAGCAGCGGAAGAAGTTGAGATTCAGATAATCCAGTTCCAACAACTTTTCCATGTCCTGAGTAGATTAATGCGTTCAGACCAACTGTCTTAACTCCCAGATCACCTAGTAAGCGCAAAGTGTCAGGTATTGTTTCCACATTTGTTATTAGCATCGTTGTGTTGGTCATTACATATTTGTGGAATTTGAGTGCATTTTTTAGTCCTTGAAGGGTTTCTACCCATCCCCCCTCATGACAAACCATCCGGTTATGGATCATCGGATCACTTGATTCAAAAGTGATCTGCATATGGTCAAGACCTGACTCAATCAACCGAGTGACAAAAGATTCATCACTCAATTTCCTGCCGTTCGTGTTAAGTCCGGTGATTTGACCAATACTTTCAGCATAACCAATGAGTGTTGGCAAATCCTCTCGAAGCGTGGGTTCGCCGCCAGTGAAGACAACATGAGGGATTCCAAGGGTCCACAACTTGTCAATGATGAGCTTCCATTTATCCGTTGAAAGTTCCGGATAATTCCTGGGTCGAGCATTGTAACAGTGGGCACATGCATTGTTACACCGGTAGGTGATTGCCAGATCCATCCTATAAGGAGCTGAAGGCGTTGAAGAAAAAGGCGCTTCAATATTGAGATCCAGGTCACAAATTGGACAAGAATCTCCTACAACCAGTTGATCAATCATATGGCGGGTTGTGATCAGATCTTTTTCAATATCGACATTTGCCAAAACAAAGTTCTTCTTTAAGATTCTGATTGATTCTTTTTCCGAGAAGTTATTTAAGTGAAGATAAGTCATCATCGTAGCAGAAGGGTTCAAATGGAAAACCTGATTTGCATTGATCAATAGAATTCCCGATCCGTCTGAATCAATACGGAGGTGCAAGCGGGAAGTGTTGCCATTATCATGCTTTTGAAAATGATAAATACCAGCATCAGGCAACCTGATCCCCGGAGACTTGACCAATAAATCAGCAAACCAGTTTGAGGCCATGGTGAGCTTATCGACCACCACCGGCACAAGCACATGCGCAACCGGCACAGGCGCAAGCACACGCACAGGAATGTCCGCCTCCACCACTGGAATGTCCCGAACTTCGGTAAGTAGATGGGGGCGGTGGAGGATTGGTGATGTTGGTCACTCCGCTCGTGAATCCAGTTAACCCTCCTAAAACGCTTGACGAAAATGAAGAGACACTGTTGACTACCGATGCGGCAAAAGCTGACCCTGGCATAGAAGGTAATGAAATACTTTTTCCACCAGGGATGGAAGGAGGTGTGCTACGTGAAGTACTAACAGTGGACGTGGACCCTGTTGATGGTCTAATTACCGTGGGATCATATCGCCACCACCATGACGGGGTTGGTATAAACACTGGACCGCTGAAAGTATCTTTGGTACGGTCTTCATATTTCTTATCGAGCATGGTCCAATCCATGACTTCTTCGTAAACCTGAGCTTTAACCTCGGGAGTCCCGGCTTGTTCAACCTGCTCCCAGGCTTTTTGCATGATGGTTTCGTAGTAAGCAAGAGTCTCTTTCTTGCTGAAGCCTTTCATTTTTTCACCAACCGTTCGAATTAAGGCGACCATCATTGCCTGCAATAGCTTTCTTCGAGCGACTGTGTTTTTCTCAGAAAAGGCAGTTAGAAAATCGGTTTCATATCCATTTAATCCTTCTGGAAGCGGTTCGCTGGCTTTAAGGTCTAAGGGATCTTTGGTTACGACTTCCGCAGCTCCCTTTTTCAAGAGACCAAATAAGGTCATTGTAAAGATTTTGTCCATTGGTTGTTCTTTGAGTACCGCAACCTCAACCGCTGTTAACCCACGCTTAATGCCATGCCCTTCGATCGAAATCTTGGGAGGGAGATACATTAATTTTCGTTTCTTTGCACCTACCGTAGCAGAATAGATGATCAGAACAAAGAATCCAACAAATCCCAAGCAAAAAATTACAGGACAGAGATTGCTTAGATCAAAGGAAGGTCTAGATTCAGTCGGGGGTTCGTAAGGCGTTTGAACGATGGCACCAGCGTCCAAATAACGCGAGGGGAAGCTTGTTCCGAAGGTAAATTGCGTATAGCTGTTGGCTTGATCTGCAACCCATGTATAAAATGTTTGACCAGTTTCTAAAGTCCAACTTTCTGGCTCATCGGCTCCCGGCCAATTCTCTGGAATGAAGTATCGGCCTTCTCCATCTGCAACTCCAGCAGGTAGAACCAGGGTTACCTGGTAGGTTGTTTTTCCATAGCAATACTCACTGCCAAACCACGAAGGCGAAAACACAAGACTGGCATACTCTTCTGATTCCTGTTGTGTTGCTGGATAGATAACGTTTTTTACATTCTGAATGTACACATGAACAATTCCTGATCCGCCGGCAGGAATTTCATTGTTTTGTAATTCAACTGCAATTCCTGGAGATACATAGGGGGAATCGGTTATCCTATTGATTGCGATACCATTAACATCAGCAGAAATATTTTTAAGTTGATAGTCATAGTTTGGGAGGCCAATATCGACAGCGTCAATAGCATGAGCACCCGAATCATTAAAAAACTTGATCGTGTAATCGATATTGACAGAACCATCGGTGTTTATCGTTACAACGACCGCCTGTTCTGGGACCTGGAAACGATAATCCTGCGCAAATACTGGCGTGGTACTTCCGGCTAGCAGGATAAAAATCAGAAATAGACAAATATACCGGTAGATTCTCATTGAAGCCCTCCCGCAATGCTTGTTATTACCATTTAGGTTCTTCTGTTAATTGATAAACCGTATGACAGAATGGGCAAGTGACCATAGGTGCCCCCTGAACCATGTTGATGTTTTGAGCATTTAACGTACCACCGCAAGATTTGCACTTTAGAGAATCAAATTTGACATTTCCAGGGAGGTCGACATTATAAGTTACATTTGTAGTGTTTCCTGCAGCCGGTTTTTTTGCAGCAATAAAAATAATCGCCAATCCAGCTCCAATTAGCACCAGTCCAATTGGCAACCAGATAATATTTCCCGTTCGATCTACTGAGCCTAAGGACATAAGAACACCAAATAGAATTAGAACAGCCCCGCCTATGTATGATACGAGTTTCATAGAAACCTCCAAATAAGAACAAAATAGTTTATTTTCAATAGCTAAACTAATATAATTATTATATGATGATTTAATAGCGATTGACCAAAACTCCTAAAGGTGAACAATGAACGAAAACGATGTACTGGCAGAAATCAAAGATCTACAACGATCCTTACAGGAACATAATTACAGATACCATGTCCTTGATGAGCCAACCATCAGTGATTATGAATACGATATGCTGTTGCAAAAGTTGCGTTTGCTTGAATTGGCACATCCTGAATCTATTTCTCCTGATTCTCCAACCCAACGAGCCGGGAGTGTCGCCCTTGAAAAGTTTACAAAAATTAGACACCCGTCGCCAATTTTGTCACTGGCTAACGCCTTTAGCAAGGACGATATTCGTGCATGGTATGAACGGATACTTAAACTTGATAGTGCCGTCAGATCAACGGGCTTTGTTTTAGAGCCAAAAATCGATGGGTTGACGGTCGTCATTCGATACGAAAAAGGCATACTGGTCGAGGCAGCAACCCGGGGAGATGGGGTTCAAGGGGAGGATGTAACCGAGAATGTAAGAACGGTCAAAACAGTTCCTTTAAGGATTCCGGTGATTTCAAGTGATCTTATGCCACCTGAAAGATTAGTTGTAAGAGGAGAAATCTACATCAATAAAGAGGATTTTGCCAAATTAAATCAACAATTAATCGAGCGGGGAGAAAAAACATATCAGAATCCGAGGAATACTGCAGCAGGCTCCCTTCGGCAATTGGATCCAAAAATCACAAGTGAAAGACCGCTATCCATCCTTACATATTCCATCATTGATTGTTCAGAAAATATACCTGAGTCTCAATGGATGGTGTTGGAATACCTTAAGAGTCTGGGATTTCCAGTTTCACAATTATCGCAAAAATTGGATAGCATTGATGAAGTTTTGGCGTCTGTGGAAGAATGGAGCTCGAACCGGGACAAAATCCCATTTGAAGTCGATGGTGTAGTCATAAAGATTAATGACCTAATCCTGGCAGAGAGACTTGGTTACGTCGGAAAGGATCCAAGGGGAGCGATTGCATTAAAGTTTGCCGCTCAGGAAGTGTCCACAATTCTTAAAGACATAAAGGTAAATGTGGGTCGCACTGGTGTGTTGACGCCTTATGCAGTACTCGAGCCAGTTGAAATTGGAGGGGTAATCGTTAAACAGGCTACTCTCCATAACTTTGATTTCATCTCCGAAAAAGATATCCGAATTGGCGATAGAGTATTGGTAAAGCGAGCGGGTGATGTAATACCGTATGTGATCGGTCCTTTAGTTGAGAACAGAGCGGCTGATTCCTTGAAATACGAACCGCCGACAACTTGCCCTTCATGTGGGCTGAAAGTAGATCATTACGAAGGAGAAGTTGCCTGGTATTGTGTAAATAATTCATGTCCTGCACAATTAGCACGGAATATCGAGCATTTTGTTTCGCGTGAAGCTATGGATATCGACGGTCTAGGGGAAAAAATTGTATCTCAATTGATCGATCACAGGAAAATTGCCGATGTCGCTGACTTGTACACATTAAAAAAAGAAGAATTACTTGATATGGAGGGATTCGCTGGGAAAAAGGCTGATAACCTGTTGGATGCAATCAATCTCTCTCGTGGAAGAACGTTAGATAAATTGATAACAGGTTTAGGTATCCGTGGGATCGGGGAAGTGAACGCTGTTGCATTAGCGAAGAAAATGGAAAGCCTTGACGCAATAATGGTTAGTCCCATCGAAACACTTATGGGTATTGAAGGAATCGGACCAAATACAGCTCGATCAATTCGAGATTGGTTTGATATTGATACAAACAGGCGAGTAGTGAATAAATTAAAACAATTGGATGTATGGCCAACTTATTTTGTTGGAAATGATGGGAGGTCCCAAAAACTTTCAGAACTTACCTTTGTTATCACTGGCACATTGCCCAGTTTATCTAGGGATCAGGCAAAAAGTTTGATCGAAAAGTATGGCGGAAAAGTGGTTGACAGCGTAAGCCGAAATACAGATTATTTGTTGGTTGGAGAAAATGCCGGATCCAAACTGCAAAAGGCAATCTCACTTGGAATTAAGAGAATTGAGGAGAAAGACCTGGAAAGTCTGATAGGTGAAGAAATTGGTTGATTTATTGCTCAAAAATGGACGGGAAAAATCTGTTTTGTTACATCACCCCTGGATATTTGCCTCTGCCATCAGTGAGATAACAGGGAATGTGACTTCAGGAGACGTTATTCGGGTTGTGTCAAGTGACGGAAAACCTTTAGGATTGGCATCTTATTCAGAAAAATCTCAAATCCGAGGACGAATACTAACCTGGAATCCTGTCGAAGATATTAACAAGGATTTTTATAAAAACCGATTAATTAATTCCATAAAAAAAAGAGATTTTGTGCGCAACAGCAATTGCAATTCATACCGGTTGGTCTTTGGCGAATCTGACGGATTACCAGGATTAATCATCGATCAATACGATGAAACTATCGTGTTCCAGCTCCTGACTGCCGGAATGGATCGTGAACGGAAATTAATTTGTGAACTTATAGAAGAGATTTTTCCAGATTTCAATATATTTGAGCGATCTGATGCAGATGTCAGGGCGTTAGAAGGATTGCCAAATAGAGTAGGGTTAATAAAGGGTGGAATAGACCCCATGGAAATCTGCATTAAAGAGTATGATCTTCAATACAAGGTAGACATAGCCTCTGGACAAAAGACCGGATTCTATCTGGACCAACGCGAGAATAGAAGAAAGCTGAAACAATATTGTAATAGAAAAAGAGTTCTCAATTGTTTTTCATATACTGGAGGATTTACACTGAATGCCCTAATGGGCGGTGCGGAATCTGTACTTTCAATCGATTCCTCCCAACAGGCATTGAATATGATGGCAACAAATATTGAGAAGAATCAGATTGATGCATCAAAATCACAAAATATCTGTGGAGATGTATTTGTCGAATTAAGGAAGTTAAGAGATCGAGCTGAAAAATTCGATGTGATCATTCTGGATCCCCCCAAATTTGCTCCAACCATTTCGCAAGTCGATAAAGCAGCCCGGGGCTATAAAGATATAAACTTGTTGGCGATAAAACTTCTCGATCAAGGAGGGGCATTATTCACCTTTTCCTGTTCTGGAGGAATTTCTAGAGACCTCTTTCAAAAAATTGTGGCAGGGGCTGCTTTGGACGCAAACTGCGATCTTCAAGTTATTGATCAACTTAGCCAGGCTGGAGACCATCCAATATTGACGAGTTTTCCTGAAAGCATGTATTTAAAAGGCTTGATCTGTATAAAATAAAAACGCACTTACGTGCGTTTTTAAGGTGGAGATGGCGGGAATCGAACCCGCGTCCGAACGAATAGATCCGCGGACACCTACAAGCTTAGTTTATTTTTGGTGTCATTTCGCAACGTAAAATAAACAAAAACGTTTCGAAATTAGCCGCTCGGACCCGAAAGTCCTCTTTCACACACTCCGCGACTTAGTGTATGGCACTTCAACTTTGTGACGTCCGCTCTGCTACCGGTTGAAGAGCGGAGCAGGAGGACGTGACGCTTCTTAGGGCGTCAGGTGAGCTGATCACATCGCTTATGCGGCGACGGGAAGAGCTGCATAGGAAGTGCGGTTGGCACTTGATTTTTGTACGGATTTAACGAGATCGGTACCTCTCGGCTTGCAGTCCGGAATCAGCCTCGCCCGTCGAAGCCTGTCATCCCCGATCAATTCAATTATACTTTATTTACAATTTGGATTTATTAACAAAAAGTGGGCGGAACAGGACTCGAACCTGCGACCTCATCTGTGTAAGAGATGCTCTCTAACCAACTGAGATATCCGCCCGGCGGAAAAAATTATACCTTAATTTTGGAGAACAAAATGAGAATCCTACGATTTATGAATAAGGAAGGAAATATCCAGTATGGGTGGCTGGAAAACGAAAAAATCGGATTGATTGAAGGAAATATATTTGGAGAATATAAACGGCTAGAGCCGACAATCAATTTCGCTAATCAAAAAATACTAGCGCCCGCAGTTCCAACAAAAATCGTTTGTGTCGGACGCAATTATAGCGAACATGCGATTGAACAAAATGTTGATATCCCGGAAAGCCCACAATTATTTTTTAAACCACCTTCAGCAATAATCCCAATAGAAGAAAACATACAAATTCCTCCACAGAGTAAACAAGTAGAACATGAAGCTGAACTAGTTGTGGTTATAGGCAGAAAAGGTCGCTGGATCTCTGTGGAAGAAAGCAATTACTACATATTGGGGTACACCATTGGTAATGATGTTACAGCCAGGGATATTCAGCATAAGGACCTCCAATGGACAAGGGGAAAAGGTTTTGACACTTTTTGCCCAGTTGGTCCCTGGATAGAAACTGAACTTGACCCAGCAGATTGTCTAATTTCTTGTCGCGTAAATGGGGGCTTGCGACAAATGGCATCAACCCGGGAGATGATTTTTTCTGTTAATCAGATCGTATCCTATGTGTCGACTGTGATGACATTGGAACCAGGAGATCTAATTTTTACAGGAACTCCTGCCGGAATAGGCGTTATCAGACCAGGTGACATGATTGAAATCGAAATAGAAGGCATTGGTATCCTGACAAATAAGGTAACGTAAATTCTCCGTAAAAAACATTGACTTCGGCGTAGTTCTCTATATAATAAGATAAATAAGGTCAAAATGGTATTAAAAGGAGAGTTACATGAATACAACCAAAAAGTCAACAATGCTAAATTTCTCAAAAATTCTTTACATATTTGGGTTAGCCATACTCCTGAATGGAATCCTTTTGTCCACAGTCAATTTACCTGTTTTAGCTAGTAACGGTATAAACACAACAAATGAAGAAAAAAAGATTAATGTGTGCCATTGGACTGAAGCAAACAAATTTGTATCAATTGAAGTATCAATAAACTCGGTTGCATCCTTGGGTGACTGGTCCTCGAATGGACATGGAAATCATGTAAATGATATTTATCCAGCTTTTTTTGCGAAAAATGGAGATTTCATTGATGCGAAAGGCGATCAGGAAATTCTTGACAATGATTGCATGGTATCAACTCCGACGAGGACTCCAACTTCAACGTCTTCCGCGACAGTAACGAAAACACTTATCAATACTTCGACATCAACTTCATCCGCGACGGTAACGAACACTCCGACGAATACTGCAACATCAACTTTCACATCAACCGTCACGGCAACCATAGAAGATAAAAAAATACAGGTTTGTCATTGGACTGAAGCCGGAAAATACGTTTCTATCGAGGTTTCAGTAAATTCGGTTGCATCTTTGGGCGATTGGTCTCTAAATGGTCATGGAATTCATGATAATGATATCTGGCCTGAATTTGTTGCAAAAAATAGTGACATCATTGAAGCCTTTGGGAACCAGAGTCTTTTAACAAATAATTGTGAGGAGACAACTCCTACTTCTACTTCAACCTCAACCACTGAGTCAACTCCATCTGTTACTGCTACTCTCACCCAAACAGCTACACCTACACCTGAAGAAACAAAAATTGATACATTGCGTCTTTTACCTACTTATGCTTGCTTTATTGAATATATGGAATGGAGTATCGTAAATCCAAATTCATTCTCAGTTAATGTGAACTGGGAGCTTGATCCTTCAACTGTTGGAGGTACAGGAATCGTAAATGGGATATTCATGTCTTCTGGAGCAGCTAACCTTGCGGTAGTTCTAGCCTCTGGGTCAGTTTTAATAGGTCCTGGTGAGACTGTAGTCGTGACCAGTTCCACACCAGCCAGCCATGTATTTAGAATCTCCTATTTATTAGGAGAAGATTTCGAATTGATTATAGAGCAAATTACCAATGGTAATGATTTTTGCGTAATTGAGGAGACACCTGTCATCGAAAATACCACAACCCCGGTACCCACGCTATATAAACCGATTTCGCAATCCGGTCAGGAAATTATTCCTGTAACTGGTTTTGACTTATCAATGGGGCAAGACTCTACTTCAAAGGCAGTTGGATCGCTTTTAAGTGTTTTAGGACTCATGATGATCGGTCTTGCTATGATGATCCAGGCGATTTTTAGAAAATGAGGGCGATCAAACTTTTCTCGGGTGCGTTTCAATAAGCGCACCCGAGATTGTTTTTATAAAGAAAATGTTTACTGGAAAAATATCATCAATAGTTCTATTCTTAGGAGGAGTTTTGCTGATTCTTCTTGGTGGAACAGGGCTCCTGAGTATTAAGAACGAGACATCAAGCAACTCAAACAAAGGGATATACAGGTTTCAAGAAAAACTGAACCTGGCGATTATTACTTCAACACATGAAAAAGGTGATTCGTATCCAGAAGTAAAGTTTTTTCAACAATTAGATCGTGAAGTAAATTATAATCTCCAGACTTCTATTTCCGTAGAAAAGACATATATCCACACACGAGTAATGGATCTAGAAAATCCATTAATCCCAGACAAGATAATAATTCCATCGATCAAACTTGAGTCCCCTGTTATCGTTGCTGATTTCAATCTGACAAAAATACAGGATGGAACTTATGGTCAGTGGGTTGCGCCATCACATTTTTCAGCTGGTTGGCACCCAGATTCCGCATTGTTAGGAAAGGCTGGAAACACAGTAATAAATGGTCACCATAATGCTTTTGGCGAAGTATTTGGTCATCTTGTAGAATTGGAAATCGGGGACATTATCATCATTATCTCTGAAAACAAAGAATTTCGATTTGTAGTGGCTAATAAATTAATACTCGCAGAACGCTTTCAAACAGCAGAGGATAGACTTGATAATGCGCGTTGGTTAGCACATACAGACGACATACGATTAACCTTAGTGACTTGTTATCCTAAGGAGAGTAACACGCACAGATTAATACTGGTTGCTCGCCCTATAGACTGAAAAATCAAAAGTCCCTTAATGGTATAATTTTTTTGTTAAATATCGCAAAAGGAGTACAAATGTCCGGTCATTCCAAGTGGGCTACAATTAAACGAAAAAAAGGTGCTGCTGATGCCAAAAGGGGTCAGGTATTTACTCGACTAACCCGCGAGATCGTCATGGCTGCAAGAGAAGGTGGCGGGGATCCCGATACTAACTTCCGGTTAAGGCTAGCAGTCGATAAAGCCAGATCTCAAAGTATGCCCAAGGACAACATAGACCGTGCAATTAAAAGAGCCACAGGAGAAGGAAAAGAGGGGGAATCCTATGAAGAAGTTTTTTATGAAGGATATGCCCCAAACGGTGTTGCATTAATTATTGAATGCGTAACAGAAAACAGAAATCGAACCGTTGCTGAAGTTCGACATCTCCTTACGAGATGCGGTGGTAATTTAGCTGAAGTAGGTTCCGTATCCTGGCAATTCAAGAGAGCGGCAACCTTTACGTTCCCCGCCGAAAAGAACAATTTTGATAAAGTATTCGAAGTTGCTGTTGAAGGTGGCGCAGATGATGTGACCCAGGACGGTGAAGAAATTACCGTCATCGCTCCTGTTGAATCTTTTAAGACATTAAGTGATCGTTTCCGAGCCGCTGGTATGATGCCCGAAGAAGCAGGGTTAAGTATGATTGCAAACCAGGAGATGGAACTAGGCGTCGAAGATACGTTACAGGTGATTCGTGCTATTGAGAATATAGAAGAACTTGATGATGTTCAATATGTTTATTCGAATCTGAAGATCTCTGACGAAGCTATGGCAGCGATGGAATCCGAGTAAGTATTATGCAGGTTCTTGGCGTCGACCCTGGTACCGAAACTACTGGTTATGGGATTGTTTCAGAAGATGATGCCGGAAACCTGAGAGCAATTTGTTATGGAGTGATTAGAACCAGCAACAAACAAGGTCTTGAGAAGAGATTACAAAAGATTTATCGAGAATTAAAAGAAGTGATATTTCTCAACAAACCAGAAAGTACGGCTGTTGAGAAATTGTTTTTCCAGAAGAATGTGACAAATGCAATCGCAGTGGGACAGGCCAGGGGTGTAATCTTACTCGCTATCTGTGAGGCAGACCTTGATTTGGCAGAATACACCCCAAATGAGGTCAAACAATGTGTGACAGGGTATGGAGCTGCTGACAAGAAGCAGGTTCAAGAGATGGTTAAAGTTTTGCTAAACCTAAATCAGATTCCCAAACCTGATGATGCCGCAGATGCTTTAGCCATTGCTATCTGCCATCTTCGTAATTACCGGCTTGATTTATTGTCTCGGAAATAATAATGATTACCAGCAAATCGAATTCGTATATTAAAGAAATCAGGCATTTACGCGAACGCAAGTTTCGGAATGAAAGTGGACTTGGATATGTTGAGGGGATACGGCTTGTATATGAAGCATTGAATCGGGGAACTGATGTTTGCGAGTTAATTCTTGCCCCTGAAATAGCTAAGTCGGAAATTAGTGAAGAAATCGTCAAGTTGGCTAAAGAACGTCTATTGACGATAACTGAAGTATCCACAAGTGTATTTGAATATCTTTCATCAAAGGATGGGCCGAAGGGAATTGCTGCAATCGTAAAGCAAAAATGGGGAAATCTGGAATTGCTTAAAAATCCAGGGAAGTATTGGGTTGCCTTGTTTGAAGTTGCTGATCCCGGCAACCTAGGAACTATCTTGAGGTCAGTTGACGGCGCTGGCGGAGAAGGTGTAATCCTCATCGGAAATTGCAGCGATCCTTATGATCCGACTGCAATTAGGGCTAGTATGGGAGCAATTTTCACAAAGAAAATAATTAGGTGTTGTGAAAATGATTTTATTTTGGCAGTTTCTTCGTCAGAAAAAATCCTTATTGGGACATCAGATAAAAGCAATGTTGAATTTCATGATGTTGACTACAAAAACAATACAATTTTGTTAATGGGTAGCGAACGTCAGGGCATACCATTATCTTTACTAAGAGAGTGCGATGAGATTGTCTCCATACCAATGGCAGGTACATGTGACTCATTGAACCTGGCTGTTGCTACCTCGATTATTCTTTACAAGATTTCGAGGTGTATTCAAAAAAAGGAATTAAAATGATCGCATCACTTGAGGGAAGCGTTACGCACATTGCAGAGGATCATGTTGTTGTCAGTGTTTCGGGTGTAGGTTTTAAGATTGCAACTACATCACAGGTGAGAAAATCGCTTGATCTTTTTTCAACAGTTTTTTTATTTACCTATTTACTCGTCCGCGAAGACGCGCTAACCTTGTTTGGATTTTTAGATATTGAAGAAAGGGATATGTTTGTCTTATTAATTGGGGTTACTGGTGTCGGTCCAAAAACGGCTTTATCCATCCTATCCTCATTGTCAATTGAACGGATACAAAAGGCAGTCATTCAGGAACAGCCCGAATTATTTGATGGTGTCACTGGAGTAGGCAAGAAAACAGCTCAAAGTATTGTACTTAATCTTCAAGGCAAAATTGGAAAGGGGCTTTTAAGTTCGTTATCGCCAATGAAAGATGTCGACAACGATGTAATCTCAGCTTTAACCGGATTGGGGTATAGCGTAATAGAAGCTCAAACAGCTATTCAACTGATCCCAAAAGATGCACCTTTAGATCTCGAAGACCGCCTCCGGATTGCATTGCAACATTTAGCGTGAAAACCCGCAATAGAAGTTTTGATGTAAAATTAAATTTCTTTTATGATACATAATCTCTAGTGATGAGGATTATATGAGTGATTTATTTGGAAAATATACAAGTGACCTATCTGAGAAGATTTCCCAGTACGAAACCCATATGCAAGTTAGAAATATCGGGGAAGTAATTGAAGCAGGGGATGGAATCGCGCAAGTAAAAGGATTAACTGGTGTTAGATCTCAGGAACTTGTTCAATTCGAAAATGGAATTAGAGGAATTGCTTTTAACCTACAAGAGAAAAAAGTAGGTGTTATTGTTCTAGGGAACTATGCTGAAATCCGTGAAGGAATGATTGTTGAAACTACTGGAAGAATTGCTTCTGTTCCAGTGGGGGAGCAATTAATCGGTAGGGTCATAAATGCTTTGGGTGAACCCATTGATGGCAAAGGGGAAATTAGAACTACCCGGTTTCAGCCTTTGGAAAGAATTGCTCCTGGTGTAATTGAGAGACGTGATGTTGATACACCTGTTCAAACAGGTATCAAGTCCATTGATGCCATGATTCCGGTTGGTAGAGGTCAACGGGAATTGATCATCGGCGACAGGCAAACAGGAAAAACTGCCATCGCAATAGACACAATAATTAACCAAAAAGGAAAAAACCTTATTTGTATTTATGTGGCAATCGGGCAAAAAAAGGCTGCGGTTGCACGGACGGTTGCTCTCCTTGATCAATACGGAGCAATGGATCATACAGTCGTCGTCTCTGCTTCGGCAGATGAATCAGCCGCGCTTCTTTACATTGCACCTTATGCTGGCTGTGCTATCGGTGAAGATTTTATGTTGGAAGGCAAAGACGCACTGGTAATCTATGATGATTTATCGAAGCATGCATGGGCATATCGACAAATTTCCTTAATGCTAAGGCGTCCACCGGGTCGGGAAGCGTATCCGGGAGACGTTTTTTACCTACATTCTCGTTTGTTGGAGCGTGCTGCATGTATGTCTTATTCATACACGATTACTTCCAAGGATTTCTCAGGAGATGAAATCGATCAAGAATTAATCGGTTCAGGAAAAATATTTTCCGGACCAATGTCTTTCCACGAGGCATCGAAAAACCTTGAGAGTGATGCTGACAAAGATAAGAAGAAAATCGTTAAGATTTCGAAAAGTGGAGGTTCGTTAACCGCATTACCAATCATTGAGACGCTTCTAGGTGATGTTTCTGCATACATTCCAACGAATGTGATTTCGATTACTGATGGACAAATCTATCTTGAGGGTAATCTTTTCAATGCTGGCATTCGACCAGCTGTAAACGTTGGTATTTCGGTATCTCGTGTAGGTGGAGCAGCGCAAACAAAGGCGATGAAACAGGTGGCAGGTCGTTTGCGATTGGATATGGCTAATTTCCGTGAACTTGCTGCTTTTGCGCAATTTGGATCAGATCTGGATAAGGCAACTCTTGGTCAGTTAAATCGCGGATTGCGTTTACAAGAAATATTAAAACAACCCCAGTATGAGCCGATACCACTTGAGGAACAAGTAATTGTCCTTTATGCAGGAACAAATGGATTTGCAGATTCTATTCCTTTAGACAAGATTAAAAAATGGCAAACTGATCTGATTAAATGGATCGCAAGTTCCTACCCACATATTTCGAAATCAATACTTGCTGAGAAAAAAATATTACCTGAAATTGAAAAAGAATTACGAGAAGCAATTACTTTGTTTACATCGTCCTGGAGTTAATTAAGGTAATCAAATGCCTTCTATTCGAGAAATGCGTTTAAGAATCAAGAGTGTCAAATCTCTTGCTCAAGTTACCAAAGCCATGGAAACTGTAAGTGCCAGCAAAGTTAGAAAAGCAGTTCAGGCAAATACTGCTTCAAAGCCTTACTCTGAAAAGTCATGGAAAGTACTATTGCATCTGGCACGACAACCAGGAAGAAATTCTTTGCACCCTTTGTTAGTAGACAGAAAAGAGGTACAAAAAGTACTAGTCATTCTCATTACCGGAGATAGAGGATTAGCTGGATCTTATAATGTGAATGTTTTACGAAATACTTTGTTGCATTTTGACGAGCTGGGGTTCCCCGTGAGTTACATTTGCATCGGCAAAAAAGGAAGGGATCTTTTGCTCAGGCGTAAAGAAAAGGTAATTGCCGATTTTTCAGACATTTCGAATCCGGCAACTTTTTTGGAAATCTCTCCCATCAGTAGAATGGCCGTTAGTGAATTTCTAAGCGAAGAATTCGATCAAGTGTTTCTATCCTACACACAATTCAATTCAATGACCAATCAATTACCAGTTATTAGACAGATTCTCCCCCTCGAAATCGAAACAACTGGCAAAGGGTTCAATGTTACTCACACAAACCAGCATTCTGTTTTTGCTTATGAACCGGAGCAAAGTTCACTTCTTGATGAAATTATCCCCCGTTTCACAGCTATGCAAATTTACCAAGCTGTCTTATCTGCTCAAGCTTCTGAACATGCTGCAAGAATGATTGCCATGTCGAATGCAACGGAAAATGCGAATGAATTGGTTGGAGTATTAACCCTACAATACAATAAGGCGAGACAACAATCGATAACCGGAGAAATGTTGGATATCGTGGGCGGTGCTTCTGCTCAACAAAGCTCGTAAGGTTTAATAATTTACTGGAGGTTTTTAGTATGAGTAAATTTTATGGACAGATCAATCAGATACAAGGAAGTGTGGTGGACGTATCTTTTGATCATGAAAATACCCCATCGATTTATGAAGGTTTATTTGTTGAATTAAGCGGAAAGAAAATTGTCCTTGAAGTCCAAAAAATCCTTGAAGGTGGGATTGTTAAGTGTGTTGCGATGGATTCTACTGACGGTCTTCAAAGAGGCGCTCCTGTGACCCGCACGAGAGAACCGATCAAAGTACCTGTTGGACCTGCAACACTTGGAAGAGTTCTGAATGTTTTAGGTGAACCGGTTGACAATGGGGGACCTGTAAAAACTGATACCTTCTATCCTATACACCGGGAGGCTCCATCGTTTGCCGAACAATCAACCCGTGTTGAGGTTTTTGAGACGGGTTTAAAAGTCATTGACCTAATTGCTCCTTTTACAAAAGGTGGAAAAACCGGAATCTTTGGTGGTGCCGGTGTTGGAAAGACTGTCATAATCCAAGAGTTAATTCGGTCCATTGCAACGGTGCATAAAGGCAAATCTGTGTTTGCAGGAGTTGGAGAACGGACAAGGGAAGGAACTCAACTCTATAGAGAAATGCTTGAATCTGGTGTCATGAAGGATACCGTAATGGTGTTTGGACAAATGAATGAAACTTCGGGCGTCCGATTGCGCGTAGCATTATCAGCCTTGGCGATGGCTGAATATTTTCGGGACCAGGGTATGGATGTTCTTTTATTTATTGATAATATTTTTAGATTTACTATGTCTGGATCTGAGGTCTCAGCTTTATTAGGACGTATGCCATCAGCAGTGGGGTATCAACCAACATTAGCCTCAGAAATGGGAGAATTGCAGGAGAGGATTACCTCAACCCGCAAAGGTTCGATCACATCAATGCAAGCTGTATACGTTCCTGCCGATGATTATTCTGATCCAGCTCCAGTAGCCACGTTCACTCATCTTGATGCTACGATAGCGCTGGAGAGGTCAATTTCAGAAAAAGGGATCTATCCGGCAGTAGACCCGCTTGTTTCAACTTCTCGCATTCTCGATCCAAAAATTGTAGGGGAGGACCATTACAACACTGCGCGTGAAGTACAACGCCTACTGCAGCGCTACAAAGACTTACAGGATATCATTGCAATTCTGGGTGTTGACGAATTGAGCGAGGATGATAAAGTAATTGTTTCGAGGGCCAGGAAAATCGAACGGTTTTTCTCTCAACCAATGTTTGTTGCAGAACAATTTACAAGCATACCGGGAACTTATGTTCCATTACGAGAAACAGTTAGAAGTTTCAAAGAGATCCTTTCAGGTAACTGTGACCAATTACCTGAACAAGCCTTTAATATGGTTGGTTCTATCGATGATGCCATTGAAAAGGCAAAAAAGTTGAACGGATAGGTGATGAGTAATGGCGATTCGGTGTGAAATTGTTTCCCAGGATCGGATAGTATACCAGAATGATGTTGACATTGTGGTATTACCAGGAGCCGCAGGGCAAATGGGTATACTACCCCACCATTCTCCTTTATTAACAGTTTTAAATTTCGGAATTATTACAGTAAAAAATAAAGGGATTGAGGAACACTTCACTGTTGCTGGCGGAATAGCCGAGGTCCAACCCGACCAGGTTACTATACTTGCTGATGCCGCTGAAAACGTTAAAGAAATCGATGAAGAACGAGCGATAAAAGCGCAACAACGTGCAGAAGCTAGATTGAAGGAAACTGTAACTGAAGATACTGATCGATATTTAAAAACCATGACGGCCTTAAAGAAGTCTAATTTACGGTTACAAGCCGTCAGGAAATATCGGCATGATTTTAAAACTAAGATATAGTCGAGGGTTATCAAATGGCTAGTTTTTCACGTGATCTTGGCATCGATCTAGGGTCAACAAATACTGTCATAACAGAGGGGAATCAAATACTACTTCAGGAGCCTACGGTCGTTGCAATCATTGTTGATGAAAACAAAATGGTCGAATGGGGTCAAGCGGCAAAGGATATGGAGGGGAAAGTACCTGAAGAGGTAGAAGTTGTACATCCTTTAAAACATGGCGTTATTGCGGAATACGAAATCACCGAAACACTATTAAACTATTTAACGAAAAAAGTATGTGGTCCCATGCGTGTTTTCAGACCACGGATGATGATTACAGTGCCATACGGTGTGACAAGTGTTGAAGGACGAGCCGTTCATGAAGCGGGAATTGGAGCAGGTAGCAGAGAAGTATTTCTGATCCCTCAACCTTTGGCTGCCGCATTGGGTGTAGATCTTCCAATAGCCACGCCTTCTGGGAATATGGTTATTTCTTTAGGAGGAGGAGTAAATCAAATTGCCGTTATCAGCTTGAACGGAATTGTTACAGGAGAAGCTTCTCGAACCGGTGGAATTGACCAGGATGAAGCAATTGTTTCATACGTACGAAAACGTTTCGGAGTGATCATTGGCTTGCCGACTGCCGAGTTACTCAAAATTAGGATTGGTGCGGCAACTCCACAGGAACAGCAATTGTCAATGGAAGTTCAAGGTCAGGATCAGGTGACCAGTCTGCCACGGCCAGTAGTTTTGACTACGGACGATATTGTAGAAGCAATCCAGGATCCATTGAATGACCTCGTAAAACTAGCAAAAAAGGTTATGGAAAAAACTCCGCCAGAACTAATCTCGGATATTATTGATCGCGGAGCTGCTATTTGTGGTGGCGGCTCTTTACTTAGGTCAATTGACCGATTTCTGACTCATTCAATTGGAATTCCAGTCTATATGGTGGATAATCCATTGACCTGTACAGCCGAGGGAGCAGTTCGAGCGCTTGAAATGAAGGATGCTCTGAAGAGAAGCTTAGCATACGGATAACGAAATCCCCTGATTTTTCAGGGGATTTCGTTACTAATAATTCCTTCTTGATCTTCCCATTAATAACATTACATAATAAAGAATTGTGGAAATTGATTGAAGTGCGCCTGCTACATATGTTAAAGCGGCTGCATCAAGTACTTTATTTACTCCTTCAATTTCGGAGGAGTATACAACCCCTGAATTCGACAGCCATTCTTTGGCTCGTTTGCTTGCATTAAACTCAACTGGAAGTGTAACAAGCGCAAACAAGGCGGTTGCAGAAAAAAGCAATATCCCGATCCAGGCGAGGTTTTCCGATGCCATTGCCAAACCAATCATAAAAATGATTGGTCCAATCCATGAACCGATTTTTACTGTGGGAACCATCAGATTGCGGATCTTAAGGGGACCGTAATGATTGGCATCCTGGATTGCATGTCCGGTTTCGTGGGCGGCAACACCTGCAGCAGCGACGCTGGGCATACTAAAGACACCCTGACTCAACCTCAATACCTTGGATGAAGGATCATAATGATCAGACAATGTACCTGCTACTGGTTCGATTTGTACAGCGCGTAAGCCGTTTTGGTCAAGCATCTGGCGGGCTACTTCAGCTCCAGACATTCCAGTGGTTGTCCTAATTTTAGAATAAGTATTGAAGGCCGACTTAATCTTCATTTGAGCCCAAAAACCCAATAACAACGCGGGTAAACTTATAATCAAATAGAGCAAGTAATTACTACCTGTTGAATACATATCAGAACCTCCCTAAAAAACAACTGTTATATTCAATGATAACGTAATTAATACTATTCCCCAAGTATTTGAGTGTCCCTGGAGAGACTCGAACTCTCACCTACGGCTTCGGAGGCCGGTACGCTATCCATTGCGCTACAGGGACCTGCGTTGGCTATTTTACCATGTTATAGAAATCACTGACTAAATACCATTGGGTCGGAAATGAAAAACTAGATCCATCCCAAACTAAGTAAGATATTTCGCTAATCTCACTAATTGAAAGTGGATTGTAGATGTGTGGAAAAAGATCATCTCCCCCCTCCAAATTCTCATATTTTATTTGAGGATTAATAGTAGATGTGTCAATTGACAATAGAACCAGGTCGGTTTGGTTTTTATAGTACCGGTTGGCGACTTTAATAACCTGCTCTTTTGTTGAGCAGTGAATGAATCCTTCACTTGGATAGTTAACAGGGAGATACACACCTGAAGATAGTGACAAAATAAACCTTTCTCGTTCAGTTATATGATAGATCATTTAACCTCTACTAAAATGGGGAATATTTGAAGGAAGTACGAAGGAAAGTTCAACCAGTCCAGATAGATTTCCAGATTCGTAACAGGGCGTTTGAATTATCATTTTTATTATTCCCTTTTTTTCAATCGTGTAGATATTGCTGGAATCAGTATTCATAAGGAAATGGATCTTTTCCTTAGATAACTGAGAATGGCAATCAAAAACACTTTTCCCGATCAGTTTCTCACCGCCATCAGAATTGAAGGTATTTTTTGATTTGTCATTCATATATATGATCTTCCCATTTGTATCACACACGGTTACAGCTATATCGATTTCCTTAATAAAATCCTGATTTTGCATCATCACTCCAATCTCATTAACTGTGCGATAAAGAGAATTAATTCTTTTTCCTGTGATATTGAAAAAATTTGCTTTCTGATTTCAGATGTAGATAAAAATTGGGACAAATACTTCGAAAGATGTTTTCGGAACAAGCGGATACCAATTTTCTCGCCGTAATGACCGGTCATAAGTTTAATATGGTTCTGAATCAAGGAATATTTATCCTTATCGGAGGGGTTGCTTATTATGGGATTGAATATCCATGGGTTACCAATCGCAGCGCGACCGATCATGACAGCGTCAACACCATAATCGATAATTCGTGATTGGGCTTCAGAATAAGTTGTGACATCACCATTACCAATAACAGGGATATGAACCTTTTGTTTAACCTCACCAATAGCATTCCAATCTGCCAATCCTCTGTATTCCTGTTTACGGGTTCTGGCATGTATTGATATCGCTCTGGCACCATTTTCCTCGATGATCCTGGCGACATCAATGTAATTTTTGGAATTGTCATCCCAACCAAGCCTGATCTTCGCTGTAATTGGAATATCCAAAGCGTGAACAAGACGATCGATGATAATGGCAATTTTCTTTGGTTCCTTCAATAAACCAGCTCCGGCACCACGATTTGAAACATTTCGAGCTGAACAGCCCATATTGATATCAATAAAATCGGGATTGAATTTTTGCAGTTCAAGGGCGGCATTCACGAGACGTTCAGGCTCATCATCGAAAATCTGATAGGCGAAAGGTCGCTCTTTGTCAGAAAAAAGATTTTTTGTTTTAAGGTGGGGATGTCCGTTCTTAACATCAATACCATTGATAAATTCAGAGAAAGATAGTGATGAGCCTTGTTGCCTACAAAGCAAGCGGAAGGGAAGGTCTGTATACCCATCCATCGGAGCAAGGATGACTCTGCCAAAGACTGGGATGTTGGAGATAGAGAAAAAAGGAATATCCATACTCAAGCAACAATTATAACGCTCAGAAAACAGTAATTCAGTTTGCAAAAGAAAATTATGAGGAATCTGCAAGACTTGACAAAGAACATTTGTTCTATATAATATAAATAGGAAAGGATATGATTCGTGTCAATAGATCTGGCGCTGCCTCTACCAAATGAGTTATTCGTTGTGTTTGGCCTTCATGCCGGCGCTGAACGTTTGCTGGAACTAACGGCCCGTTTGGCATTGCGTGGGCAGGTTTTTCTTTTGGATTGTGGCAACCGCAGCAATATGTATCGTGTTGCCCGCGCACTCCGTCCATTAACTCGGGATCCTGCCGCGGCATTGAAAAATATCCGTCTATCTCGGGCATTTACCTGCTACCAGGTGTTCGCACTACTGGGGAAGGTGCAGTTAACTGCTGGCGTACCAGTTTTGATCCTGGATTTTTTGTCGACATTTTTGGATGAAAGCGTTCACATGGATGAGTGCACTTTCTTGTTTGGCAAAACACTGGAACGCGTCATGTATTTGACACAATTTGCGCCAGTGGTGGTGAGTGCCAAGCCGTTACTTTCCATTTCAGCTGAACGCGCGGTGCTGCTTGCACAACTCAAATCGCAAGCGGCGCATTACTGGGAGGAATTGCCTGCAATTGCAGATGGTAATATCACTCCTCAACCGGCACTTTTTGAAGGTTTTTAGAGGAAAAATGGGACGAACAATTTTTTCTGCTACTCAAACCTGGGTTGAAGAAGATAAGGCGTTAATGCGTTTTGTTCGCGCCTTGCGCAAGAAGGATCAGGTTTTAATTGAAGAGTTGATTGCACTCTCACGTCAGCATATTGCCGAAGCTTCTTATGCCAGTAATCTCTATCCCATGGATATTTATCTTACTTCCATGCTGCTGGAGTTGTACAAAAAAGTACGTCAATTAGAGATCAAGATCGAGCAAATGGACGCGCGTACTGGTGGTGACGGGAAGATTATTCGGGAAGTACACGGTATGTCCTCATTGTTGGAGTTAGTGAAACATGAAGCATCTCCCATGGAGACAGAAAAGAAAGAGGTTTTGGAATCCGGAACAGTTTATGTTGAGTTTCAGGATGGGGCATGAAGTATGAACTCTGTTCGTGCCTGGCTGCTGGATCTTTATGAGGACGCAGAGGATGGGCTGCGTTTGTGGTTTATTGCTGAAACAGGAGAAAGATTGTGTCTGCGTCAATCCTTGCCGGTGACATTCTATGCTGCAGGAGCAAATGAACAACTGCGTGCTCTATGGCGTTTTCTGTACCATCTTCCTGAGATCGTGTCTCTCAGCAGGGAAACCCGCAAAGATGCCTTTATTCCTGAGCCGTTAACAGTTTTACGGGCGGTTGTTGACAGCCCGGTTCATGAAGTTCGTCTGTTTCGCATCGTGCAGCAGAGATTTCCTGACCTCACTTATTACGATGCAGATATTCCTGTCAGTATCCGTCACTCTGCACTGTATGGAACATTTCCGATGGCGTTTTGCGAACTTGTTTGCAATGATGATCGCTGGATTCAGAAGGTAAGAGTGCTTGATTCGCGGTGGGATACCACTCCTGTTCAACCAGTCTTGCGTATTCTCGAATTGGAACCTGATAGTGATCCTGCCCGAAACTCACCCCGATTGATCCGGGTTTGCTATCGGGGGCATCAAAGGTCATTATCACTTAACAACCCATCTGAACTTATTTCACAGATAAATGGGTATCTTACACGGTATGACCCGGATTTGATCCTTACACAGTGGGGGGATAATTGGCTTTTTCCCGAGCTGCTTCGATTGTCTGCCCGGGTTGGCGAAAAATTGCGTCTCAATCGCGATGATTTGAGAGAAGTGCGTTGGCAGAAGGAATTGACCTACTTCTCCTATGGGCAGGTCATTTATCGAGCTGAGGAGGCCCATTTATTTGGACGCTGCCATATTGACCAGCGTAATGCATCCATGTGGCGGGATTATGGTTTGGATGGAGCGCTTGAATCTGCCCGAGTGACTGCGCAGTCACTCGAACGCGCAGCCCGGGTTTCACCAGGATCGGGAATTTCAGCCATGCAAATGTTGACAGCACTTGAGAAAGGTATCCTTGTTCCCTGGCATAAGCAGCAGGTAGAAGAATTCAAGACCGGGGTTGACCTTATTCAGCGCGATCGCGGTGGGTTAATTTACCAACCCATTGTAGGGGTGCATGCTCATGTGGCGCAAATCGACTTTATTTCCATGTATCCGGCAGTGATTATTAAGGGCAATATCTCTCCAGAAGTGCCATTACCGCACGGCATTGTTCCTGCCAGTGATGAGCTTGGGGTGGTTCCTCTTACTTTAAAGCCACTTTACGAAAAAAGAGTTGCCTTAAAGGTGCTCCAGGCACAGTGCATGAAAAATGATCCAATACTCAAGCGATACAAGGCCCGCTCGTCGGCTTTGAAGTGGCTACTGGTAGTTTGCTTCGGTTTTTTGGGATACAAGAATGCCCGGTTTGGACGAATTGAAGCGCATGAGGCAGTGACCAATGGCGGGCGCGAGGTACTTCTGCGCGCCAAGGATGTGGCTGAATCCATGGGGTTCGAAGTCTTGCATATGTTTGTTGATGCGCTCTGGCTTAAGAAGGATGGCTTGGTTGACAAGAAAGAGTTTCAGTGTGTAACAGACGAAATATCGAGACAGACAACACTAGGAGTTTCATTGGACGGAGTCTATCGCTGGGTGGCTTTTTTGCCTTCCCGGATGGATTCACGCGTGCCTGTGCCCAACCGTTATTTTGGTGTTTTTCAGGACGGTTCATTGAAGATTCGTGGGATTGAAGCGCGCAGGCGGGATACCCCTCTCTGGGTAGCCAGCAGACAGCGGGAAATGTTGGAATGCCTTGCCGGAGCCTCGACTTATGAACAACTACCCATATATATTCATCGTGCTTTTGAGATTTTTTCTAATGCTTTGTCAGAATTACGAACAGAAAGGGTTCGAATGGACGACCTTGTAGTTACTGCTCGCATCAGCCATGACCTTGAGGCTTACAAATCACCCACGCCTGCAGTACGTGCTGCAAAGGTCCTTTTGCAAAAGACTGGTCAACGCATGCGGCCGGGACAAAAAATGAAGTATATCTATATTCTGGGCGATCCAGATGTGTGTCCCTGGGAGGATTCGGGTTCATTGACAATGGATCGTATCGATAAAAAAAAGTATATCGAATTGTTAGCCAGGGCTGCCAGTAGTGTTTTGTATCCCTTTGGAGTTGATAGTGAAGATCTAAAGCGGTGGGCGCATACCGCAACAATTGAATTAAAATTAAACTTCAGTGCGGAGGAATCTCATGTGCGGACGATTTACGATTATGCTCGACCCGGAAGATTTCCAGCAGGAACTGGAATTAGGCGAATTACCGCCGGAATTTGAAGCAGATTTAAACGTTTCACCTGGCCGTACCATCCCAGTTGTTGTGGATGCTTTAAAAAGGAAGGTTGAAATGTATCGTTGGGGATTGATCCCTTCCTGGGCAAAAGAGATGGCAATTGGGAATAAAATGATTAATGCCCGTGCTGAGACAATTACAGAAAAGCCATCATTCCGAAGTGCTTTTTACCGCCGGCGTTGCCTGATTCTGGCAGATGGTTTTTATGAGTGGAAAAGTGAATTTAACAGGAAGCAGCCTTACATGTTTAAATTGCTTGATGGCAAGCCGTTTACTTTTGCTGGAATATGGGAACAATGGCAGGATAAAACTGGAAAGATAATTCCTTCTTGCGCAATCATAACAACTGCCCCCAACAGAGTTTTACTGGAATATCACGATCGTATGCCGGTAATACTCAATAAAGAAAACCGTTGGAAATGGCTGGATCCAACTATGCCAACCTCTTCTTTATTGAGTATGTTACACCCCTATCCCGATGATCAAATGGCGGTACCACAAAAAACCGATCCGAGTCACCTATTCATCGCAAGATAAAATGTAGAGCAAGTATAATCAAACAAGAAAAATCATAAAACGGAGAATGTAATGAAGAGAGAAGAGATCTTGCAATCACTTCAGGAAAACCCTGAGATTGATGTGTTGGTGGTTGGCGCTGGTATAAATGGAGCTGGTACCTTCAGGGATCTGGCTCTCAATGGTGTCAATGTATTGCTCATTGATAGGGGAGATTTTTGCTCTGGGGCATCTGCAACTTCTTCACATATGGCTCATGGTGGAATACGGTATCTCGAGAATGGCGAGTTCAGGCTGGTCCGCGAAGCAGTGGCAGAAAGAAACAGGATGATTGAAAATGCCCCTCATCTTGTTCAGCCATTGCCGACCGTGATTCCTATCTTCAAAATCTTTTCGGGACTTCTAAATGCACCTTTAAAATTCCTTAATCTACTGGACCGTCCATCAGAAAGGGGCGCGCTTGTAATAAAGATAGGGTTGGTTTTTTATGATTCCTTCACTCGTAAACAAAAAACAGTACCAATGCACAAATTCTTTGAAAAAAGTAGAGCTTTAAGGGATTACCCTTACCTGAATCAAGATATCAAATATGCAGCATTATATTTTGATGGACAGTTGCTGTCGCCTGAACGCATGACTGTGGAAGTAATCCTTGATGGGGAAGAAGAGGGAGATCATGCAAAGGCGTTAAATTATGTAACTTTGGATTCTTATGAAAATGGTATTGCCCACTTGATAGACAAAACTTCTGGAAAAGTCCTAAAAGTGAATCCTAAAATCCTCATTAATGCTGCAGGGCCTTGGGTAGATTCTGTAAATAAGAATATAGGCATCAATGAAAAAATGATCGGCGGAACAAAGGGTTCTCACCTTGTAATTAATAATTCAGACTTGCGAAGAGCTGTTGGGAAAAGCGAATTTTTCTTTGAAAACAAGGATGGTCGAATCGTACTTCTCCTTCCTTTTTTTGATCGCGTTATTGTGGGTACTTCAGACCTTCCTATTGAAAATTACGATTCTGCCAACTGTACAATTGAAGAAGAAAAGTATTTCCTGGATATGATCAAAAGGGTATTTCCAACAATCTCCGTTACAAAAGATGAGATCGTCTTTCGTTTTTCAGGAGTACGTCCTTTGGAGTATATGAAAGCAAAAACAACTGGGCAAATTACTAGAGACCATAGTCTGAAAATTCGTCAAATGAATGGTAAATACATAGTGAGTATGGTTGGCGGGAAATGGACCACTTACAGAGCTTTTTCCGAGCAGGCAGTGGATGAAGTCTTACGTTTCTTGGATAAGGGTCGGGTAGGAACAACAGCTTCATTACCATTACGAGGGGGGAAAGATTATCCATCTGACAAAGATGACTTTATCAACGGGTTGCACAAGGAATCAGGACTTCCTGTATCGTATTGCTCAAGTCTTCTAGAGAGGTATGGAACTAAATCTATAGAAATTTCGCAATTTGTTATAACCAATGATGGCAAATTTCTTACATCCATTGAAAATTGGACAGATGCAGAAGTAAAATATATTATACAAACCGAGAAATCGGTTCACCTGGATGATATATTCCTCCGTAGGTCTACTATCGGATGGTTAGGAAAAGTAACAGATAATTTGATTGATGAATTCTCCCGTATTATGGGGGAAGTTTTGAATTGGACAGAAAATGTTAGGAAATCGGAAATTGACAGACTGAAGCAATTTTTTATCGATTCCCATGGCGTGAGACTGTGAAAAAAAGAAACCTCTCAAATGAGAGGTTTCTTTTTAGCGGGAGCGACGGGGTTCGAACCCGCGATCTCGGCCTTGACAGGGCCGCATGTTAGCCGCTACACCACGCCCCCGAACTCGACAAAGTTTACCATATCCAAATTCGACCGTCAAGGCAATAATTAGAAGAACATTTTTACCAATTTTAAGGCTTTTTGCTTCCAGGGAAGGCGGTGAGTAACCCCAGATCCACCAGTAAAATTGCCTTTATTTGCCAGGTACCATTCATAATTGCGTATCATGGCTTGCTGGTTTGAGTATTTTGGAGAATATGAAAGTTCATTTTTTGCTTTGTCAATAGAAACAAAGGAATCTTTTGAGGCTGTTTCGTATATCCATGGATAAAGAGGTGAAAGTTTTAAAAATTCCAACACTTTTAAAATCGCAACAACCGGCTTTGCCGGAAATGTCACAATCTTTTTACCAAAGCCAGCTTTTTCCAACACAGCCTGGTAATCCTCTTTCATGGTTGTGTATTCCTCTGCTCCAATATTGAAAGTCGAATTTACTTTTTCAACTGGTAATTGGATGCACGATAGAATCGCTTCACAGAGATCATCAACATCTAACAGTTGATAGCGATTCTTACCAGAGCCAATCATCGGGAAATTCTTTCCTTCGCTTACCCATTCATAGAAAATGGCAAATACCCCAAGTCTTTCAGGTCCGACAAATGATTTCGGTCTAAGGATAGGTACGCATAAACCCTTATCCCGGAATTCCATGCAGATCTCTTCGGCTTTTACTTTAGCCTCTCCATAAGGTCCAACCCCTTGAACCTTATCGGTTTCAAATAAGGGATGATGATCAGGAACTCCATAGACAGCTGTCGAGGAGATATGAATAAATCGTTTTACTCCAAAACTAATAGCCTGCTCCAATACATTACGCGTGCCAATAATATCGGTAGAGTAAATATCCTCTGGTGAATAGAGGGGAAGTGCTGCGGCTGTGTGGATAACAATATCAGCATCTTTCATTGAATTGACTAAATCAACTTTGTTCCGAATATCCCCCTGGAGAAAATTGATTTTGTCACGTTCCGGATAATCAAAATCGACAAGATCTATGCCAGAAATGTCTGTAATACCATTTGCAAATAAATGCCTGACAAGATTAATACTCAAGAAACCGCTGATCCCAGTTATGTAGATACGCATTTGTAACTCCTCAATTGAATAGTTGCGAAAAGTATAACATTTAAAAATAATACCTTCCAATTGGGAAGGTTTGAATAAGGTAACTTTTTTTAATTTTTACCTGAAAACCAATTCTCGTTTTCTCTAGTCCAGGTATGTAATTCTTCATCTTTGAACCATAATTTTATTTCTGTTTTTGCAGTCTCGGGTGAATCTGAAGCGTGGGTTAAATTTCTGCTTGTTACTAACGCAAAATCATGTCGAATAGTTCCAGGCGAAGCTTCGGTTGGGTTGGTCGATCCCATTGTCTGCCGGATGGCAACAATTGCGGAAGGACCCTCCCAAACCATGGCAAATACCGGTGAGCTGGTGATATATCTTACCAATCCATCGTAAAAAGGTTTTCCGATATGGGTTTTATAATGCTCCTTTGCTAACGCCTCAGGAACCAAAAGAAACTTTCCTGCAATCATCTGCAACCCACGGTTTTCGAGTCTCTTAATAATTTCACCGCACAGACCTCGCTGTATACCGTCAGGTTTTATTAGGACTAGTGATCTTTCCACGAAAACTCCTATTTTCCTGTGAGAAGATTCTCGGCTTGTGTATATATTTCCATTGCCTGGTCAAAATGGTTAAATTCAGCCAACGTGTCACCCAGGAATTGCATGAACTCAAAATTAGTAAACTTGTTTTCGTTCCCAGAAGTGATGATCTTAAGAATTTTATCGTTATCATAGCCTGCGGAATTCATTGAAGAAAACAAAGTTTTCGCATCTTGATAATTATTAACATTTAAATAATGTTCAAATTCTTCCAAAACCGAAGATTCCATTGGTGCTTCAGATATGTCTTCCTGAGAAGAAGTTTTTTCAGGGGTTACTTCCGTTTCAGAAACACCAGGTTCAAAAACCTCCGAAGGTGTAAGATCTTCGATTGTAGTTTCAACTTCTGAGAGTTCCTGATTTGAATCTGATACCGAAAATTGAGATGTCTCGGTTGTAGGACTAATTTCGGGTGCGGATTGTGTTTGAGTTTCAAGTGATAGAAATGTGTCATTTGGAACCTGTTCTGAAATCTGAGATGCAAATAAAGGTTCGGTGTCGTTACTTGTCGCATCCTGTTTTTGATCAAATTCAGGCATGCTTTCCGGGGTTAGATTTGAGGTGATAGCATCTTCATTCGTGAGTCGAGAGTCAATTGTTGGATCAAAATCACTAGGTGAAAAATCATCAATAATGGTCTTTGATCTTTCTGTTTTATCGGTACTTACCTCGCTCAACCACTGCAAAAGTTCTTCACCCGTCTCTTTCGATATTGCCCCTTCACTTATTGGTTCAGAAATGGATTGGGGTGAAGTAATAAAGGCTTCATCGATATTGGATTCGATTCTTTGATCTTCGATTGTCGGTTGAGCTTCGAAAGCTTGGTTTTGTTCAACTGATGTTTGAACTATTTCTTCTTCTGGAGATGACAAAACTGATTTTACCCAATCAGGTAGGATGCTCTCATTGGTTTCACTTGATTCCAGCTCATTTTGACCTACAGTGACTTGATTATCTATGACGTTTGACTCAAGCGATGATGATGGCGATACTAAATCATCCAATGTAAAAGAAGGGTCTTCTGGGATTTCTTTCGAAAGGACAAACTCATTTAGATTACTCTGGAGAATATCCTCTTGAGACTCTTCCTTTATTACTTCCACTTGTTGGGTGCCTTCGTCAACAGAAGACATCGTTATTTCCGGCGAAGGAATTGATTGAACAAATTGGTCAACCTGTTCAATCTGTTCATCCTGTACGGTATTAATGATCTGCGAATCAAGGTTTTTCAACCAGTCGGGAGCTTCATCGTCAGGTGAGTTTTCCGAAATTGACTCTTCCTGATCCAAAGTCTTTAACCAATCAGGCAATGATTTCTCTTCTTCAGGTTCAGATACCGATTTATTTGCATCTTCAAAGAATTGCGACATCCAATCTGAAGTATCATCCTTTTGATTATTGTTTTCTGGATTATCTGTAGTCATGGCTACCTCGCTGAGGGAAGAAATATTCTCTTGGGGTGTTTCGTCAACAGTAGATATTATGCCTTCATCTGAACCTTTTTCATCTATTATAATCACAGGTTCATCATTCGAAGGGAATGATAATGGTGAATCTTCAATAAAATTGCTTGAAGGCTGGAAATTTTTCAGCCATTCAGGAAGTTCAGCATTTTTCTGTGGTTCGTCCACATAATCAGAATTTGAGTAATCAACAGGTTCTGGAGGTTCATTATTTGGAGTGTCAGATTTTTCCCAGCCTGCAGATGAAAGAAATTCTGGAATTGGGGAATCTGAAAGATTATTAAGCGGCAGGTCATCAGTGTTTATTAGTATATTATCCTGATGTGTATCGTCTGTTGAATCTGTAGTAGGGTTCTTAATTGGCGGAGACCAAAATTCTTGAAAACCTGCCGAAAAAGCAGAGGTGTAGTCAAGCTTCTCTAGCTCAATTTTCGAATCAGGAACATCCTCAACTTTTAGGGTCAAATTATTCACAAACTTGTAGTAAGGATTGACAGTGGCTAATCGCTCCAATACTTGTGATGACTGATTCTTTAAACCTCTTTCCGTAAAAATTTCATATAGAATTCTGTTTGCTTCAAGGCAATATGGAAATTTTTCTAGTATCAGATTACAAGTTTCTGCTGCACGAACTTTATCATTAGAATTTGCATAAACAATTGCCTTTAAAACCTGCAAATCAAACCGGTCAGGATTTTCTGTTATTGCAGCCGAAATCTCATTTAGAGCTTGCTGATGTAGATCACCTTTTATGTACATACGAATAAGCGAACCACGTGATAAGTTGATCTTGGATGGCCTTTCACCATCTCGTTTCTCTAAAAGTCTCTTTAACTCATCCTGAACAATAACATTTGAGGGTTGAGTATCATAGGCTAATTCCATATGAAATATTGCTGAATCAAGGTCTTGCTGTTCTTCTTTTATTGAACTCATTCCAACATGCGAAACAAAATCATCAGGCACTATGGTAAGAATTTTTTCAAATATTGCTGCAGATTCCTTGAATTTTTTCTCTTCGAGATAAGCTTGAGCTAAAAATCGCATCGATTCATAGGAATTCGGAAACGTTTTTAAAATGTGAGTTGAATGAGCAACAACCTGGTCAAGCACGTTTTGATCAATAAAATTTTCAATTTCATTAAGGTAGGTTCTCAGTGTGATCACTTTTCAATTCCTTGTATATCGATAGTATGCATCAAATGAGAATAAATGGCAAGATTACAAAAAAGCAACGTTTCAACGTTGCTTTTTTATTAATGGGCTTTAGCCTGTTGAGCGAGCGAAGCGAGAGAGACAATAAACCACCCGCTAAGCGGGTGGAGACAAGAGGTTATACCCAAGGATCACCCTTCCACTAGAATAGTGATTGTTCAAGCCACTAAACGAAAGAGGAAAGGTGATCAAGTGAATAATACAACAAATAGCTTAGCACACACGAAATGGATGTGTAAATATCACATCGTATTTGCGCCGAAGTATAGGAGGAAGATTATCTACAATCAATACAAAGAAAGCATAGGAGAGATACTCAGGCAGTTATGTGGGTATAAGGGGGTGGAGATCATAGAAGGGCATCTAATGGCAGATCACGTACATATGTTAGTCAGTATACCGCCCAAGATAAGTGTGAGTAGCTTCATGGGGTATCTGAAGGGGAAAAGTGCCCTGATGATATTGTTAGGAAAAGTTGAAAAGTGAACTGCTGTAAAGTTCAAAAGTGAACTATGTTC
>CAZLBG010000003.1:0-187064 GCA_964557895.1 uncultured Anaerolinea sp.
CTCTGGAACAGTTAGTAGCAGTTCGAATCTGTTGCCCCCAGCCTAAACTCGCTGAAAAGCGAGTTTATTCATTAAAGAGCAATTCGAATCCCCATTGGGGGATGATATCTGTTGCCCCCCAGCCAAAACTCGCTAAAAAGCGAGTTTTCTTTGATTAGTTAAGAAGGTACTTGTTCAATTGGCAAGTTTTCAAGAGTTTTTGTCATTATGAGCGTTTTATCCTTTATCAAAATTCTGTAAATTACTATGCTGATGCCAGCAAAGACCGGGATACCAATTTGAATCATGAAGGAAAAGGTCTTTGCTTGTATGTAAGCAAGGTTACTGCTCAGTAAGCCAGTGGACCACATGATTGCAAAGAGGGCTTTCCAGGTGTTTCGAAATCGGGGTAGATGATTCCAGAATAACACTGCTGGGATGAGAAGAAGTGACCAATCATAGAGCATGATATAGGGGATGCACCATACCAACAGGATGATCGATGCTGAAAAAACAATGGTTTTATCATCGCGAAATTTTCTCCAAAACCTGTAGAAAAAGAAAATTCCGATCATAAAGCAAATCCAAAATAAGGATTTAGCTAGCGCAGGATACACGGGTAAGATGGAAAGCCAGAAAGATTGAACGGAAAAAGCATTCCAGATGGGAAACCCTTCTAGATGGATCAAGTTCGGCAGCGCTTTCCAGGTGTAATCCAAGTAGGACAAACTGGCTTCAGGGAACAGGAAGAAACTAGCTCCCAATTGAAATAGAACGCCAATGCCCAGTGCAATCAGCGATTTCCAGCTTTTACGCCAATCTAAGAGCCAGAGGAACCCAACGCCTGCCAGTAACTGTGGCTTAAGAAGCAAAAGGCTAAAAAGGAGTCCGGCAATCCAATTGCGTTCACGTTTCCAATAATAGAATGTGAGGCAAAAGATGGCTATGGAGAAAAAGGAATTTTGCCCGAAGCTGACAACAGCAAAAACCGGAAACCATGTAAGTGCCCAAAGAAAGCTCTTTTTAGGGTTTTGGATATCCAGTGCCTTGAAAGAAAACCAAAAAACCAGTAAGCCAAGAATGGTCCACATCGTAAAGGCTAGGATATAAGTAAGAATTGAGAATGGCACCATTAACAACGCAAAATGGGGGGGATTCAGGAAGGGATAGATACCAGAAGGTGAAGAACCGTATAGTTCCTGCTGAATGGAATTTACCAAACCCAAATTGTAGAGATCGGGACTGCGACCCATTGTGACGATTTTGCCGGCAGTGTAAAAAGAGGCAAAATCAGTACCTTTAAGGTTGCCTATAAGGTCAACGTTGCCTTTCCCAACCAGCATGGAAATGATCCATGCAGCCCAAATGGCTCCGCTGATGAACCATGGATAATTAATGCGTGTAGCGTTTAGCCAGGTATTGATCTTCTCAATCACCAGGGACGCTCCAGATAATAAAACAATAGCTGATCACTATATCCAATGTAAGATCGGGATGAAGAGGACAAGTGACAGGATGACAGTTCCCCAAATGATTCCAACCGTTAGCAACTTGCTCCTCATCGTTTTCATATCGAAGACCCAGAACGCCATAACAAAGAAGGTGAGATAGCCAATTAGGAAGATCAGCCAGGGGGCACTGCGACTCCACCAGGGATAATCCCATGTTAAGGCACCTGCAGCGTTGAGGAACATCTCAATAATCACACAGAAGATTGCCCCTGCCACTGCAATGAAGGCACGGTTAGGAATCCCCAAGATTTTTGATTTTTTATCCGGGGGTAACATCTTGGTCCAAATGATGCCGGAAACTGCAAACATGAAGCAGATCTCAATATTTAAACCGATCAGGAGAAGGAAAGCAGTATTACCCGGCGCACCCCAGACAGGCGCATACCCCGTAAAGTGGAACACCAGTGAATTCCAGATTTCGTTGAACCAATCCATTCCCCAGAAAGCCAAACCAGCGAGCACCAGACTCCAATTCTTTTTTTCAGCTTCCACGACATAGACGTAAAAAACGAATGCCAGAAGCGGTATGACATACCACTTGAACTGGGTAGGATCCCTTAATATGGATAAAGCTTGCTGCGCAGCATCACTCATTCTTCCCTCCCATTCTTAAAAAACTGTTAATGATGATTATACAAGCCATTTGGATTTTAGAAGATGGCGTCGAGTATAATTACGCGTTATGCCGCAAGTTTCGTTAATTCAACGATCCAAAAGGATTCTTAACTTTTTCAAAGATGGCGAGTATTATCGCCAACTTTTTCGATTAACTCTTCCCATCGCATTGCAAAACCTGATCTCCTCATCCCTGACCTTGATCGCTGTTCTCTTCATTGGTCAACTTGGTGAAGTTGCGGTGGCTTCAGTAAGCTTGGGAAACCAGGTTTTCTTTCTATTAAACCTGATGGTTTTTGGCGCAACAAGCGGATGTTCCATTTTTATTGCCCAATTATGGGGAAAAAGGGATGTCCACAATATCCGCAGGGTTGTTGGCGTTACCATAAAATTGGCACTTACTGCTGCGGTTATTTTTACTGCAATCGGTTTCTTCATCCCCAAGACAGTCCTGCACATATATACGAATGACCCTGAAGTGATCCAAAGTGGGAGTGATTTCCTACGGATCATCTGCTGGACATATGGATTCTTTGCGATTTCAGTTGTCTTCAGTATGGCGAACCGTTCAACCGGAAATGTACATTTACCCCTATATGTGAGTACGAGCGCCTTAGCAATTGAAGTAGTGCTGGCGATCCCTTTCATTTTTGGAGTGAAATTCCTTAACATTCCAGCAATGGGTATAAACGGATTTGCCTGGGCTGCTTTGATTGCCCGAATTCTTGAATGTGCGGCATTGATATTCTTCACGTACCGTGACAATTCAAGCCCGGTAAGAGTCGGAATTAAGGAACTGAAAGAATGGGATTGGAAATTTATCTGGACAATCTTGAAACCAGTACTTCCTGTTATTGGCAATGAAACACTCTGGTCTCTTGGTATAACCACCTACAATGCCATATATGGGCACATAGGAACCGCTGCCGTAGCAGCGACGAACATGGTTCAAACAATTGATCAGATCGCATTTGTGCTATTCCTGGGTATGGGTACTGCTACATCAATCATGGTAGGAAATCTCATCGGGAAAGGTGAACCCCAGAAAGCCTATACCTACGGTGGACGATCGTTATTCCTCCAAATGAGTGGAGCCATGGTGATGGGTGTATTGGTTTATTTCCTTGCAGGCAATATTTTTCTGCTCTACAAGGTGTCTCCAGAGGTCGTTGCGAATGCCCGGGCAATTCTCACCGTAATGGCAATGGGGATGTGGATCAGGGCATCAAACCACGTGATCATAATCGGCATTCTTCGAGCTGGTGGGGATACAAAGTTCTCTCTCATCCTGGATGGATTAGTCATCTGGGTCATCGGGGTTCCGGCTACTGCATTAGGAGCTTTTGTTTTCCACTTGCCGATTTATTTTGTTTATGCATTGACGCTCACTGAGGAGTTCGCAAAGGCCAGCGTTGGCATTTGGAGATATTTTTCTCGAAGGTGGATCAATGATCTGACGTATCGGGTGGAAGCAATTTCACCCATTGATTCCATTTAACCAGGTTTGCTTGCCGGATCTTTGACCAGAGTCCCAAGTGTAATTGCTGACAGAGCTCCGAATACTGCAGAAATAATAAAAGTAACCGGAAATCCATATAAGTCAGCGAGGAATCCCCCAAAAAGAGGAACTAGAATCGTGCTAGGGGCAATAAGTGTATTGGTCATTCCAACATAAGTTGGTCTATCTTCATCATTCCCAAATTCAAGAGATATCGCCATTCCAATCGTCCAAAAACAAGTGGCTGAAATACCGTATAGAATAAAGACCAGGGAAAAAGCTGCCGGATCCCTGATGAGCAAAGCAAGCAGAGAGCTCACGGCTGCAGCCAGACCTCCCAAAACCAATACCCATTTCCGCGACCAGGCATCTGCCAATCTACCAAGTAATGGATTGGCGACAAATTGTGTGATCATAAGAACGCTGGTCATCACACCGATGGTTATCGTATCCATCTTGAGGATTGTGACAGCATAGACGGTATAGAAAGCAAAAGCCATCATACCAAATTGGGAGATAATCCGGCTGATCAGAAAATTTCGGAATGGAAGATCGGTCTTTATAATTCTCAGCACATCTTTCCATATTGGTGAAGGGGGGGCTTCATTTTCAACAATTGCGCGCTTTGGCTCCTTAGTGGCATTAAGGAAAAACCAGGAGATAACATACAAGCCAGATGCAATAAAAAAACACGTTGAAAAATCAAAAGGGGTTTTAAGTTTTGAGAGAATAATGCCTGAAAGCACAGCCCCGATGCTGGCTAATAGGTTAGACCCAGCAGATTGAAATCCATAAAAGGTACTTCGGATTTCCCCCGGTATAACTTTGCTGATCATGATCTGCCAGGCATTAGCCGAGAGTCCCGAACCAATTCCCTGCCAGATGAGCAGGAGGAAGGTAAGAATTAATCCCAACGTTTTACCTATGACTGGCAGGAACAATCCAACAAGTGCTAAAAACAGGATTGGTATCCTTTCCTGAATCGTCATTCGAACAACGAAAGGTTTTACATATTGCAGACGTTTGATGAATTTTGCAGTGAGGAGTTGTGGAAGCTGCCAACCCATCTGGTGAATTGCGGGAATAAGACCAATGAGGGTGGCTGAACTGGTCATTGTCGCGACAAATAGGGGAATGACGGTTGAGTACGAGGCAAACCCAACAGCAAAGCCAAAAATGCTGCCATCTCCCATATTGGCAGCAATGTTATGTTTTAAGTATTTTTGTTCAAATGATCTTTCTTCCATATTAAACCTTAATTCCTATTAAAAAAACCCCGGAAATACCCGGGGTTTTGTCAACAACACACTTAATAAGTCTCTTCCGGCTCGTCAGAATCCCAGAGTTCCTCATCCTCTTCATCGAGATCTTCCCATTCTTCCAATTCTTCATCCTCTTCAGTCCAATCTTCTTCGGCTGCTGTTTCGGCAGTTACTGAATAAGTTTTGCATCCAGTATCGGGATCCAATTCGACCATACCAGCACTGCAAATTCCATCATCCAAAAAAGCACAATCCAAATAGTGACATTTAATCCGAGCCATTTATTATCTCCTCCTCTTAGCTATTTGTTGAGATTGCGACTTTCGTAAATTGAAAATCGAGAATATAAAAATAATCGTCATGCATAAAGCAGATACTAAACACCATTGGCAAATTGCTTTTATTACGAAGAGTTCCAAGTATGTCAGGTACAGCGAAAAAAGGAAGCCAAATGTACCAATTCCAAAAACAAGGTGATTATTATACGTCTTAATTAAGCGAATCTTCGGACCTAAAAGAACCAATATCAAAACTGCGAGGTAGCTCAACATCCCAAATAATGCGATCGGCACTCCCCATAACTCTGACCAACGGCTGGCGTTTACAGATTCACAATCACCCAAACCAGGGGTGCAATATATCGGCTGATGGAAGAGTTTCACGAAGGTGAGGTATCCAGAAACAATCAACCCAATCAGGGAAGTGAACCAGATGGTAGTTATTTTTCGGTCACGGGTTAAGGATATTTGCATTCGGTATGGATAAGAATAAATCTTTCTAAAAAAAGGATTATTTCCGGTCTGAAAAACGGCAATAGTATAACATGTTTTATCCAGGTTTCAACCTGTGTGCTTCCATTACGTTTGGCAGGTTTTCAATTTTGGTTAGCACCCTGGCAAGTTGGGCAATATCGGATATTTCGACTGTCAAGTCAAGGACGGCAAGGTTGTGTGTGATATTGATCTTTATGTCTTTGACGTTGATACTCTCATCGGTCAGCAGACTCGAAATATCTCCCATCAACCCCTGGCGGTCATAAGCCTTGATCTGAATCTCAACCGGAAACGTAAGTTGGGGTTCACCCCAGGCTACTCTTACCAATCGGTCTCTATCTTTTATCCGGAGCATATTCGGGCAATCTTGTCGGTGAACCGTAGCTCCGCGGCCCCGAGTAATGTACCCGATGATATCATCTCCGGGTACGGGCTT
The DNA here is from genome assembly GCA_964557895.1 of uncultured Anaerolinea sp. Taxonomy (GTDB): domain Bacteria; phylum Chloroflexota; class Anaerolineae; order Anaerolineales; family Anaerolineaceae; genus UBA6107. Next base: position 6,075 of record CAZLBG010000003.1, read on the forward strand.
GCAGCATTTGGCGTAAGTAGTGAGGATATTCTTAAGTCCAAGAACAGAAACTGCATTCCCATTCAAGCCGAGGACAGGACCACCTGGTTTTACCAGAACCTCATCGGGTGAGGTAGATTCTACATCTGAAAGAAGATTGATAATGTGCCCGATAGAAATATCGCCGCAACCAACAGCCACATAAAGATCATCCATGGTCCTGAAATCAAAATTGATCGCCAGTTTTTCGAGGTTGAAGCCTGACAAACCCAATCGGCGAAGTTCTTTATCAAGTATCTCTTTTCCCTGACTGAGATTTTGTTCCCGATTTTGATGTTTGAACCATTGACGAATTTTTGATCGTGCTCTCTGGGTTCTTACCAAACCAAGGTTGGAATTTAACCAGTCTCGTGACGGTCCTCCTTGCTTCGCGGTCAAGATTTCCACCTGGTCACCTGTCTTTAAAGGACTATCAAGACTTATGAGTTTTCCGTTTACTTTTGCACCTCTGCAGCGATGTCCGATCTCGGTATGTACGTTATATGCAAAATCAATCGGGGTAGATCCAGATGGCAAATCGATTATGTCTCCTCTTGGTGTAAAAACATAAACCCTATCCTGGAAAACATCCGTTTTCATACCATCCACGAATTCATTGGCGTCTTCTACTTCCTGACGCCATTCCATAATCTTCTTTAACCAGTTTATTCGCTGTTCGTAGATGTCGTCTCTTGGTCCTTTTTCTTTGTACTTCCAGTGGGCAGCAATGCCATATTCAGCATTTTCATCCATTTCAGGAGTACGGATCTGAACCTCAAGAGGTTTTCCATCATCGTAGAGGATGGCAGTATGCAGTGATTGATAGAAATTGTCCTTTGGCGCAGCAATGTAGTCATCAAACTCATTTGGAATGGGGCGCCAGTTTGTGTGAATGACTCCCAGGGCTGCATAGCAGGAAGGGACGTCTTTCACGATCAGTCTAACCCCGCGTAAATCCCTCACCAATTCAAACGGTTTATTCTTTTCTACCATTTTCCGGTAAATTGAATAGATGTGTTTTGACCGCCCGGAAATGTCGACTTTGATATTAACTTCAGCCAGTATTTTTTTTAGCTTTGTCAATATTTCTTCCATCTGTCTTTCCCGTTCAAGCCGGGTTTCTGAAAGATTTTGGGCAATCTCTTTGTATTTTTCAGGATTCGTGTAGCGGAACCCGAGGTCTTCGAGTTCCCATTTCAATTGCCAGATCCCCAAGCGATTGGCAAGCGGTGCAAAAATGTCCAGGGTCTCCTGCGCAATCCTGTGCCGCTTTTTTTCCGGCATATACCCCAGTGTCCGCATATTATGAAGACGATCAGCCAGTTTTATGAGGATTACACGAATATCCTCTCCCATTGCCAGAAAGGTTTTGCGCAATGTTTCATTGGCAAGATCCCGGCGGCGATCCCGTGCCAATGGGGAGTCAAGCAACGAATCGTCTTCCTCACTATTCGAAGAAAGTTGGTTGAAGATCTGGGCATCATGTTGATCAGCCCTGGAAACACGAGGAAGGTGGGTTAATTTTGTTACTCCATCCACTAACCTGGAGATTTCCTCACCAAACTCACGATTAATATCTTCAAGAGTAACAGATGTATCCTCTACCGTATCGTGCAGCAATCCAGCAACTACAACAACTGGCTGAACATTAAGCTCAGCCAGTATGATTGCCACAGCAATACAATGGGTTATGTAAGGTTCGCCTGACGCTCTTTTTTGATTCTCGTGAGATTTCTCTGCGAATTTATAGGCATGAATGATCAAGTCTCGATCAACCAGAGAGTAGGTATCTGGAAGCGCTTCGAGCAGGTTTTCGAGTAACGGGGCTAATTTTTCTGTACTGATCATTTGCCCAACTTGTTTAATTTCGCCCTAGTATAACATTATTGCCTTGTTTCGAAGTCCTTGATTAATTGAGAAAGGTTAATTTCCACAAATGAACCAATTTCAAGATCGGCTTCCGAGGTGTCCATTGTTTTTGTAATTTCATTTGGTACTGCAATCACAAAAATTCCTGCTGCACGAGCGGCTTTAATACCATTTGGAGAATCCTCAAATACAACAGCTTCTAATGCCGAAATTCCAAGTTTCTCTAGCGCTAACTGGAACAAATCTGGTTGAGGTTTGACATAATTTACATCTTCGCAAGTTAAAATAAAGTTGAAATATTTCACAAGATCCAGGCGCGTGAGATGATTTAATACCCAATCGCGTGGAGAGCTTGATGCTATGGCCATTCTTAAACCAGCATTACTTGCACCCTCAATTACATCTAGAACCCCAGGTAGAACTGACTCCTTTTCGAGGATCTCGTAAACTCTTTTCAATTGATTCTCTCTAATTTCATCGGAATCGAGAGGTTCCTTGACCTGGGAGCATAGATCAATAGCTGGGTCATATGCACTTGGTCCTGTGCCAATGGCTTTATGCCAATTCTGGAAAGTAAATGGAAGATGGTGTTGATCAAAAATTTCCTTCCAGGCAATAAACCCTGGAAGTTCTGTATCCAGAATTAACCCATCAAAATCAAAAATGATCCCTTTTAGACTCATGATAGCTGTGAATTTCCGGTCTATTTTAGTTTTTCTTCACCAGCGAATTGCCGGGTGGGAGATAAGTAAGATAAGGTCTGAAGGTCCTCATCCGTTAACTGGTCAAAGACTATCCGGGTCAGCAATTCTCCTCCCGAAGGTCCAAGCATGAAACCCTGCCCGCATAAGCCAACCCCAAGGATGAAATTGGAAAGTCCGGGAGCTTTTCCGATGATGGGGAAACCATCGGGGGTCATGGGATAAAGTCCCCGCCATGTTCGCCTGACCCGGATATTCTTTAATCTTGGCATGATCTCGATCATTCTGCGGGCAACCAACGGGAGAAAACTGCTGGTTTCATTTGTATCGAATCCCCATGCATTTGGCTTGGGGGTGATACAAAAAATGATTTGACCAGTTATGTGCTGATAAAAATAATAGTTGGATGAACCAGCAGTTGGTCGGATATCGACGACCATTGGACCAAGAAAACGTGCGACAGGTTCGGTGATCGCAGCTTCATGCGAATCAGGTTTAACTGGAATCTCAATACCTGCCATAAGACCGACCTGGGCTGCTTCAGCACCTGCAGTATTGATCACGTAATGAGCAGAATAAGTATCATTTGCAGTTATTACTTGAGAAATCCTGTCAGTCTGAATTTTTATTCCAGTAACCGGTTCGGAAAAATGAAAGGAAGCTCCAAGGTCGCAAGCATGCGTGTAGTAAGCGTGATTGACGAGCATTGGCGAAGCGCTGCCGTCTTTAGGAGAAAATGTTCCCCCCAGAAGACCATCAGGATTCAAGTCTGGAACAATTTTCAATAGATCTGGTTTGTTGTACCAGTCATTATCTAGCCCGTATTTTTTCTGGACATTGAGAAGTTCTTTTAGCGTCTGTTCTTCTTTTTCACCATAAGCCACAAAAGAATAACCGCACTCATCCCATTCGATATTATCGCCAAATTCCTGTTCAAATGTTGAGAAAATCTCAATACTGCGCAGACACATCCTGATTTTTGCCGGGTCAGAATGGGTGGCACGTATACCACCAATTGCCCGCTTATTTGAACCCTGGCCAACGCTTGGGACCGATTCCAGGACCAGAACGTTAAGGCCAGACTTTGCGAGATAGTAGGCAGCGGGTGTGCCGATAGATCCAGCTCCGATGAGGATTACATCATAATTGTTGTTAGTGTTCATCGGTAGTTTTCTCCCCAACTTCACCAGCAAACACACCCAATGGCACTTCAACAAAGACTGGACGTTTGGAAGCTTCAATAACCTGGTTTGCCGGAACACCTTCCTCACGGAATAATCGAAGTATCAGAGGGGCACATGTTTTTGCCCCACAGGCTCCCATACAAGCCCGGGTGACATTCTTGATTTCGTTAATGTCGTGATACCCTTTTCGGATCAGATCCCTAATTTCACCAGCAGAAACATGCTCACAGCGGCATACGATCGTATCATCTGCCACATGGTTGACATATTGGAACATCGGTTGCGTGATTTGTTCTTTTTGGACTTTTATTCCTGCGATTTTCGGAGCAATTTCCTTTGGTGCTACAACCTGAATGATCATGGTACGATCGCTTGAAGGAATACTGTGCAGGTCATAGACCTCAGTTTCGCCCAAAAGGTTTCCTTCTGTATCCAGGATTGAAACAATATCATCCTTGGTGATCGTCCCGCTTGAAAACTCGTAAGGAATGGAAATAATCGGCTGATCAGGATTTGACCGGTAATCTACCAGGGTGATAGCGAGACCAGGGCAACCGGCGACACATTTTTCACAGACTTCGCAACAGTAATTGTTTCCTATAAAGTTTGGCACTTGCCGGATGTCCTTTTTATCAATCACGATGAGTCCGTGAGGGCATAATGAGGAGCAAGGATCACAAGGGATTTCCTGATTGCAATGAAAAATCGGCATAACCCCTGCCGCAAGGTCTGGGATCTGCTCCATGAACACATTTCCCGGTCGAGATTTGAGGATCTCTCCGGTTTTGTACCAGGAAGCTGGAATCTCTCCTGTAGTGAACCCTAACGATTTGGCGATCTCAACTCCCTTGATTTTCCCGGAGAAGATGGCTGCAGACGCTTCTGCAATCTCTTCGGCATCTCCTGCAACAAAAGCAGGGATCTGAAACTCCACTGCTTTACGGTAAAACTCGTTCACTGAATCGAGACCCACTGCAATGAGGATGGAATCGCAGGCATAGGATTGTTCAGTTCCTGGAATAGGCTGAAATTTTTCATCCACCTTCGCTATGGTTACAGATTCCACTGTGTCATTACCATTTGCGCTTAGGATCGTATGGGAAGTGTAAATTGGAACTCCCATGCGAACGAGTTTATCGTTATGTACTTTGTAACCTCCACACTCTGGTAAAGCCTCAACCAATCCGACAACGCCTATGCCAGCCTGAAGTGCATGATAACCCGCGATTAATCCTACGTTCCCGCCACCGACGATGAAAAGTTTCTCAGCGGGTTTTATAAGGTCGCGATTGACCAGGGTTTGGAATGCGCCTGCACCAAATACCCCGGGCAAAGTATTTCCTTTGAATGCAAGGAATTTTTCTCTTGCACCACTGGCAACAAGAAGTGTCTTGGGTGTGATCAGAACATACTCACTCCCATTACGAAGGATTCCAACCTTTTTATCACTGAATACTGCCAGGCAGGTGCTTTTGAGCCAAATCTCGATATTGGGATACTTCTTTACCTCATTCTCCAAAATGGTGGCAATATCGATCCCGCGAGTACCTGCATAGACAGCATCTGCGGAACCAAAGAAACGGTGAGTCTGCAGGACGAGTTTTCCGCCGACACGGTGTTTGTCGTCAACAAGTATTACCTGTACCCCAAGCTTACCTAATTCAATTGCGGCTGATAAACCCGCAGGTCCACCGCCGATGATCAGAACCGGGATCTCGATTTCTCGGATATTAGAAAAAATCGGGGAACTGGTAACCTCAGGTAATTCGGGGTGGTGATCATTAGGGAAAAGTTGCATGCCTTCTTCAAGCAATTCCATACAGGATTTTACCGGTTTTCCATCGGCAATCACCATACATTGTGAGCATTGGCCATTCGCACAAAAAATCCCCATTGGGGATCCATCTTTGTGGTGGTGACCAAATATGTGAATTCCATTGGCTATCAAGGCGGCTGAAATTGTTTCTCCCGAGTGACCAATTATTTGCTTACCCTGCCAAAAAAAGGTCACGGTTTTTTGTTCTGTAATCGGAAGAATTGGATGCTTGGTAATCCTGCGGTTTGTCATACCTGGTTGATACCTCGCGATTTTGGATTGTACAATACTTAGAGTAGTCGAAGGACTCAATGAATTTTACCAAATTAGCCGGGTTTCGGAAAATGACATTCTACCAAGATGAATTATCCAGGTGTCATAGACTTGCTCTTGGATGTTAGAATGTACTCAAAGGATACAGGAGGGAGATTATGAAACGAATTGCAGTATTAACAAGCGGAGGAGATGCTCCGGGGATGAACGCAGCCATTAGGGCAGTGGTACGGACATCGGTAAGTCGTGGCTGGGAAGTTTTGGGAGTTCGTAATGGATATGAGGGCTTGATCAATGGAATCATGTCTCCGTTGGGAACCAGGGATGTAGGGGGGATCATCCAGCGTGGAGGTACCATCCTCGGAAGTGCGCGAAGTCCTGAATTCAAAACTGAGAAAGGACAAATACAGGCGATCCGTGCGCTAAATGAAAAAGGAGTGCATGGATTAGTCGTTATTGGGGGTAATGGCTCACAAACCGGTGCTTATGCATTGCAAATGCATGGATTTCCAGTGGTTGGCGTAGCCTCAACGATCGATAATGACCTGTTCGGTTCAGATATTACCATTGGTGTGGACACCGCTTTGAATATTGCTCTTGAAGCCATCGATCGATTAAAGATCACTGCTTCGTCACATCAGCGGGCATTTTTGGTTGAGGTAATGGGGCGTAACTGTGGTTATCTAGCTTTAATGGCAGCCATCGCAGGAGGGGCAGAATATGTGGTTCTTCCAGAATTTGATTCTGATCCTGAGGAGATTGCGACCACACTTTCAGTAGCCTATGAAAAAGGGAAAGCGCATGCGATCATCGTTGTTGCCGAAGGAGCAAAATATAACGCGAATGCTCTCGAAGCCTTTTTTACGGAACACAAGGAACGATTAGGTTTTGATTTACGGGTCACTATCTTGGGGCATACCCAGCGTGGAGGAACTCCGGGGGCTTATGATCGCGTTTTTGGCAGTCGATTAGGAGCAGCAGCGGTGGAACAGCTTGAGAAGGGTAACTATGGAGTGCTTGTTGGTCAGATCAAAGGTGAAATAGTGGCAACCCCACTTGAGCAGGTGGCAGGCAAATCTAAACCTCTTGATAAGAAGTTACTTGACCTACAACGGGTTTTGGATTAACTTTTCCGACCGCCTAAGGGCGGTCGGATTTTTTCTGACGAAGAAAAGCTTCGATAAAACCATCCAGATCACCATCGAGAACTGATTGTGCATTTCCTACTTCATATTCAGTCCGGTGATCCTTTACCATTTGATAAGGGTGAAGTACGTAAGAACGTATCTGACTTCCCCACTCAGCTTTTTGATACACACCGCGCAAATCGGATAAATGTTTTTCCTGGGCAATTTGAGCCAGATCCAGCAGCCTTGCGCGAAGAACACGCATCGCATTCTCGCGGTTCTGCAACTGGGATCTTTCATTCTGGCAGGAAACGATTATTCCAGTGGGGATGTGGGTGATGCGTACTGCTGTGGCATTTTTTTGAACGTTTTGCCCACCTGCGCCAGAGGATTTGAAGATATCAATCTTAATGTCATCTGAATTAATGATAACCAACGGGTCCTCCTGTGCAGCTTCTGGGAGAACTTCAACTTGTGCAAAAGAGGTGTGCCGTCGATGTGCTGAATCATAAGGCGAAAGACGAACAAGCCGATGTACGCCTTTTTCAGGATGCAAATATCCGTATGCATATTGTCCGGTTACCATAATGCTTACGCTTTTTATGCCGGCTTCTTCTCCAATCGTTTCTTCCAGGATCTCGCTCTGAAATCCCCTGCGTTCACACCAACGCAGATACATCCGTTCGAGCATGCCCGCCCAATCCTGGGCATCTGTACCGCCTTCGCCAGTATTGATGGTGAGGATCGCATTACCATGATCATATTTACCACTGAGCAATGTGGAGAGTGATAGTTTCTTGAGTAGTTCAGAAGAGGAAATTAACTCTTTTTCAATTTCACTTTGTAATTCAGGATCGTTTAGTTCTGAAAGTTCTATCGAATCTTTTATCCGTTGCTCTATCCCTATCCAAATCGAGATTTCATCGCGAAGTTCTGACATCTTCTTCATCAAGGTTTGAGCCTGATGAGGATCGTCCCAGATTTTTGGGTCCTCACTTTTCTTTTGTAATTCATCCAATTGTTTCTGTTTTGTTGACAGGTCAAAGACGCTCCATGAGAGAATGAAGGTTAGCTAAATTTTCGCGAAGGTTTTGAGTTATTTCATCCATGGTTCCTCTAATCAGAAGTCATTAAAATGCTATTAACAAAATTTTCAGGGTTGAAGACCTGCAAATCTTCAGGTTTTTCACCAAGACCTATAAATAAAATGGGAAGATTTAGTTCTTTCTGGATGGCAAATGCCATACCTCCGCGCGCAGAGGAATCCATTTTTGTGAGGATCACACCTGTTACGTGCACCGCTTCCTGAAACGCCTTGGCCTGGTGCAGGGCGTTTTGCCCCGTTGTTGCATCGAGAACCAAATATACTGCATGCGGCGCACCAGGCATTGCTTTTCCTACTACCCGGTGAACTTTCTTTAATTCTTCCATGAGGTTATATCGTGTATGTAAGCGACCTGCGGTGTCAATCAAAACTATATCAGAATTCCTGGCAATGGCGGATTGAACGGCATCGTAGGCCACTGCTCCAGGGTCACTATCAGGTTGCCCGGCAATAACAGGTAATGATAAACGATCAGCCCAGACCTGTAACTGATCGATAGCGGCAGCTCGATATGTATCTGCTGCAGCCAGTAAAACTTTTTGTCCCTGATCAGAATAGATCTTGCCAAGTTTAGCGGCCGTAGTTGTTTTACCAGACCCGTTAACTCCTACCATCAGAATAACTGAAGGCTTCTCCTTTGTTGGAATTATTTCACCGGGTGAGATAAGTCGAGCAAGTAATTCCTGCTTAAGGTTTTTTTGGAATTCTTCACTACGGGTAATCCCTTGGGCGGCAGCGTCTTTTTTTAGGTTCGTCAATATCGACGCACTGGTTGCAACTCCAAGGTCAGATTGGATCAATAATTCTTCCAGTTGATCCCATGTCAGCTGGGTGATCTCAGAAGCTCCCACCAGATTAACAATCCTACCGAAAGTGGATTTGCGGGTTTTTTCAAGACTTTTTTTCCATTGAGCGAAAATATCAGTCATAAGGGAAAAATTATAACACGCGGGTTACGTTTGGTTGATTGATGCCAATTGTCCGCAACCAGCATTGATTTCAATACCGCGACGTAACCGGATGGTGCAAGGAATCCCTTTGCTAGCTAACGCAGATTGGAAAGCAACAGCACGTTCACGAGATGTTGACTTTCCATCATACTTTTGCGTTGGATTCAGAGGAATGATGTTTACATGACAAAGTAAACCTTTTATCAAGTTAGATAATTCCTCTGCATCTTTTAGGGAATCATTTACTCCTTCGATCAGCGCCCACTCAAAGGTGATTCGCCGGTGAGTCTGATCTACATAATCACGGCAAACAGCGATAAGTTTTAACAAGGGATATTTGCGGTTTACTGGTAATAACGAGGAACGAAGTTTATCATTTGCTGCATGGAGACTGATTGCTAAATTGATCTGGGTTCTTGCTATCGAAAATCGTTCAATTCCCGGAATAATCCCGACAGTAGAAATTGTAAAACGACGCGCGCCCAAATTAAACCCTGTTGGATCATTGAGGCGATCGATCGCAACCATTACCTCATTGTAATTATGAAACGGTTCCCCCATACCCATGACCACAATATTGGTAACCACCTGTCTTTCTCTTTTCAATTCACGTGCAAAGTACATTACCTGTTCGATAATCTCACCACTTGTGAGGCTTCGGGCAAAGCCCATTTGTCCTGTAGCGCAAAAAACGCAGCCCATGGCGCAGCCGGATTGAGATGAAATACATAGCGTATTTCGTTCATCGTATTTCATTAACACGCTTTCGATTGTTGTGCCATCAGGCAAACGGAAGAGTGTTTTGACCGTTTGCTTATCCTTTGATACGATGCGTGTCACTTCGGTCAAATGGGAAAAAGTAAAGCATTCATTAAATTTATCTCGTAATGTTTTTGGAATCGAAGTCAGTTGCGCAGGGTTGTCAACAAGGTGTTTGTATACGCCTTCCCAGATCTGGCTGGCACGGTATGCAGGCTCGCCCAATTCATTTAGGAATACCAACAAATCCTCATATGTCTTGTCCAGGAAAAAGGGGAAAGTCTGCACAGGATTATTTATTTCACCAGATCAGCAAGTTCAGGGACGATAATATCGATCTTGGGCTGCCATGCTTGAGCTTCCTCTTTTGTAAGAACCCCGGAGAGGACAGCAGCAGTTTTACATCCTACCTTTTGTCCACCAAGGATATCAGTTTCCAAGCGGTCACCGACTACCAGGGTTTCTTGAGGAGTTGTGCCAAGGCGTGCAAGTGCGAATTCAAATAAAGCCGGAGATGGTTTCCCCGCGATGATAGCTTTTACGTCAGTTGCAGCTTCAATGGCAGCCTGGATCGAGCCCGCACCAGGTATTAAACCTTCAGGAGTTGGAAAAGTCTTATCTGGATTCGTGAAATAGAACGGTGCACCAGCTCGGATTATTAATGTGGCACGTTTAAGCTTCCAGAAATCAATTTTCCTATCCATACTTCCAGCAACTGCAAGCACGTTTTCTTCATCTTGGTAAAAACCGGCATCAGCAAGAGCCGAAAAGAGTCCGGCTTCTCCCAGTATGTAAATTGGTCCCCCTTGGGGAAATCTTTTTTTCAGGAGATGAGCCAGAGCCATAGCTGAATTTACAACCTGGTCCTTTTCAAGTGTGACCCCGAAACCAGCCATTTTTTCCAGATACTGATCTGGAGTTCGAGTCCCATTATTTGTTGCGAGGATTACCTGGAGTCCAAGTTCTTTGAACCTCATGAATGTCTTAGGTAGATTGCCGATCGGGCTGTTCTCCCGCCAAAGTACACCATCCATGTCCAGAATTAGAGATTTGATCTCGCCGATATCGGAAATGTACATACTCCCTCACAAGAACAGACCGGATGAATCTCACCCGGTCTGAATCGTTCTACTTACTCTTCTGGTCGGGGGGTATTAATACCTGGTCGACCAAACCATAAGCCACGGCTGCCTGGGCATCCATGTAGAAATTCCTGTCAGTGTCCCTTTCAATAATGTCCTTGGGTTGACCAGTGCTTTCCGCAAGAATTTCCATTAAGCGGGCTTTCAACCTAAGAATCTCACGTGCCTGGATCTCGATGTCAGAAGCCTGACCTTCAGCTCCGCCCAGCGGTTGATGCATGTGCACCGTGGCATGCGGCAAAGCGTAGCGTTTACCTTTGGTGCCTGCAGCCAAGAGAACGGTTCCAAAGGATGCGGTAACTCCAACAGCGACTGTGCTGATCTTATTGGGGATCATCTTCATTGTGTCATAGATTGCCAATCCAGCATAAATTTGTCCGCCGGGAGAGTTGATGTACATCTGAATATCAGCATCAGGGTCCTCGCGGCTTAGAACAAGTAATTGTGCAACGACTGCGTTGGCTACCTGGTCATCAATCGGAGTACCGACAAAGATAATCCGCTCCCTGAAAAGTAGTGAGTAGATATCATATGCCCGCTCTCCACGTCCGGATGACTCGACCACCATTGGCATGACGGATGTAAATTTTGTTAGGTCCATTTTTCTCCTCGTTCCGTATGACAGAGATTATTTGCTCTCTGATTTTTCGACTTTTTTCGTCGATTTTTTGGTTTTTTCAGGCTCAGCAGTCCCGGCAACAACTTTTTTGGAATTTGCTGCTTTTTTGGGTTTGGCTGTTTTTGCTTCCTGGCTTTTATCAGTTGACTCAACAGGTTTTTCCTCGGTATTACCGGTGGCGATATCTTTCAACCGGTTGAGTACCTGGCGATTCAACACACGAGTGGCAGCTTCCATAGCGAAAGCATTGGCAACCCGCTCATTTTTCAATTGTTTTTCGAATTTTTTAAAGTCTGTTGACCCCTGCATTTCACTGATCATTTGGGTGTACTCGGTTTGCAGATCTGCGTTTTTAATTTCGATTTTTTCTTCCTTAGCCAGTTTATCCAAAACTAAGGAGCGCTCGAGCCGTTTTTGGGCTGCAGGTTTTATTTCTTCTTCAAGCCACTTTGCTTTTTCTTTATTGATGGTTTTCAAATAGGTGTCAAGTTCCATCCGTTGCTTGGCAAGGTCTTCTGTGACATGTTCCTGCACGTGTTCCATCTCATGTTCCAAAACCTGGGGTGGATATTTGATGGTAGCTTTCTTGATGAGCATATCGATCAGGTCATCAAAATACCCTTGTTCGTATTCTACCTTGGATCTATTCGCCAGTTGTTCCTTAATGGATTCCCGAAGTTTGTCAACCGTCTCAAATTCACCAACCGTTTGAGCAAAAGCATCATTTACTTCCAGAAGGGTCAGAGATTTGATATTTTCGACTTTAGCAAGAAACTCGACTTCCTTGCCGCGTAATTTATCGTAATTTGAGTCTTCGGGGTAGGTGTATTTTACGATCTTTTGGTCATTGGCTTTTAATCCCTTCAGATTATCCCCGAAACCCGCATACGGAAAATCAACGACTTCAGGATCTTTTTCGCCAACCACAACCTGCAGAGGGGACTCCTTTAAAAGTTCAGCCTTTTCATCACCGATTGGATTGACAAGATGAGCATCGAGTTTGATGTAAACAAGATCTCCATCTTTCGAAGCGCGGTCAACCGGTTCTGCGGTTGCGTAACTTTTTTTCAAACGATCCATGAACTGATCGATTTCTTTTTCCGTGACAGCTTTTAAAGAATATTTTTTTCGTAGCGATTTATAGTCCCCAAGGTCAACCGTCGGTTCCAAAGGAATGACAAAGGTGAATTTGATTGGATCGCCCTTATCGATTTTTTCAAGAGTACCAGGAGCAGCAGGATCAATCTTTGCTTCATCAAGGATCTTCGGGTACTGATCTTCCACCATCAGCTCAATAGCTTCTTCTTCAATGGTTTCATCGCCGTACATTCGGACGATCACGTCATAGGGCGCTTTGCCGGGTCGAAATCCGGGGATTTTTCCCTTGGTAGCGATTTTACGGGCAGCCTGGTGCTTGTACCGCTCGAGTTCACTGGATGCAAATTCAGCAGTGACCTTAGATTGATGATCTTTTTGTGGTTGGATATCGATTTTCAATGGATTGACCTTTCCTATGCTTTTGTGGTTTTCCCCCTGAATGTGTTTTTCCATCAAGACAATCAGCCTACATCTCAAGGGGATCGATTATTGAATGTGTAAAATCCGTGCCTATTGTACCAAACAAATGTTCAAAACCCTAAGAACAGAGCAAATAGAATGTCCATATTAACAATTTTCATACATTCCTGCGGAAACACACATGAAATTACAGACCATTCTCACAAGAGCGAAAATAGTTGTATGATCGATGTTGAGGAGCCAGAAATTCGCTGGAACCAAGAGGTGACCTATGGAAATGAACTGGAGAGAAAAGTTTAACTGGACAACAAGCACAAAAGAAGATCCCATGACGATAGGTCCATCTGTATTTGATCTGCAGACAACATATAAGGATCGATATATCCAGTACTTTGGGATTGTTAAAAAATTAGCGGAGAAAGAGTACCAGGATTTCTATTGGAATGTCATGGATTGGTTAAGGTCTGGAAAGTCGAAAGACCCAGAATTGAACAACTTGACCAAGGGAATTCTACTCAATGGAAATCCCTTTATCTATGCACAGGATCAAAAAATTGAAATTTTGGCAGCTTTTGAAAAAGGAAACCCGGATTATAACCGCATTGTGATGATCAGCATTCCTTTCAGGCATGGTTGAAAGAAATCGACCAAAGCAAATGAAGTAAACAATTAAGCGGGAGTGGGGAAAGAGGGACTTGAACCCTCACGCCTTGCGGCACATGATCCTAAGTCATGCCTGTCTGCCAATTCCAGCATTTCCCCGGTGAGTGGTGATTATAAGCCACAGGTTCTCTATCGTCAAATCATCTATAAGTATCGATCATTACTGGGACTATGACGTATACTTCGTGTAGACAAAAATCATATTCTCATTATTTATGAAAATTGGAATATAATCCGACGGTATTAAATCTCAATAATTAGAGGGATCAATTGGCTAACGTCTATAACCCAGAATCTGCCGGAAAAGACCGCACCCGGATATCAAAAACGATAGTCTTAGCCCTGCGGGAGTTAATGCGGCAACCAGAGCCTAATGACAAGACAATGGATACAACCGCTTATATAGTTCTTGCTTTGGCTGAAATCAGCAGCAACATCGATTCCAGTGTAGAAGCATGGGAGAAAAGAGGTTACTGGGTAAAGGCAGATAGATTTCGGTTGGAGTGGGAATGGAGCGGTAACCTCAGTAATGAGTTGAAGAATGCGCTTTTCAAAAAGGACTGGAGCAACGTAGCTGGTTGTGCAGTAAAAATTGGACAAAAATTGAACAAGGTCACTGTTGCAGAACACCACAGATTTGGTACCCCCTGGGTGGGAGCATATTCAAAATTGTTTTCAAAAAGAACCGCTTCCTAAGAAGCGGTTCTTTTTCTATTCTATTTTTTCTTTAATATAATTCGTGCATCCGCGACTTTGAGACCTGCACCTTCCTCGTAAACTAAAACCGGGTTGGCATCAGATTCCTTGATCTCATCCTCAAGGTCATGGACTAAAGTTGAGTAGTCAAAGATCGTCTGAGCAAGGACTTTGCGATCGCGTGGTTTCTCACCGCGAACACCAGCCAGGATGGCTGCACTCTTGATTTCACCAATCATTTCTTCGGCCTGTGTCAGGCTGATTGGAGCTACGCGGAAAGTAACATCCTTGAGAACTTCAACAAAAATACCGCCAAGTCCAAACATCACAGTGGGTCCAAAGGACGGATCATTGACAGAGCCAAGGATGGTTTCGGTACCCCAGGGGGCCATCTCCTGGACACAAATACCATGTATGTTGGCATCTGCCTTATAGGCTTTTGCATTGGTCATGATCGTCTTGAAAGCATCGCGAATCCCGGCTTCGTCTTTAATGTTTACCTTAACGCCACCAGCGTCAGATTTGTGCAGGATATCCGGAGAAACAATTTTTAATACCAATGGAAAACCAATCTTCTTTCCAATGGCAACGGCTTCTTCTTCGGTCTTGGCAAGTTCCGTTCTTGTCACCGGCAGACCATAAGCAGTGAAGACACCCTTGGCTTCGATCTCGGTCAGAGAATCGCGTCCATCAGCTCGAGCCTTGGAGATGTATTCCATAGCTGCTTTTCGGGCTTTCGGATTAGATTTTGCAGACTCGTGATTCTTGTTTTCCTGCAGTAGGGCATATTCACGGAGTGAAGCCATGGCGTTAACAGCAATGTCAGGTGCACCAAAAGCAGGAATGCCGTGCTCAACCAGCCAGGCCATTGCATTGTCAGATTTTTCCCCACCAACAAAGGAAACCGTTACAGGTTTATTCTTAACACCGGATTCATCGATTGCCCGTTTGATGCTTTCTGCGATTTCCTGTGGATTGGTCATGGCCGTTTCACAGTAAAGAACAACGAGACCATCAGTCCATTTATGGGCAAATGAGAATTTGGTAGTCTGATAATACCAATCGTTGCCAGCCATTCCGGTCATATCAACAGGGTTTTTCGCTGAACCAAAATCAGGCATATGCTTTTTGAGTTCTTCCTGTACATCAGCCGGGGCAAATTTTAAGGGAACTCCATATTTTTCCGCAGCGTCGGTGGCTAGAACGCCAACACCCCCACCATTTGTGAGAACCAGAAGGTTTTCACCTTTCATCGGTGGCTGTTGAGAGAGGGTTAAGGTGCGATCAAACAGATTATTTAAATCGGTAGCCTGAATGACGCCAGCCTGTTTGAATGCAGAGGTGTAGATTTTTGCAGCACCAGCTAGTGATCCGGTATGAGAGGCAGCTGCTGCAGCACCGTGAGCTGAAACCCCAGATTTTAAAGCTATGATGGGTTTCTTGGATTTTCGAGCCGCATCGATGAATTTCCGGCCTTTCTTCAAACCCTCGATATAAAGACTCACACAGCTGGTATCTTTATCGTCATCAAACCACTCGATCAAGTCGGCAAAATCTACATCTGACATATTGCCGATGGAAATGAGTTTGTCAAATCCAACGTGCTTGGTATATGTGGCCATATCGAGAGCAATGAGAAGCGCTCCAGATTGAGTAACAAGTGAGGCTTTGCCGGGGAAAGGCAAACCAGGCGCAAATGATCCGTTGAATTTATCTGAATTGGAAAGGGATCCAACAATGTTCGGACCGAGGATACGCATACCGTAACGGGCTGCAATTGATAGCATTTCATCCTCTAGATCTTTACGCCCCACTTCGCTGAATCCAGAGGTGATAACAATGAGACCCTTAACACCTTTTTTCCCGCATTCCTCGGTTACTTCGCTCATATATTTGGCAGGGACGGTAATGATTGCTGAATCAACATCTCCAGGGACATCGGTTACATTAACATACGCCTTAAGTCCAAGGATTTCAGGGGTATTGTTGTTGATCGGATAGATTTTTCCTTTATATCCACCATCCTGCAAGTTCTTGATTACGGTATAACCGATTTTTCCAGGGGTGGCGGATGCTCCAATCACTGCCACGGATTTTGGGCGAAGCATTTTGTCTAAAACGTTTTTATCCACAAATTCCTCCTCAGATTTTTCCAACGTTTGTAGTTAGAAATGGTTTATGTTTTAATTGTCTTTAAAGACAAATGATTACACAGTTTCATTTTATACATTTTTCACAAAACAAATGTATTAATTTCTACAATCATTCATCCTATTTTATTATGGTGGCTCTATGATCGAAATATCTTTTCCACAACCAGACGCAAGTATACCGCTTAATGACATAAAAGAAATCCTGAGGGCTGCCTTGGATGCTGCAGATCCTTATGAATTAGTGCAAGTTAACCTAAGATTATCGGAGAAGTACCTATTAATTGGCGACGAAACCTTTGCGATTCTTCCTGACTCCAGAATTGTAGTTGTAGGTTTAGGAAAAGCAAGCATTTTGATGGTTAAGGCAGCAAAAAAAGTGTTGGGAAATAAAATCCACCGAGGTATCTGCATCTGTAAACATAATCCTGATGGACTTCAACTCGATAAATTTGAAGTTTATGAATCGACACATCCAGTCCCTGATAAGCGTAGTGTTGAATCTGCCAAGAAGATCAGAAATTGTGTTGGTGGATTAACCAAGAAGGATATCGTACTATTTCTGCTTTCAGGGGGTGGGTCTGCCCTGGCTTGTCTACCTTCATCTGGAATTTCACTTCGCAATATTCAGAACGTAACAGATGTTTTACTCAAAAAGGGTGCAACGATCAATGAATTGAATACTGTTCGGAAACATTTGGATGAATTTAAGGGTGGTGGTTTCTTACGGATGGTATCTCCTGCAAGGATTGGGGTACTTGTACTTTCTGATGTGATCGGAAGTCCATTGGATGTGATCGCTTCCGGTCCGGCAATTGAGGACGGCAGTTCTTTTCTGGATGCATGGAATGTTTTGAAAAAGTACTTTTGCGATTGGAGCATGGTTCCCCAATCTGTTGTTAATCACATTGAGCGAGGGTGCCAGTTTGGGAAGTCTCCTCAACATGTAGCTACGAATGAAGGATCGGTGGCATACCATAAGATTATTGGCAGCAATGTTATGTCGGTAAATGCTGCATGTAAAAGAGCGAAAGACCTTGGATACTCAACCGAGATATATACTTATGAACTAAAGGACGAAGCCAGGCGAGCAGCATTTCAATTATTTAAAGCACAGTTACCTAAACCATCTGTCGTTTTTGCTGGCGGTGAGACGACTGTTACCGTAACTGGAACCGGGCTTGGTGGAAGAAACCTGGAGATGGCGTTGGGATCAGTTGAGACAATCTCGAAATTGGAAAACACTGTTCTGGTTTCTTTCGCTACAGACGGAGAAGACGGCCCAACGGATGCTGCTGGAGCGATCGTTTCTTCAGATGTGATGCCAGAGATGGAATTATTGAATAAATGCTTAAACAATAACGATGCTTACAATTACTTTGACACTATAGGTGGATTAATTAAAACAGGTCCAACTGGCACAAATGTTAACGATATTGCTTTTTTAATCAGATACTAGGTGCTATAGATTTCCGGGTTAACACAGTGGGGCAATTTCTTTCCCATAACCCCAACGTAAGCATTCTCGATTGTCATTGATGCCATTCTTCGGCGAGTGGCAATGGAAGCACTCGCGATATGCGGAGTAATTATTACATTTGGAAGTTTTAAGAGTGGATTGTCGGAAGGGATCGGCTCAGGATCGAACACATCTAATGCAGCTCCAGCAATTTGATGTTTGACCAATGCATTATACAGGGCGGTATGATCTACCATTGGACCTCTTGCTGTGTTTATTAAATATGCCGAGGATTTCATCAGTTCTAATTGACGTTTTCCAATTAGATTTCGGGAGCTTGCCGAAAGGTTCGCGTGAAGCGAGACAAAGTCTGAATGGCATAATAGCATTTCAAGACTGGTTGATTCACCTGAGATTCCGCTGACCTTGGCTCGGCTTCCATCTGGATCATAATACAGTACGCGCATTCCAAAACCTGATGCCCTCCGGGCAACCGCCTGCCCGATGCGGCCAAACCCGATGATACCGAGCGTTGAGCCATTCACGTCAATTCCCGCAAAGACCTCAGGTCCCCACGGACGCCATACGCCTTGTTGAACTTCATTGTGGCTTTGAACGACCTGCCGGGTAAGAGCCATCAAGAGAGCCCAGGTAAAATCGGCTGTCGTTTCTGTTAAGGCTCCCGGGGTATTGCCAACCGCAATTTTTCGTTCTGTCGCGTATTGAACATTAATGTTGTCAAAACCGACTGCCATCTGGCTGATTACTTTAAGACCCTGGGATGCTCCAATTCTGATGATCTCTTCATCTATCCTATCAGTAAGCATGGTAATCATGCCATCCACATGGATGAGGTTTTTGATGATCCATTGTTTGTCCGGAGGGGCTGCGTGATCCCATAGAACTACATTACAGTACTTATTCAGTTCTTCAATCATATCCGGGAAAAAGCTTCTGGTAATCAATATTGATGGGGTCATAAACTCCTGAATAAATGCCCTGAAACTCAGGGCATCGATCTCATTTTGAATATCTCGCTTTTACCGACGGGATCAGATACTGTTCAAAGGCTCGTTGTTCATTATATTCCGGTTTCCATCCCCAATCACGGGAAGCGGCGGTGTCATCAACATCTCCCGGCCAGCTATCAACAATTCCCTGGCGGGATTGGTGAGGTTCAAACGTAACCACGGCTTTTGGAAATGCTTTCTTAACGTGATTGTAGAAATCAAGAGCTGTTGGTGAAAAACTGGTGACATTATAGACGAGCCGGGTCAGTTTCTCCTTAGTCGCTGATTCAAGGTGCAATAATGAGCGAACAGCATCCGGCATCACCATGAACGGCAAGCGGGTATCCGGGCGAACGAAACAGGCATAAGGTAATCCCTGAGCCGCGTGATGCAGCATTTCTGGACCATAATCACTGGTCCCCCCGGTTGGGATGGTTACAGAACTGATTAATCCGGGGAATCTGAGGCATCGAAAATCGACGGATACTTTGTTGAAATCTGCAGCGAGCTGTCGGTAATAGGCAGTGTAATAGCGTCCAAGATGTTCACAATACAGCTTATTGCAACCATACATGGTTGTAGGCTTGCACCAATCATCCTCTTTCACTTTTCCAGCTTTTTCTTTTTCCGAAAGGGAAGGTAAGCCATATGCAGCTATCGAGCTGGGATAGATGAATTTTACAGGACGACCCTGCCAGGAAGACTGTTCAACTGCCAGTCGGAGCAAGTTTAAGGTTCCTTCTACATTGACCCTGTGCGCGGTCTCGGGATTGTATTCTGCCTTTGTGGAAAGGATGGAGGCGAGGTGATAGATTGTGCGGATTTCAAACTCTGCCACCAGACGTCCTAGCAGCATGGTGTCGAGTATATCGCCCTGGATAAATCTTTCACAATAGGGGATCAATGTGGAGTCCAACGGTTGCACATCCATTGCAACGATGCTGTATTTTTTCGAATCACCCAGGTGGGATATTAAGCCATGACCAATTTCGCCATTAGCTCCAGTGATCAACACGATCTCTTTTCGCATATTCTTCATCCTTTCATGATTAAGTATAAAGCAATAAAAAAGGTTTCGGTGGATTTCCGAAACCTTCTAAAGATTAAGCTGTCTGTGGAGTCTTCTTGAACCAGGTATGCCACTCTTTCTTTTCCCAAACGACAAGGATTGGGGCTGCAATAAAGATCGAGGAGTAAGTACCACTGAGAAGACCTACCAGGAGGATCACCGCGAATTCGCGTAAGGTCACACCGCCAAATAAGGCTAAAGAAAGCAGGAGGAATTCGACAGTCATCAACTGGGTATTGATCGACCTCTGCAAGGTTTGAACGATCGAGTGATTTGCAAGGGTCTCAAAGTCCAATTTGCGGTAAATGCCTGAATTCTCCCGAATCCGGTCGAACACGACAATCTTGTCTTGAACTGAAAAACCGATCACGGTTAGCAGCGCAGTCAGATACAGCGAATCGATCTGCCATCCCCAGAAAGTGGATCCATATCCAGTTAAAGCTAGTACGATGAGAACATCATGGATCATTGCAATGATCGCGCAGATACCATAGCGGAACGCGTGCTGAACCCCACGGAATGCAAAGGTGATGTAGACCACAACTGCAAGGGCTGCCAAAGCAACAGCGATTAATGCTCGTTTGGCTACACCTTCACCAATGGATGGCCCTACAGTATCTGACTTCAAAACAACCACTTCCTGCTCTGAAAGGGAACTGATATCAGCAATCAATGTTTGCCGTTGAGTGTCAGATAGTTCGGTAGACCGGAGGATCAGTGTGTCAGCTCCACTGGTTTGGATCTGGGCATCTTTAACACCCAATTCATCATAGACAGCTTTTACCTGTTCCGTGGAAGGTAACGAGCCTGATGTGAACTGTAATTCCACCAGCGTGCCGCCTTTAAAATCAATTGAAAGGGGCAGTGGCTTGGTTACCAGCAGTATTACACCTGAAACGATGATGACCAGGGATAACGCAAAAAACCAGTATCTTTTTCCAAGAATGTTAAGCATTTTCCGATCTCCTTGCACCGAACAATTTTTGATATTGATCGGGTTTTATTGCATCAGAAGTGAGGCTGAGGAAGGTACGAGTAATGAACCAAGCCGAAAATAGAGAAACCACAACACCTAATGCCAGGGTCAATGCAAAACCTTTGACAATACTTGCTCCAAATTGCGAGCCATAAATGAATAGAATGGCACTGGTGATGATGGTGGCGATGTTGGAATCCCGAATTGAAGGCCAGGCACGTTTCCATCCTAACTCGACAGCTTGCTTGAGAGTACGGCCACTTCTGAGTTCTTCTTTCAAGCGTTCAAATATCAGGATATTTGCATCCAGAGCGCTACCAGTGGAGAGAAGGAAACCCGCGATACCAGACAACGTCAGTGTTACTGGAATCATTTTGAATAGTGCAAATGTAATTCCGGCGTAGATGGCGATTGCTACAACAGCAATGCCACCCGGGAGACGATAGTAAAGGATCATGAAGAGAGCGACGATCACAAATCCGATTAGGCCGGCAACCAGACTCTTGGATAAAGAATCAGCTCCAAGTGTGGGGCCAATGACACGGCTTTCAACAACCTCCACCGGAACAGATAAGCGGCCATAACGAAGGGTAATTGCAAGGTTATTTGCATCATCTGATGTGAATGAGCCGGTGATTGAACCTTTTCCGTCTGTAATAGATGTACTGATGGATGGGCAGGAAATCACAGTTTTATCTAGTACGATTGCGAGATATCTGCCTACATTGGTTGAAGTATGATCCGCAAAAATTTTTGAGCCGTTATCAGTCAGTTCAAAATCAACCGAAAAACCACCAAGATCCGCTGGAGCTACTGCCACAGTTTTGATGTCCACACCTGTCATAACAGTGTGCCACACATTTTCTTCGGCTGCGGTCGTATCTGTGGAAACCGGAGTTGCTTCATTCACAGGAGCTTCACTTGCGCTGGCTGAAGGTGATACATAATCAGTTGTGATCACTGTGCCAGATTCGAGATACGTGGTGCCGGCATCAACGAATTCCAGCAAGCCTGTTTGTTTTACAGCTGCGATAACATCTTCGGTGTTGGTTAAGCCCGGGAATTCCCCAAGGATATATTTATCACCGGCGACCTGGAAAACAACCTCACTAACGCCTAACCCGTTTGCGCGGCTTTCAAGGATCGTGGCTGTATCATCCAAAGCCTGCCGATCAGGAGTTACACCATCTTTCGGAGCAAGCAGAACTTGCATACCTCCACGTAGGTCAAGGCCAAGGACTGGATTCATTGACCGATGGAAATTTCCAATAGTCAATCCGGTGCTTCCCTCAGACCGCGGAAGATCAACCCAGATGACAAGCCCGACAATTATTAAGATTACGATCAACTTCAGAATACGACGATCCATAGATTGACGACCTCCAATACAAACAAAATCCAGCATCCGCTGGCGGGAACTGTGAAATTATACCGCAAACGCTTGTTCTTGAAGGGTATTTAACCAGGATCGAAGAATCGTTTTATTTGCTCCACAACCTGAGAAGCAACTTCATCAGAGGAAAATTGATCAGTATCAATGATAATGTCTGCATTTTCTTTGGCATTCTCTAACCTTCGAATTTGCTCTTTATACTCTTCTTCAGTCCAGTCTAATTTCCGTCGATCAATGGTTGAAACATATGAAGTTTTCAGATAGACAAGAACATCAGGGTTTGTGAGTTGCTTCCACATCGTTTGTACGTACGAGTGCTCTTGGGCAATGTGACGACAGTTAAACCCAAGATTGCTCAACCTAGTAGAAAGCGTTGTCTTACCAGAGGCACAAACCCCCACGATTCCAATCAGAGGTTTATCGCGTTCAAGTTTTGTCACTTTTCCGCCTGTGAGAGGTTTGGATATTTATACTTGGGGCGGTGTATATAAGGGGGGGACCGGGAGGCGAACAGTCATACGTCGAATCTGGTCAGTCTCCAGAGAGTTGGTACGCAGGACTACAACACTCATATCGTCATTGGGCCGATTATTATCCATCCGCAACGCTTGCCCGAGGATCGTATCTGCGAGTTCCTGAGCGGATGGGTCGCGGTCTTCTAAAGTTGCTTCGACAAGCGTGCAAATATCCAGAGATTGCCCATTCCGGTCCCCTGCATCTCGAATTCCGTCAGTATACATGATGATGGTAATTCCACTTTCAAGAGGGAACTCGACAATCGAAGGTCGGATGTTTCGTGAGGTTCCAATCGATACACTCTCGCCAGCTAGACACTCTACTTTTCCCTGCCTGGCGATAAAAACCGGAGATGGGTTATTCCTTGTGATCACCAAAGTACCAGTCTGCAGATCAGCGGAAAGGATGTTTAGGGTAGCGGTGACTTTTCCATTACGTTCCGTAAATAGGTAATCTGATGCTGCCCGGGCAGCAGCGCCATCACGCACGCCCTCTGCAAGAAGGCTGATGACCTTGCGGACTACCATTGTGGAAATAACCTTAGCGCCCTTCCCAGAGGTCTGGCCGTCTGCCAAAACGACAGAGATCCCGGCATTGGGACGTTCAACTATCTCAAGCGTATCTCCACTTTCAGAAGTCGCATACTTGTTTATCTTGGCCACAGCCACATGTATTTCCATACAAAGATTTTACAACAAAAAAACCATGAATCACAATAGCAGATGATAAGTACAAAAGGAAATAAGATGCTTGACGATATTACTTCATAAGGGTATACTCTATCCGCCTGTCACAAGATTGACGGGTGGTGAATTTTTGACAGGAGATTTAGAATGGTACCTCTTCCAAAGCGTAAACTTTCCAAAGGTCGCCGCGACCGCCGCCGTTCGCAAGATGCATTGCAGACTGCTAATCTTGTTCAGTGCAGTAATTGCGGTGAAATGCGACTTCCGCATACTGTATGCCCAAACTGCGGGCATTATCAGGGCAAGGAAGTGCTGGATCTTGGCAAAGAAACCAAGAAAAAGTAAAACACCTCTGATGTATTAAAAAAACGGGCATTTGCCCGTTTTTGATTTAGTATAATTCTTCTGGTGAAATTTCCTGATCCAATTCTGGTTCCAAACGCGAAAAAGTCGTGAAACGGGCTAAAAGCCTTCCGGGCAACTGTCCTTGAATAAATACACCCTTTCGAGTGTGTTCTACCCGCTTTACATGTCCTTGTTCGTGAAATAGCGATATCAATTGACCTTCTGTGTATGGAATCTGCACCGAGGTATCCACAAAGTTTTCAAATAACTCAATCTCAATCATTTTTAATAGATCTGAGAACCCAGTTCCTTTGAGCGCGGAAATGGCAACAGCATTGGGGAACTTGCCCGCAATACCTTTAATATCCTCATTATTTGGAAGCTGATCCACTTTATTAAGAACCAGGATCGTGGGAATATGGTGGGCGTTGATCTGTTCCAGCGTTTGTTCAACGGCTCGGGTTTGTTCTAATGCATTTGGATGAGTAATATCGACGACATGCAACAAAAGATCTGCTTCCGAGATTTCTTCCAACGTAGCCTGAAATGCTGCAACCAACTGAGTTGGCAATTTTTGTATGAAACCGACAGTATCTGTCAGTAGGGAATCATGTCCCCCAGGTAGCGCAACTCTCCTGGTAGTAGGATCTAACGTGGCAAAAAGTTGGTCTGCCACATAAACATTGGATTTTGTGAGTCGGTTTAGCAGGGTAGATTTCCCTGCATTGGTGTAACCCACCAGGGAGATCAATGGGATTCGAGAGGATTTCCTCTGAGCGCGATACCGCTGGCGATGTGCCCTGACTTTTTCAAGTTCCTTTTTCAAGCTTGTGATGCGTTTGTGGATTTCCCGGCGATCAACTTCCAATTGAGTTTCACCCGGTCCGCGGAGGCCAACACCTCCAACTGAACCCGTTCTTCCACCACCGCCACCAGCCTGGCGGGCAAGATGCGTCCATGCCCTGGTAAGCCGGGGCAGGCGGTACTCGTATTGCGCCAGCGCAACCTGAAGGATTCCATCACTTGTGTGTGCGTGCTGGGCAAAGATATCCAAAATCAAGGCTGTCCTATCAATAACTCGGACATTCGAGCCAAAGATCTCTTCCAATTCACGCTGGTGCCGTGGTGAGAGTTCATTGTCAAAAATAATGATGTCCGCCAGGGTTTCCTCAACCAGAATCCTGATCTCTTCTACCTTTCCGCTGCCTATATACGTCGCCGGGTGGGGTGTATCCAATTTTTGAGTGGATTCACCGACAACATCCAACCCTGCCGTATCTGCTAAACGAGTTAATTCTCCAAGAGAATCTTCCATTTGGATCAAGCCAGGTTCCGAACGGAGTTCGACCCCGATCAGAAAAGCTTTTTCCCTTGGAGGGTGGGTCGGATATGTTTTTTTTGTTTTCATTATTATTTTTTGGACCAGCTTACAAGCCGTGTCATGGCTTCTTCAATACGGTCCGCAGGGGTCCCTAGTGATACCCGGAGATATCCTTCGCCGTGAGGACCATAGACAATGCCAGGAGTCACACTAACCCCGGTTGCTTCCAACAAATCAGAGCAGTATTTCATTGAGTCCTTATTCCCCTCTGGTAATGAAGCCCACACATAAATTGCCGCCTTGGGTATATCAAATGAAAAACCTGCTTCGCGCAGACCTTCAACGACCAGATCCCGTCTCTTTTTGTAGATCAAATTTCTCTGTTCAAGCCATGACTGATCTCCGGTAAGTGCTGCGACGCCGGCTGAAAAAATGGGACCGAAATTGGATGTATCCATCTGGCTTTTGTAGGTGAATAAATAATCAACAACGTCCGCGTTGCCGACCGCCATACCTAGCCGCCAACCTGCCATATTGTATGTCTTTGACAGGGAATTAAACTCGACTGCAACATCCTTAGCTCCCGGGATCATCAGAATACTAGGAGCGTTATATCCATCAAAGGTTACATCTGCATAGGGTGCATCATGGGCTATGAGAAAGTGATGCTTTCGGGCAAAAGAAATGACCTCTTCGAGAAAAGACATAGGAGCAACAGCGCCGGTGGGGTTATTTGGATAATTCAACCAGAGAATTTTGGCTTTTGCCAGATCACTTTCTGAGAATGCATTCAGATCCGGGAGGAAACCATTTTCACGAGTCAAGGGAAAATGAATGACCTTTCCCCCGGCAATAATTCCACTTGCGCTGTATACAGGGTATCCGGGATCAGGTACCAGTGCTACATCACCCGGGTTTAGGATGACCTGACTGAGGTTAAACAATCCCTCTTTTGATCCGATCAATCCAACCACCTCAGTTTTGGGATCCAGTTGTACCTCAAAACGATTGAGATAGTAATCTGCCACTGCTTGTTTAAAAGCCGGAGTTCCTCCGATTTGAGAATATCCGTGAGTATTATCCTTTTGCGATTCCTTTATAAGAACATCCGTGATGAATTTTGCAGGCGGCAGATCAGGTGAGCCCATATCGATTCGGATCACGTCCATACCCTGACTCTTCAAGTCATTAATCTTTTTTCCCAGGGCTGCAAAAAAATAGGGTTCAAAACTGGAGATTCGGTCAGCTGGTGGAAGAAATGGTGTCGATTTCATAATGCAGGTTTTTCCCTCTCTTTTTTGTTATTATCTCATTAAACCAGAGCGAGATTAATCAGGGGTTAGTTTCCAACCACTTGATCAAAGTTTTTCCAACGATTTCCAGGCTTTCAGGGGATACTTTATCCTCAGTATCTGAAAGGGTATGCCACCAGGGGTAATCAAAATCAATAATATCAACAGCAGGTATTCCAGTTTCGATGAAAGGAATATGGTCATCGAGAATGTTATATTTTTCCTGATCAATAAAGTGGTCTGAAAAACCAAGATCACTGGCAGATTGCCACAGTTGATCGGTCAATAGAGGGTCAGAGTTGTGTTCCCGAAAAATCTGCAGATCCGCATCGCCAATCATGTCAATGATTACAACCCTAGAAGGTTTCTGGGTCAGATCCTGGACGAAAGCCCTCGATCCCATAATCCACTCACGGTCTTCAATGTGACCTTGATCCTCGGCATCAAAGAATACTAGCCAAATTTGATTTTCACTCTGGGGCGGGAGAGTTCGAGCTAACTCTAGCAATACTGCAACTCCAGAAGCGCCATCATTTGCTCCTGGGACTGGGAGGTTTTGTGCCTGTTCGGAGCTCTCAGCGCTGGCAAAGATCCTTGAGTCATAATGTGCCCCAATAACTGTGATCTCTCCAGAATTCCCTTGTTTTCCAATAATATTAAAAATCTGATAACCCCTGACTGTATTTTCTTGGATCTCAACGTCCCATCCAAAATCCTTCAAATTTTGAGAAATATATTCGCGAGTAAATTGATGGGATAGCGATCCCGGAACCCTGGGTCCATATTTCATCTGTTCAAGAACGAATTGATATGCAGAATCACCGGAAAACTCTTTTTTTTCATCCATTTTTGAATGCTGATCCTGGAGAAATAAAACAAGGACTGCACCTATCAATAGAAATATGATTATAGATAGAATTATTTTTTGGCGCATACTATGAGTTTACTCTATTCTCCTCCAGGAATTGCTTTAGTCTATGCAGTGCCCGTTTTGAGTAGAAATCACCCCGTTCTGGTTTGCTCCGGGGTCGCATTGGGATTGGGGGTAATAATCCGTAATTTGCTTTTACCGGTTGGAAACACTTGTCTTCAGATCTACTAATGTGTTTGAGTAAGCTTCCGATCATAGTCTCTTCCGGAAATATTAGTAGCGGTTTACCGTTGAGGAATCTGACGATGTTTAAACCAGCAATCAACCCAGAGGCGATGTTCCCGACATATCCCTCAATTCCTGTAAGCTGTCCAGCAAAAAATAACTCCGGCATGAAACGTGATTGCAGGGTAGGTTCTATTAGTCTGGGTGAATTTATGTACGTATTCCGGTGCATCTGGCCAAAACGCGAGAAAATAGCGTTCTCAAGGCCGGGGATCATTCTAAACACACGCTGCTGTTCACGTATTTTAAGGTTTGTTTGAAAACCAACCATGTTGTATTCACTAGCGGAATGGTTGTCCTGCCTTAATTGCACAACTGCTCGAGGTTTTTCTTCCTTATGGGGATTATGGATACCCACTGGACGCATGGGACCGAACTCCAGAGACATCGGGTTTCGTTTTGCCATTATTTCTATTGGCAAACAAGCTTCAAAGAACGAAGTTTTAATACCGTTGGGAATCTGATCTTCAAATTCACGCAATGGAAAAGTTTCGGCGTTTGATAACTCAGAGAGAAATCTTTGATATTGCTCTTGATCGAGAGGGCAGTTAATGTAATCACCAAATCCTTCTTCTTCAAAAGTGTATCGCGACCCCTTAAAGGCTATGGACATGTCAATCGAATACGCCTCAATCATTGGGGAGATCGCGTCATAAAAGAATAATTGTTCTGAACCTGTAAATTCCTGGATAGCCTTTTCCAGGGGGGGGCTTGTCAATGGGCCTGAGGATAAGATGGAAGGACAATCGGGGATTTTAGTTACTTCCTCCCGATAAATTCTTATTTTGGGGTGATCAATCAGTTTCTGGGTGACCATTGCAGAAAAACGCATACGGTCAACAGCCAATGCACTGCCAGCAGGAATTGCATGCTGATCAGCACACTCGATGAGCAAAGAACCCAGCAACCTCAATTCATCTTTTAATAAACCGGAAGCCTTGTTTTTAAGATTTGAACCCAAAGAGTTGGAACACACAAGTTCAGCAAACCCATCAGTAACATGTGCCCCGGTTTTTCGGATCGGGCGCATTTCGTATAGGTTTACCTGAATTCCTGCTTCTGCAACTTGCCAGGCAGCCTCAGCGCCAGCTAATCCAGCACCTATTACCGTAACGGATCTCATTTGAAGGAATATTCTACCATTGGAGGTGAAATAGCGTGGCATGGTTCTTGCACCTTAACTCAAAATAAGCTATACTTTTGAAGAATGGGGTGCCTATGTTTCAAGGACAATTTCAATCCACCCGGCCAATGACAACGGCGCACCTGGCGCAGACTATGAATCTTTTAAGTATGCCAGGCGAAGAACTACGTCAAGAAATAGATGCGGTTCTTGCCGCAAATCCTGCATTGGAGATGATTGACGAGAGACGATGCCCAACTTGTCATCGATTATTAACCGATCATGGTAAATGCCCTGTTTGCAGTCTGCCCAAAAACGCAGAATCCACAGAACCGGTAGTATTTTTATCTCCCCGGGATGATTTTATTCCTAAGAAAGATTATATTGATACTGGGATTGATAATGAACCCTACGCCCCTGAAGTTGAAGAACTACCTGCATACGTATTAAAGCAAATTGCTCCGGACTTGGATCAGGGACAACGTGCAGCAGCTGCGTTTCTGTTAACCCACCTGGATGAAGATGGGTTACTGACGACAACAGTATTGGAAGTTGCCCGATACACCCATATGCTCCCATCTGAGATTGAAAAAATTAAGAAACTGATCCAACGCGCTGATCCTGTGGGTGTTGGATCAAATACAACACAAGAAGCTTTATTGGTTCAGCTTGAAGTATTACGAGAGACTCAAACAATCCCCGAGATTGCTGAGCAGGTTATCCGCGAGGGAATGAGCGAATTAAGCCATCATCAATATTCAGAACTTGCCCATAAGCTTGGCGTTCCGGTAAAATTAATAAATTCAGCTGCAAAATTTATCAGTGAAAATTTAAACCCATTTCCTGCACGATCCCATTGGGGAGATGTAAGACAACCAGTTGATGAAGGAACCGAGGTTTTTCACCAACCTGATATTATTATCAATTGTCTTAATGATGATCCTACAAAAGCTCTTGTTGTTGAGATTATTATGCCAACAAGTGGAACATTACAAGTGAATCCATTGTTCAAACAGGCAGTGAAACAGGCTGATGAAGAGAAGAAACCGGATCTCAAGGGGGATTTAGAGAAAGCCTCTTTGTTTGTGAAATGCCTTCAGCAACGGAATCATACGATGGAAAGATTACTAGCGAAAGTTGTAAACATTCAACGAGACTATATTTTGAATGGCGAAAAGTATTTACGGCCTGTCACACGGGCGCAGATATCCCGTGAGTTGGAGGTTCATGAATCGACGATTTCCAGAGCAGTCGCCAATAAGGCTGTTCAACTTCCAAACAAACGGATCGTTCCACTTGCGGCATTCTTTGACCGAAGCATGAATATTCGAAGTGAATTAAAAGAAATTGTTGAAAATGAATCATCTCCTTTGAGCGACTCTGACCTGGTTGAGATTTTATCCAAAAGAGGTTACGATGTCGCTAGACGAACGGTGGCGAAATATCGTTCCATTGAAGGTATCTTGCCTGCTCATCTAAGAAAAGCAATGTTGCGAGGGACATGAAATCTTTTTCATCACAATTTACTTCATCCTTTCTCCGGAAGAAAGAACCAGGACTACCGGAGATTTTTACGTTAATCAATTTGGATGACGATCCTTGTACATTGATCGATATTAAGACTCACAAAGTGGTATTTATCAACAGCCGCATGATGAAATTAACGAGTTTTGCCATTTCAGATGTTGTTGATAAAGGGGTCGAAATTATTTTTCCTAATCTTGACATAAGCAACATAACTTCCGGGTTAAGCGAAAGCATAGTTGCGAACAACAGGGAAGGTAAACGCGGAGAGTTCCATGCGCGGTTTCATTTTTTTGACTCAGAAATCCATTGGATTTTAATAAAATTAATATTGGGTAAGGAAGCAATCGGTCAAAAAGGATATCCGATCGATATGATCTATGAAGAATTAACCCGCCTCGTTACCGGAGTTGATTTTCAGGATTATCATAATGCGGTTTCCAGGATAACCGACATCACACGGAGAATTCTAAATGTGGATGTTGTAGCTTTGTATCAGGCAGATCCATCAAACCCTCAATTGGCATTGCGATCACAATCTGGGAATCTCTTCAAATTTCCAGATCTATTACCCTCAACCGATCTAATCCGGTTATCTGAGACAAACTTGTGGGAACCCGGTCAAAGAGTGATCACTGATATTGAGAGATTTGCCAAAAGCAGTGAAGTTGATTATCTGGCGACATCAGTTCTTACTGAGGAGGGGGCAAAAATCGGTTTGCTGGCAGCAACCGGAAGAGGTCCACTGCCGCTTGAGTTAAACCTCAACGCAATGAAATTAATTAGTGCAATTGTGACAATATTTTTACAACAATCTTTATTACAAAAAAACCTGGATCTCCGCTTAGGTTCTCAACAATACGCATTAACCACATTAGCTTCGATCACTGAAAACATGCAGGAGGGAATGATTGTTCTATCTCCGGATTTGAAGATAATCCAGGTAAATCCTGCAGCAGAGTGGATGTTGGGTTATGCTGAGCCCGAAATAAAGGGACAACCTGTCG
The DNA here is from genome assembly GCA_964557895.1 of uncultured Anaerolinea sp. Lineage (GTDB taxonomy): Bacteria > Chloroflexota > Anaerolineae > Anaerolineales > Anaerolineaceae > UBA6107. The sequence goes on from CAZLBG010000003.1 coordinate 37,542, forward strand.
AAAACATCCTGATTGGTGCTGACCGGTTGATGGCATCGCTTGATGAAGCCAAAAAAGGGGTTACAACTCCGGATATTGGGAAAGCGTCTCTAAATCGCCGGAATGGACAGGCATTCCCTGTGCAAATCAAAACTGTACCGGTTGTGCATGATTCTAAAGTAGCTGCAGTAGAAATATTGATCGTTGATATTAGCGAAAATGAACAAAGCAAAGCACTGGCGAAGCATTTGGAACACCGCGCAATTATTGGGGATTACACCGCTGCGATCGCTCACGATGCTAAAAATATGCAAAATTCCATAACTTCGGGAATCCAACTATTGGGTACTCAACTGACTTCAGAAGACCCTAAACAGGAAACTATCTCACGGGTACTCAATGACTGCAATCGATTGACTCATCTGCTTGAATCCTTCCTTGCGTTTGCCAAGCCGGGGGGAGAAGAACTGACTGAAATTGATCTATCCTTCTTTCTTCAAAGGATGGTTGACCGTTGGAGACCTCGATTTTCTAAGGTTGGCGTAACGCCGATAACAAACTTTGAGAAAGATATGCCAAAGATAAAAGGCGACTCTCGGTCCATGGATAGGGTATTCTCAAATCTGATCTCTAACGCAGTCGATGCTATGTCTGATTCAGGCGGTACGCTAGCTGTTAAAGGTGAGGTAGACACCAGTATCCCCGGACATGTATACGTGGCAATTCACATTTCTGATACTGGTCCAGGCATCCCGGAAGATATGCGCTCTCACATCTTTGAACCTTTTATATCCTACAAGGAAAAAGGTACGGGGTTGGGCTTGGCGATCACCAAGGAGATCATCACATCTCACAAAGGCAGTATCAGTGTAGATTCATTCCCTGGTGGCACTGTTTTTACGGTAAGATTACCAGCAGGAAACGGAGAATGATCAATGAGCATATCCATACTCTTTGTTGAAGATGAAGTCAATGCGAGGCAGAATATTGGGCAATTCCTAAAGGATAAAGGATATGAACTTCTTGAAGCCGGCACCTTAGCTGAAGCAAGAGTTTTTCTGCAAAAAGGCTCGGGAGATGTAGTGTTACTGGATGTTGAATTGCCTGATGGTTACGGACCAACTCTACTCTATGAAATTGGAGCGATGGCAATCAGACCCCCGGTGATCATCGTTACTGCACACAAGGACATTGAAACTGCTGTTGATGCAATGAAGAACGGAGCATCTGATTTCCTTACCAAACCAGTTGATTTTACTGAACTTGATAATACTCTGAAGAAAGCTTGCGAAATTGTTCAAATGCGCAGGGAATTAGCTCATTACAGAGCGGAACAGGTTAAAAAGAGTAATTTTGTGGTCGGTCAAACCCCTGAGATGCTGACAATAATGGATCAGGCATTAAAAGCTGCTGAAGCTCAGGTATCAGTAATGATCACTGGCGAGAATGGCACAGGAAAAGATGTCCTTGCCCAGTACATCCACGCCAATGGTCCGAGAGCCAATAAACCATTTGTGGCTATCAATTGCGCAGCCATTCAGATTACTATGCTGGAATCGGAGTTATTTGGACATGAGGCTGGCGCTTTCACAAGCGGTGATAAGAAGAAGTTAGGGCTTTTTGAGGTTGCAGATGGCGGGGTTTTATTTTTGGATGAGATTTCCTCGATGCCCGTCGATATTCAAGCCAAACTTCTCCGGGCTATCGAAAACCATTCTTTCATGCGAGTTGGCGGCACCACGCTAATAAAAGTGGATATTCAGATCATTGTTGCATCCAATCGAGATTTCAATGCGATGCTTGAAGATGGGAGTTTTCGACGAGATCTCTACTACCGACTAAAGAAGATTGAATTCGAAATTCCTCCTTTACGAAAGAGAAAAGTGGATCTTCCTGAATTGGTCGGTTTCTTCATCAGGCAATACAATGGCAGGCAGGGGCTAAACATTTCTGGAATTTCAGATCAGGCTATGGAAGCGCTCAAGAAATACGATTGGCCGGGGAATATAAGAGAACTGGCCAATGCAATTGAACGTGCAATTATTTTTTGTGATGGGGAGACAATTCAATTGGGGGATTTACCAAAGGATGTTGTGGTAGCAGACTAATAGAAGTTTTGTGGCATATATCTTGCACCAAGCCCTCTAGAATCTATTTTTGGAGGGCTTATGTTATCCATGACCGTAAATGATTTTTTGCTTTCGATGGCGATTGCACTCGTAGTTAGCGGGATTGTAATTCTGGGGATTGGCGTTTTTACTCTGATAAAAAAGCTAATGGGAAAAGAGCTACAAACCATTGCCGACCAAACAGCAAAACTAGCTCAAAAAGGGATCACCGAAGACGTAGCTGGACTCGTGGGGAATGCAAGAACACTGATAGAAGCCCTGACTCAAATGGTAAAAACCACTGCAGGAATCGGGATTTTTCTGATCATTATCGGTTTTATCCTTTTAGCGGCTGCGTATGGATTAGTCCTCCAAATACGTTAACTCAGTTCTTTCAATCAATGAAGGGAAGTCAGCATGACTGGTAAATTGAAATATTCACTTTTAAACAAACCAGGAAATGAGGACATCATCCAACCAGCGTATCGGGCTATGCGTTTCGACCCATTTGTCTGGAAAGAATGGATAGATTGTACAGATGATGAGTTAAGTCAAATTGCCAACCTTATTCCGGGTGGAAACATAACTCCCGGTAGTTTTGCATTAACACGAATCAATGTGAACTTAGTGAGTTCAGGATATCCTATTAATCGTGTTGATGTAGAAACACTTGAAGAATGCATGGATGAGTACCAATTATTCCTTCAGCATGATGCGTCACCAATAAATCTTCTACAAGCTGGAAAAATAGCGATAGTGGTTATTGAAAAAAGAAGAATTAGCGAAAACTGGGTTGATATATTTACTGAAATATCTAAAGGATTTACCAGCTTAGACCGCTCAATATTTGTTGATAAATGGAGATCCATTTTTGGAATCGTCGGAAACCTAGTTGACTCCCCGGAAGATTTCTTTCCATCAATAACACACACCCAAAACAGTGAATTGATTAATGATCTCTTTATATCAACATTGATGATGCTTGCGGCATCTGATCAAGAAAAAATTAATTTGACATTAAGAAGTCTTGAGGACCTTCATATCCAAAAGCAAGTTGCCGTTTTGGGTGGTTTGGTAGAACTAGAAGAAGAAAGACTTACTGGTGCGGTCTCAAAGTATTTGCTTGAAAACTATGAGGGGATAGATATTGAGAATCATCTTAAGCAAATCCAACAAGATAACCAAATCCAAGTTATAGAAGCAATTCCTTATTTCCAATCGATGGCTTCTTTAGCAAGAATATCCGGAAATCGGGTATTAGAATCTGAGATACTCCAAGCAATTTCCGACATACTAAATGGAATGCTTTCTTCTGTAGAAGTGCAAAAAGCAGCATCACTAACATCTGAAATTTCTGACGGGGATCTGGATTCAGTAATAGAGATTGCAAATTCTCAACCTGAAAACCTGATCGGGGAATATTTGGAGAAAAAAGCTCGCTCCAACCCGAACTGGAAGGTTTCTAAGGTTGCCAAAAGTCTACTTGATCGTAACGAAATTTCACCGATTAGGAAAGTGATTAGTCACATACTTCAGAAGAATCCAGTCAATGAGGAAGCAATTTCAGTTGGAGTAAAATTTTTCGCTGATACTGAAAAAAACGATGAATTTACTCAATTATTGGAGGGAATGGTTTATTGCGGAAATCCATCGGAAGAAGATATCCGTACATTGATTGAACGCAAGTCTAAATCAGGGAAATTTGCTGAAGCCTTTGAGGCTTCTGAGGTATTGTTTTCGAAACCGGGGTTGACGATAAAGGACAGAATTCAGCATTCCAGGTTGGCAGCGAAAAGTGGTCACAGAGGAATATCTCGACAGATAGTTGATCAGATACTAAGGGATGCTCCAGATAATGTTGACGCTTTATGTGCAAGTGGTGAATTTTTCTATCTGGAAGGAAAACAAAAACAAGCTGTCGATGAATTCTGGAAAGCGACAGAGTTGGATGGATCAGATGAATCCCCCTGGATCCGAATCAGCGAAATACAAACCATTGAAGGGAATAAGGAAGGTGCAATCGATACTCTTAAAAAGGGTTTGATTGCATTGCCCGGAAATCCTCGTATTCGGTCTAAACTTGCGTCAATACTGCTTGAACAGGGATCAACTGCAGAAGCAATCAATTTACTAAGAGTCCTTCGGCTTGAGAATAACGAACTGGAATCAAATCTGCTCCTGATTAAGGCATTAAACCAGGTCAACCATGAAGAATTGGATAATCTGGTGATCGAGGTTTATGAGGAACACCCGGATAATCCGGACGTTAGTTTTGAATATGCTGAACTAATGCTTAGATATGGCAACTTTAAGGAATCTGCAAAAATTATGAAGGGGGTTATGTCCCAAGATCCTGATAACAGGATATGGGCATTAACTTTTGCGGATGCTCTCGTGGGGTTGGATCCAAGGTTTTCAAAGAATGCGAAGCAATTTGATAACCTAGATTATGATGAAATCCTATCAGCGTTACAAAAGGATAATGATCTTGAAAAAGAAAATGATCCCAGAAGGTCAATACTAAGAGCTGAAATTTTGTTACAGAAAGGATTAGTAGACGAAGCTAATCGAATATTTGCGTATGTAAATGAAAATTATCCTGATTTGCCAAAGAATTTATGGATGCGCATGCGAACTTGGCTCTCCTGGACATCCGCTGCGTTAGGGAAGTTGGAAATCGCACTTACATCCATCCGAGACGTTATCGATGCAGATCCGGATTTACTGGCACCCCAGCAAGTACTGGCAGAAATTCTTGCTTTAGCCGATGAGACACAGGAAGCTTGCGATCAAGCTCTATTAGTTCTAGAAATGGCTCCTGACTTAGTGGAAAACCTATTGTGGGCTGGAGAATTCTTCACCAACTTGGGAAAAACCGAAAAAGCAATAGAAATTTTGTCAAACGGCTCAAATCTAAAACCTGAGGAAATCAAGTTTGATATGTCTTTGCTTCAACTTTATAAACAAGGTGGATTCGAAGAAGAAGTTGAAAAAACAGCCCACATACTCAAAGCGAAATTGACAAGTGATACTGATACGAGTGTTCTCTTTGCAATTTCTAGTATTCTGGATGGAGATGAGGATGATGCTGTCATTGAAAACTTGTTACTAGAGGCATATAACCGTGAGAATTCTCCCCAGTCCGCATTAAATCTTGCAGGTTATCAGATAAGAAAAGGTAAATTTGAATCAGCAAGGGGTGTGCTAGCGAAAACCTCAGAAAACTATCCTGAAAGCAATTTACTGGCCTGTTGTCTTGCTGATATCCTGATATCGATGAGTTTTGACGAAGATGCTTGCAAAATATTAAGTGACCAACCTGATAGCGCAAGAATGAATCTGCTGGACAATACTGATTTCCTTCCAGATAGGTGGAAAATACTCGAACATAGTAATCATCCAGTTAAAGAACTTCTTTCACAACTTATGTATGCCAAAGGAGATGTGAAACAAAGTCTTGCGCTGAGCAAAGAACTTTTGTCATCGGAAAATGACAATTTACTTGCATGGGTATTAGGAATTGAATCTGCCAGAGCGCTAGGTGATACTCAAGAAATTGATGAATTCCTCAAATATCATTTTGTCAACAACGGGAATTCCTATTTCCCATATTATATTGTTGAAGGTTTGGAAGAGAATCTTGAGTTACAAAAAACAGATTTATGCTGGGATGTATACAATTCTCTGGATGAAAAGTTAAAATCCAGCCCAGTTTTAAAAATTGTAGAGTCAAATCTGCTTTTCCTCGAAGGTAATACGCTGGAAGCAGAAGAAATATTCAGCACACTTATCCACTACTTATCTGATAATGGTGATCAACTTATTTGTTCAATAATCCGTAAGAGATTATTAATTAACCTGGCTGCGCTACTTTCACGATGGAGCGAGGCTCTAACAAGCAGCAAATCCTTGGCAAAGCAGTTCCTATGGAATGTCTCAATCGTAGATCAATATTTAGCAATACTTGTGCAAGCTTCTGAATTTGATGAGCTGGCGAAGAGGATTAACCTTGTTCAACATACTGCTTCAAGTGAATTGGAATCGCTAGACCTATTCAAGGAATTGGAATTGATTGACCAACATTTACCCAAAAGCACACTCCGGGATAAATGGATGATTCGCGGTAAGCTTGCAGCAAAACCGAACCAACAAACCATAAAGGAATATGCGCTTAACAAGCCGACTCCTGATGATGCAGCAATATTGATACGTGCTCTTAACAAGATGCATCAAGGTTCCACCGCTCAACAAGTGGCTAAGAAATTTCCAGAGAGTTATGAGGTATTGCTCCAACGGGCCATAAATAGCTTTGAGAACAATCCGCAGGAAGCTTCGGAAGCAATTCAAAGGGCAATGTCGATTAACAGCAATCAGCCTACTTTGCTTGCATTGTCAGGTTACATTTTACGAAATCTGGGAAAGACTGATTTGGCAATCCATGATCTTGAATCTGCACTAGCGATTTGGCCAGACGAACTCAACTGGCATAAAACTGCAAGTGAATTGTGGTTCGAATTAGGCAATGATGGCAAAGCTACACAACATATGGAATTTGTAAATTCAAAAACACCCGGCGACATTCAAAATGGAGTGAAGCTTTCAAAAACATATCTTGCAGGAAACAATTTTTCTGATGCAATTGAATTGTTGTTGTCATTGACAACTAAAGAACCCAATGATTATGAAATTTGGGAGAGTCTGACAGATGCATACCTGGCCGCTGGTTTAACCAATGAGGCATTGGATGCTGCTGAAAAAGCAAGTCAAGCCAATCCCTTTTCGGTAAAGCCGTTTTTGATCAGGGCAAAAATTAACCTGGAAAACGGACTCATTGAACAAGCCTTTGATCAGGTAAACCAGGCTGATCTCAAAGTAAAAGATGATGCTGAGGTAAAAGTTGCTTTAGCAAAAGTTCTATTAGCTCAAGGAGAAAAAGCAGCTGCATTGAGCGAGTTGGAAAAGGCAACTCAATGTAAAAACTTGACCCCCCAAATGATTCTTGACGAGGTAAAACTCATCAAAGAAATTAACGGAACGGCAAGTGCCAGAAACCTGATCGAATACTTCGCAAACAAAATGCCTGAGAATACAGAATTGTTGTCATTGCTGGCGTTTTCTCAACTCGAAAATGGTGATACGCATGGCGCTGAAGTAACCGCACACAGGGTTTTGAAACTAAAACCAGATTCAATTGATATGCTTACATTTTTGGGGAAGCGTCATCTTGAAAAAGGACAGTTGGATCAGGCTATTCACTCTTTTAGCCAAGTAATTCAACTGGATTTAGCAAATTCAGAAGCGTATTATGCATTAAGTAGTGTCTACGAAAAACAACGAGAAACCTCAAAAGCCATAGATATGTTGAGACAGCTTATCGAGATAAAACCTAAAGAAACGATTGCCTATATCTCTTTGGCAGGGCTTTACAAGGAAATGAAGAATTATAAAATGGCAGAAGAAATGCTCAAAAAAGCAGTTGAATTAGAACCAAAGAATATCAATGTAAAAAGGCAACTTGGCGCGCTACTTGCATTGAACCTTGTGCACCAGTCACAGGAAGTGAGTTCACAACTATGATCTCGACATTTACCGCTGAACAAAAAAATGCATTGGTAATTGACCGACCTCGTATGCTTTTACTTTTGCAATCGGGCTTGGATGTAAAAGCATTCCGGTTTTGCAGGCAAGCAGCAATGACATGGTTATCTTCTTTTCCCGGAGATCTGGAAGTCGAGCACTTCTATGCAAAAGCGCTTATCTCTGAAGGTCGAAAAGATCAAGCTCAGCAGGTGTTGGAAAAGATTTTACGGATTGATCCACTCTACATGGATGCCAGTTCTACATTATTAAAATTGCTGGCAGGTTCAAGCGAGCCTGCAGTAATAAAAGCCGGCGGAGTAATCCAGGCATTAGGAGGGTCACCCTTTGGAGCTCCTTCATTACCCGAATGGGGCACTAAATTATTGCTTGTAAGGCAGGCACTTCAAAACAGGCAATGTGATGTTGCCATGTCTATGCTTGCCAGCGAACTTGGAGCAGAAAACCATCCTGAATTAGTGGATGTCTTGCATCTGGCAATCACAGCCGAACAAAAAGACATCAGCACTATGCTTAATTTGGCGCGTCTATATAGGATCCGTTGGCCTGATTGTGTACAGATCATGTATTATCTGGCAAAAGCTTGGATGGACTCGGGGAATGATGACGAAGCAGTAAAACTGATCCATATATGTGCTGCAAGGGATGTTATTGGTCAGGTACCAACACGTATCTGGGGACCCAATTTCCCTTACAAAAGGATTTATCCAACAAAACTAGAGATCACAGCGGACTTTGCCATCCCGGCAGAAGTTGCAGGTAAACTTGGATTAAATGTTCTGGGAGCTGGAGTAGAAGCGGTGCAAACCAATGTCACCCCTTCCTCGCCGCCTATTAGAACTTTTGATAACTACCAAGTAATTCCTACAGAAAAAGAAGCTTACCCGGTTCATCCGAAAATTACACCCCAACAACCGAAGCCAAAGGACCCGGACCTTTTAAAGGTCGAAGCAGAGTTGGGGAAACTAGCGGATGAACTAAAACAACCTGCTATTGCACATGCGGACGATCGTTTTCCTGCCTATGTCATTCTTACCACGAGAACAGGGCTGACTGATCAATTCGGAGAACAAACAGCAGAGGTGATTCTGGATGAGTTGAAAAAGCTGGCACAATTGATCCAGGAGAAAAGACAATGGAGTGCCATTCTTTTCATGCCTGATGACCTCGAAACTTGCGGTAAATTTGGGATTACCCCTGCCAGTGATTTGGATCCCTGGAAAATCAAGTTAGCTTTAGTGGATTTGGATAAATCACTGGAAAAAACAGGGGAGAGAATTGGGTGCGTTCTGATCGCTGGCAGCGAATCGGTAATCCCGTTCCACAAACTACCCAATCCCACAGATGATAATGATGTTGAAGTGCCCTCAGATAATCCATATGGTTCTTTGGATACAAATTACTTTGTTTCCGATTGGCCAGTCGGTCGACTTCCCGGCGAAGATGGTCCGGATGTCGGTCTGTTACTTTCCCAGATACGGACGGTATTGGCATACCACTCCAACGATGCAAGTGCAGAATCCTGGTACAGCCAAATTATCGGCAGGTTGATGTTCTGGAATCGGCCGTGGATCAAGGGTTTTAATAACATTGGTTACAGCGCCTCTGTGTGGCGGAGATCCTCACTGGCAGTTTTCAGAATGATCGGTGAAGTACGGAACCTTTTCCTGTCTCCAGATGCCACGAAAGCGCCTTTCAAGACCTCAAAGCTAGAAAATGCTCCAATAGCCTATTTTAATCTTCACGGTGTAGAGGATGGATCAGACTGGTACGGTCAGAGAGACCCTGCTGAGAAGGTACCTGGTGCTGATTACCCAGTGGCGTTAACCCCTAGCGATTTGAAGAAATTGAAGAGTGTTCCACCGATTGTGTTCAGTGAGGCTTGTTATGGTGGACATATCTTTGGCAAGGAAGAGGCAGATTCTGTAGCACTTACCCTCATGGGATTAGGCAATTACGCTTTAATCGCCTCAACTACAGTTGCCTATGGTTCGGTAACAACCCCAATGATCGGTGCGGATCTTCTCGGATATCTGGTCATGAAGAATCTGAAAAGCGGACTGGCAATTGGACCCTCGTTTACCAAGGCAAAGGTTGAATTCGTCCGTGAGATGAATCGCCGACAGGGGTACCTCGATGGTGAAGACCAAAAAACATTAATTTCCTTTGTGCTGTTTGGAGATCCCTTAGTAGCCTATGACCATCATGAAGCAGTAGGGAAAACCTATAATCGTGAGACTCTTCGACCAGTTGTAAAAACTCTCTGTGATCGATTTGAGGTTGAAGCTGAAAGCTTTGCAGCTGCTCCCAAAATGGTAAGCCAGGCAAAAGAAATGGTACGCGAGTATCTGCCCGGAATCGAATATGCTGAGGTTAGAATTAACCAGCAAAAAATACGACAGGAAAAGACGCTGAAACCCAACGGAAATACGTATCCAGATCGCGTTGTCGTTTCCTTCAGCAAGCAGATCAATTTGGCGGAACATACACACAGGCAATTTGCCCGCGTTACACTGGATAAGCAGGGGAAAGTGGTGAAACTGGCAGTAAGCAGGTAAAAAAAACTGACGTTTCACAAACCGCGGATTAGAAATAAATCCGCGGTTTTCTGTTTAAACGACAAACTAGAATATAATTACTTTTCAATTTATCCAGACAGGTGACCTATGACAAAAAAAATGACCGGTGCAGAAATCAGGCAATCCTTTATCGAATTCTTCAAATCCAAAGGACATACATTTGTTGCTTCCTCATCACTTGTTCCTGGTGGAGATGCCACACTCTTATTTACCAACGCTGGAATGGTTCAATTTAAGGATGTGTTTTTGGGAACGGATATCCGACCCTACTCGAGGGCTGCGAATTCACAGAAATGTATGCGTGTAGCTGGAAAACACAATGATCTGGATGACGTTGGAAGAGATGATTCGCACCACACATTTTTTGAAATGTTGGGCAACTGGTCTTTTGGGGATTATTACAAAAAGGAAGCTATTGGATGGGCGTGGGAATTACTTGTAAAAGAATGGGGCATTGACCCATCAATTTTGTATTTTTCCTGTTTTAAAGATGATCAGGGAACTCTGCCGACTGATAATGAAGCTGCTGATGAGTGGGCAAAACAACCAGGTCTTGATCCTGCGCACATCCTATTTTTCGGACGGAAAGATAACTTCTGGGAGATGGCTGACACTGGTCCTTGTGGACCTTGCAGTGAGATTCATATTGATCGCGGACCAAAATTCTGTGATAAAGAAAATGTGCCAGGGCATATTTGCGCTGTGAATGGAGACTGCAAGCGATACCTTGAAATTTGGAACCTGGTTTTTATTCAATACAACAGAATCAATCAAACGAAATTTCAACCTTTACCTCATAAACATGTAGATACTGGAATGGGATTTGACCGGATTGTCTCAATCCTTCAAAATGTTACCTCAAATTACAAAACCGATCAGTTTTATCCACTGATCGAAAAGATTCAAGAATTGGCTGGTCAAACAGAAAATCAGGTTGCTGAAAATTTTACTCCATACAGAGTAATTGCAGACCATGTTAGAGCTGCTTCATTTCTGATTTCAGATGGTGTAGTTCCGGGGAATATTGGACGCAATTATATATGTAGAATGATCATCAGGCGGGCTGCCAGGTTTGGCACAAAATTGGGGCTGACTGATCCATTCCTTTCCAAAGTGGCCGAAGTTACGATTGCTCTTTATGGCGAAGCATTTCCGGAGTTGACAAAGAATAGAGCTTCAATATTGGATAATCTTACAAGGGAAGAGAAGCGCTTCGCCCGAACAGTGGAAACAGGATTGAGTTTCCTGGAAGATATCATGAAGGATATGAAGAATTCAGGTCTTCACAGGCTTGAAGGGAATAAAGCGTTTGAACTTTATGCCACGCATGGTCTTCCTTTTGAATTAACCCGTGATATCGTTCGTGAGAATGGGTTAGAGGTAGAAGAAGATGGGTTCAAACAAGCGATGGAAGAGCATCGTCTGCAATCGGGAGGCGGTAAGGCATTGGGGAAGATGGTTGGAGATCATGTTGAGCTATACCGCAACGTGTTTTCCAGACTCGTGAAAGATAGAAAACTTATGGATGGTGGTGTTGAGTATAACCCTTACCAATGGCTTTCAGTAACAGGTGAGGTATTGGCCATGTTCACTGGCAAGGATGAAGTCGAATCTGTTGAGATGGATTCGCCGGTTGAAATAATAGTTCCTAAAACCGGGTTCTATATCGAGTCAGGTGGTCAGGTTGCTGATACCGGTTGGATCATGGCATCCGATGGAAGCTGGGAAGTTGAGATTTCTGAAGCAAAACGACAGGCAGCGGGTGTGATAGTTCATTATGGTATTGTAACCCGGGGAACCCCTAAGGTGGGCGATGCAGTAAAGGTTATTGTCGACCGAGAACGCAGAATTGACATTATGCGTAATCATACTGCCACCCATCTGTTGCATGCGCAATTACATAAAGTGATCGGCGAGCATGCCCGACAGGCTGGTTCCCTTGTCGCACCAGATCGGTTGCGGTTTGATTTCACTCATCATGAAGCCATCCCGCACGATAAACTGGTGCAAATTGAAGCCGGGGTGAATAAGGCAATCCTGGAAGATCATGAGCTTTCCATCACAACTAAAAAGCTAGAAGAGGCTATGGCTGAAGGTGCGATGGCTTTGTTTGGTGAAAAATATGGAGAAGTGGTGCGTACTATTACTATTGATCCCGAAACACCCATCTCCTATGAATTATGCGGTGGTACGCATGTGGATAATACAGGGATAATCGGTTCATTCATTATTCTTAGTGAAGGTAGTGCAGCGGCTGGTATTAGACGCATTGAAGCAGTCACTGGTAGAACGGCTTATGAAGTGTTCAAAGAACGGAATGCTGTATTGTGGCGGTCATCCAGGCTGTTGAACACCAGCATTGAAGATCTACCTGGCAAGATTCTTACAATGACTGATAATGAATCTGATCTGCGCGAACAAGTGAATGCAATGCGATTTAAAGTGTCGCAGGATGAGTTCAAGGGAAAATTATCCCAAGTAGTACTTATCAAAGGCACACCAGTATTAGTGACCGTTGTTACTGACGCTCCCATAGAAAGTATCCGGCAAATGACTGATTTCTACCGGAATAAGTATCCCAGTGGGATTGTTGCGATAGGTACAGTCAACCAGGAAAAACCATCTATTATTTGTGCAGTTACAGAAGATCTCATCCAAAAGCACGGAATCAATGCTGGAGAGCTCGTGCGACAAGCGGCAGCGATCATGGAAGGAAGCGGGGGCGGCAGACCTAACCTCGCTCAAGCTGGCGGTAAGAATCCAATGAAATTAGAAGAAGCTATGAAAAAAATACTGCAAATGATTGAGGATAAAATATAATAAAATAATCTCCCTCAATATGAGGGAGATTATTTTATTTGTCTTCGGGTAACCAGCAACAGAGGACTAATTCCTTTGCGGCTCTCAATTCATCCAAACGGCCAATTGGTGTCGAGTGGGGAGCTTCTTTTAGAAGTTCTGGTTTAACTTTAGCTTCTTCTGCAATCTTTACAAGTGCTTCAGCAAATGCATCCAGAGTCTGCTTGCTTTCGGTTTCAGTCGGTTCGATCATCAAGGCTTCGTGAACAATGAGCGGGAAGTAATTCGTGGGGGGATGGAATTTGTAATCCATCAAGCGTTTGGCAATATCCAGCGCGTGAATATCCGGGATATCATACCACGAGCCTTCTACGACAAATTCATGCATGCAGATTCTGTCAAAGGGAAGATGGTAATGATCTCTTACTTTGGATAACAGGTAATTTGCGTTCAGAACAGCATACTCTGCTACTTTTTTTAATCCTTCAGGACCGTGCATCCTGATGTAAGTGTAGGCTCTCACAAGAACACCAAATTGTCCCTGGAATGATTTCACCCGACCAATCGTGTGTTTGGGAGTGACAAGTCCATAAAGCGGTGCAAGGTCATCCGTTCCTTCCTCGATTTTTTCTACAACCGGGTAGGGAAGAAAATCAGCAAGCTTCGATGTAACACCAACAGGACCAGCGCCAGGACCACCTCCTCCATGTGGTGTAGAAAAGGTCTTGTGCAAGTTGAAATGCATGATGTCAATTCCAAGGTCGCCCGGGCGGGTGATTCCCAGAAGTGCATTTAAATTAGCACCGTCACCATAAACCAATCCACCTGCATCATGGACTATTTTCACAACCTCCAGGACGTTTTCATCGAAAAGACCAAGCGTATTCGGATTTGTTAACATCAATCCGGCCGTCGTTTCATCGCAAACTGATCGTAATGCGGTCAAATCTACGTTTCCTCGAGAGTCAGAAGGGACTGGAATAACCTCAAATCCACTCATTGCTGAAGTAGCCGGGTTAGTGCCGTGAGCTGAATCAGGAATGAGGATCTTGGTTCGTTTCCGATCATTCGTGAACCGGTGGTAAGCACGGATGATGCTAACCCCCACAAATTCGCCTTGTGCACCTGCTGCTGGTTCGAGCGTCAGAGCCTGAAAACCGCTTATCTCCTTCAGATGTTCCTGAAGGTCATACATCAAGGCAAGGTTTCCCTGAATTGTGTTTTCCGGTTGAAGCGGATGGGTGAATGCGAAGCCTGGTATACGGGCAGTGGATTCATTGATCTTCGGATTGTATTTCATCGTGCAGGATCCAAGGGGATACAGACCGTTGTCGATTGAATAGTTTAGTGAAGAAAGATGGGTGAAATGCCGGATTACATCTAACTCGCTAAGTTCGGGTAATGGCAAATCACGTCGTTTAAATTCCTGCGGGACCTCAAAGTTAGGAACATCGGACTCTGGGAAACGAACTCCAATCCGACCTTGTGACGAGAGCTCATAGATAGTGGGTTCAGTCATGGCTCACCTCCGCAAGAGAGTTCACAAGGTAATCGATCTCTTCCACCGTATTCATTTCCGTGACTGCAATCAGTAAACCTTTTTCCAAACCGGGGTAAGATTTCGCCAACTCATATCCACCAAGAATCTGATCCTCCAATAACCGTTCATTTACAGTTTTTGCTTCGATTGGGCATTCAACCACAAATTCATGGAAGAATGGTATTTTGTCGTGAACTTTAATTCCGGGGAGCTCGCCTATCCTTTTCGCTGCATAATGAGCTTTTTGGTAACAGAGATTTGCTACTTGGTTAAGACCATTCTTGCCCAGGAGACTAAGGTAGATTGTTGCAGCTAAAGCCATGAGACCCTGGTTTGAGCAAATATTGGATGTGGCTTTTTCCCGACGAATATGCTGCTCACGAGCTGTGAGAGTGAGTACATATCCTCGATTCCCTTTTGCATCCACTGTTTCGCCAACAAGCCGACCGGCAATTTTCCTAACATAATCCTTTTTTGTAGCAAAAAAACCAAGGTAAGGACCACCGTAGGACAATGGAATACCCAGTGGTTGGCCTTCACCGATAACAATATCTGCGCCAAATTCACCTGGTGTTTTTAACAAACCTAGGGCGGTGGGGTTGGCCACTACCGCGAGCATCGCTCCCTTTCCGTGAACTTCATCGGCAAGTCTAGACAGGTCAAAGATCCGGCCAAAAAAATCAGGGTATTGAACAACTACCAGGGAGGTTTCTTCATCTACAAGACTGATTAGGTCGTCTGGAGACGATTGGAGAGCATTTTCGAGACCGACCGTCTCAAATTCAATGTTCTCATATCCGCATAGGTAGGAACACAAGACTTCTCGGTTGTGCGGGTTAACAGCCCCAGATAAGAGAATCTTTGGTCTTTTACCTCGATAGTTGTGATACGCCATTATTCCGGCTTCAGCCGTGGCTGTCGCTCCATCATAATGTGATGCATTGCTCACATCCATTCCCGTGAGATTAGCTATGAGAGTCTGAAATTCAAAAACCGCTTGTAAAGTGCCCTGTGATATCTCAGGTTGATATGGTGTATACGCTGTATAGAACTCTCCGCGCCTGAGTAACATATCCACTGCTGCAGGGATGTAATGGTGATATGCACCTGCTCCAAGGAAACAGATCAGATCTTCAACTGTCTCGTTCGCAGC
This sequence comes from uncultured Anaerolinea sp., assembly GCA_964557895.1. Lineage (GTDB taxonomy): Bacteria > Chloroflexota > Anaerolineae > Anaerolineales > Anaerolineaceae > UBA6107. Next base: position 53,298 of record CAZLBG010000003.1, read on the forward strand.
AGCATATTCCTTCATCTCGCTCAGCACCTCCATCTCGGTTACACCGGATGGAAGGATCAATTTTGGGAATCGAAATTTTTCCGGAACAACAGAAAATAAATCCTCAATGGATTTTACGCCAATGCTTTCCAGCATTTGCGTAGTTTCTGCCTTAGTATGTGGAATGAACATTAGTGACTCCGGGTTGAACAGTAATCCTCGTATTCCTTTGCATTCATTAATTCTCCCAACTCAACCGGAGAGGAAATTTCAAGTTTAATCATCCAGGCAGCACCAAAGGGATCGGTATTGACCTGCTCGGGGGAATTTGCAAGAGCCTGGTTGATCTCTATGATTTTTCCAGATACCGGGGAGTTTACGTCTGCTGCGGCTTTGACCGATTCAATTGTCGCGATGTGCGATTGCTTTTTTATGGAATCGTCAACATCAACTGTGATCTCAACAAACACAACATCAGACAGTTGATCCTGGGCATAATCAGTAACCCCAACAGTTGCAATGCTTCCTTCGACCAATACCCACTCATCTGATTTCGTGTATTTTAAGTTTTCCAACGTTTTCATTTTTCCTCCAGAAAGTAAGAATAATTTGAGCGCGATAAATGAATTACCGCGCCCTGTCATTAACCTTTGAGTTTTGCTTGTTGGCTTTCCCCATCAGCTTTCCTTCAAATTTCAGAGATGTAGAAAATAAGGTCCTTTTACCTGAGAGATTCACCCGATTATTGGATTTGCCCCTTCGGTGCCAAACTGGTCTCTTCCTCATCTTCCATATTTAGTTGTGATTCCATTCTACGAACAGGCTAGATAAATGTCAAGCAATATGCTTTAAGGTAATTCAGTGGTTGTGGCTGGTTTTTCTTTGTTGATAAAAAAGAGAAAGAATCCGATGAATCGAATTATTGCAGAGATGATCAATCCTGCTGAGAGACTCCAGTGATCGGCGATGAATGTGCCGATTAATGGTGAAATAATGGTGGCCGCGTATTGCATGCTCTGCGCAACTCCCACAAATAGCGCACTATATTTGACAGGTACTGTCTGCATAAGAACATCAAAGAAAACTAGGTCTAATCCAGCTTGAAAAATCCCAGCGATTCCTGCAAATATGGCAATTTGCCAGGCGGATTTGGAAAGTGCCATAAAAAATGGGTAAAAAGATAAACCAAATGTTGTTAAAACCAGGACGGGCCGAACACCTCGCCTTTTACCAAAACGGGTCCAAAGAAAATAGCCTATCACCATGATGGCAATTTGCGAAGTATTAATGATCGATATCCAACCATCAGAAGCGCCAACTTCTCGGACAAGGTATAACGGAACCAACGGACTGGCCATAGCGCTTCCAGCAAAAAAGATGAACCTTTTAGTCATAAAGGAAATGAACGGTTTCTCTTTTAGTACTAACTGTGTCATCCCAGATACCTGTGCTTTAATGGATTTGCCCCCCTGGTCTAGCGAGGCAGTCTGAGGAGGTATCCGGATGTGGCTGGAAAAGTAATAACTGATCAATCCGCCTACTGACATGCCAATAAACATTAGTTGATAGTTTAAGGGAAATATTACGCGGTCCAACATTTGGCCTAAGGCCAATACCACAATTGTTGTGGTGATGCCCATAATGGACCACCTACGGCTCATCAGTTCAAAACGGCGGTTAGGACCTGCAACAGCGTTCATAACAACGGAGAAGGTGATGGAGACAACAGTTTGGGGAAGTGTTGCGATTGCCCAGATTGTTAGAATTGAGTTGACCAAAACCTCTTGCGGAATCAGGAAACTAATAATCCCGGTAAGTGCGTAACATGTAATGACCAGCAGCCGGGCTAAGCTAAACCATTTGACTACATTCGTTTGTTTTTGCAGAAAGCGTCCCAAAGGAATAGCCAGCAACAATCCAGTCATCGCCGGCATGGAGGTAAGCATGCCTACTTGAAAGGAGCTGGCGTTGAGATGGGTGAGAAAGACCGGCAAAAAAGGTGATGCGGCATTGGCAAGTGCTACACCAATTGCATCAATTTGAACATTCCGAAAATTGATTTGGGTTTGATTATCTTGAATTTCGCTAACGGTTGGATGTTCTGTGGGTTCCATGTTGTAAACCGATTCATTATACCAACGAGTGATTTAGAATGTTATCCACAAAACATCCCTAGGGGAGTATTACAACTTCAGTAACGAGGGTCGTATTGCATCCTTGATCCTGCCATGTTCCATAAGGAGTATTTTCAACGTCCCAACCAGTGAGATTGTAGATTTCCCAACCTTTGATATAAACTTCATCTCCAGGTTTGATTGACTGCAGCTGTTGGTCAATATCTTCATTAACAGGCAAGGTGTGCAGCAGGTTAATAGTACCGGCGGGAACAATATCCGTTTTATATCGATAAATAAAGTGATGGTCAGAAACCTTTGTGTATACAAGATCAGGATTTGAGAAATCTCCCGTGGTTATCAGAATGTCCTGAGTCATTATTTCCCAACCTTTTTCGCGGATGGGAGAATTATGTTGAACAAACCCTTGAAAGATTACTTCATGTGAAGCTTCATAATTTATCTCCCAGTGGTTTCCCCCGGGTATGCTGACTTTGTGAAAACCATCTGAGACCTGCATTGTGGAAAAATCCGAAAACCATGGAGCATTCAAACTGAAATTTATGACATCACTGAATTTAATCGTTAAAGCAATTCCACCAATTAAGGCTAATAGAATTGCAATAACAACTATTCGGAGATTCCGGGTCGAATCTAGAGTGATTGACCGCACGTCTACAAATGAGCCTTCAGGGAGGTTATCTGACAATTCTGTTTTCCGATAATCAGTTATAATGCATTTTATCAAAAAGGAGGTAAACGGTTCGTTAATTTAAGGGAAAGACAAGCGCATGGACCAGTAATTTCTGGTTGACGAGGATGAAGGTTCTCCATTGCAAAATGGAGTTAACCGGTAAAACCGGGAAAATCGAAAGATCAGCGGATGCCTTCCGAGCCAAACAGGTTCGTTCTTTCCTTCAGTAAGATTTTCAACTAGGCAGGGGATAGGTGGTGCGTTAGGCATCACCTGTATCTATTACCAATGGAGGAAACATGTGTGGAATTGTTGGTTACATTGGAGACAGAAATGCTACTCCAATAGTCTTAACTGGATTGAAAAAGCTGGAATACCGGGGATACGATTCTGCTGGAATCGCTGTCTTATCCGAGGATCACATTGAAGTCAGGCGAGATGCAGGTAAGCTGGCAAATCTCGAAACACTGGTTGCTACTATGCCAATTACCGGTAATGTGGGCATCGGACACACCCGATGGGCAACTCACGGTGAACCTTCGGCGAGAAATGCTCATCCACACCTTGGATCTACAGGTAAGGTGGTGGTTGTTCATAACGGAATTGTTGAAAATTTTATAGAGCTGAAATCAGAGCTGTGTGCGGCTGGGGTTCAATTTCAATCAGACACAGATACTGAGACAATTGTTCATCTGGTTGAGAAATATCTATTGTCTGGAAATGATCTGGTGACAGCAGTTCGAAATACGCTGACCAAGTTAAAAGGTGCCCACGGGATAGTGGTTATGTCCACAATGGAACCAGATAAGATCATTACAGCAAGAATTGGGAATGCTGGTGGAGTCGTAATTGGATTAGGTGATGGAGAAAATTTCGTCGCTTCAGACATCCCTGCAATCCTCGAGCACACAAGGAGACTGGTTTTTCTCGAATCCAGGCAAATGGCAATTCTCACGAGAACTTCAGTCGAGGTTATGGATCTTGAAGGGAGAAAGATATTGCCGCAAATTTCGGCGGTCGCATGGGATCCGGTTTCTGCTGAAAAAGGTGAATTTCGTCATTTTATGCAAAAAGAGATCCATGAACAGGTCAGATCTCTAACAGATACTCTTGCTGGAAGAGTGGATTTTGAAAATGGGGAAATACGATTGCCCGAATTAAAATTAACTCGTGAAAAAGCTCTGACAATTAATAAAATCATTATTACTGCATGTGGTACAGCATCTCATGCCGGTATGGTAGGACGGATTCTTCTCGAACGGATCGCCAGGATCCCAACAATTAATGAAATTGCATCAGAGTTCCGCTATGGAGAGCCAATTGTCGATAGCCATACAGTCATACTGGCTATCAGTCAATCCGGGGAAACGGCAGATACTCTTGCAGCCGTTGAGGAAGCCAGGAAACATGGCGCGACAGTCTGGTCAATAGTTAATGCCATCGGATCTCAGGCAATGCGAATTGCCGATGGTTATATTTCGATGCAAACTGGACCTGAAATAGGTGTTGCTTCAACTAAGGCATTTACAGCACCGCTCATAGATCTATACATGCTTGCAGTGTATCTTGCAGATCTAAGGGGAGAAATCACTGTAGATGAACGGAAGCAATTTGTGAATGACTTACGTTTGATCCCTGAGCTTGCTGGAAGATGCCTGGATCGTGAAGAGGAGATCGAAACCATTGCTCAAAATATCAAAGAAACAAGGGATATGTTGTATCTGGGCCGGGGTATAAATATGCCAATTGCTTATGAAGGAGCGCTTAAACTAAAAGAGATTTCCTATATCCACGCCGAAGCATACCCTGCAGGAGAGATGAAGCATGGCCCTATTGCGCTTATCGACGAAGATATGCCTGTACTTGCGATTGCGCCCAAAGACCCGTGGTATGAAAAGATGATCAGTCAGATCGAACAGGCTAAGGCACGTGGCGGAACGGTAATTGCAATTGCAACCGATGGAGATGAAAAAATCCCAACTTTGGTTGATTATGTAATCTGGGTTCCGGAATGTCCCTGGTTGTTGAACCCGGTTGTAACCGTTATTCCATTGCAGATGTTGGCATACCACATTGCGAGCCTGCGGGGCTTGGATGTGGATCAACCTAGAAACCTGGCAAAATCAGTGACCGTGGAATAAATTATTTCGCTTCAGCAAACCTTATCGCTTTTTGTATCAAGGTATCCACAATCATCTGGCAGGATCGTGGATACCTTTCTTTATAAGGGTTGTTTACTACCTTGAATTGAGGACCAGTTTTTCCCGCAATCCAAGTGGCTTCTACGCCGATCCTTTTTAAGAAAGTAACTGAATGCTCAAGACGTGAAATTGGAGAAAATGTCTGGAAATTATTTCCTAACGATTCTATCCAGATTTCTTCACAAATATCCTCTAAAGATGTTTGAGAGACAAGAGTATTGCATAAAATTTCGAGGAATACCAACAGGGATACCTGAGAGGGGGCTGCTATGTTTTGGAACTTGTGAGCAGGTCTTCCAAGTTGCTTGATGTTCACATCAGGCGGGATTATTGTTATTTTTTGCTCTTTCAGTAGTATTCCCAAATGATATCGAATATCAGCTTTTGTTAATCCCAGTGCAAGACTTATCTCAGAAACACCGCAGGAACCGTGCTGGGATAAGTAGTCTAGTATTTTATGAGTTGTTTTCATGTTAATTAAACAAATATTATTTATCTTAATATTACTATTGACATTGATTACTGACAAGTTAAAATCAGTTATATCTCTTATCGGGAGGAACAATGTCAAAAGAGGATTTAAATAAGCCTGGAATAGCAATTCCATCAGAGATGGCGAATCAAGTAGCTATTACATCACTTGAAAAAATCTATAACTGGTCGCGGAGTAACTCAATGTGGCCAATGATGTTTGGCCTCGCTTGTTGCGCAATAGAAATGATCTGCACTGCTGCAAGCCGTTATGATTTATCTCGTTTTGGGATGGAAGTAATGCGTCCAAGTCCGCGTCAGGCTGATGTAATGATCGTGTCAGGAACAGTCACAAAAAAAATGGTTCCCCAAATCGTGCGGTTGTATAACCAAATGTCAGAACCCAAATATGTAATCGCAATGGGTGCATGCGCATGTGGAGGAGGACCTTTCAAAGAAGGATACAACGTTGTTCCAGGGATCGATAAATATTTGCCGGTTGATGTCTACATTGCCGGCTGCCCTCCAACCCCCCAGGGATTACTAAATGGGTTAATTACTCTTCAGAAGAAAATCAAACAGGAAACCATTCCCAATAGTCGATGGTATAGAAAAGAACCCATTCCTGAGATACCGATTCCAGTTCTAGGACCAGATTTGTTTGACCCTAGAAAAAATGATCTGATCTATGCAGAAACCCATAAGCCTATTGAGACGGAGCAAAGTGAAAGTACAGCCGAGGGAGAATCCCATGTCTGAACAGAATCCAATTCAACCGCATTATTCTGAACTCTTTTCGAAATTTGGAGAATCTATCCAGATGGATACCCGTCCAAATTTCTTTGGGATTATTTCTCCGTCAGAAAAGCTTATCGAAATTGTTTCTTTCATCAAGCATACATTATTCTATGACTATCTTTCATCGGTAACTGCGGTGGATAATTTTCCTGAAGACAAATTTGAAATCATCTATCACTTTTATAAATCTGTAGGGGGGGCTGGGATTGAGGTTAAGGTCTTCACTCCACGTGAAAATTGTCAGGTTCCTTCACTCGTTTCATTGTACCCAGGTGCTGAACTACAGGAGCGGGAGATCTATGATCTTTTTGGAATAAAGTTCATAGACCATCCTGATCTCAGACGGATTTTAATGTGGGAAGGGTTTGTGGGTCACCCTCTTAGAAAAGACTGGACTGAACCACAATACGAAGAGCCTGCAAAACCATTCAAGAGTCGTTGGCCTGAAGGCAAAGGGATATTAACCGAATCTCAAAACCCTTTCAACGATAATGTTCAGTATCCTCGCGAATTTGACCCAGAAAAATTTGAACCGGACAATGAACAAACCCTTTATCAAAAACTTATTTTAAAAAGTAGCAATACACCAAACTTTCTTCATACGGATCAATTGATTGTCAATCTTGGACCCCAGCATCCATCCACGCATGGTGTCTTCCGGATGGTCGCAGCTTTGGAAGGAGAAACCATTGTTGATCTAAAACCTGTAGTAGGCTATCTTCACCGGAATCACGAGAAAATTGGCGAACGCAACACATTCCTTCAGATTATGCCGTACACTGATCGCCTTGATTACCTTAGTTCAATGATAAACAATTTTGGATATGCCATCACCATTGAAAAAATGATGGGTATTCAACCTGCAATCCGTGCTGAATATATTCGCGTCATGATGGCAGAACTGACCAGAATTGCCAGTCATATCTGGTCGATTGGATTTCTGCTTAACGACCTTGGAGCATACTTTACTCCCGCACTGTATGCTATGGAAGAACGGGAATTGATACTCGACGTGTTTGAAGCTGTTGCTGGTTCAAGGATGATGTGCAATTACTTAAGATTTGGGGGAGTAGTAAGAGATGTAAATGATGAAATCCTCAAGAAGGTCAAAGACCTGGTATATAACCGCCTGGAAAGGAAAACTGACGAGTTAGATCGATATCTAACCGACAATGAGATTATTCGATCGCGATGCGAGGGGGTAGGGGTCTTAACATCTGACCAGGCAATTGCATTTTCTGTAACGGGACCTTTGTTAAGATCATCTGGAGTTCCATATGATATTCGCCGTGCTGATCCTTATGGAATTTATGACCAGTTGGAGTTTGATGTTTGCATAAGGCAGCATGGTGATGTTTACGACAGGTACTTAATCCGTCTTGACGAAATCAGACAAAGTTTGCGCATCCTCAAACAAGCATTAACCCAAATCCCTGAAGGACCAGTCATGAGTGGAAAGGTTCAATACAATGTAAAAGTCCCGTCAGGAGAGATGTACGGACGCGTTGAGGGACCTCGAGGCGAACTGGGTTTTTACGTGGTTTCTGATGGCAAACCGAATCCTAAGCGATTTCATGTAAGAGCTCCATCTTTCGTGAATATCACCAGCTTGGCTGAGATGTGTAAGGGAACCAAGATCGCTGATGCGGTTACTATCCTGGGATCTGTTGATATTGTGCTGGGAGAAGTGGATAGGTGAGAAAGATGAAAATAATCGGAACAGGCATCCTCAAAGGAATTTCAGTTACCCTCACGCACTTTTTCAAAACATATTCAGATGATTTTCAGAACTGGATTAAAAAGGTTTCGAAAAGGGATCTTATTCAATATCGATCATCGGCGCAAGCAACTGGTCTTTTCACAATAGAGTATCCAGAGCACCAGTTAATTCCACCTGAAGAATACCGGATGATCCCGTTTCTTGTCTATGAACCCGGAGAGAATGGAGAACGGAAATATCGTTGTACTGCGTGTGGTATCTGTTCAAAGGTTTGCCCTACCCAGTGTATTTGGATAACAAGGAAAAAGGATGAATCCACAGGAAAGCCCATTCCCCAATCTGAGGAATTCTATATCGATATTGACCGGTGCATGAATTGTGGTTCCTGCGCTGAATTTTGCCCATTTGATGCTATTAAAATGGATCATGATTTTGAGATATCCACTTATGAACGTGGTACAAAGCGGATATTTCCAAAGCAAAGGTTAGGGAAACCCCTGGATTACTATGCTAAAATTCGTCCAGAGAATTATCGGATCGAAGAAGAAGAACGAAAGCAAAAAGCTGGAGTAAACTAACCTTTAACCTGATGAACAATCCTGATACCGATCTTTTATTTCCAATGCGGGTAATTCCGTTTCTTACTGATTTACGGAGTTCAAACTGGCAAAAATTTGTTGCTGAAATCGACAATATGCCCGATGAGGATATCAGAAAAATTGCTTTCTCTGCCATGATGATAAAAATCGCTGGCTGTTTGGGTTGTGCAGCTGATTCTTACCGCGCACTTAAGGGGTGCACCCAATGTGCCCGATTGGTCATTAAAAGATTTAAAGGGACTGATGAAGAGCTCCTGCAATATTATGAAGATTCAAGGGATGATGTAATTAGTTATCTAAATAAAATGCAAATTCAAAGTAAAGGATCGGATAAATAATGGTATCGGAAAAATCAGTTCTTGATATCCTTTCGACGGTAATGGAGCCCGAATTACATCGTGACCTTGTCAGTTTGAAAATGGTCGAAATTCTGGAAGTCAACGACAACAGTATCAGTGTAAAGATCATTTTAACAACACCTGCTTGTCCATTAAAAAAGAAAATTGAAAATGATGTGCGGACTGCTTTACTGTCACTGGAGGGAATCACAACTGTTAATGTTGAGATGGATTCCAACGTAACCAGTGATGGACGGACAAGAGAAATGTTATCCCTTCCGCTAAAACATGCAATTGCAATAGCATCTGGTAAGGGTGGTGTTGGGAAATCGACAGTTTCCGTTAATGTCGCGGTCCATCTCTCACACAAAGGGGCTAAAGTGGGGATTTTGGATGCAGATATTTATGGTCCTAACATTCCAACCATGATGGGTGTAGAATCCTTACCACCACCGGTGGATGGCCGAATCATACCAGCTAACGCTCATGGAATTAAAGTAATGTCAATAGGCTTCATGGTCAGGCCTGGGCAACCTCTTATATGGAGAGGACCGATGTTACATACTGCAATCCGACAGTTTCTAGCCGATGTTGAGTGGGGAGAGTTGGATTACTTGATCATAGATCTGCCCCCTGGAACCGGGGATGCTCAACTAAGCCTGATGCAAAACCTTCCTCTAAGTGGAGGTGTAATTGTCACACTTCCACAAAAGGTATCGCAGGACGATGCCGAAAGAGGATTACAGATGTTCAATCAAATGGAAGTTCCGGTATTAGGGGTGGTTGAGAATATGAGCTACTTGCCGTTGACTGATGGTACTCGAATGGATATCTTTGGTTCTGGAGGGGGTGAAGGTCTGGCTAATCGTTATAATGTGCCTTATCTTGGTTCAATTCCCATAGATCCTGATATTCGCATTGGGGGAGATTCGGGCAAACCGATTTTGATTGAGGCTCCAGGGTCCATTGCAGGATCTTCATTGATAGAGATTTCTGAGAAAATTGCCGCTCGTGCGAGCGTAGTTTCTTTTGAACGGAAAATTGGTCAACAAGAAGGGAATTCGACAAAATAATGGAAACTACAAATGCACCAGTAATTGTAGGCGTAAGATTTTCAAAGGTCGGAAAAATATATCATTTTGACGCGAGAAAACTGGATACTTATCGAACAGGGGATGTGGTCCTCGTTGAGACAAGTAGGGGCTGGCAGATCGGGGAAATTGTTACGACCGTTCAAATAGCTGAATTACCTACTGAAGGCGGATGGAAAATAATCGATAGGCTAGCTACACCAAAGGACTTGCTTCAAAGGCAATCCTGGCAGGCAAAGGAACCTGATGCCGTAGAAATGGCAAAGAAAAGAGCCCAGGAGCTTCACTTGTCGGGGATCAAGATCATTATGAGTGAGTACAGCTATGATGGTTCTAGGCTGACGATTTTTTTTGGTAGTGATTCAGAAGACAAAGTTGAGTTGAAATCTTTACGTGGCGATATGCAAAAAGCATTCTCACCAGCGCAAGTTGAGATAAAGCAAATTGGACCTCGCGATATCGCCAAATACTACGGGGGTATGGGAGCATGCGGTCTGGAAAAGCGTTGCTGTTGCAGTTTCATTACCGAATTCAGTTCAATATCCATTCGAATGGCAAAAGAACAGGGCATATCCTTAACCCCTACTGAAATCACCGGAATGTGTGGAAGGCTTCGATGCTGCCTGATTTATGAATACGATAATTATGTCGAAGCACGAAAAATGCTTCCGAAGCGTAATAAACGGGTGATTACACCGGACGGCGAAGGTAAGGTCGTTGATGTTCATCCATTAAGCCAGATGGTAGTTGTTGAATTCATCGATGCAGGACGGCGGGAGTACCACAAGGATCAAATTGAACCTGCAGATGAACTGGAAGCAATGACGAATAAAGCCAGAGAAATTGACAACAACAAAGGCAGTGGTGGTTGTGCAGAATGTGACCTCAAGTAAATTTCCTCCGGCATTTGAGGATTTTGAAGGGTGGACAGAGCCCAAAAGAATCCTTGTTTTCCTGGCACATCCTGATGACCCTGAGTTTTTCTGTGGGGCTACTATTTACAGATGGATCAAGGCAGGGCATGAAGTTCGCTATTGTCTCTTAACAAGCGGACAGCGGGGTTCACAGGATATCAACCTTTCGCTTGAGCAGATATCAAAGATACGAAAAAATGAGCAACAAATGGCAGCCGCTTTCCTTGGTGTAAAAAGCGTGGATTACTTAGACCAAGTTGACGGGGAATTGTTTCCCTCACCGGAACTTCGAAGAGAAACTGTAAAATGGATCAGAAAATATTCACCACACATCATTGTGACCAGTGATCCATCAAATTACGTGACCCTTGAAAACCGACTAAACCATCCTGACCACCGCGCAGCAGGAGAGATAGTTATAGGGGCTGCGTTCCCGGCAGCGGGCAACGCACAGATATATAAATCTAAAAAAAATAAGACAATGGGATACCCTGTAAACCCTCAAGAGGTTTGGCTTTCTGCCACAAATCAACCTGATCTTATTGTCGATGTTACAGATTACTATGATAAAAAAATTGAGGCGCTTCATTGCCATGTTTCGCAAATTGGTGAGAGACAATTTTTTACTGAAAGAATGAAGGGTCGATCGATAATAAATCCCAAGACTGGCTTGCCTATATACATTGAAAGATTCAAAAGAATTATCCTGAATTAAATAATCCGATTAATAAGAAGATAACTAGTGACAAATATCATGCTTGCTATTAAAATAGCATTTGCTATACTAATTATGATTATATTATCGGATTAATAAGAGACCAATGTCAAGTTACCAATTATCAGAGTTGCTCCATTTTCTTGCGTCCATCCCGGAAGATGGAGAGAGGCGAATTACGCCTTTAAGTGAATTAAGCAAGCAATTAAGGATAAGCGTAGCTTCACTTCGCGAGCAACTTGAAGCAGCACGACTACTAGGTATAGTCGAAATCAAGCCGAAAGCCGGCATTCATAAGAGCGCTTATTCACTGAGGCCAGCGCTTACTGCCAGCCTGACATATGCAGTTGAGACGAATTCTACACTTTTTAACCACCTGTCAAACCTGAGGAAACATCTCGAGGCAGCATATTTTATTGAGGCTGTTCAACTTCTTTCGACAAGCGACGTTGATTATCTTTCTAGCCTGATCAAAAAAGCTCAGTTAAAAATTCGAAGTATCCCTCCTCAACTACCAAATGTTGAACACCGGGAACTCCATTTGGGAATTTATAAAAGGCTCAATAACCCTTTCGTAATCAGCATTTTGGAAGTCTATTGGGATCTCTATAAGTCGACAGGGTTGGAAATTTACACAGAAGTCACATACATCGATAGAGTATGGCAATACCATCAGCGCATCATTGATGCAGTTCGGCAGGGTAATCTTAACCTTGGGTTGCAGATCCTGATTGAACATATGGATCTCATAAGTCAACGTGAACGTATTGCGCCTCGATTATCCTTTGAATAAATCTATCAATTTTGGAGGATGCATTAGTGGAAACCAATAAATCGACAGTAATTAACGATTTTTGTATCACTTTCAGCACGATCAATGGATCAGGAAGTGCCACCGCCAATACAACTCTTATGCGCGCATTATTTCGTATGGGAATTCCAGTTTCAGGTAAGAATATTTTCCCCTCCAACATACAGGGATTACCAACCTGGTTCACTTTGAGGGTCAGTAAAGACGGGTACCTAGCAAGAGTCCAGAAAGATGACATAGTAGTTGCCATGAATCCAATGACGATCGAACGTGAAATGGAATTCCTGAACTCAGGAGGCGTATTACTCCTTCCGGACGATTTTAAACTGCCTGAAAGCCGGAGAGACATTAATATTTATCAGATCCCAGTAAAAAAGCTGGTTAAAGAATCCGATGTAGCACCTGCATTACGAGATTACATAGCCAATATGGTTTATGTTGGTGTTTTGGCTCAATTATTATCGATTGATCTCGATCTGATATATAAAGCACTGGATTTTCATTTCAAGGGGAAACAAAAAGCTATAGATTCAAATTTTCAAGTTGTGCAAGCTGCATTCAATTGGGCTAAGGATAACCTTGTAAAAACAGACTCCTATTCTGTAGAAAAAATGAATTCTACAGATGGATATATCATGACTGATGGGAATACAGCCGCAGCTTTGGGAGCAATTTATGGTGGGGTCCAGTTTGTAGCATGGTATCCGATCACCCCTGCGACCAGTCTGGCTGAGTCATTGAACGAGTACCTTCCAATGTTACGGAAAGATGCCAAAACCGGTAAAGAGAATTTTGCCGTCGTACAATCGGAAGATGAATTAGCAGCGATCGGCATGGTAGTTGGTGCTGGATGGGGTGGTTTGCGTGCCATGACTTCTACATCCGGACCGGGATTATCTCTTATGACTGAGTATATCGGATTGGCTTATTACACCGAAGTGCCATTGGTAATTTGGGATGTACAACGAGTCGGTCCGAGTACTGGAATGCCAACCAGAACTGCTCAAGGCGATCTAACCATGGTGAATTTTATAAGCCATGGGGATACTCAAATGGTGATATTAATTCCAGGATCGATAAACGAATGTTTTGAGTTTGGCTGGAAAGCATTTGATATTGCAGAGAGGCTTCAAACCCCTGTAGTGATATTGTCTGATTTAGATTTTGGCATGAATCCCTGGATGACACCAAAATTCCAATATCCTGATGCCGGGATCGATCGAGGGAAGGTTCTTTGGGAAGACGACCTCCAAAAGTTTATCGAGCAGAAGGGTCACTGGGGTCGATATGAGGATGTGGATGGTGATGGCATTCCTTATCGCACAGTTCCAGGTAATCTCCATCCGAGGAGCGGGCATTTTACCCGTGGAACCAGTCATACTGAAGATACTGGATATTCGGAGGATCCGGTTGTTTGGGAGAGGATTTTTGAGAGGATAAAGAAAAAAATCGAGGTAGGCAAGAAGTACCTGCCAAAAGCCATAGAATCTTATGACGAAAAAGCTTCGGTTGGGATCATTTCCTCTGGTTCTGCACATTTTGCGGTCGATGAAGCACGTGATTTGCTGAGGAAAAATGGGATTAGAACCAATTATCTACGGGTTCGAAGCTTGCCTATGGGCGAAGAGGTTGGTAGATTCCTTGAGACGAATCAAATGACCTTTGTGGTTGAGTTAAATAGAGATGGGCAACTTCATCAGTTATTAAAAATTGATTACCCACAATTCTCGAGCAAAATGGTGCAAACTGCTCACATGGATGGATTGCCATTGACTGCTCAATGGGTGCATAATCAGGTTTCTTTACACCTTGGAGGTAAGAAATGACGCTAGCCAATACCTCAGCTAATCAGCAAAATGTAAACAAAGCTGGATTATCGAAACCAGATTATCGGGGAGCTCCTTCCACTTTATGCCAGGGCTGTGGTCATAATGGTGTGGCTGCTCAAATAGTAGCGGCTTGTTACGAGATGAACCTGGTTCCAGAAAAAGTGGTCAAATTTAGCGGAATCGGTTGTTCAAGCAAGAGCCCGACTTACTTTCTTGGAAGATCTTTTGCATTCAATGGACTGCATGGACGAATGCCGTCGTTAGCCTTAGGGGCTATGTTTGCTGACAAAACCTTAAAAGGAATCGGTGTTAGCGGTGATGGCGACTCAGCCAGTATTGGTCTTGGTCAATTTAAACACCTGGTCAGAAGGAATTTACCACTTGTTTATATTGTTGAAAACAATGGAGTATATGGATTAACCAAGGGACAATTTTCTGCGACAGCCGAAAAAGGGCTAGAGTTAAAGAAGCAGGGAACTAACCCTTTTTTACCGGTAGATATTGCTATGGAGGCACTAGTTTCAAACGCTACATTTGTGGCTCGATCTTTTGCCGGGGATCCCAAGCAATTAAAAGAGTTATTGAAGATCGCGATCGCACATAAGGGAATTGCGGTGTTAGATATTATTAGTCCCTGCGTGACTTTCCATAATCATGAGAACTCATTGCATTCCTATTCATTTGGAAAATCGAATGAAGAGCCATTGCACGAGATTTCCTTTGTTCCAGCAAGAGAAGAAATTACCGTTGATGATTTTGAGGAAGGAACCAGCAGGGAAGTTTCTTTGCATGACGGGAGCACAGTGATTTTAAAGAAACTTGAGGCAGATTACGATCCTCTCGATAAAATTGCAGCCTTCAAAATGCTTGCTGAGGCACAATCAAAAAATGAACTCGTGACGGGACTGATATACATCAATCCGAATACGGCGAACATGTTTGATCTTTATAACTTAACTGATGAACCCTTAAACAGGGCAAAGCCGGAAAACCTCAGACCATCACGTGAGAGTATCAATATGGTTAACAATCTTATGTTCTAATATAAAAATACCCGTTTACGGGTTTTTTTACTTCATGGCTATCCTTAATTCTAGACTTTTTCGCCAATCGTATGTAACAAGGCTAAATTTGGTAACCGCATTGCCCCAACCGGGAAACCTGAAATTAGAACGACCTGCTGGCCTGTTTTTAAGTGGCCGCGAGAAATCAATGCCTGGTCCACACTCCGAACCATCTCCTCAAGTGAGTTTGCAAATGGAACCCGTATTGGGGTGACTCCCCAATACAGATTACAGAGAGTCATTGTTCGTTCTACTGGAGTAAAAGCAAGGATCGGTACGCGGGGGCGAGCCTTTGCCATTAGAAGAGCTGTTTTCCCCGTTTGAGTAAAGACGGCAATATTGGTGACATTTCGATCGTGAGCTAATTCGCGGGCAGCGGCAGTAATTGTTAGTGCATCATCCTGCAACGCTTCCTTGGGAAACTCCTCGCAATGACTCCAGCTATCAGAATGCTTTTCAGCTTCCCTTACGATCGAGTCCATCATTTTTACGGTTTCAATCGGGTATTTACCGCTGGCAGTTTCGGCAGATAACATTACTGCGTCTGTACCGTCAAAAATGGCATTCGCCACATCTGATGCCTCTGCCCGTGTTGGGCGAGGATTATCGATCATCGATTCCAACATCTGGGTAGCTGTAATAACAATTTTTGCATGCCTGTTTGCGCTTTGGATTATTTCCTTCTGCATGATTGGTACAAGGGAGGGGGAAGTTTCTACGCCCAGGTCACCGCGTGCAACCATCACACCATCCGTTTCATGCATGATCTCATGCAGATTCTTGACGGCTTCAGGTCGTTCAAGTTTTGCAATGATCGGCGGGTATAGACCATCTTGCGAGAGCTCTTTAATTGCAGCTCTTACGACTCGAATATCCTCGGCTGTCTCAACAAATGAGATAGCTATGTAATCCACCTGATTTTGCAATCCGAAGATCAAGTCTTCGCGATCTTTGTCAGTGAAACTGGGGATTCCCAAATTTGCTCCTGGAAGGTTTACTCCCTTGTTGGATGTTAGAAGACCGCCAGTAATAACTTTTGTAATTACCGTTTCATTCTTTATTTCCATAACACTTAATTCCATCTGTCCATCAGCCAGAAGGATCCGGTTACCAGGTTTTACACCATGCGCAAGGTTAGGAACATCCAATGGAAGCGAGATTTCAGTACCCGAGAGATCTTCGGTGTCAGTTCCTTCAACATAGAGTTTTAGTATCTGCCCTGAGTGTAATAAAATACCATCCGCAGGTAAAATGCCAACCCTTAATTTGGGTCCTTGGAGATCCTGAAGAATAGCAATAGGGATACCGGCATCTGCGGAACACTTTCTGATTACAGAAATCATGCGGGCATGAGATTCATGGGTTCCATGCGAAAAGTTTAACCTTGCCACATCCATACCAGCTGCAATCAAGTTGCTGATTGTCTTCTCATCAGATGTACTTGGTCCCAGTGTACAAACAATTTTAGCGTTCCTTTTCATATCCCTCCAGCAGCCACCTGTTGATAAATCTGATTGTAATCTAAATAGTTAAACATAAAGGCAGTGCCCAAGGGGGAACTGCCTTTTTTCTTACTCTCTATCGTCTAGGCTAGTAGTTTTACCAGCACAGCTTTTTGCGCATGGAGTCGGTTATGGGCTTCCTGGAAGATCACCGAGTGCGGGCCATCAGCGACTTCGTCTGTTATTTCCTGACCTCTGTGGGCTGGCAGACAGTGCATCACAATAACATCCTTGTCAGCTTCAGATACAAGTTTCTGATTAACCTGGTAAGGTGGGAATACTTTCTTCCTTTTCTCGGTTTCAGCCTCCTGTCCCATACTTGTCCAGGTATCAGTGTAGATCACATGAGCATTCTTAACCGCTTCATGTGGATCACGCAAGAATTTAAGGTTCGAGCCGGATTCCTTGGCATATACTCTGGCGTCTTCAATCGCTTTTGGAACAATATCATAATCTTCCGGATTTGCAATCGTAAAATTTGCTCCAAGTTTGGCGGCAATATGCATAAGCGATACAGCAACATTATTACCATCACCAACATAAGTGATATTCAAACCCTTTAACTTGCCGAATTTCTCGACAATCGTAAGGGCGTCTGCCATTCCCTGACAGGGGTGATTATAGTCGCTGAGCCCATTGATCACAGGGATGGATGACCACTTGGCCAGTTCCACAACATGCTGGTGATCAAATACTCGTGCCATGATTGCGCTCACGTATCCAGAAATCACACGCGAAACATCAGCAATGGATTCCCGTTGACCTAATCCGATCTCGTTTGGAGAAATATACAATGCATCCCCCCCCATGTGACGCATCGCCATGTCAAAACTCATGCGGGTTCTGAGGCTGGGTTTTTGGAACAACATCGCCAGTACTTTGCCCTTAAAAATGGGTTGATTCCCTTTTGAAAAATACTCCTTCTTTAGTTGAACAGCCAGATCCAGCATTTCTTGTAAAGCAGAAGGTGAATAATCAGAAATTGCAATGAAATCTTTTTTCATATCCAGTCCTTTTGAATTAATCGTTTTGATTTTGTCAGTATATCACAGGGTCATTTTCGTAATAATTAGAAACTGCTCATTATGCTATTTTTTGAGTTTGATCTTTTGAATAGATGACTTCACCATGAAATCCATAACTGGATACAAAGTGCGCCCGAGAAGGTGATGCGCAAAATAGAGCAATTTTCCTTCGGACCCAGGCAGGATTAGGTATTTTTTCTTAAGCACCTGCTTCAGAATCTCCTTTGCCACAATTTTGGCATCCATTAATTTCGCCGAACCTGCAATTTCGCCGGTGATGAATGGTTTGAGTTTTTTCTCATATTCAAGTTGTGGGGTGTTAGTATCTGGTGGAAAAACAATGGATACATCAATGTTGTATGGTTTAAGTTCAGAGCGGAGAGCGTCGGTAAAACCTGCAACTGCATATTTTGAGGCTCCATAGGCTGTGTAACCGTAAACACCGATAAAACCAGCCACCGAACTAATATTTACAATAGTTCCCGACCTGCGTTTTTGCATTAGTGGAACCAGAATTTTTAAAATGTTTACGGTACCAAAATAGTTAACGTCCATCATCCAATGGAAAATATCTAACGGTAAGGTTGTGAATTTACCTGGATGGGCTACACCAGCTGAATTGATGATGATGTCAGGGAGGGTATGTTCATTGATAAAACTGATGAGTGATGATTCTAATTGCGGGAAATCAGTCACATCTGCAGTAATTGTTAATACCTTTTGTCCTTCAGAGATCATCTTACCTTCGATTTGGTTTTTGGTTTCGTCAAGCATTTCCCGTTTTCTGGCTAGAAGAACTGCACTTCCACCATTCGCAATTACTTCCTCTGCTATAGCGCGGCCAATTCCGCTTGAACCACCTGTGATCAAAACAAGTTTGCTTTTTACCGTCTCCATTAAACACATCCTTTATTTAGTGAGAGCAAGATGAGCAAGATCCACCGCGACAACCTGAACAACCTGACGTATTGGATTTATTTGAGATATTGCCAGAGCTTTTCGAAAAACATGCGGATTGAATACGGTTAGTTTTTGTCGAGGAACACCGCGAGCAAAGAATAGGGAGATCTGCATCCTTTATCAACCGGAGAGCTTCAAAAGTATAGTTACAATTTTTACATCGATATTCGTATATGGGCATCTGAACCTTTTAATTTGAGGATGACAATGAAAAACGAAAACTATAGAGTGCTATTGCAGCGGCAATTGAAACATTGAGTGACGTTTTAGTTCCCAACATAGGAATATATACAACTGAATCAGACTCGTCAAGAATCATTGGATCGACACCGGAAATTTCATTTCCGACAACAAGGAGGATACAGCCACTTCTCACTTTCATCAGACTGTTAGCAAAAACCGAAGTCGCATTGTCAGCCACTTCCACGGAAACAACAGCGCAACCTTCCTGTTTATTTCCCTGCACAATATCCAGAGAATTGCGTTCATAACTCCAGGAAATTGTTTCATCTGCAGTTAAGCTAGATTTGGAAAACTTGGAATGGTTTGGAGTGGGGGTTGTTCCGCAGCAATATATGTGGCTAATTGATGCACAATTCGCGGTTCGGAAAATGGAGCCTACATTGTGTGTGCTTCGCAAATTATCAAGAAGCAACCTTATCTTTTGAGGCGAGAAAATTTGTGGCTTATTTCCCTTTTTTTGATTTGCAAATGGTTTTCCAACCGGTTGTAACTTGTTTTTGCACAGGGGGCAATTTTGGAAAACCTCAATGGTTAGATTTGAAGGAAAACGAAATCGACAATGAGGATTTTGGCACTCGAAAATCTGGAAGAAAGGTACCGGATTCATATAACGATTAGATCTTCAATACAAGGTTGGTTCTCTTTATCTGCACATCATAAATGTTAATTCCTAATTCATCCAGTACTTCTTCAGGTCGTCCGGTAGCTCCAGGTAAAGCTGATAACTGCATTTCTATTCCTGAATTCGGTATTGCATCATATGATAACCCGAGTACCAAGGACCTAAGATTGTAAAGCTTTCCACGACGTTCTCGCATTAGTGATTCCTTGGATAGAAAAGTATTGATATTTTTCCTAATAATCTTGGAATCCAATTCTTTAATTATTTGGCAGTAGTAATTGGATGCACTAACCATTGTCTGTAAAGCTGGATCAGATAATGGCACCATTATAATATTGGTGATTTCAAGGCCTGTTTGTAGTGCCGGCGTGAGCAATTTCTGAATGATGTTTTCCGAGGAGTTTTCAGTAAGCCACAAATCAATAATTTCGCAATCACTTGTGAATCCAAGGGGAAGTGGACAGGCTTGCTGTATTCGTGGTTGTGGATGGAACCCCTGGGAATATGCCAAAGGTAATCCGGAACGTCTGATACTGCGTTCCCATACCCGATGGAGATCCAGGTGCCCAGTGTATTTTAAAGATGCACATTTTCTATAGGTTATTCGTGCACGAATCATTTTTTGACCTCTGGGCATAACCAAAAATCACCCGGATTCTCTTTTCGAATGCTTGAGTAAGTGGGGAGAATCCCACAGGAAATGCAATTTTCCCGACAATCACTTGTCAACTCGCCGCTTAAGGATCTAAGATACTCATTCTCAAGGAAATTTCTCGATACACCAGGATAAATATGGTCCCAGGGAAATACCTCATCCAATACTCGTACTCGCGAAGTGTAAAAATCCGGAGAAATCCCGATGAAATCAAAAGCATCCATCCACGCATTGAAATTGAATTGATCCTGCCAGGCGTCAAATTTAGCTCCTCTTTTCCACGCTGCTTCGATAACGGAACCAAGTCTTCTATCTCCCCGTGAGAGCGCGGATTCGAGTATGGTTTCGCGCGGATTTGACCAGGTCATTCTTAATCCCGGTCCTCGCAATTGGCCTTTTAAGAGATTTTGCTTCTCAAGGACGGAGGGCAGAGTATCAAGTGATGTCCATTGGAATGGGGTGTGGGGTTTGGGAACGAATGTGCTGATGCCGGCATGTAAGCTTGCTTTCTTACCAATCAGTGCTCGACCTTCTTTGATCACTTTCTTACAAAGATCCGCAATTGCCTGAACATCCTCAATCGATTCACCTGGTTGACCGAGCATGAAATAAAGCTTAATGCTGGTCCAACCTGATTGATAAATTGCATTGGTGGTTTCTATGAGTTGGTTTTCTGAAATTGGCTTGTTTATTTTACTTCTCATTTTATCGGAGGCAGCTTCGGGAGCAAGAGTAAATCCACCCTGACGTGAGCCCTTTATCTTTTTCATTATTTCGATCGAAAATGACTCAATCCTCAAGGAGGGGAGAGAAATCGTTAAATTCCGATTTGCGAAATTCGTACGTAGAGACTCCACCAAATCGGGTAATTGCGTGTAGTCACTAGAAGAAAGTGATAATAATGCAATTTCCTCATAACCAGTTTTAGATAACGATTTCTCAATAGCTCCAATGATCTGGTCAACGCTTCGCTCGCGAACAGGGCGATTAACAATTCCGGCATGGCAAAACCGGCACCCACGTGTACAACCGCGCATTATTTCAATTGCGATCCGATTATGTACCACATCTACAGACGGTACAAGGAACCTGGTTGGGGGATCGGGCAATTTTGGAACTAACCTTTTTACGATCTTTTTTGGGTATTTATCTGCCTGGCTGGTTATCGATTCTATAGTGAAATCAGGTTTGTATTTAACCTCATAAAAGCAAGGAACATATACTCCGGGAATATTTTGGAGGTGTTCGAGCAACTCTATACGCGAAAAATTGTGTTTTTTTGATTGATTTATCGCATCTAAAATTTCCAGGATAACTTCTTCGCCTTCACCGATCACAAAGGCATCAATAAATTCAGCCATGGGCTCTGGATTATAGACAGCATGCCCTCCAGCGATTATCAATGGATAGGAGTCATCCCTGTCTTTTGATCGGAGTGGAATATTTGCCAAGTCCAGCGTATTAAGAACATTTGTGTAGAGAGTCTCGTAGGGCAATGAGAATCCCACAACATCGAAATCCATTAATGGATGCATTGTTTCAAGAGAATAGAGAGGGATCGAATGTGCCCTCATTTGCGACTCCATATCCAACCAGGGGAGGTAAGACCTTTCACACAATGTATCATCTCTTGAATTTATAATGTCATACAAAATTGTGATCCCAAGATTGGGCACGCCGATATCATAGAGTTCAGGGAAGACTAGCGCAAAATGGATTCGTGTAGAATCCCAATCCTTAATGACTTGACCATATTCGCCGCCGACGTACCTGCCGGGTTTTTCGACGGATAAAAGAAATGTATCGAGTTTTGAACGTATCTCAGATGGGGTGATCACCGATAACACTCCAGTAATAATAAAATGGGTTGATAGATGTTAATAATTTTCGATGTGATGTTCGGATACTTCAAGGTTTGGGAAATTAGACTCGGTAAAATGAACAACTTCCTGAAGTACCTGTGTGTTGTGGATCGGATCATTGGAAATACACACTATCCCTATCCAGGAACTCTCCCAGATATCCTGCAATCCGACTTCTGAGACGGATACATTGAATTCCTTACGAATGCGGGATATATATGGCTGGATGGCTGAGCGTTTCTCTTTCAGTGACTGACATCCGGGTAGCTGAAATTTTATTGTGAGTAGTGAAACCATGATTTTCTTCTCTCTTTTCGCAGTAGTTCTTGCCATATGCATTATGCTCAATTACAATCTCTCCACTAATATAATATAGAATAGACGATGTGACTATGTTAAATTTTGAGCAAGAATATCAAGAAACACTCGATTTTCTGTATAGTTTTGTGGACTACAGTTTAACCAGGCAATTGAGATTTTCACCGGAAAAATTCAATCTAGACCGAATGCGCGTCTTTGCAGAAAAGCTTGGAAATCCCCATCGTAGATACCCAGTTGTTCATATTGCTGGTACCAAGGGAAAAGGGAGCACGGCTGCGTTTATTTCTTCTGTCTTGGAAAAAGCTGGATACAAAGTTGGATTGTATACCTCGCCTCATTTGCATGATTACATCGAGCGTATTCAAATTAATCGAAGGCTAATTAGCCACCAGGAATTGACTAAAGAAGTAAATACCATAAAGGGATTTCTTTCGCTTATTCCAGAAATTACAACTTTTGAAATTACAACTGCGATCGCATTCAAGTATTTTGCAGAAAAAAAAGTCGACATTGCAGTGATTGAAGTGGGATTAGGCGGACGACTTGATGCCACAAATATAGTGGATCCAGAAATTTCTGTTATTACGTCATTATCCTATGATCATATGAATGTTCTTGGCGATACAATAGAGAAAATTGCCGGAGAAAAAGGCGGAATTATTAAACCGAATAAACCAGTGATTATTGCCCCTCAAAGATTCCCACAATCCTATTCGGTTTTGAAAGACATAGCCAGTCGAAACAAATC
This sequence comes from uncultured Anaerolinea sp., assembly GCA_964557895.1. Classification (GTDB taxonomy): domain Bacteria; phylum Chloroflexota; class Anaerolineae; order Anaerolineales; family Anaerolineaceae; genus UBA6107. Next base: position 76,574 of record CAZLBG010000003.1, read on the forward strand.
ACCACATACACAAGTAGACAAGAAAATTCGTTTTGCTTCCCTGGGTCATACTTTGGATACCCAACAATTTTCGATAAGAGAGGTTGATGGCAACAAGAAAACGTTGGAATTTTCCATCCCGTTATTGGGCTACCACCAGGTCGAAAATGCGGCAACTGCCTGGTGTGCCTTGAAGGAATTGACTTCCAGTAACTATGTCATAAGTGATGATGATATTAAGATTGGATTTGCTACAGCCGAGTGGTCTTGCAGGTTTGAAATCATAAATTCAGAAAAATTGGTAATAATTGATTCGGCACATAATGCTGATAGCGCGGAAAAGCTAGCTGCAACAGCGACAGAATATTTTGGTGATCGCAAAATTACGCTGATATTTGGAGCATCAGAAGATAAAGACATTAGAGGAATGCTTGATTCCTTACTGCCTATTTCCGATGATATCATTGTTACGAAGAGCGTTCATCCCAGAGCGATGTCACCAGAGAAGTTAAAAACCATTGTCGATGATTTCGGCAGAAATTGTCAAGTCACAGAAAACCTGGAAGAAGCGTTGAAATTAGCATTTTCAAGCAAAATTGATAATGTCATTATTGTAACTGGAAGCATTTTTGTAGCCGCTGCTGCTAAAGAGATTATTCAGAAAAGGAATCAGGAAATCGAATGAAAGATGATTGGAAAAAAAGAGTAGAAAACCCTGAAGAATTTACTACTGCCCTGTATCAACGTACAGATGAGCTATACCAGGTAAGTGATGCAACCCCTGATGAGAATGGTTTGATCTATTGTCCATTGTTAATCATGCGCGATATTGTTGTTTTTCCACGTATGGTCTCACCGATTTTCATTTCGCCTGGTCCAAATATGGAAGCCATAAATTATGTACAGAAACACGGAGGGACAATGATCGCCCTCGTGTTGAAAGATGGGGAAATTGAAAAACCAAAACCAGGTGATTTTGTCGATGTTGGCGTTGAAATTGCGGTCGGAAGATTATTATCATTACAAGATGGCAATGCATCGGCTCTGGTTCAGGGACGGCGAAGGATCAGGATAACTGAGATTGTTGAGGGTGAAGCCTTTAGTTGGGTACGGGGCTTTATTCTGATAGAAAGCCCTATTTCGGATAGGCAAATTGAAGCCTTGATGCGGACCTCAAGAGATTTATTTGAAAAGTGTGTTCAACTAGATAGAAGTTTGCCGGATGAAGCCCACTTATTCTCAGTAAACATTTCTGAACCGGGATGGTTAGCCGACATGATTGCTACGGCTATCTCACTCCCATTCAATGAACGACTTGAACTATTGAAGATTATTGAGCCCAAAGACCGGCTCAAAAAAATGAACTGGCTATTGGCTCAAGAGTTAGATGTTCTGCAACTTGAAGATGAAATTCAAAATCGAGTACAGAGTGAAGTTGACCGCTCTCAAAGAGAATTCTATTTGCGTGAACAACTCAAAGCCATCCAAAATGAATTGGGCGAAGGAGATGTCTGGACGCGCGAAATAAATGAACTGCGGAAAAAGATAGAGGACACGGTAATGCCTGAAGAAGCGAGGAAACAGGCAAAAAAGGAAATCGAGCGGCTTACTCAAATGCCTGCTATGGCTCCCGAAGTAGGAATCATCCGAACATACCTTGATTGGATCATTGATTTGCCTTGGAACACCACCACTGAGGACAATCTTGATGTAAAGCACGCTGCAAAGATCCTTGAGGAAAACCATTATGGTTTGGGAAAAGCAAAGGACCGGATACTGGAGTACATTGCTGTTAGAAGCATGAAACCAAAAAAAGAACGACAACCGATACTTTGTTTTACTGGACCTCCCGGAACTGGAAAAACTTCGTTAGGGCAATCTATAGCAACAGCATTGGGACGAAAATTTGTGAGGCTTTCTCTTGGTGGGGTTAGAGATGAAGCGGAAATTCGGGGACACCGAAGGACTTACATTGGGGCAATGCCTGGAAGAATTCTACAAACGATGCGCAGGGCGGGAACCGCTAATCCATTGTTTATGCTAGATGAAATTGATAAATTAGGTTCGGACTTTAGAGGTGACCCATCATCTGCCTTGTTGGAAGTCCTGGACCCAGAACAGAATCATTCTTTTTCCGATCACTATCTGGAATTGGCTTTCGATTTGAGTAAGGTGATGTTTATTACAACATCAAACAGCCTTGGATCAATTCCACCGGCATTGCTCGATCGCATGGAGATAATAGAATTCCCTGGATATATCGAAGAAGAAAAAGTTGAGATAGCTAGAAAATTCCTTATTCCCAAACAGATGGATGAAAACGGTTTCACTGCCGAAGATGTCCAGTTTGATGAGATAGCAATCAAGAAAATTATTCGTGAGTACACCTATGAAGCAGGTGTAAGAAACCTTGAACGCGAAATTGGTCAGGTCCTTAGGAAAGAAGCCCGCAGGAAAGCTGAGAAGAAAAAAATCACCAAGGATCTAAACGCCCGGGCAATTGAAAAATTTCTAGGTCCTCCACAGTTTTTTATGACTGAAGCTGAAAGACTCGATGAAGTCGGTGTTGCTACAGCCATAGCTTGGACGGAAAACGGCGGTGAGATCATGCCAGTTGAAGTGTTGATACTTGAAGGTAAAGGGAATCTTCAAGTAACCGGGCAGATTGGAGATGTTATGCAGGAATCTGCTCAAGCTGCTTTATCTTACTTAAAATCCAGATCGTCAACGTTGAATATTGACCCTGAAATCTTTGAAAATCTTGATGTTCACATTCATATTCCAGAAGGAGCGATACCAAAAGACGGACCCAGCGCTGGAATCACTATCGCCACAGCCCTATTTTCGGCAATTTCTGATCGTAAAGTCTTTAAAGATCTAGGGATGACAGGGGAAATTACCTTACGAGGTAATGTATTGCCTATTGGTGGAGTTCGGGAAAAAATCCTGGCTGCTCATCGAGCGGGGTTAAAGAAGATCCTTTTACCAGAAAAAAATAAAAAAGACCTTGCTGAAGTTCCTAAGAAAGTCTTGGAGGATCTCAATATCATTTATATCCGTCACATGGATGAAGTGATAAAATATGCGCTTCATGGATACTCAGGAAATGAAAATCCTGTGATCAAAAAGATAAAAAACGGATTTCTCAGAAACAAACCGGAAAATCAAAAATAAAAAAAGATCACCTTGAACCATCAAGGTGATCTTTTTTGTAACGGTTCATTGTTGAGGTCGTTGGGGAGTCTCTGATTTCTGCTTTTCTGTTGCTATTGCCAGAACCCCATTTTTAACCTGGGTCAACGATTTTTCTAATTCCGTTTGCAAAGTGATCAACGTTTGCAGAACATATTCATCAGCTTCTTTTTTTGTTTGTGTGCATTCATTTTTTGCTTGAACTATTAATTGATCAGCTCGCACTTGAGCAGCCTGTGTAACAGGGTCTTTTTCAACCATTTTGTCACTTTTTTCCCGCGCTAAAGCAATTGTTCGATTTGCCTCTTCCTGGGCTTGTGCTAATATGCGATCTTTTTGAGCAAGTAATTGTTGGGCTTTTTTAATTTCCTCAGGAATCGTGATACGCATCTGATCGATTAAATCAAGAAGCCGGTCTTCATCCACAATTACACTGTGTGTAAACCAAACCGGGCGGCTTTCGTTAAAAAGTTCTTCAAGACGATCGACCAGATGTAAGATATCCATTAGACCACTCCTGCACAAATTATACTGATTTCCTTAAAACAGATGCAAGCATCGGGCCAATCTAATCACGGACATTCTGAGTCGGAACTATCGTGTGGTCGTCACCCAGTGATTCAAACATGGATTTCAGAATGGATGCTACGTGCGGTGGAACCATTGTTGATACATCACCACCCAGCGCTGCAATTTCACGGACTGTTGTTGATGAAAGAAATGAATGTTCATCGCTGGTAATCAAAGCCATCATTTCAACGTTGGGGGATAATCGATGATTTGCTAATGCCATTCGGAATTCATATTCAAAATCAGAAAAAACTCTTAAACCACGTATCATGACCTGAGCATTAATGGTTTCGCAAAATTTAACAGTTAGTCCGCTATATCCACAAACAGTAACCTTTGGGTTATCCTTAAAAACTTCCTTAACCATTGACATGCGCACTTCTGGAGAAAAAAGAAAATTCTTAAGTGGTTTATCGTATACTGCAACGATTAATTCATCAACTACTTTTGCTGCTCTGGTTGCAATATCGATATGTCCGTTGTGGATTGGATCAAAAGAACCTGGAAAAACTGCTTTTATCATTTCTCTCCCTAACTGATGTCACTTTTTTCTGAATTCCACAATTTGTTTAACTTCTGTAATAATAACGCGTTTTCCGGTTTTTCAAGGCAAGGATCCATAGAAAAGACCGATTCAGCAGCCTTCCTGGCTTTTTCGATTAGGCGAATATCAGTGATTTTTGCCATTTTCAAGTCTGCGAAACCAGATTGCCGATAGCCAATAAAGTCACCTGGACCACGTTGTTGTAAATCCTTTTCGGCAAGAACAAAACCGTCATTAGTTTGAACCATAGCCTTTAACCGCTCGTTTTCAGATGCATCATTATCTTCAGGTATTAGTAAACACATGGATTGTTCCTGGTTCCGTCCCACTCTTCCGCGTAATTGATGCAATTGTGCCAACCCAAATCGATTGGCTCCTTCAATCATCATGATCGTTGCATTCGGAATATCCACTCCTACCTCTATTACAGTAGTAGAAACAAGAAGCGGAAAACGATTTTCGTGGAAAGCGGACATTACCTTTTCTTTTTCCTCTGCAGACAAACGACCATGGAGCAGGCCGATTTTGAGATCCGGGAAAATCTCTGAACTTAGAACGTCATAATCATCAACAACGGCTTTTATTTCAGTATTCTCATTACTTTCGATAAGGGGATAGACAATAAATGCCTGGTGCCCGAGCTTGATCTGTGCTCTAATAATCTGATAAGCTCTCTCGCGTTCCAAAGGACTCAAAATATGAGTATCCACGGGTTTTCTGCCAACAGGCATTTCATCCATTATTGACAAATCTAAATCACCATACAGAGTAAGAGCTAATGAACGGGGTATTGGAGTAGCGCTCATCACCAAAAGGTGAGGATTGGTACCCTTTTGCCTCAATGAAGCTCTTTGGCTAATTCCAAAACGGTGTTGTTCATCAATAATGACAAATTGAAGATTGTTAAATTTAATCGGGTCCTCAATTAGAGCGTGAGTCCCTATCAGAATTTTGATGCTTCCATCAGCTAGACCTGCAACAATTTCCTCCCTTTCGCGTTGGTTTGCATCTCCGGTTAACATGCGGATAGCTTCAGGTTTAATACCCCAATCGGGGAGGTTTATTGCCAATAGAATCTTACTTAAAGTTTGATAATGTTGTTCTGCAAGGATACCTGTCGGTGCCATAAATGCAGATTGGGCACCATTTAGGATCATGGCAAATATACCAAAGGCTGCAATAATTGTTTTTCCAGATCCTACATCGCCTTGAAGCAAGCGATTCATCGGAAATCCAGAGCTCAGATCTTTTACCATTTGGTCAATCACCCTTAACTGCGCTGATGTCAATGTAAAAGGAAGTGAATTGATAAAAGCTTGCCTTGCTGAGTCAGGTACCAAATATTTTTGAGCAGACTGTGATGTCCAGGCTTGTTTTTGTTGCAGAACACCTAATTGGAGAAAGAATATTTCATCAAACGCGATGCGGTTTTGGGCTTTTTCAAGAAGTTCAGCAGACTGGGGGTAATGAACCTGTTGAAGTGCCGTGGACAGGTTGATCAATCCAGTGTCCTGTTTTATTTGATCAGGTAAATAATCATGTATTCGAAATGTGTGAAAGTTAAGGGCTTCACTAATAGCGTTTCTTACAGCTTTTTGGGATAACCCAGAAGTTAGTGGATAAACAGGAATAATCCCATTGGTACTAAGATGGGTTTGATCCAGATCCTCATAACTGGGGTTATCCATCTGTAAACGTCCCAAGTACATCTGAACTTTTCCAGAAATCACCAATTGTCGACCATGTTGAAATTGTGATTCGAATGACCGAATATACTTTGAACCCCTGAAGAATACAAGCCGTAAAAACCCTGTGCCATCACTAACAACAACTTCAACCCTCGATTGGTCTCGATTACGCATTGGTGTAGTTAATGTACTCTGCACAGTGGCGATAACTGTAAGTGTCTCACCATATTCAAGACGATTTATTGGCTTTAACTTTGAGTAATCATCATAACGTCTTGGAAAAAAATAAAGAATTTCCTCAACAGTCTTTACCCCCATCTGAGCAAACAATGCCTTTTTTGCCGGACCTATCCCCGGCAGAATTGCAATATCGGCGGATAAACTTGACATGCTTGGCTTATCCATACCTGCTATATTTTGACTTTGGGAAGTTTGCTGAATATCACCATTACTTCTTGTCACGGGAGTGTTTCTAGAAGAAAAATTGGTAGCAGGAAGAGTAACTCCTTCATTCCTTTGGATACTAGTGTGTTCGCCAATGGAGTCGGACAGCTCACGGATAATTCTTGAGCGTTCACCGGGTGAGGAAGAGCCATAATGTTGCAGCTCATTTTCAATTATTTTTATTAATTCCTGGGGTACATTTTCTGAACGCAGTTGGGATAAAAAATTTGGCAGAAAACTTTCAAATCCACCAATAATCGTTCGGTTTTGAAAGTGACCCTGGCTTTCAATTTTGAAAATCTGACAAATTTTCTCGAGAGATTTGAACATGAAACAATTCTACCGTATTCAAGAAGATAAGAATGATCACTCGATAAGAATCAATCCAAAACCATTTGGTCCTATTAGGTTTGAAAAATAATCATTTGATTTAACTTGAGTAATAATATTGTGCGGAAAAAATTCTGCTGAAAACAGAGAAATTTCCTGGAAAACATCCTGAAGTTTATTTTTCGGATGAAGAAATGCAATTTCCCTAAAATGATCAAACTCCTGAATAAAATCAATGAAGAAATCCGCCACTCCTCGACCATTCTTAGTCTTATCCAACGGGTTTATGAATCCATTTTCTATTGAAAAAAGAGGTTGAACTAGGTGCTGATTTCCAATGAGGTATTGACCAGCATCTATAAATCCATTAGAAAATGGGTAATAAAGATCTGGAGTACACAAGAGAGTATATATATTTGGAATTGCTTCTCTAAGCGATTCCTCAATTTTTTCAGGAGAAATGTTCTGACGTATAAGACTAACGCATTTGTTTATTAAGAACCCTTGTCCAAATGAAATATTCTCAGAATGTATGTTGTGCAGCTTCATCCTGCCTTTATACAATGTCGAAATCTCATTAACCAATGTAAACGTTTGGGTGAGTCCATCAGCCGATAGAATACAAAAAACCTCATCATATTCATCTTTCACAATTTCAAATAAATCCGAAATTGTTTCTCGAGATGGGGGGTATACAGTAGGAGTCTTGTGGATTAATCCCTTTGAAACCATGGATACTGAATGTGAGATCGGTTTTTCACCATTCACGTTACCGGGATATCCATGTTTAAGCACAAAAATACTGACGATGCTATTTATGTCCTGTTTTATTCCTTCAACGGCATCGTCAGTAATGATTGCATACCTTTTCATTTTTATTCCAGGGATATCAAGAATTGGTAATGAGGTTGTCCGCCTTCATGAATCTCAACTTCATGATTGGGAAAACGTTCCTGGATTGCAGTGACCGTTTTATTTGATTCCTCCTCCGAGAGGTTGTTGCCAGTAAACAGTGTCACCCGTTCTTTCAAATCCATGTTAGCTTTTGATAATAAGGATAGGGTAGTATCACAAATACTCTCACCAGATACGACAAGCTTACCGTTGAGTATTCCGATCAATTGTCCTGCTTCAACCTCAACGCCATCAAGTTCAACTGTTCGGGTGGCAGTAGTAATTTCTCCCGCATCGACGTCGTTAAGTGCAGAAACCATTTCATCAGCAATTTCATCCAGATTTCCCTCAGGATCGAGGCGCAATAGGGCTGAAAGACCTTGAGGAATATTAACAGATGGAATAACTTTTACATTTTTCACACTAAGATTGCGAGCATTTTCAGATGCAAGAATGATATTTTTATTGTTTGGCAAAATAATTATCTGGTCGGTAGGTAGGTCTTCGAATGATTTCAAGATCTCTTCAGTGCTGGGGTTCATTGTTTGACCCCCATCAACAATTGCTGCCACTCCAAGGCTGGCAAATATCCTTGAAATACCTAATCCGGGAGAGATCGTAACAACTGCAATGGATCCAGGCAAGAATTCGTTGAGCACATATCCTGAATTATTGGTTTTTGAATCATCCATTTGTAATTGTAGATTTTCCATGGCTACTTTTGACCATGTGCCAACCTTGGATATGTAAGCCAGTGGTTCATTTTGCTTTGCCACTTCAACATGTATATGCATGCGGTATATTCCATCACCTTCACCGACCTGGATGGAAGTGCCAATTTCTGAAAGACCGTTGTAGAAGGTATTAAGATCAAAGGAACCCGTAGGTTTAAAATCAATGACGACTTCAACGTCCTGCCCTTCTTCAACTGCTTCCATGGTTTCTTTCATATTCATCGAGTCAATGGATTGAAGGGTTACGGCTGACGTATCAAGGGGTTGATTGGTCGCATAACGCAGCATTCCATCAAGAATGAAGAATAGACCTTTTCCCCCTGAATCTACGACTCCTGCAGTTTTTAAGATTGGCAGTAATTCAGGTGTGTATTTTACTGATTCATCAGCAGCATGAACAGCTTCACCTAGAAGGTCCATTAAATTAGTGGTTTTGCCGATTGAGTTTTCTAGTGATATCGATACATCTTTTATTACAGTAAGAATCGTTCCTTCCACAGGGCGAACAACACCCTTATACGCAGTATTTCGGCTTTCACTAAGAGCCCGAGAAAAAAGGATCGCGTCCATTTCAGGGATAGAGTCCAAGGCGCGAGCAAAACCTCGCCAGATTTGAGAAAGGATTACACCGGAATTTCCCCGGGCACCCATTAACGCACCTTGTGCGATTTCCTTAGCCATTTTTCCGATATTTGTTTCAGTTGAGGATGCAACCTCATTATAGGCTGCTTGCATTGTCAATAGCATATTTGTGCCTGTATCGCCATCTGGCACAGGGAAAACATTCAAACTGTTCACATACTGTTGATTAGCCTTTAACCACATTAAAGAAGCTTCAAGCATGTGTTTTAATTGTTGACCATCGATGGAATAGATTTGCGGATTGGATTCTGTCACGGCTTCACTCGTTTCGATCGGATTGGAAGTCATCGGATTCATGTATTAATCCGTGTTACTAATGCGGAGGCCGCGAACATGGACGTTGACGGCGCTTACTATTAAACCAGTAGCCTTTTCAACTTTATATTTGATATTCTCAGCAACGCTGACAGCAACTGATTTTATCCGGGTTCCATATTCTACAACAATAAAGACATCGAGAAGAACTTCGTTGTTATTCACAATGACATCTATACCTCGATTGGGATCCTTTGTTAAGACTTGCGAAATTGATTCAGCAAGATTTTTTGCGGCTAAGCCAACAACGCCGTAAGAGCTTAAAGCTGAGTCGTAGGCAATAGATGCTATCGCTCGATGTGAAATGAGAATTTTCCCCAACACTGGAAGATGTATCATATATATTTGTCCTTCTAAGGTATAACAGAATTCATTGAAAAAAGATACGTTTTGTGATAAAATTTCTCGCGGTTGACTTCAGTAGCAAGAATTGTACCTAAAAATTGGTGTATTGGTAAGGAAAGGAAACAAAATGGCAAAGTGTTCATTCTGCGGAAAATCAACAACTTTTGGTCATAATCGAAGTTTTTCATTGCGTTCTACGAACAGGACATTTAAACCTAATTTGCAGAAAACGACAATAATCGTAAATGGACGTCCAGTTCAATATACTCTTTGCGCGAAATGCTTGCGCACAATGGTTAAGAGCCACTAGTTCATCGATTTGACACAAAACAAAATTACGGATTTTCCGTAATTTTTGTTTTTAACGTAGCGCTGTTCGGAGATCTTTTATCCCCTGTAAAATTCCAGCCGGGTTATTAAAGATCGCAGTCGCAGCAACAAAACAATTGGCACCTGCACGTGAAACAAGTGGTATCGTTTTGCTATTGATCCCGCCGTCTGCCTGGAGATAGGTAACATTAGGGTATTTCCTTAAAATATTTGAAAGGAATTTTACTTTTTCAAGTGTTTCAGATTTGAAACCCTGGCCTGAAAAGCCAGGATTTACTGTCATGATGAGAATTAAGTCTACGAACTCCAGGTAAGGTTGTATTTCGTTTACTGTTGTTTCAGGGTTCACAGCAAGTCCCGCCAAACAACCGGAATTCCGAATTTTTAGTAATGACTCACAGACTTTAGGGTTATTTTCGGAATGAATCGTAATAGTATTCGCTCCAGCAGTGACAAAGGCATCAATGAAATTCTCTGGTTTTTCAACCATCAGATGACAATCTAGTGGGAGGGAAGTAATTCTGCGACAAGTCTCAACAATAAAGGGTCCCATGGTCAAGTTGGGAACAAAATGTCCGTCCATTACATCAATGTGAATCCAATCTACTCCGCCAGTTTCACATGCATGGATCTGTTCTTCCAGATGCGAAAAATCAGCTGATAAGATTGAAGCAGAAATGATGGGTTCCAAGTTTACCTCAACAATGGACGTATTGTATAGAATACATACAACCAGAATGGGATTAGCCCCCCTGCCATGAATAGCGCAAGTAGTTCCACCCCGATGAGCGACCAATCGATGGAATTCGCAGGATCACTATGGCTTGGTGAATCCTCGTAAGAGATCGAGACAGTTCCGATATTTGATTTATTCTCATTGAGAATATCGGGAACTGGGGTGGTTTGTTTTTTATCGACCTGAGATCTTATGAGTGACAACACGTTTCCCAACTGATCGGCATTCCGATACCTCGTTGCAGGTTCTTTTGACAATGTTTTTAAGATCAACTGATCTAATGATTCAGGGAATCCAATGTTTGATACTCGTATCGATTCAGGGGAAATATATTTTTGCTTTTCCAAAATTTCAGATACCGAACCTCCATCTATCGGTGGTTGATTTGTAAAAATTTCATATAAGACGATACCGATTGAGTAAACATCAGATTGAGGGGTGGGAAGCGCACCACTTATGACTTCGGGAGCCATATATTGAGGTGATCCCCATACTAATTCTGATGTTTGATCTGAGGAGGTAGAAGACAATGCCCTGGCGATTCCGAAATCAGTAATCTTCGCCACTTGATCTGATGAAATGATGATATTTTGTGGTTTCACGTCACAATGAACAATGCCTGCTCTATGGGCATAGCCTAAAGCAGCCGTTATCTGAATTCCCAGATCCAACCCTTCATCGATTGAAAACGATTTGCCAGATTGGAGGATGGCTTTAAGATTAGAGCCATTAATAAGTTCCATGACAATAAAGATTTCATCGTTATCAATGCCAAAATCGTAAATTGCCACGATGTTAGGATGGCTTAGATTAGCTGCAGAGCGGGCTTCCTGTAAAAAGCGTTCTTTGAAACCGGATATTTTGGAATAATCTTTGCGAAGTAATTTTATTGCTACAGGTCGCTCAAGAAGTTGGTCGTAGGCTTGAAAAACAAGAGCCATACCACCATGACCTAGTGGATTGTGTAATCTGTAGCGGCCACCAAGTATTCGGCCTTTAAGATCTGTAACAACCATATCGAGATTATAACATCTGGCACTATATTGGTTTCGATTATAATTTTGATATGAGAGAATTCCTAAAAACGCTAAGGCAACAACCTATTCAAATCCTTTTAATATTTTTCCCTTTAGCCATTTTGGCCGATTGGATAAACTGGAACGAGATTTGGATATTCATTTTCTCCGCCATTGGCGTGATACCGCTTGCAGGTTTAATAGGTAATGCTACCGAGAATCTTGCAGCTCATACTGGACCAAAAATTGGGGGGTTGATCAATGCAACGCTAGGGAATGCCGCTGAATTGATCATCACGCTATTTGCTATTAAAAAAGGTTTATTGGAACTTGTTAAGGCGTCCATTACTGGATCAATAATTGGCAACTTGTTGTTTGTACTTGGTTTATCTATCCTTGTGGGTGGATTAAAAAATGGTGTCCAAAGATTTGATCGAGCGCACACTGTAAACAACACCATTCTATTAACGATCGCCATTGTTGGGTTAATTATTCCATCGCTCTTTAGTCACTCCACTATTAGTGGCATAGATCAGAAGGTAGAAATATTGAGTCTGTCTGTGGCAGGAGTGATGATCGGCTTATACATTCTTGGAATCATATTTTCATTGAAATCAAAAGCTATCTCACCCTTAGAAGCAGAACCTGAGGTAGATGAGAAGCATAAAGGTAACTGGTCCATATCGAAATCTTTGATTGTCCTGGCATTAACAACTGCCGGTATCGTCATTCTGAGCGAACTGCTCGTTGGCAGTGTCGAGGCAGTTGTTGCAGGTACTGGAATATCCGAGTTTTTCTTAGGTATTATTCTTGTACCAATAATTGGTAATGTCGCAGAACACCTGGTTGCAATCACTGTTGCCCACAAAAATAAGATGGATTTGAGTATGGAAATTGCAGTATCCTCCTCACTTCAAATTGCTCTTTTTGTGGCTCCCGTTCTAGTGTTTATAAGTTTATTAATGGGAAATCCTTTAACTTTGGTATTCAATCCATTTGAATTATCTGCATTGGGGGGCGCAGTACTTATCTGTTATTTTGTATCTGCAGATGGAGAGACTAACTGGTTAGAAGGAGCTGCATTATTTGCTGTGTATATTATCCTTGGTCTAGCCTTCTTTATCTTCCCAAGTTAATATGCAAAACCGGAGATTTGATGTTTTTGTGATAGTGTTTGGGTGCATCGTTTTCCTCCTTGGGACAGGGTATCTTTTACTCTATTTGAATGGATACTCATTTCAAAGAAATATTGCCGTCACTCCAAGGGCAGTACTGACCAAAATACCGGCTAATAGTATTCCAACAATAAATTATTCCTACTTAAATACTGCTGCGACAATAACACCTACTCCTCAAATCTCAACGGCATCGGAATTTCCGATAGGCAGTTTTGTCCAGATTACGGGAACTGGAGGAAACGGTCTCAGGCTTCGAGCAAATCCAGGGACAGACTCATCGGTTAATTTTGTAGCTGCAGAATCTGAAGTCTTCAAAGTTGTAGCAGGACCAGTTGAGTCAGGGAGTTATAATTGGTGGCAGTTGGTTGCTCCATACGATAATTCAAGACAAGGTTGGGCAGCAGGGGAATATCTGGTTTCTGTAACCCCCTGAGTTATACACTTTTGTTAAGTTGGATTATTTGATAAAGATGTATATAATTTTAAGATACTATCCCATGAAGTGTACTAGCTGGAGGAAATCTGGATACTAAGTCCATTACGCAGCCATTAGATAGTGAATCTGGGGGTTACCTTCAGCTTTCATCTGGAACAATCTTGACTAATCGATACCAAATTCAAGATGTAATTGGTATAGGTGGGATGGGTTCTGTTTACCGGGCAAGGGATCTTCACTTTCCCAATGTTGTTAAATTAGTCGCTGTAAAGGAAATGATCAATCAAAGTCCGGATACTACAGTCAGAGATACGATTGTAAAGAATTTTGAACGGGAAGCAAATATACTTGTTACTCTGAACCACCCTTCAATTCCAAGAATTTTCGATTTCTTTACTCACGAAGAGCGATCCTACCTTGTCATGGAATTAATTTTTGGTAAGGATCTAGAAGCGATTCTAAAGAGCACATTGGATCCCATAAGAGAAGACCAAGTTATACTTTGGGCGATTGAGGTCTGCGATGTCCTGGAATACTTGCACACGCATCGACCCGAACCAATCATTTTTCGAGATATTAAACCTCAGAACTTGATGGTGAATCAACAAAACCACATTGTCATAGTTGATTTTGGTATCGCAAAAATCTTCAAATCGGGTCAAAAAGGCACCATGATTGGAACAGAAGGCTACTCGCCCCCTGAGCAATATCGTGGTGAAGCTACTTTTCAAACAGATATTTATGCACTTGGCGCGACGATGCATCATCTATTAACTAGACGAGATCCCCGTCTTGAAGCTCCTTTTTCTTTTGGTGATAGGCCGATCCGCTCTATCAATCCCAACGTTTCGGTTGAGTTGGATTCGATCATCACAAAGGCATTGTGTTACAAACCTGAAGACAGGTTCCAATTTGTTACCGAAATGAAAATGGCGTTGATAGCATTAGCCCAGAAAACCGGAGCTCTTTCAAAAGTTGCATCTGGCAAGTTGGTCATCCAGGAGCAAATTGTTAAACCTGTATGGACTTTTAAATGTGAAGATGAAATTCGCGGGTCTGCGACGGTAGAAGCTAACACAGTATACGTCGGAGCATACGATAACAATCTCTATGCGGTTGATGCTGCAAAAGGACAGTTCAAGTGGAAGCATGCTGTGGATGGCGGGGTAATTTCGAAACCACTATTTGCTAATGGAAACCTCTATTTTGGCAGTGAAGACGGAAAACTATACGTTATTCAAGCTGCAAACGGAAAAAAACTTTGGGACTATCAAACTGAAGGTCCTATCCGATGTTCACCAAAGATGGCAGAAGGACATATTTTTATTGGATCAGATGATTTTAATTTTTATGCAATAAATACGGCTACCTATCAAAAAAGCTGGTTCATCCATACAGAAGGAGCAGTTCGATCCACTCCTTTCTTAACTTCTGAACTGATTTATTTTGGAACAGAAGGAAATGAATTCATCTGTGCAGATTATCGAGGTCAGGTTAAATGGCGATTCTGGGCAAAACGACCGATAACCTCGTCACCGATTGTGTCTGATGGGATTGTTTATTTTGCTTCAGTTGATTCAAATCTTTATGCTTTAGATGCCAGGACTGGGTGGGTTATCTGGCGTTTCCGTATGGCAAAGGGTTCTGTAACGAATCCGCTGTGTGTTGAAGGAAACATAATTATCGGATCTGCTGATGGATTCCTCTACTGTGTAGAAAAATCGAGTGCACGGGAAGTTTGGCGGTTCAAGAGTGAACACCAGGTGAGTGGATCACCTTTGTTGTATAACGATGGTTTGTATTTTGGAGCTGCTGATGGTTCATTCTATTGCGTTGATCAGAAAACTGGAAGACAACGCTGGAAGTTTATAACGGGGGGAGCAATAACTGGAACCCCGGTTGGGATGAACGATTTAATATTCATTGGTTCAACCGATATGGAGTTATATGCCTTTACTGCATAAAAGAATCGAGGATTCGATGTGGAGTTTCTTGAAGAAACTGTTTCCGGATAAAAGCACGAAAAAAGTAATAGAAACTCCGATACACACAACCCCTCTCTCTGAAGATCAATTAGAGGGAGTGTCCAAGGCTTCAGTTCAAATACGACCACCCCAGTTTATCATCGGTACCGGTCAATCCGTCGGAATGCAACGCGACCACAATGAAGATACACTCTTTACGTTTAGTAGTGTTCTCGGTGAGGGCACCAATGACCTTCCTTTTGGTTTGTGCATAATTGCTGATGGGATGGGTGGACATAAGAATGGAGAAATAGCTTCTGGGGTAGCTACGCGAGTCATAGCGAAGTATTTGATCAACAAGGTTTTTTTGCGGTTTCTTGAATTACACCACGAACCAATGGAAGAAAGTATACAAGAAACTATCCAACATGCTGTGTCAGAAGCACAAAGAGCAGTTTTGCGATATGCACCTGGTGGGGGGACGACATTGACTTGTGCGCTAATGTTGGGAGAACAGATCACTGTAGCGCATGTTGGAGACAGTCGGGGATACTTCATCTATGCTGATGGGAGGATCCAAAAGATCACCAAAGACCATTCATTGGTTCAGCGAATGATTGAGATTGGTGAAATCACTGAGTTCGAAGCTCAATCCCATCCGCAAAAGAATGTTCTCTTGCGGGCTTTAGGACAGAACGATCCAGTCAGACCCGATGTTCAGACCTTCCAATTTCCAAAGGGAGGTTATTTGCTATTATGCACTGATGGTTTATGGGGTTTAGTTTCTGATAACGACATATATCGTATAGTCACATCGAATTCTGATGAAACCAAAGCGTGCCATGAGCTAACAGAATTGGCTAACTCTAATGGTGGACCGGATAATGTAAGTGTTATCCTTTGCTCATCGAGAGGTATGTAGGAGTAAAGGATGGGGGAAAATTTTTATTCGATCCTGGGGGTTAGCAACACTGCACCTGCTGAACAAATCAGGCAGGCTTATTTTGATCTTGCAAGAAAATACCACCCCGATTCCAATTTAAGTAGTCGTAACAAAGATCTTTTTATAGTTATTCAGCATGCGTATGAAGTATTGTCAAACCCCAAAGCAAGAAGAGAATATGACGCAACCCTAAAACTGGAGGAGGCTTCACGGCCACCGATTCAGCTGAGTTGGGTGTTTAGCAGGAAAGATGTTCCAAGAATCGCAGAATCACAGATTGTCTATGGAAAACTGGATATTCAATATACAGGAAATCAAGATGATTTTAAGTTTCCTCCAAGTCACCTCTGTATAGTCTTAGATAAATCGACGTCAATGAAAGGTGAACGACTGGATGCAGTCAGGAAAAACCTGCACAAACTCATAGCCGAGCTTAGAGATGTAGACTTAATTTCGATCGTCACTTTCAATGATAAAGCCGAAATACTAATTGCCCCGACTTCTACTAGTGATAAAGTTGCTTTGTCAAAAAAAATCGAAACTATCCATGCATCCGGTGGAACAGAGATGTATCGGGGTCTAAAAGCCGGTATTGATATCTTGTGGCAAGGGCATGGATCAGCTTACTTGCCAAATTTGTTACTACTCACTGACGGGCACACATACGGCGATGAAGACAGGTGTATTGAATTAGCCCACAAAGCTGTTGAAAAGAATATAAGAATAAGCGCATTGGGTTTTGGATCCGATTGGAATGATAATTTTCTTGATGCCGTTACAAGTGTCACCGGAGGTTGTACATATTTTGTAAAGTCATTAATTGACTTACCTAAGTTATTATTAATTACGTTAACATCACTTAAGACGACGATTGCGCACAATATGAATCTGGAAATGCAGACATCCTCAAATGCATCGGTGATGTTCTGTTTTAAGCTTGAACCAGAAATCGTGAAATTACCAACGGAAAGCCCAATACAATTGGGAAGTCTTATAAAGGAAAAAAAATCTACTTATATGTTTGCTTTTGAGCTTCCACCACTAAAAAAGGAGCAATCGACCATATCTTTACTGGATGGTAGAGTGCGGTACCTTTTAGGTGACAATCGAAGCAGTTCTTTTGTGGAAAACCTGAAACTTGAAAAAATTGTCAATGATAATCCAGAGAAAGCAGATATCCCATTGGAAATAGTCCAGGCATTATCGAAAATAACACTTTACCAAATGCAAGAAAAATCTCACACTGATGTGCAAAGTGGTAAGGTAGTAGATGCAGTCAGAAGGTTAACTTTTATGGCAACACAGTTAATCGGACAAGGAAATGTATCCTTTGCGAAAGAGGTACTTAACGAAGCTGAAAACATTAAAAACAAGCAAACCTATAGCGAAGATGGCAATAAACGATTAAAATATGGTACACGAGCGCTTCTTCAACTACCGGCACCAGAAAAGAGGACAAGATGATTTTATGCCCAAATTGTCAGCATAAAGAATTACCCGGGGCGTTGTTTTGCAGTGAATGTGGAACACAATTAGTTTCGCTTGACATATTAAATACTCGGACTATCCAGAGAACAACAACGGATACTTTAACATTAAATACAGAGATTCCCGAAGTTGCGGCTCGGAAAACCCCCGTTAGAAGCGCTATTCCGAATATTTCTTTGCACCTGGTAGACAGTGCCCAGGTTCTACACTTAGCAGAACGCAATGAATTTACACTAGGGCGTGCGATTGAGGGACAGCCGATTTTGCCCGATGTTGATTTGTCACCCTTTGATGCCTTTACCTTGGGTGTATCGAGATTGCATGCAGCGTTGAGAATTGTGAATGGCGAAGTTGTTGTTTCAGATTTAGGTTCGTCCAACGGTACAAGGGTAAATGGACAAAAAATTGTCCCGCATGTTGATTATCCGGTTAACCATGGTGATGTTATTGCCCTTGGAAAGTTGAAAATCCAGATCTTGATTATCCGTTAATCGGTGAACCTGATGCCTACGATAATCATTCACATCGCCAACTCAGATCCAGTACTCGGGGAGGTTGATGAACTTCCTAAGGAGTCCGATACATTAATTAATGTTAGAAGTCCGCGCCAAAGAGACGGAAAAGACCTGCCCTACCTAGAGGCAAGTGTTACTTCTGTAATTTGGCCCACAAATCGGATTTCTTTTATTGAAGTGCTTCCTGGATCGGATGAAGACATCATCAGTTTTGTTCGGGAATAACCTTAATGAGTGACGCCGTTTTCCGTAATAAAAAAATCCTGGTCGTTGATGATGAAGAACGAATGGCCAGGTTTATTCGATTAAATCTTGAGCATGATGGATTTCAGGTAATAGAGTGTTACAAAGGGATGCAGGCAGTAAGTTTGTTAAGAGAAAAAATGCCTGATGTCGTTGTTCTGGACGTTATGCTTCCTGACATTGACGGATTTGAAGTATTACAGTTGATCCGGGAAGTAAGTTCTGTGCCAGTAATTATGCTCACTGCAAAGGGCGAAGAAGAAGACAGGGTAAAAGGCTTGGAGTTAGGAGCTGATGATTATGTTACGAAGCCATTCAGCCCAAGAGAATTGGTTAGTCGGGTTCGCGCAGTCCTCCGAAGAGTTGATCAATCTTCATCATCGGGTGAAGGGGTTATTGAAGTTGACGAGCGTCTTAAGATAGATTTTGGTCGCAGGGAAATCCGCTTAGATGGCGAATTAGTGAAATTAAGACCGACTGAGTATCGTTTGCTTTACCATCTCGTAAAAAATGCAGGCTGGGTTCTTACGTATGACCAAATTTTAGCCAAGGTCTGGGGTTATGAGTATAGAGATGAACCGCATTATGTTCGGCTCTATGTGAACTATTTGCGCCAAAAACTTGAAAAAGATCCTGCAAATCCTATCTATATCCTAACCGAACGGGGTGTTGGGTATAGGTTTGTTGATTTTAAAAGAGAATAAATATATATTTATTGTTCTTCTAATGAGATTAATATAATCGGATTGTAAAATTACTTAAAAAACTGGAGAAAAAGATGTACACAGAACCTATTCATGTTACCGACAGTGCTTTCGAGAAAACTATTTTACAATCCTCATTACCAGTCATAGTCGATTTTTGGGCACCATGGTGTGGCCCATGCAAAATGGTTGCACCAATTCTTGATAAAATTGCCAAAGAGTATGCAGGAAAATTAATAGTTGCTAAGGTTAATACAGACGAAAATTCAGAATATGCGCTTAAATACAATGTGCAAGGGATTCCAACCATGCTTTTTATCAGTACTGGAAAGATTGTTCATAAGCAAGTTGGAGCCTTACCAGAGCCAAATATTCGGATGATCATTGATCAATTTTTAGATACTGTTGGATCAGTAAAGTAAAAAAAGAGCCTTTTAGGCTCTTATTTTTTTATTCTTCTTTCATCCTGGTTATCCGAGCTCCCAAATTTTGGAGTTTCTTCTCAACACTTTCATAACCACGATCGATTTGCGCAATATTACGTATAGTCGATTTTCCTTTTGCTGATAATGCCGCTAACACCAAAGACATCCCGGCGCGGATATCAGGACTTTCCATTTTTTCGCCGGAAAGTTGAGTTGGACCTTGAACCATACACCGATGTGGATCACACAAAACGATTTGAGCTCCCATACCCACCAATTTATCAGTGAAAAACATTCTTGATGGATACATCCAGTCATGAAAGAGGGCGGTTCCTTTGCTCTGTGTGGCAACCACTATTGCAATGCTCATAAGGTCGGTAGGAAAAGCCGGCCAAGGCATGACGTTAATCATCGGAATTGCTCCACCGAGGTCGGATTCTATTATTAATTCTTGCTCAGATGGCACATAAAGATCATCTCCAACTTCGTTCCATGTAACGCCAAGGCGACCAAAAACCAGCTTGATCATATCAAGATATTTATTCCCGGCATTATGAATTGTTATTTCACCGTGAGTGACTGCCGCTGCTCCAATAAAACTAACAACTTCAAGATAATCTGGTCCAATGGTAAATTCGGTGCCGTGAAGAGATGTGACGCCGTTTATTACAAGTGTATTTGATCCGATATTTTGAATACTGGCTCCCATTTGGTTTAAAAGATGACAAAGCTCCTGAACGTGGGGTTCAGAAGCGGCATTTCTAAGAATGGTGGTCCCTTTTGCAAGAACACAAGCCATTAATGCGTTTTCTGTGGCGGTAACGCTCGCTTCATCCAGTAAAATATCAGCGCCATGGAGTCCATCGCATTCAAAACGGAAAACCTTATCGTAGTCAATTCTTGCACCAAGCTTTTGCAAGGCTAACATGTGAGTATCCACACGACGCCGGCCTATCACATCCCCTCCTGGCGGTGGCAATTCGAGTTTGCCGATTCGAGCGAGCATTGGACCAGCCAGTAAAATTGAAGCCCGGATTTTTCGACAAATATCAGGATCTAGTTCAGCCGGGGTTAGATGTAGAGCCTGAATCTTCCAATCGCTTACTCCAACTTCACTAAACTCAACGCCGAGGCTCTCAAAAAGGCTCCGCATGGTTCTGACATCCTGGATATCTGGAATATTGTGGAGTATTACAGGATCAGAAGTTAAAAGGCACGCAGCCATTAATGGTAATGCTGCGTTCTTATTTCCTCCTGGAGTAACATCACCTCGCAATGGGATTCCGCCTTCAATGATAAATTTTTCCATAGGATTCTCCTGCGTTCTAATCAAATTATCAACTGAATTATAACAAGCCTTTATCTTGAAACCAGCGATATAGTGTATACTGCTTTCTATACCCAATAATCAGGTAACCGAGGTATTCATGATAACGATCGAAAAAGTGGACCTTTCGTCCAAGTCTCAAGTTGATTCTTTTGTTAATTTTCAATATGATTTATACAAGGGTGAAAAGAACTTTTGCCCACCCTTTATTAGTGATATGAAATTAATGCTTAATAAGAAAAAACATCCTTTTTATGAACACTCGGATGGTGCTTTTTGGTTAGCAGAACACAATGGAAAAATTGTTGGACGGCTTGGATCTTTTGTAAACAACCCGTTTAATGAGTACCACCAGACAAAGAAGGGGCAATTTTACTTATTTGACTGCATTAATGATCAGAGGGTAGCAAATGGTTTATTCGAAAGCGCTTTTTTGTGGTGCCGTGAACGAGGTTTGACTGATATTGTCGGTCCTAAAGGGTTATCGGCTTTTGATGGTTATGGAATTCTTGTAGAGGGATTTGAACATCGTCAAATGATGACGATGATGAACTATAACTACGACTACTATCCGAAATTACTTGAGAATATCGGTTTTGAAAAAGAAGTTGACTTTGTCTCATGTTACCTACACTCCGACCATTTCACAATTCCGGAAAAAGTTAAAGAAGTCGCTCGCAGGGTAAAAGAACGGGGTACTTTCTCTGTTCACAGTTTCAGGAACAAACGAGAGATGATAAAAAATTGGGCTGATAAATTGGGAGTAGCCTACAATAAGACTTTCGTTAACAATTGGGAATACTATCCACTCTCTGAAAAGGAAGTCGACCTACTGGTGAAAAACCTTGTGCAGGTACTAGACCACAGGTTAATAAAAATTATCACACACAACAATGAGATTGTGGGATTCCTGTTAGCCTTCCCCGATATTACTGATGCTCTTAGACGTCACCATGGGAGAATAACTCCTTTTGCACTCATCGATATTTTGGTAGAGATGAGAAAGACCAAATGGTTTGCTTTAAACGGGGCTGGGGTTTTGCCAGAATATCATGGTAGAGGAGGAAACGCACTTCTATACTATGAAATGGAAAAGACTATGAAAGATTTCGGTTTTATTCATGGTGAACTTACCCAGGTTGCTGAAACTGCAGTGCAAATGAGAAAAGACCTGATCAGTGTTGGAGGGCAACCCTATAAGAATCATCGTGTGTATCGTAAAACTTTATAAATTTACTTAGATCGGGTATTTATTACCTCGGGGAAAAACGAATGCGCCTCTCTTACCCGTTCAGGTAATTCAGTATCAATATCCACAATGCACAATTCTTCATCAGTACTGCTCGCCTGCGCCATAACTTCTCCATTGGGAGATATGACCGCGCTGTGTCCTCCAAAGAATGTTTTACCACTTTTCCCTACGGAATTGACCCCAATAACATAGGACATAGTTTCGATCGCGCGAGCCTGCAACAAAATATCCCAGTGAGGAATCCGAACTGCTGGCCAGTGTGCTGGTATGACATGTGTCTGTCCCATTTTCCTTGCAATCTCAGTGTAAATTTCAGGAAAACGCAAGTCGAAGCAAATGCTGGGACCAGTATATCCAAGGATTGAATCAAATACCTTAACTTCGGTGCCTGGTCTAAGGAATTGTGGTTCTTGCAACGATGGAAAGAGATGAATTTTTTTATAGGATTCACTGGAATGCTCAGGTCTGAGAGCAATGAATTCATTATGAAAGAACTCATCTTGCTTAACAATGTAGGATCCCATGATTTCTACATTATCCTTTGTCGCAATCGTATTTAATCTATCTATTAACGAAACATTTACTTCAGAAAAAGCTAGAAGATTTTTAAAATTGAATCCAGTTGACCACAGTTCTGGCAATATAATAACCTGGCATCCACTGTCGATAGATTTGTATATGAACAAAAAACCTTTGGTGATATTTTTCTGGATATCATCGTAGTCGATACAGAATTGAGCCAAAGCAATTTTTATCATATGTTCCATTATAATGAAAAACACATAACCACATGGAGATCGTTTGAATAACAAATACCTTACTGGAAGAAGAATACTGTTGGTTTTGCTAGTTATCCTAGGAATTCTGGGATTGTTTGTATCCAATTATTTATTTGCCAGGAATTTTCCTGGAGGAAAAAACTTCATAACACAATGGACTGCTACTCGGGCAGTTCTTTTGGAAAAAGAATCACCCTATTCACCAAATATCCTCTATCAGATCCAAAACAATGGATATGGAAGACCAGCAATGAATGGGGAATTTGAATTTCGTTTCAATTATCCATATTTCGTTATGCTGTTTTTCACGCCGGTAAGTCTAATAACAGACTATCCAATTGCAAGGGCAGTGTGGATGCTATTTCTTGAGCTTTTAGTATTAATAACCTATTTATTATGTCTTAACCTCGCAAATTGGAAACCAAGTAGAAGGGTATTGGTATTATTATTCCTTTTTTTTGCCACGGGATATCATACATTAAGAGCAATAATTGACGGTAACCTGATAATTCTTACAACATTGTTTTTTTTGTTGGTGATTATAAGCATCCGAAACAAATCCGATGAATTAACTGGTGTATTACTTGCCGGACTAACCGCACAGATTCAATTTTTTATTCTTCCAATTGTTGCTTTCATTTGGTTTGCTATCCAAAAAAGGCGGTTGAATGTTATTTGGTACTTTTTTGGAGCCTTAACAATTCTGCTGGGATTTTCATTTGTATTTCAACCAGATTGGATCAAAGATTATTTCCAGCAATTATGGTTATCAATAATCAACAATCCTTACAGTTCAATTATCACGATGATATCCTCAAAGTACGGTAACCTGGGAACCAGAATAGGTATCACCATTTCAATATTGGCATCCATTTTTATTCTTGTTGAATGGTTCCTTGCACAAAAATACAGTCTTCGATCATTTATATGGTTTATATTCTTTCTAACAGTTGGATCGTTTTTTACCAGCCTCCCTGTAGACATCGGTAACTTCTATTTATTATTGCCTGGATTAATATTCATACTCAGCGTGACCAGTAATAGATGGACTAATCAAGGTGATGTAATTGTTTTTATTATCATAGTTTTTTTGTTTATTTCTACATGGGCACTCAATTTTATTCAACTGGAAAATGGCCGAAGTTATTCCGAAACCTCTTTATATTTTGGATTACTTCCTCTCATCGAAGTAATGTTGTTGTATTGGTCAAAGTGGTGGATTCATAAACACCCTTCTATCACCTAAGAATTCAGCATAACTGAAAAGCATGCTATACTTAAAAAGTTAATTTTAAAATAATCACTCCTACCTGGAGTCAATCATGGATAATCAAACTATCAAATCTGAATCTAATCCTGATGAATTTCTGGTTCAATTGAAATCAGAGTTCGAAAGCAATAAGGCAACATTAAACGAAATCTCAGCAAAACTAGAACAAAGCCAAGGTGAATTAAACAGATTGGCTCAGAAAAAGGCAACGATTACTGCACAATTGCAGCAATTTCAGGTTGGTGCTGATAACCTGACTAAGGAATCATTAAGAGCTGCTTATGATGCTGCGATGGATGCTCAACAACGGTTGCTCGTTATGAGAGGACAACTAGATAAATTAACTGAACAAAAGAATTCGATCAATACTTATCAGACGCTATTAGATAGGTTTCTAAATTTTTCGAATAACCGCCCTGCATTGCTCAAAGATACCCCGCATAGTGAAAGTGGCATTACAACTTTGGTTATGTTAATCGAAGCTCAAGAAGCTGAGAGGCAAAGGCTTTCAAGGCAAATGCATGACGGACCAGCGCAAGCG
This sequence comes from uncultured Anaerolinea sp., assembly GCA_964557895.1. Classification (GTDB taxonomy): domain Bacteria; phylum Chloroflexota; class Anaerolineae; order Anaerolineales; family Anaerolineaceae; genus UBA6107. The sequence goes on from CAZLBG010000003.1 coordinate 101,398, forward strand.
TTGTCAAATTTTATTGTTCAAGCAGAAATTGCTACAAGAATGTATGAAATCGATCCGACCAAGGCTAAGGATGAGCTGGACAAACTTAAGTTATCCGCGATGAACACTTTTCAGAAGATCAGAACCTATATTACTGAATTGCGCCCAATGATGTTGGATGATCTTGGGATAGTGATGACATTAAATAAATACATTGCAGGAATAAAAGAACAAACAGGCGTTGAGATTTTTGCGGTATTGCCTGCATCTGACCGAAGACTAGAACCACATCTTGAAGTTTTTATTTTCAGGGCGATTCAAGAACTGGTATCAAATGCACTTAAATATAATATTGATAATGCTAGTAAGTTGAGGATTGATATCAACTTTGCCATAGAAAATGATAATGCGAAAGTTGTCATTCGAGATAACGGCAAAGGATTTGATCCTGAGGAAGCCAAAGAATCTGCAGGATTAGGGTTAAAGCTCATTCAGGAACGTGCAACCTTATTAGGTGGTACGTTAGTTATTGAATCTTCAAAAGACCAGGGCTCAGAAGTAAATCTATCCATCCCAATAGTCGAAAAACAAGCTCGCTAAGAAAAGCGGGTATATCTTTACGTGAAGGAGTACCAAATGTCAAAAACAATTGGAATATTAACGGGTGGAGGTGATGTCCCGGGATTAAATCCAGCAATGAAGGCTGTAGCAGTGAATGCCTTCGAATTAGGATACAAAATGGTTGGTATCCGCAGGGGATGGGGAGGTTTACTGCAATATAACCTTGATGAACCATCGACGCACGATTATTATGTGCGCAATCTTTCACATGAAGACGTAAGGAAAATTGATCGAACAGGGGGCACTTTCCTTCACACTTCCCGAACGAATCCGCAGAAAGTGAAACCTGCATCAATTCCTGATTTCTTACGGAATTCCAAATATGGGAAAAAAATCAATGAAGATGGTACGATGGATTACACGGATTATGTCCTAAAAGTACTGGAGCATTTGGGGATCGACACGCTTGTCACCATTGGTGGTGATGACACACTAAGTTTTTCCGTCAGGTTAAATAAAGAGAATTTTCCAGTTGTTGGCATTCCAAAAACCATGGATAATGATGTTTTTGGTACCGATTACTGCATTGGCTTTTCAACAGCTGTAACGAGATCTGTAGATTTCATTACTAATATGCGCACATCTGTTGGTTCGCATGAACGGATAGGCATTGTTGAGTTATTTGGGAGGAATTCCGGTGAAACGAGTCTGATATCGGCGTACTTAAGTTACGTCGATCGTGCAATTATTTCCGAAGTCCCCTTTGATGTAACTCGATTATCTGAATTTCTAATGGAAGATAAGCGAAATAATCCTTCGAATTACTGCATGATGACTATCAGTGAAGGTGCAATCATGGAGGGTGGTTTGATCGTCGAATCTGGTGAAGCTGATGCCTATGGACACCGGAAACTAGGTGGTGTTGGAGAGATGGCAGCTGAGGAAATTAAACGAATAACAGGTCAGGATATTATGTATCAGCAATTAGGTTATCTCATGCGTTCTGGAGCCCCTGATTCACTTGACCGGATGGTCGCAATGTCCTATGGCAGCCTTGCTGTCCAACTCATCCGAAGAAATGAAACCGGAAAATTAGTAGCCTTGCATGGAGGTAAATACACTACTGTACCGATAAATATGGTTCTCGCTGGACAGAAACGGGTTGATGTTACTAGTTTCTATGACATCGAAAATTATCGACCAAAAGTCCGCGATTTCATGGGCGTTCCCATGTTCCTGAGCTAAATAGTCACCCCACAGGTTCAAAACCCGTGGGGTTTATCTTATGTCCTCAACTCCACAAATCCTAATTCCCAACCGGTACCATGTTGTACCCAGGACAATTCTTTTTGTTTTCCACAAGGATAAAGTACTCCTTCAACAGGGCTCAAAAACCAAAAAAATAAATGCAGGATTGTGGAATGGACTTGGCGGACACATAGAAAAAAATGAAGATATCATTACAGCTGCAAAACGCGAACTATTTGAGGAAGCAGGTATCAGATCAACTAGTCCTGCTCTATGCGGCACAATTATGATTGAAGTAAATAATGACGAAGGGATTCTCCTTTTTGTCTTTACTTGTGATGTCAAGTCAGATACCATCGTTGACTCATTTGAGGGAAAATTGAGATGGTTTCAAATCGATCAGATTCCAAAAGATACAATTGTAGATGATGTACCAGATCTATTGACCCGAGTAATGAATACTCGAATCTCAGGTAATCAATTTCATCTCTTATATTCTTATGATGGAGAAGGAAATCGGATTACTGCTGCTGGGTAGTAGTGTTAATGAAGAGAAGCAAGGTCGACCCATAACGTCGTCGATCAAATTCACATAAATTCTCAAAAGAATATTCTATCAATTCTGTTGGATCAATCTGCACTATTATCCATCCGTCCTCTGAAAGGATATTAAGGTGCATTGATATTAGTTCCAATGCTTTTATCCACATCCCTTTATACTGAGGTGGGGCTACATAAATATAATCTAAATTGGTTCGAGAAGGAAATTTTAAGAATTGAAATGCATCAATTTGCCTGATTACAGCTCTCTCAGCAACGTGTGTAAGTTCAACATTCTTCCTGATAGTTTTTACCGCTTGTGGTGCCAGATCAAGGAACAGGCATGATGTCGCACCTCTGCTAAGAGCTTCTATTCCAACACTACCAGTACCTGCAAATAGGTCAAGGAAATTGGAATCGACAATATCCCCACCGATTATATTGAATAATGATTCCTTCACGCGGTCGGTAATGGGGCGGGTAGTATCTCCCGGAACCGAATGAATTCGGATACCACGCGCTGAACCTGCAATAATCCTTGGTTGAGCCATGATTTACCAGCTTTTTTCGACCGAATTTCTTGCAGCCATAATATTTGAATGAGGCGCTGTGATCGGTAGTACGCAGCCTGTTCCGAGAATAAACCTTTCACCACCGGTTTTTTCTAGTGAATCTTTTGCTTCCCTGGTTATCTCTTCAGGGGAACCATTAACCATTGATTCCCATTGACGCAAACCACCGCAGACAGCTCCCTTTACTTGGTGTTGCGCAGAAACGAGGTCTGGCTGGGTTTCCTGGTCATGCCAATTGAAGACCTGGCAAGGATAATTGCTAACGGTGTCAAAATATATGTCTTGGCCGTGAATGTGAACCACATTTAGCCAGTAGTTTCTGCAATATTCGAGGATTTCCAGATCGTAAGGTAAACAAAACTCTTCGAATTCCAATTTACTGAGTTGGTTGGCTTGTGCATGTTGAATTGCATAAAACACCCCATCGATTTGCAGCGGAGCGAGCGTTTTGATAAACTCAATTGTTGTATCAGTTATGGCTCTTAATGCCAACTTGATTGCCTGAGGATACATCCTAACATGAGCGGGAAGGTTACTCTTTCCGACAAGGTTTTTCGCTTGTGCGAGAGGACTGAAAACTGTTTGAATAATCGGTGTTGTTTTGGGTAAGGTTTCTCTGGTGAGTCGCACGCACTCCAGGTGTGAAGCAAGCGAATTATTCCTGATGGATAATGCTTTAATTCTTTGCCAATCTTCGGGTTCTCTTACCGGATGCACCACAATTTCTCGTGTTCCTTCCGGATTGCCTTTCCATATATCTACAAGACCCCAATCTTTAAGGCAAAATGAAGAAGAAGGAGTGATCTTTACAAAATCAAAGTCATACGTTTTTTGAAAAGTTACTATTGCTTTTGACAATGAAGTCGGATCCTGATCTTCGACGGGAAAATGTCGCCATAAGGATACAGGGGACCTGTCCATTTTTTTATTAGCCAAACATTTTTCTAATCTTTGCTTATGGTTCATGTTTTATGAGGGGGTATTCTTAAATGTCCAGAAGCGATTGGCGAAATAATTCCATAACATTACCACGCCGATGGCTATCGCCAGTCCGACGTTATGACCCACTATGGTAGGTGTCAACAGTTTTGGAACCCATTTTTGTGCCAGAGGTATCAGCACCTTTTCTAACCAGACGAGCATGGGTGTTCGAATCAATAATCCGACGACGCTGACAAGTCCAAACTGGACCATTTGTTTAATAAAAGACTCTTTTCGGGACCCTGGAAATGTCCATACGCGATTAAGGATGAAATTATTAATTACCGCTAAGGAAAAAGAGAGAACACTACTTAAAATATATGGAAGTTTAAAAACCAGGGTGAATATATTAAGAAAACCAAAATCAACCACTGAACCAATTATCCCAACTATACCAAAACGGATAAATCTTTTAATTTCGTTCTTTTTATCAGTGTTTTTCATTGATGTTTTTATAACTCTTAAAATAATCGATGGTTTTCGATAAACCAGTTTCAAGATCTACCTTAGGTTCCCAGTCTAAAATACTTTTAGCACGGGATATATCAGGTTGCCTGCGTTGAGGATCATCACCAAGCCGTTTATCCGCCTTATATTCGATACCTGACTTGTTCCCGGTGAGTCTATTTATTTCCTGGGCAAAGCGCAATATGGAGATTTCAGCCGGGTTCCCAATATTTACCGGTAAGTGCTCATCAGACAGTAAAAGCCGATAGATTCCTTCAATTAAATCTGCAACATAGCAGAAACTTCTCGTCTGATTTCCATCGCCATATACTGTTAACGGCTCACCATTCAAGGCTTGATTGATAAAGTTTGGAACAACTCGGCCATCGTCAATTCTCATGCGGGGGCCATAGGTATTAAAAATTCGGACGATTCGTGTATCTACCTTGTGAAACCGATGATATGCCATCGTCATGGCTTCGGCAAAACGCTTGGCTTCATCATAAACAGAACGAAATCCAATCGGATCAGCATGTCCCCAATAGGTCTCTTTTTGAGGATGCTCCAGAGGATCACCATAGATTTCACTAGTTGAAGCGAGTAAGAAGCGCGCATTATTGGCTTTTGCGACCCCTAGTGTATTATGTGTTCCTAGTGCTCCTGCTTTCATTGTCTGAATGGGCAAACTGGGATAACTGAAAGGAGAGGATGGATTGGGACTAGCTGGAGAAGCAAAATGCATAACCGCATCAACTTTGCCAGGAATAAAAATATAGTTAGAAACATCATGTTTGATAAAAAGAAAGTTTGGATTACCGGCGAGGTGTGCGATGTTTTCAGGATTTCCGGTGATGAAATTATCCATTGCAAGAACCGAATGACCTTGTGTGATCAAGTAATCACAAAGGTGCGAACCCAAAAATCCTGAAGCTCCAGTGATCAAAATTCTCATAAAAATCTCCAGTTATTTCCAGTCAATTTTCTCAATCGAACCATCGCCAGTGATTTGTTTAACCAACCCTGTAGATAATTCTGCAAATATGAGGTTGCCTTGAGAGATAAACGCAATACGGGGTTGTTGTGCCTTATCTGATATCGGTTCCCAAAATAGAGTTTGTGCTTTCAAGCCTTGAATACCTTCACCTGGGTATAGTTTCTTTTGATTGGAACCATCTTTATCCATGATGAGGAGGTTGTACCGGCTGATCTCGCTTTGGTCTGGGAGGATTGCACTTAGAAAGGCAATATACTGTGATCCATCTGCAACCAGGGGCGCAAAGGATGCAGAACAAAAAAGACCGCAATCCTTATATAGAATAAAAAGACCACGACTCTTTATGTTGATGGCAGTGAGATTGGCAGATTGTAATGGATCGGTAGACGAAGTGTCAGGCAAAGTAACCAAAAGAAAATTATCATCTGATGACCAAGAGATGTCGGGTACCCACGCCCAGACACTCTCAGTTTGGTAAGGGTTAATTTGAAACAGTTGATCAATTTGGTTTTTTTCAATATCAACTAACCCTATTGAATCAGGTCGCGCAAAAGCCACCATTTGACCGTCATGTGACCATTTAAATGTCGAACCCCACCAACCATAAAGACCTCCAGAATTTGTATCGACTAGAGTTTTCTTATCAATCTGATTTCCATCGCTATCGAAACGAACCAGAATTAGATTGTTATTGGCATTCCAGAAAGGAGGTGACGAGCTTGATTCTGCTGTTGAAAAACTGATCGTTCTCACCCTGCCTGGTACCCATTCAGCATAAGAGACAATGTTTGTTATGCCTGTATCTTTAGGAGTAGGGTTGTCTGATGTAAGGGAGACAAGCCATAATCGGTTGATCTCTTTATCAGCATCAACATCATTTGACGTGGTGTACATGAGCCATGCTTTGTCTGGAGAGATTGAAAATACACGCCCATCCAGGGCACCAGTTGTTGTTACTGGTCTCCGATTACCTGTATTCGCATCCATTATCCAGGCGTTTCCGCTGGAAATATACGCAAGAATTCCATTGATAGTTTGTACTGAATAGGGGGATTGAACTCCAATCATCATGATCTCGGGTTGGGCTGAGACCGTAGTTTCTGAACTGACAAACGTGCTGGAAACTTTTATACCATTCTCATAAACGACCCGGTAGATTGTCTGTATCTTTCCATTAACTCCCGATTGGATAAGGACTTTTTGTCCTTCTTCTAGCGACTCATTTTTTACAGTCTGTTGTTCAAACGGGAGTATTGACTCTTCGACAGAGTATTCTTCTGTTACTCGAACAATTTTTATCTCAATAGGCTCACTAATTGAGGTATTTAGAGAAGGATCTATCTTATCGAGCGGATTCAGTTTTATTCCTGCATTGGATAAAGCTAAATTTACAGTGGATCCTTGAGAAACACGGATAGAGGACACAACGCCCGCATCCTCTATTGATACATCGATTTTTTGTAATCCAGATAATGAATCACAACCGGTAAGGGAGGCAATGAGGATTATAGTGATTAGGACTATCTTTTTCATAAGGACGATTGATAATAGTTTGTTATAATCACACTCTACTTCAGTTAACCAGGTAATTATAGCATGTCAGATTCCGTAATAACACAGGATAATCTCGCCAGACTCGAAGCACTGCTCTTCATATCGCCAGTACCGTTACCTGTATCCCAAATTGCCGAATTGTTACAGATTTCCACAGCTGATGCTGATGGATTGCTAAAACATTTAGCTGAGGATTATTCAAGGGGCAGGGGTTTGGCACTCCAATGGCATGGAGGACGATGCCAGTTAACCTCACATCCTGATTACGCTGCTGATGTGGAGAAATTTCTGGGTCTTGAGTTGACCTCGAAGTTAACAAAGCCATCCATTGAGACTTTAGCGATCATTGCATACAGGCAACCGATAACCCGGCCTGGGATTGAGGCGATCCGTGGAGTGAGCAGCGACGGAGTTATTAAAAGTTTGCTTTCAAAAGGATTGATCCAGGAGGTTGGACGGGCGGATGGACCTGGGCGACCTATTCTCTTTTCAACGACAGGGGAATTTCTTCAGTATTTTGGCTTGAATTCAATTGACCAATTACCACCTTTCGAATTACCAGAAGAAGAAAATGGTAATGGGAAAAGTACACTGTTAAAGGATTAATATGGCTGAAGACCGTTTACAAAAAATCTTAGCAAAGGCAGGTTATGGATCCAGAAGAGCTTGCGAGGAATTCATCATTTCTGGTCGCGTTTTAGTAAACGGGAAAAAAGCCGAGTTAGGACAGAAGGCAGATCCAAACAAGGACTCAATTCTATTAGATGGGGTTAAAATCCCAATACCTAATGAGGCACGTTATCTGGCATACAATAAGCCCCGATTTGTGCTTTGCGACAAAGTCGAAGGAGATACCCGTCGGACTGTTTATGACCTTATCCCTGATTCAAAAGACCTGGCTATCGTAGGGCGCCTTGATTTCGAATCAGAAGGATTGCTAATGTTAACAAATGATGGAGAGTTGACCAACGTCTTAACCCATCCCCGCTACAAACACGAAAAGGAATATCGGGTTCTAGTATCAACAAGACCAGATTCTAAGCAATTGGAAACCTGGAGACGGGGAATAGTCCTCGAAGACGGTCATCGAACCCAGCCTGCCAGCGTTTCTATTGATTCGACATCAGGTAAAGGTGCCTGGTTACGGATTGTAATGAAAGAAGGTCATAAACGGCAGATCCGCGAAATTGCCAAGACTATTGGACTTTATGTTGTCCGATTGATGCGGGTGAGGATTAGTTCTTTGGAGCTCGGAACACTAAAAACTGGAGAATTCCGGGAGTTATCAAAGACTGAAGTTGAGCGATTGAAAATGCTAATAAAACAAAAAACTGGCTGATCGATCAGCCAGTTTTTTTTCTAACTTCCGAGTTTTGAGTTTATCTGGTTTATTTTGTCCGACGATAGAGAATTGTTTTTTATCTGCTTTCGAATGTAATCCTTGAGTTTTTCAATGGGAATAGAAGGTATCTCAGAACCTTCACTTCTCAATACTGCTTTTGGATTGGTGAACACCAGTATCGATTTCTGATTTGATTTTTCAACATCCACTTCAATTTTCGCAAGTAATTTTTCAAGGTCCTGGCTGGCGTATTTAGCGTCAAGATCGGGGCGGCCAAGAGATTCTCCACCAAATGTCTTCAGAAAAAAATTACCCCCGGATTGCTTCCATTTATTCCGGTCGGGATTATATTCGATCAATCCTGGTTGGTTGTAAGGGAGTAAAGCAAAAATTCCCGATGGACCAATGAGAAGGTGAGAAACGGAAGTTTTGTAGTGATAAAGGGAATAATTGCCATCCAAACCTTTGAGAGATTGGGTAATTAATTCGTCCGGACGGGGAGACTTTCCCCATTTTGCCATGTAAAAATTACCAACTTGAAATAACAAGAAACCAACGATAAGCGAAGCAAACGTATATGGGAGGTATTTTCCCGCCTGATCTTTGAAGGAAAGAAACATTCCTAACCCTAAAATGGCTAGGCTTCCTAGTGATAACACATTACCAATCACCTTATTGCGTTTTATTAGTTTTTCGTCTGAAAATATTTTCATGATTTCCTGTCAATTTAGACTAAATGGTTGATTGGTGGGTAAAGTAGACTGCACATGAGTTTTGATCTCACTCAAAAGATTATTGTCTATTGATCTACGGGCAAGTTTCACCGCAGATACCAATGCTTTTGAATCCGATCTGCCATGTCCGATAAATGCCAAGCCATTAACTCCCAGAAGAATAGCTGCCCCTGTCTCTGATGGATCCATCATTCTTTTTAGGCTGAGGAAAGCCGGTTTGGCGAGAAGGTATCCGATTTTACTGAGGAACGATTTTGTAATGTTTTCTTTGAGAATTTCACTTACCAATTTACCGACTGCTTCACTGGATTTAATAAAAACATTACCAGAAAAACCATCTGTAACCACAACATCTACAAGGCTTGCATAGATTTCCTTTGGCTCAACATTACCGTAGAAATTAAGATTGCTGGATTGCAGAAGTTTAAAGGCGTCTTTCACCAACTGACTACCTTTTTCAGGTTCTTCGCCAATGGAAAGCAAACCAACCTTAGGGGATGGAATTCCAAGTACTTTACTGGCATACACACTACCTAACACGGCAAACTCCAGTAGAAAATCAGGTCGACAATCAGCATTCACTCCGGTATCCATGAAAACACATTTTTTATTTTTAGTTGGAATTATTGCAGCCAACGCAGGTCGGGAGATTCCAGGCAGACGGCGTAGAATAGTGATTGCATTGAAGGCAGCAGCGCCAGTGTTTCCCGCAGTAACAAAAGCATCTCCTTCACCCATCTGAACCATTTTTAACCCTACGGCCATTGAATTATTTGGTTTTCGCCTGAAAGATTCTACTGGTTTATCTGTCATCTCAACAATATCTGGAGCGTCCACAATTGGAGTTGAAAAATCAGATAAGTTTAAAGCTTTGACTTTTTCTAATATCAATTCTTTTTTCCCAACCAGAATTACTTTCTCGCCCTGGATCGCTAGTTCAATTGATGCCAGGATTTCAGGAACTGGGTATTCATCACTTCCCATTGCGTCCAAAATAATCGACATTGTCACCTCATCTTCTAATAAAGCATTTTGCTTGACTTAACCTGATTGTCATTTATAATATCGGAACTGTTGCGCTGGTGCTGGAATTGGCAGACAGGCATGGTTGAGGGCCATGTGCCGTAAGGCGTGTGGGTTCAACTCCCACCCAGCGCACTAAAAAGCCATTTATTGGCTTTTTATTTTTAAAGGATCAAAAATTACGCTCAACGATATATGATGTGATCTGAGAGAGCTCGTTACACTCGGGGGATTGAGGAAGTTGCCGTAAACAGAGTTCGGCACGTTCACAAAATTGAACTGCCTCATTATAGGATTTGTCAATGGCTTTACTCTCTGCTATTTTGTTTACAATCCTTTGAACGATGTCTTCATCAAAGGGGCAGTTTCTCTTAAGGAGAGTCTCAACTTCTTTATCCCCTTCATTCATTTCAATGTAATAGAAAAATGGCAGAGTGAATAATCCTTGTTGGAGGTCACCACCAACAGGTTTCCCAATTATTGATTGCTCGCCGCGGTAATCTAATATGTCGTCTATTATCTGGAAGGCCATACCTATTTCATAACCAAACTTCCTGAGTAGTTCAACCTGCTGATTGGATACCTGGCTGATTATTCCTGCGGTATGGGTGGAGGTTTCAAACAACGATGCTGTTTTTGCATAAATCCGGCGATAATAATCGTCCTTCGATTTGTTGCAGCGACTGCTAAACAATTGGTTAACCTCCCCATTGACGATTGTTTGGAGAGTCTTTGAGAACAATGACATGACTTCAATTGAGTTGGTTAATGAGGCAAGGTGTGCCGCTGAAGCAAAGACGAAATCACCTGTTAAAACAGTCGCCGCTGGTGACCACTTGGAATTCAGCGTTGGTACTCCACGACGAAAAAGAGCTTCGTCTATTAGGTCGTCGTGAACTAAAGTTGCAGTATGGAGAAGTTCAATAGAGGCCGCTAACCTGATCAGGTTCTCTTTTGGCGCATTGAACATGGATCCTATGAGAAGAATGATCCTGGGTCGAATTCTTTTTCCACCGGAGGATAGCAGCAATGACAAGGCTTTACAGAGATCAGGATGGTAGTTTTCAGCTTGTGAAAGCATCAACTTTTCGACAGCATCGATACCATTTTGAATAGCTGGGAGCGTAGGGATTGAGGAGGACACTTTTTTTATCTCAATGAAAATAATCTTTTCGCATTATTTGTCGTTACTTCTGCTACTAATTCTACCTTTATTTGCAATATATCCGCGACCTTTTCTGCAATCAACGGAATTCTGGATGGTTCGTTCGGAATACCCCGAAAAGGCACGGGGGTCATGTAGGGTGCGTCGGTCTCGAGTAACAAACTGGATAATCCAATCGATTTCAGCAATTCAACGCTTCTAGTATTATTCTTGTATGTAATATTGCCACCAATACTGATTTGGAAACCTTTAGCAATAATAACTTCAGCAGATGATCCATCACCCTCGAACATATGAAAAACACCATGCAATGGATTTTGTTGTACTTCATTTTTGTTACGATTAATGAGCCACTCATCAATAATGTTGAGCAGATCTGGCAAAGCATCGCGGCTGTGTAAAATAACTGGCTTTTTGCATAAACTGGAAAGAGCTAACATTTTCTTCAGTATCGATTTTTGTCGGGACTCATTAAAAGGAGGGTAGTGATAATCAAGACCAATTTCGCCAATGGCAACCACTTTAGGATGATACACAAGTTTTGCAATATCCTCTACGTCCGAATCTACAATATCTGATACTTCATGAGGATGAATTCCTATTGCAGCGTAGACCTGGTCGTATTTTTCTGCAATTTCTATCGCTAACTTGCTAGATGCCAGGTTGGTGCCCGGTAAAACCATTATTTTTACGTTATTTTCTAACGCATTATTTACCACCTCAGCGATGTTTTTCTGAAGAAGATCTAAATGGCAATGAGTGTCGATAAATTCCAAATTACTTCAACCCGGCAATTTTTAAACCGTCTGATAGAATTTGCTTTACGCTATCCTTATGGGTCGTTTCGCAATAGACACGCATAATTGGTTCGGTCCCTGAAAATCGAATCAATAGCCAACCACCGTCTTCAAGTGAGAATTTAAATCCATCCAGTGTATTGAGACCGGTAACTTGTAAGCCACCGATAGTTTGCGGTTTCGCAGAAAGAATGCTTTCTTCTCGAGATTTTCGGTCACCAGAAAAGGCTGTATCTACCCGGTCATAATAATGAGATCCAATTTTGGAGAAAAGCATTGCAAGTAATTCTGATGGTTTCTTATTCAATTTCACCATGAAATCAAGCATATATAAACCTGCTAAAATTCCATCACGTTCAGGGACGTTCCCTCTAAAGGCATATCCACCGGATTCCTCACCACCGATCATGGCGTTTGTAGCCAGCATTTTAGGTGCAACATATTTGAATCCTACGCCGGTTTCAAAAACCGGCACATTGTAAAGTTTCCCTAATTTTTCAAGCATACTTGTTGTACTGAGTGTCTTAACGATTGGGCCACGTTCTTTTCTGACTTCCAGCAAATAATACGCAAGAAGGGCAAATACCTGTAGTTGGTTAATGAAAACTCCATTTTCATCGCCGACCCCAACACGATCTGCATCACCGTCGGTTATGAGAAGAACATCAGCATTTTTGTCAATGGTGGTTTGAAGACCAACATCAATATTAGGTTGAATAGGTTCAGGCCGTTTCATCTCAGGAAATATGGGATTCCGTTGGTCATGAATCTCTATTACTTCAGTTTTCCCGCCTGCAAGGAGACGACTAAACCATCCAGCTCCATTACCCCACATGGCATCCACAACAATTTTTAGTCCGGCATTCTTTATTGGCTGCAAATCGATCAAATCAGCAAGATGTGTTATGTAATTAATTGATGCATCAAAAAAAACAGTGGTTTTATTGTTAAGACACTCATCGAATTTGATCGACTGAATATTCTCGTCTGTTTCCGGGATCAATGACTCAATAACTTTCAAATCCTCTGGCGGAATCGCCCCGCCGTTCTCATCTCGTACTTTGTAACCATTATCTGTTGGTGGATTGTGGGAAGCTGTGATGTTTACAGCTCCTGCTGCATGTCTGTCAACAACGGCGTACGATATGACAGGGGTCGGGGTTGGACCGTCTGTAAGAAAAGTGTTTATCCCGTTACCGTTAAGAACCTCGCATACCGTTCTCGCAAAAAACTCAGAAAGAAAACGTTTATCATGACCAACAACTATCCATTGGTTTTTCTTGCCCCTTTTTAAAAGGTAATTGGCAAAACCTTGTGTGCATCGCCTAACATTCTCAAATGTGTAATCTTCCGCGATAGACCCGCGCCAACCATCCGTCCCAAAAATAATTGTTGATTTCATGAAAATCTCCAATTTTCGTTTTTATTGATTATATCAGCCTTTATTTAGGTAGTTACAAGCATGCTATAATCACGGCGGATAATAAAATGGATAAAGTTTATCTGGATTATGCAGCTACGACACCGGTTGATCCAATTGTGGTTCAATCCATGCTTCCTTATTTCACGGATACATTCGGTAATCCTTCATCCCTTCACTTTTTTGGTCAAAGAGCAGAGACTGAACTACAGAGATCCCGCAGACGAATTCTGGAGTTGATTCACGCTTCTGATTCGGACCTAATATTTACCTCAGGGGGAACCGAAAGTGACAATCTGGCGGTAAAAGGGAGCTTGAGTACACCAGACATATTATCAGGGGATAACCTGCTCATCAGCCCCGTTGAACATCCTGCTATTGCAGCAACTTGCGCGTTATTAGAAAAACAAATAATAATAAAGAGATTGCGCGTAGATAAATATGGATTAGTAGAAACTAATGATCTGATATCTTCAATCAATGAAAAAACAAAGTTGGTTTCTGTTATTTGGGCTAACAACGAAATTGGTACGGTAAATGATATTCAAAGTATTGGTGCGTTGTGCGCTGAAAAGGGAGCGTACTTTCACACAGACGGAGTTCAAGGATTTGCTTATTTGAACGTGGATTGGGACAAATGGAATGTAGACTTTATGTCCTTTGGTGCTCATAAATTTTATGGCCCCAAAGGCGTCGGTGGGTTGATCATAAGAAATGGAACAATCCTTAACGCTGTCCAGACTGGAGGAAGCCAGGAAAGCAACTTAAGGGCAGGGACTCAGAATCTTCCTCTGATCGTTGGTATGACTAAGGCCTATGAATTAGTTTGTGAATCCAGGGATATCAATAATTTAAAATTTATAAAACTCCGCAACATGATTATTGAAGAAATAATTAGGTCAATACCCGGTGCATATCTTACTGGCCACCCTGAAAAGCGGTTACCAAACCATGCAAGTTTTGTTTTTGACGGAATCCTTGGACAGGATCTAGTTGTCGGTTTAGATATAGCAGGGTTTGCTGTATCTTCTGGTTCGGCGTGCAAAGTCGGAAAACCTACGCCTTCTCAAGTTTTACTTAGCATTGGTATTCCTGAGGATCTTGCAAGAGGGGCATTGAGAGTCACTATCGGGAAACAAACTACTGAAGAACAAGTTCAAAATTTCCTTGATGAACTCCGGCGATTAGTTATTCTATTACGGAAATGAAAACTTCTGAAAACAAAGGATTGCGTGTAGTAGTTGCAATGAGTGGTGGTGTTGACAGCTCTGTTGCGGCAGCGTTGTTGGTTGAACAAGGCTACCAGGTAACTGGGGTGATGTTGAAACTATGGACTACAGATTGTAACCAGGAAGAGAATGCTTGCTGTACTCCAGAAGCCATAAGTATGGCAAGAGAAGTCGCTGGTAGATTGGACATCCCTTTTTACGTTATCGATGCAAGAGAACAATTTAAATCTCAAGTTGTGGATTCTTTTGTCACAAGGAGTTTCGAAGGGTTTACTCCAAACCCGTGTTATTTATGTAATCGATCCATCAGATGGGGTTATCTCCTCGAAAAAGCTTTAGCAATGGGTGCCGACTATTTTGCGACTGGACATTATGCAAAGGTTATTAAAGATTCCAACGGAATTTTCCATTTGAAAAAAGGAGATGATCCTGTGAAGGATCAATCCTACGTTCTTTCTGGTCTCTCCCAATCTCAATTATCTAAAACTATTTTTCCTTTGGGCAAGCTTATTAAGGAGGAGGTCAGGGACGAAGCCTGGAGAAGGAAACTGCCCGTTGCTGATAGACCGGATTCACAGGATCTATGCTTTGTTGGAAGATCGGATTATCGCGAATTTCTAAATCGATATGGCGATCAATTCGCCAGTAGGGGGAGAATTGTCAATACGGCTGGAAAAGTAATTGGGACCCATAACGGATTGTGGAACTATACTATTGGTCAGCGGAAAGGCATCGGGTCAGGTAATCGTGAACCTGTTTATGTTATCGAAAAGAATTCTCTGACAAATGAACTGGTCATTGGATTATCCTCTGATCTCCTGTTTACTAGAGTTTACCTGGCGAGTGAAAATTGGATCTGTGGCAATACCCCCGAGTTTAATAAGGGGTATGAAGTAAAGATACGGTATAAAGCCAGGCTACAATCTGCTAAGCTGACATATGCGGCTAACACTTACGCGATTGAATTTGCATCTCCGGTACGAGATGCTACCCCGGGACAAATAGTAGTTATTTATGAGGGTGATGAAGTAGTCGGAAGTGGTGAGATAATAAAAACAGAAAGAGGGAACCGATGACACTAGCAGCCTTCATGTTAGGGACAATTATCGCTTTGCTAATAGGATGTGCCTTCCATTTCTGGAAAGGCGGGGGGATTAAATGGTTGATGATCTATAACCTGTTTTCCATCTTTGGATTCTGGTTGGGACACATAATTGGTAAACTCCTCAAAGTAGAAATCTTAATGCTTGGACCAACGTATTTAGGATTCGCTCTCGTTGTCTGTTTGGCAGTATTATTTGGCGGATACTGGCTTTCGATGGCTTCCATTGAAAATTCATCTGATAAGAAAAATCAGACAAAATGAAAAAACTGAATACTGAATCAGCGAAAGCCGGTGATCTCATTCAGTTAGTTGGGCTTCGGCATAAATCATTTATTTTCACACTCACTTCAGGTGGAGAATTGCATACTCATCGAGGCATGGTTAAACATGATGATTTAATTGGAAAAACATGGGGGAGTCAGATCTGCAGTCACAACGGGAGTCCATTTTTCTTATTACAACCATCGACACAAGACATTCTGAAGAACACTAAACGAGCAACTCAAATAATGTACCCGAAAGAAATCGGATATATTCTCTTGCAAATGGGAATAATTCCAGGAACCAGGGTAATTGAAGCCGGAACAGGTAGCGGTTCGTTCACTACGGCTTTGGCACTCTATACCGGTGAAGAAGGTAAAGTTTATTCTTATGAAATTAAACCTGAGACACAGGAAATTGCCAAAAAGAGTTTGGAAAAATTAGGGTTAATAGGCCGGATTGAATTTAAGGTTAAAGATATCGCTTTGGGTTTTGATGAGGTAGGGGTTGATGCCATTTTTCTTGATATTGCCAATGCTTATGACTTTATTCCTACCGTAAAACGATCATTAAAATCCGGAGGGTACTTTGGGTGCATATTACCAACTACAAATCAGGTGGTGAAATTATTAACCGAATTACGGAGGAATGATTTTGCTTTCATCGATGTCTGTGATATTTCACTAAAGTTCTATAAGGCAGAACCTCTTCGTTTTCGGCCAGCGGACCGCATGATCGCGCATACCGGTTACTTAATATTTGCCCGTTCAGTGACAATAGATAAAGAAAATATTAATCCTGACTTACTTGAAGATATGGGAATCACTGTTTACAATCATGACCAGGACCACCAAGGTGACGAAACGCAAGAAAATGATTGATGATCGAAGAATCGATTTTATAATTCGGACACTAAAAAACAATGGGCAAGAATCAAGTGAATCTTGCTCTCCTGACAGCTCGTGTGCAGCTGTCTTACTGCCCATTGTGATTAGAGATGAGAATTTATGTTTATTGTTTACAAGACGAACTGCAAATGTGGCCTCCCACCAGAATGAAGTCTCCTTTCCAGGAGGATCTTATGAATCTGATGATACCTCACTGGAAGCCACAGCCCTTAGAGAAACCTTTGAGGAAATTGGGCTCGACAGAAAGCAAATAAATATTATCGGACAGTTGCCGGTTTCATCTACCGTAACAGGTTTTACAGTCTTTCCCTTTATTGGGCTGGTTAATTATCCTTTTACAATCCACATAAACAGTTGTGAAGTGGAAAAGGTGTTTACGATACCAATCGATTGGCTAGGAAATCCAGATAATTATTACGAAGCAGATTATCAATCCGAACAATTTGGGGTTCGAAAGGTAATCCACTATAAAGATTACAATGGCGAGCATTTATGGGGATATACAGCTCAATTAACACAGCAGCTTCTTGAAATAATTAGAAAAAAGGACAATGGATGATGACCCATTGTCCTTTTTATTAGAAAATACAGGTCTATTCAGGAACTTCTTCTTCTTTCTTACCCTTTTCAATGACTTCAGGTTCAGCAGCGACTTCTTCAGTGGCAGCTACAGGTTCAACTTCTTCCAGCGCGGGAGCGGCTGCCATCACAACCATCTCTTCAGCTGAATCTAGCACGTGAACTTCGACAGGAACGGAAAGATCTTTCACGTAAATAGCATCACCGATTTGTTTAAGTTGGGATAAATCAACCGTAAACCTTTCCGGAAGATCCTTCGGAAGAGCTTCAACTCCAATTTCTGTCATGCCTTCTACAATTACTGCACTGTAGTCCTTGACAGCAGGAGAAACGTTAATGAATTCAATACCTACGTCAGCCCGGATCTTTTCAGTTTGAGAAACTGCTTGAAAATCGACATGAATGAAACGATTTTTCAAGTAATCCTTCTGTTTCTCTCGAACCAGAGTAGCATGTTCAACACCCTCAAGAATTACCTGGATGATACTGGATGATGTGGCAGTATTAAGAACGTGCGAAGCTTCTTTTTGATCCATAGTGATAGCAATTGGATCAACTTTATGGCCATAGATTACGCCTGGAAGTTTTCCTTCACGTCGTAAGGTACCAACCTGCTTTCCAGTAATGGTGCGTTTCACTGCATTAATAATGATCTTTTCCATAACAGTCCTTCGAGTGCCTCTCACCGTTGAATTGGTTACCTTCACTCATTATTTTGATTTTGCCTTTTTATACAGGCAAGAATTGATTTTATGCCGTTAACTCGATTCAGTCAAGACAATTAGGTATCGCTCAAACCCAATCGAAAGTCCTGCTAACCGCTTTTTTCCATTTGGAAAATTTACCATCTCTGATAGATTCATCCATATCCGGGAACCACTCTTTATCTTTTCCCCATTTCTCCCGCAATTCATCTGTGCTTTTCCAAAAAGAAATGGCTAATCCGGCAGCATACGCAGCACCTAATGCTGTTGTCTCTGTTACTCGGGGACGTACCACTGGAACATTGAGTAGGTCTGCCTGGAATTGCATGAGAAGTTCATTGACAACCATTCCGCCGTCAACTTTTAGTGAGGATAGCCGAACTCCTGAATCCTTTTCCATAGCTTCCAGAACCTCACGCGTTTGGAACGCCGTAGCTTCTAAAGCAGCCCGAGCTATGTGACCTTTGTTAATAAATCTTGTGAGTCCGATAATGAGTCCACGCGCTTCTGATTTCCAATATGGCGCATACAAACCAGAGAAAGCAGGGACGACGTAAACATCACCATTATCTGGAACAGTCCTAGCAAGTGGCTCGATATCATGTGAATGATCGATAAATTGCAAATTATCTCGCAGCCATTGAACAAGCGCGCCTGCAATAGCAACTGAACCCTCAAGACAATATACAGGTTTGGAATTTCCAAGACGGTAACCAGCGGTTGTTAATAAGCCATTTTTACTAATCATTGGTTCATGTCCGGTGTTCATCAATAGAAAGCAACCTGTTCCATACGTATTTTTGGCTTCACCTTGTTGATAACACCCTTGACCAAACAATGCGGCTTGTTGATCTCCCAGGTCACCGGCAATCGGAACATTACGTAGACCAATTTGTGATAACCCATAGACTTCGGAGCTGGAAACGATTTTTGGCAGAATGGTATGAGGAATTCCAATCTCCTGTAAAAGTTCATTATCCCATTTTAATGTATGAAGATTCATCAATAGGGTTCGGGATGCATTCGAAATATCTGTTACATGAATTCCATTACGAGTTCCACCTGTCATATTCCAGATGATCCAGGTATCCATATTTCCGAATAGAACCAGACCCTTTTCAATGTCGCTTCTAATAATTGGGTTATTTTCGATAAGCCAACGAATTTTTGGACCAGAAAAATATGTTGCAAGTGGAAGACCGGTTTTTTCTCTGAAACGATCGCTACCTCCATTTTCCGATAATTGTTTACAGATTAGATCAGTTCGAGTGTCTTGCCAAACGATTGCATTTCCATAAGGTAATCCTGTCTCTTTGTTCCATAAAACACACGTTTCTCGTTGATTTGTGATCCCTAAGGCTTTAATATCTTCGGATTTTAGGCCGGATTTTCTCATCGCATTGGAAATTACCTCCTGTGTATTATTCCAAATTTCCAATGCATCATGTTCCACTAGCCCGGGCGATGGATAGATCTGCCGGTGTTCCTTTTGATCACTAGCTACAATATTGGTATTTTGATCAAATACAATGAATCTTGTGCTAGTAGTCCCCTGGTCAATTGCTCCAATGAAGTTAGGCATATACCTCCTGATCTGCAAGTTTCAAGTAAGATTATACAATACTGAGGATTTTCACCTGTGAGATCAGAATGAAAAAGTTTTTCTCTTTGATCGTTTTTTTCTTGATTAGTTCATGCCAAAATGTAAATTCGATGCCTGAGAGTAACCTTAGTATTGGAGATATTCAGGGGTGCAGTCACGTCTCTCCTTATGCAGGGAAAAATGTTAACGGTTTGACTGGTGTAATCACACATAAATTTAAGAATGGTTTTTCTATGCAGTCCTTAAACCCTGATACTTTGGATTGCACTTCGGATGGCATTTTTGTCACAACTGGCGATTATCCTGATGTTCTTACAGGAGACTTGGTTAGCGTCAATGGATTAATTAACGAGTATGTTGCTGGAAATGTTTCTGACCATAATCTTTCGAGAACAGAAATAATATCCTCTAGGATAACGATTCTTAAGTCTAGTGTACCTTTTCCTGAACCGATTGTAATTGGACAAAGGGCAGAAGGAATTCCGTTGAATTGGATAAAGGAGGATTCTAAGTTTGACATCACCAGAAATGGATTGGACTACTACGAGAGTTTGGAATTCACGCTGGTGGAGATCTCTGAAGGGATAGTTGTAGGTCCTAAAAATTATTACAACGAATTTTATATATTGCCAAATGCATATATCGAGAAAAATGTATTATCTTCTGAAGGAGCCTTGCTTCAGAAGGAAGATGATGAAAACCCTGAAAAAATCATGGTAGATACACCATCAAGTTTCACACAAAAAGTCAATGTCGGTGATTTGCTCACTGAACCAGTAACGGGCATCATGATATACGAATATGCCAACTATAAATTATGGTCTGCTTCAAATCCGCCTGTAAGAAGTGTTGATAAGTATCCAAGGAATGTCTTTCCCGGGAATAATTCTCTGTCAGTAGCATCATACAATATTGAAAACTTTTCCCGGTTTGATGACGAAAGCAAAGTCAAAAAAATTGGCTGTCAGGTAGTTCAAGATCTTGGAGCGCCGGATATTATTCTGTTACAGGAAGTAATGGATGATAGCGGGACTCAAGATGACCAGACAATATCAGCCGAAAAGACATTGCAGCTTATTACTAGATCTATCAGGAATTGTCATGGACCAGTGTACACATTTGTTGATAACCCACCAATCAACAATCAAGACGGTGGAATCCAGGGAGGAAATATCCGGATTGCCTTGTTGTTCAGAAAGGATGCAAACATTTCCTTTTCTACTAGTAATGATCAAATAAACAATCTAAACACAGTACTAAGAGGATTGACCATAAGAAGGAATCCTGGCACATTATTTATCGATGAAAATGTCTTTGCGGGAACCAGAAAGCCCTTGCTTTGGAATTTCATTTGGGAGGGTCAGGAATTCATCATTATTGGTCTTCACCTGGTTTCGCAATCTGCTAAGTCTCCTGACTGGGGAAATATTCAACCACCTGATAATCCCGAACAAGTAAAACGACAAGCACAGATGATGCTGGTCGCGGAATTAGTGAAAAAACTCCTTCAAGAGCATTCCAACAGGAATATTATTGTGATCGGGGATATGAATGATTATCAATGGTCAAACACTCTTCAAATATTAAAGGATGCGGATTTATTTTTTTTAAGTGAAGAATCAATCGAGAATTTTAGTTACATTCATGAAGGTAACGCCTTTCAATTTGACTACGCAGCGGTCAGCCCGCATTTAGTAGACAAAATTGCTAATTATTCTATACCTCACATCAACACATTGAATGATACTGATAAACAAGTTAGTGACCACGATCCATTGTATTTTGAAATATCACAAAAGTAATAATAAATAGCGAGAGCTTAATGTTACTAAAGTAGGATAACCTGGAAAAACTCGAATGCTATAATAACCTGAATGGATACTGGAAAAAAGGATGAATTTAACTTAACAACCGGAACCGACCTGGCATTTGCCTTGGTGGTTTTCATATCTTTTTTTACCATTTTTAGCAGTTCCCCTATTACCAATCCAATTTCAATCTTGTTTATAATTTTTCTTGGAATTGCCTACATTTCGTTCGGAATTTATGGCTTTGCTTATGCTCAGAGATCTTTTTCAAACAAGACAAAAATTGCTTATTTCATAGTTCAATTATTCCTTGGTGGTTGCATTGTGTTTCTAGGAAAAGGGGCAGGGATAAACTCATTAGTTCTATTACCTCTTGTTGCTCATTCAGCTATGTTATTAGACCCAGATAAAGTTTTGATCATAAATATGGGTATACTGATTGGATACATTGTTTCTGTATATAGTTATGCTGGGAATCTTGTGGAAGTATGGAAAGGAGTTCCCTTCTTTTTTACAGGACAAGTGATTATTCTTATCTTCACCCAAATGGCTGTAACTGAACTGAAAGCTCGAATGAGATTGGAATCACTTGCCAGGGAATTATCGGAGGCTAATAAACACCTTAAGGAATATGCTGATAGAGTTAAAGAATTAACGATTACTCAGGAACGTAACCGAATGGCTAGGGAGATTCATGATGGTCTTGGACATTACTTGACGATCTTAAATATGCAGCTCAAGGCAGCTGCAGCGACGATAACCAAAAACCGAACTAAATCGGAAAAAATGATAACTAGTGCGATTCAACTGACCAACGAGGCGTTAATAGATGTAAGAAATTCTGTATTTGCTTTACGGCAGGAACCTGGAGAAATCAGTCCCCTTGAAGAAAGAATAAAAGGAATAATCGATTCAATCTCCAAGGATATTCTGGTCCACTTTAGGTGCGTAGGATCCTTAGGAGTTGTTCACCCTCAGGTTGATCTTACGCTCTATCGAGCCGCGCAGGAAATGGTCAATAATGTCATCAAGCATTCTGAAGCAAAAAATGTTGAGCTAATTCTAGATTGCACAGATAATTTAATGATTCAGCTATCTTGTAATGATGATGGTAAGGGGAGTGATTCCTATAGGAATGGATTTGGGATCATAGGACTTGAGGAGCGGGTTAAGTTACTCAAGGGTGATATCACAATTGATAGTTCAAAAGGTAATGGGTTTAGGATATGTATCAAGATACCCAAAGAACATGACAATTAAAATTCTGATCGCAGACGACCAATCATTGTTCAGAGAAGCTTTGAAAACGCTTCTAAGTGCCTATCCCGGTTTGGAGATCGTGGGTGATGCATCAAATGGAGAGGAGGCATTAAGGTTAGCATTTACTCTTGCACCCGATGTTGTTTTAATGGACCTTCGGATGCCGGTCATGGATGGAGTTGAAGCTACCCGAAAGATTGTTAAATTAGGTAAAAATATAAAAGTAATTGTTCTTACTACTTTTGATGAAGATGAGACAGTTTTCGATGGTCTACGGGCAGGAGCCGTTGGATATTTGTTAAAGGATGTGTCTGCTGATAAATTAATCGAGGCGATTCGAACAGCAGCTAAAGGAGAGTATTTTTTACTTCCATCCATTACTGCTAAAGTTGTTTCTGAGTTTTCCCGAATTTCCAGGCCGGCTGTTTCAGATCAACAAAAAACCCTGGCAGATCCTTTATCCAATAGGGAGGTTGAGATATTAAGATATGTTGCTACCGGTGCTAGCAATAAAGAAATCGCAGACACATTGGTTATTTCAGAGGGCACTGTCAAGAACCATCTATCAAGTATTTTGAGTAAATTGGGTGTTAGGGACCGGATGCAGGCAGTTCTAAAGGCAAAGGAATATGGGATTATTACGATTTAGGAGAGAAAGTACTTCAATCAATGGCACACAGCAATCTGGGTTTTCTCATTATGCTCCTGCCATAGGTGTTGCGTTAGTCCTTGGAGGAATTCTTCTTTTTATTGATCAAAAAATAAAAACTGGTTGGATACCATTGTCACTTCCGTTGGTTGCGGGAGTGGTTGTCTTGACTTATGGTCATTTCATAAAAAATACTCTTTGGCTTTTTGCAGGCTACATCATCACTGCAATAACAGGCACATTGTTTCTAATCTTTCAACCTTTTATTAAGACTGAAACTGCAAGTATTCTTGCATACGGTTTTACGTTTTTCTCAATAATGTGGTTGGGATTGTTTATAAGCATAGGATCAATAAAAAAGAGATATCACTGGTGGACTTTTTTCATAATCACCGTAAGCATTGCACTTGCATTGGTTTTCTATTTCAGGGATTTACGATTACTGGTTTTTATTTTTGCTATTTGTCTTGCATTAAGTCTTACTTTCGTTATTTGGGGTGGAGTCAAACAAAACATTAATCTCATGATTCCTGGATTATTGGTCGGTACAATCGGGGCTGGTATATTTAGTGGGTGGAGTACTGTAGGTGATATCAATGGCTTGCGGGATACGGGGATAATGCTTGTTTGGTTTTCGCTAGGCTGGATTTTAATTTCTGTGTGCTCAAGGATTTTTCAGAAACGTTTTACCTGGTGGCCACTAATCCCCGGAGGGGTATTTGCTATGGTCGGTTCGGGTCTCTACATCGGTGGTAATCCCACAAATGTAGCGGGTTTCCTTCAAAATACTGGATCAGTAGCGCTAATAATTTTAGGCGTTTACCTAATCCTCTTGAAGTTTGGATTAAAGAAATAGATTTATTTTATTAACTCAAATAGGTTAGTAGTTACTTCCTCAGCTGCTTTTTCACCAGCCGATATAAGTTCATTTACCTTTTGAAATCCAAAAAAGAGACTAATGTTTGGATCAATAACGGGTTGAATCAATAAATCGGGAGGGGTTTTTTCGAGGTGTAAATCGGTCATTTTTCTGACTCGGATCAACTCAGCCAAATAGTATTCTCTAATAAACTCGGGAAATAACGATAAAGAAAAAGGATTTAGTAATCCTATGGTCGGATGTGATTCGGAAAATACCTGATGAACGTCGACCGCTACAATTGAATTATCAGTTTTAATCCGCATAATTGAAACTGGTAGATTATTAATAATTCCACCATCAGCAAGTAACCTGTTGTTATCTTCCAGCGGTGTAAAAACCCCTGGAACTGCAGTCGTGGCGAGGATAGCATCAAGTAAGTTTCCATTTTCGAGGATAACTTCAGCTCCTGTTGTCAGATCAACTGAATTCATATAGAGGGGAATTTTGGTTTCTTGAATACTGCTTTCTTCACTGATTATCTTCGATAAAAACGCACGAAATCGTTGACCAATGATGAGACCTTTTCGACGGGGAGTTAGGTCAACCAGTTTTACCATTTCGCGCATCGAAGAGTACTTTACTGCAATCCGTTCAATTTCAATTATTGGTAAGCCTAAAGCAAAAAGGCTGGCAATTAATCCACCCATACTGCATCCACAGATGGATGTAACGGGAATACCTAACTTGTCGAGTGTCTTGAGGACGCCAATATGTGCTATTCCTCTTGCTCCACCCCCACTCAGTACTAACGAAATTCCCTTTTTAGCAACCATGGAGTAATTATAGTAGGACTTTAGCATATTTGCCCCCTATTCACTTGGGTTCCTGTCTGATATGATAGCTGGTCGGAAATATACTAGAAGTGTCAGGAAAAAAATGATTACTGTTAGGGAAGATATCAGGAATATCGCAATAATTGCTCATGTTGATCACGGGAAAACAACCCTTGTGGATGGATTGCTTAAACAAGCCAAGGTCTTTAGGGAAAATCAGGCTGTTATCGAAAGAGTGATGGATTCTAACGATCTCGAAAGAGAACGTGGTATCACAATACTAGCCAAGAATACTGCGATCGAGATTCCAAATAAAAAAACCGGCAAGATGATCAAAATAAATATTGTTGATACTCCTGGACACGCTGATTTTGGTGGCGAAGTTGAACGGGTTATGAACATGGTTGATGGTGTGTTGCTCCTGGTAGATGCGGCTGAAGGACCTATGCCCCAAACAAGGTTTGTTCTCAAAAAAGCTCTGGAACGAGGACATAAAGCTATCGTAGTAATTAATAAAATGGATCGTAAAGACGCTGATCCCGATAGGGCAGTAAACCTCACTTTTGACCTATTCCTTGAACTAGGTGCGACTAACGAACAAGCTGATTTCCCAATTATTTATGCCAATGCAATCACACAACAGGCTGGGCTTACAAGAAATCTTGAAAAGGATTTGCAGCCACTGTTTACTGCTATTTTGGATACCGTTCCAGGTCCGAGTGTTGATTTGGAATCGCCATTGCAATTGCTTGTTACCAACCTTGGTTATGATGAATATCGTGGAGTTACCGCTGTGGGGAGAATCCATTCAGGGGTGATAAAAAGTGGCCAAACAGTTGCTCGATTGCTGAAAAACGGGTCGGTATTACCAGAAAAAGCACGCTATTTATACGTCTTCCAAGGATTGGATAAGGTTGAGGTTCAAAGCGCGACTGCAGGAGAAATCGTATCAATTGCAGGACTTGAAGGAATCGGAATAGGAGAAACTCTTGCGGATCCGGAGAATCCAGTAGCCTTACCGACCATAGAGGTTGAAGAGCCAACGGTGCGGATGACATTTGGTGTAAATACATCACCATTTACCGGTAAAGAAGGGAAATGGGGGACCTCCCGAAAAATTAGGGAGAGGTTATTCAATGAACTGAAGAATAACGTGGCATTGCGTGTAGGTGAAACAGAATCTGCAGATACATTCATCGTTTCCGGAAGAGGGGAGTTACATCTGGCCATATTGATTGAAACGATGCGACGTGAAGGATATGAGTTTCAAGTATCCAGGCCAGAAGCAATCTTTAAAGAATCTGACTCAGGGGAAATATTGGAACCTTTTGAAGAATTACACATCGAAACAAGTCCTGAAACTGTTGGAACAGTTGTTGAAATGTTAGGAAGCCGACGTGGAAAAATGCTCGATATGTTGAATAATCCGGATAATACTGTGCACCTAAGATATCTGGTGCCCACACGTGGACTTTTGGGTTTTCGATATCAATTTCTAACTGCTACTAGAGGAATGGGCACGATCAACTCGTTGTTTCATGGTTATTTACCACTTGCGGGTACAATCACTTCAAGGGCAACGAGTTCCATTGTTTCCTGGGAAACTGGGCAATCGTCCACTTATGGTTTAAAAAATGCTGAAGAACGAGGAGTGTTGTTTATTGGAGCAGGAGTTGATGTGTACGAGGGTATGGTTGTGGGGGAAACTCAACGTCCGGATGATCTAACAGTGAACGTGTGCAAGAAGAAGCATTTAACGAATATGCGGTCTTCTAACAAAGATATAGAAATTCGATTGACTCCTCCTTTATCAATGAGTCTTGATCAGGCGATCGAGTATCTTGCAGAAGACGAATTACTGGAGGTCACTCCGGTCAATTTCAGAATCAGAAAGCGCCTTCTCAATACTGAAGAACGTGGAAAACAAACGAAGAAAGCAAAGGAAGTGTTGAGTGAATAATCGTGGTAATTGTAGAATAACCCTTGACTTCTCCATAGTAATATGATAAAGTATTCATTGTAGGATGCAGTAGTTCTTGTTGGATGTAATAAACGACAGCCAAAGGCGAAAGCTCCAGGGCTGTTTTTATTTGACCGCTCCGAAAGAACGAAAAAGATCCTAAAAAAAGTAGTTTTGCTATAGGAGGCAAAAAATGTCAGAACGTATCATCGGCACGGTCAAATGGTTCAACGGAACCAAGGGTTATGGTTTCATCTCCCGCGAAGGTGGAGAGGACGTATTCGTCCATTTCTCTGCTATTCAGGGTGAAGGATACCGCAATCTAGAAGAAGGTCAGAAGGTCGAATTCGCTATCGAAAAAGGCCCCAAAGGTCTTCAGGCTAGCAACGTAACAGTTGTTAACTAATTATTGACCCCAAGAAACAGCCCCTGAGCAATCAGGGGCTGTTTTTATGTGCTTTCTTCGATCGCATCCCAATATCCTTTATCTAGTTCATCGTTTGATAAATGCGTATAGCGTTGGGTGACCGCAATATTCTTATGTCGGGCAAGTTCTTGAGCAAGTTTTAAGTTTCCTGAAGATTTTAGCACCCTGGTAACGAAATAGTGCCGAAACGAGTGTGGAGTAATAGAACCCACAGAATCGTCACCAAGCAATTGTCTAACCCGATGCGCAACAATATTACGTCCGGAAGTTGTAGTTAAGGGTTTAATCTTTTTTCCAGCCCCTTTATCGTGCCGAGCAAATAATGGTAATGCAGATAGTGCTACTTTCATTGCGCCATCAATTTTCCCACGCAGTTTTAGATAATCCATCAATGCATCAGTTGATCTGGTTGAAAAACGAACAATCGCTTGTTGATTTCCCTTCCCGATAATCATTGCTTTTCCCTCATTCCAATCAACATCGCCACGTCTTAGGTTGCAAGCTTCGTGAACCCGCAGCCCGGTATCCGCAAGCGTTAGTAAAAATGCTCTGTCCCTTAAATTGATCAATCTCTCAGTTTCATCTCCACCATGCGAAAATTCAGATGATGATATTTTATCGAGCATCGTGTCAATTGAAGACGCTGGAAATTGCGGCAATCGTTGGCCAGGACGACGTGCGCGTTGATGAATTAGAAGTTTTAATCTGGGAAGGTTAATTAATGCAAGATTTTCGGCAACAAGATATTCATAGAATCCACTAATAGCTTGAAGATATAATCTTTCTGTAGATGGAGCATGGTTTTTTAGATCCTTGGCCGCTTGAATTACTAAATCTTCGCGTAAGCCGGCAACCGATTTCTTAGCATCGAAACCGATTTGATCTATGGTTGTTAAAAAGAAACGTAAACCATTAGCGTATGTTTTGTACGTATGCACGCTTCGGGATAATCTAATTGAATCCAGATATCCAAATACAGCCTTTTCAATTGTTAATTGCTCCACTGGTAAATACCTCTATGTTTGTGATAATAATACTTATCGAAAGCATAATCACATTTTAGCACACTTTACTGCTCTTTCGTAGTAATGTGATTCTAAATAAATGTAAAATTAATAAAAGATCTTTTTCACGATAAGGGAAAAATAATGAATCGAACATATTCTTTGCCCTACGGCTCTTCATCGTTACCAATAAACTTGGACAGTGAACAAGGTGTATTTTTTTTCGGTAAGAGAATAACAAGTGTTGCGGCTTTAGACCATATAACTGTCAGTGATCAAATTAAGGGTTATTTTAATAGGCAGTTTGAATCCAAAAATCCTAGTCCATCAATTCGTGTGGGTATTGCTGTTAACGATAAAACACGACCAGTACCGAATGAACTACTTCTCCATCCCCTGTTGCATGTTCTGCAGGAATGGAAGGTTCAAAAAAAGAATATAAAAATATTTCTTGCATCAGGTACGCATACACCTATGCGAAAAGATGAATATTATTTAGTTATACCTGAAAGCATTTACCAAAATTATGACATAATCCCCCATAATTGCGATGATAATAACAATTTATCGTATTTAGGGGTCACTTCGAGAAACACATCTGTCTATGTAAACAAAGAATTCTATGGAGCTGATCTGAAAGTTGTCATAGGAGATATAGAGCCTCATCATTTCGCGGGTTTTTCTGGGGGTGTAAAAAGTGCGGCAATTGGACTTGGGGGTAGACAAACAATAAACCAAAACCACACTCTTCTAATCGATACTAATTCAAAAGTGGGTAATTATTATAATAATCCACTACGGCAGGATATTGAAGAGATCGGAGAAATGATAGGCATTGATTTTGCAATTAATGCCATTCTTGATGAAGACAAAAAAATACTACAGGTTTTTTGTGGAAAACCTGATTCAGTAATGGAACAAGGGATTGTTTTTTCTAAAAATCTCAATTTGACTCCTATTATTGAACGCTTTGATCTCGTCATCGCTTCTGCAGGAGGGTATCCGAAAGATATAAATTTTTATCAAGCCCAAAAAGCCTTAACACACGCCTCATTGTTCTGTAAAAAAGGTGCTAAGGTTATTCTAGTTGCTGAGTGCATTGAAGGAATTGGTAGTGAAAAATATCTCGAATTCATGAATGGTATGAAAAGTCACCCTCAGGTAATTGAGTATTTTTTAGAAAAAGGTTTTCAAGTCGGACCACATAAAGCATTTCAGGTGGCAAAAATTTCATCAATAGTAAATTTCAAGCTATATTCATCGATTGATAGTAAACTTCTTTCGAATTTATTAATCGAATCTATTTCGTCGAATCTTCAAACTGAAATAACCAAAAGCATTTCTGAGCTTCCAACAGATGCTAGAATAGCAGTTATTCCTTATGCCACCGCAACTATTCCTGAATATTTGGAGGAGTGACTGATGAAACCCCAAAAACCCCCTATTTTCCAACACCCAGAACTGGACGGGAATCCCTTTTTCTTTGAAGGAAGTGATAAAGAAAAACCCGCTCTATTGTTAATCCATGGTTTTACGGCAACGACCGTTGAGGTTAGACAATTCGCAGAAATTTTGAACAGCTTCGGTTATCCGGTTAGAGCTCCCCTGCTCCCTGGGCATGGAACGACTCCTGAGTTTATGAATAAGACGAAGATGAAGGAATGGATCGAATCTGTTGAATCTGCGTACCTTGAATTATCAATAACTCACAGGGAAATTATTGTATTTGGTGAATCCATGGGTGGATTGCTAACCTGCTACCTCGCATTTAGGCATCCAGAAATCAAAAAAATATTCCTCTTTGCACCTGCACTCAAAATCAATGGATTGTGGAAATCCATATTCTTCTGGCCATTTGTTCCTTATATTTTCAAGAAACATACGGATGCAACAATGTTATGGCAAGGCTATAATGTTGTTCCTCTTCGTGCTGCCAGTCAACTCCATAAATTACAACAAAGAGTAAGAAGGTTACTACCTGAAATAGACACTGATTGCCTGATTTTTCAGGGAAAAAAGGATCAAACGATTAACCCTTCCGGTGCTGTTGAGGTCTATGAGCTATTAGGATCCAAGAATAAAGAATTGATTTGGCTGGAGAACTCATCACATTGTATCCTTCTGGATCAGGAGCTATCGAAAGTCGTAGAGATTTGTGTTGGGAATCTAAAAAAGATGTAGGGTTTCAGACCGTAACCTTTGCAAGTGATAAAAGGTTATAATTAAGATAGCTGAAGATGCTAATGTGATGGAGAAAAAATGGAACAAAAATTAATTGGAAAAACCACTATCGCCCCTGAAGTTTTAGTTTCGATAGCACAATTATCCACACTGGGGGTTGAAGGAGTATGTCGATTAACCCCAGGTCCTCGAGATGTAAATACGCTTTTTAAAAAAGGACTTGCTGAAGGTATAAATATTTATGTTGAGAATAACGTTGTATTTGCAGATATTTATGTTGTCTTAAAACAGGATGTGGTGGTACGCGAAGTGGCAAAGAGTATTCAAAACCAAGTATCCCGGTCAATAGAGGAAATGGTAGGACTGGAAATCGGCCAAGTGAATGTTCACATCGAGGATATTGACAATAATTGTTAAAGTGAAGAATTTATGAAATCTCGGACAAAAGCACGAGGTGTTGCACTTCAAGTTCTCTATGAGTATGATCTGACAGGGCATAGTTTGGGTGATTCCCTTGATGCTCGATTGATTGATGAAACCATGGAAGAATCCCTGGTAAAGTTTTCCAGTCAAATTATTAATGGTGTCATCCCAATTGTGCCTAAGCTGGACAAGATCATATCTGAACACGCCCCTGAATGGCCGCTGGATCAAGTGGCAGTGATCGATAGAAATATCTTGAGAATTGCTTTATGGGAATTTGGTGTCGAAAAATGTACCCCCTTAAAAGTAGCAATCAATGAGGCAATTGAGCTAGCTAAAGTTTATGGTTCCGATAGTTCTCCTCGATTTATAAACGGAGTCTTGGGTAGTCTGGTTAACCACGCCTCAGAAATTCAGAATCTCTTCCCATCCGAGTAGCTACTAAAACATATATGAGAAATATTTTTCATAAAATTGGGTACGGTTTTGTGATTTTGTTGTTGTTGTTCTTATCTTCTTGCAGCAATGCAATTGGCCAAACAATACAGAAAAGTGAATCATTAACACAAGCTGAAGTGGTTTTTCAGGTGGTTTTACCTGCCAGCTTGGATGAGCATCAGGGATTGTACCTGGAGATCCTCGATGTGGTTACCGGAGTCTACTTTAATCCTACTAGAATTGCGATGACCAGGAACTCTGACACAGTGTTCATGGTTAGAATTCCATTAACTGTTGGAGCTGAAATTGCTTATCGTTACATAAAGATAAGCGAAACTGTTGTACCTGAATTTAATTCCAGAGGACAGCCTGTTCAAATGCGGTGGCTGAAAATTTACGGACCAGAGTTGGTACAGGATCTGATCTATAGTTGGGATGGGAATCCTGCTCAGAAACCTGTTGGGCGCATAAGCGGTCAAATCATCGATAAATCGAATAATGCACCAATTCCGGAGATGGTGATAAGTGCTGCAGGATTGCAGACCACATCTTCGTCAGACGGTTCATTTATCCTTGAGGGAGTTCCAGAAGGTACACATAATATCGTAATACATAGCAAGACAGGAAGCTTCACAACATTTCAACAATACGCCACTGTTGCTGCAAATGCTACAACCCCCATTTTTATTGGTGTAGATAGAGCAAAAACGGTTAATGTTACTTTTATTGTCAAACATCAAGGGCCTGTAGATCCCGAACTACCTGTAAAAATTGCCGGTAACCTATACCAACTTGGAAATCCTTACTCTGAATTGTTAGCCGGATCAGCAAACCGTGCTGATGAGTTACCACAAATGGTGCGGTTAGCAAAAAATAAATACTCCCTTACTCTTGAGCTACCTGCCGGAGCGTATATCAAATACAAATACACTCAAGGTGATGGGTTTTGGAATTCCGAATTAGGAACAAATGGTAATTTTTTCACCCGAGAATTCATCGTTCCTGAGAAAGATTCTGTAGTAAATGATAGCATCATAACAACCGAATCTCCTAATTTTGGAAATGTGCACTTTGAAGTAACATTAAATCCCACTTCTCCAGATATCACTACTCTTTATCTTCAGCTTAATCCTTATGATTGGATGGAACCCATCCCAATGGAAAAAACTGCAATGGGTACATGGGTAGTAAACCTAACTTCTCCATTGAATCTAATAGGAAATACATCCTATCGATTTTGTCGTGAAGGAGATTGTGAAAATGGATTATCAACATCACCCTCATCTTCATTGGTTCCACTGACAGATGCACAAACAATATCTACAACAATTGAGGGATGGGTTAATTATTCGAATTCTACAGTGGTTCCTAGTATTGATAGTGGGGGGTTAGAGGTAGTTCCAAATCCTGAAAGAATTACGGGCATTGAAGTCATTCGTAATTTACCTGATTCGTGGAAAACAAATATTGACACCGGATTTGCAGATATTCAGAATTTAGGTGGAAAATGGGTGATTTTTACTCCTAAATGGTCATTGTCAAATCTGAATCCCCCAATGATCGAACCCGTTTATCAGGATGATGCCTCTTGGATGGAGATGCAGCAGTTAATAAATTATGCCAAGTTGCATGATCTTCAGCCTGTATTATTTCCGAGGATATCTCCTCTTGGCTCCGTGGAAACACTCATGTCCGGTGGATTACCTGAATCCTGGGACTTAACGGTCATTGATAGATACAAGAGATTCGTTATAAATTATGCCGACTTATCAGAAATCATGGAACTTGAAGCTATAGTCATTGGGGAACCATCCCTTTCCTCGCTTTCAACGATCTTGCCTTTAGAATCATTCCAGTGGGGTAATTTTGTTTCTGAACTGCGAACTCACTTTTCTGGGAAAATAATTGGGGTAGTAACTTTACAAGGACCAAATACCAATTTTGACTGGTTGTCAGATGTGGATATGGTCTATGTTCTCTACTCTCCCACTATCAGCGATCAAGACAATATTATTGGGGAAATAAATGACCAAATAGATTCAATGGTTTATCCGATATTTGAAAAATTTAAAAAGCCGATCTTAATTGGATTGGAAGCACCATCTAATGAGAGCGCTTACTTGGGGTGTGTCGAGAATGGCAATTCTTGTGCTTTCCGAATCCCTCGCCAGGAAAGTGTTAATTTGTCTAGCCAATCAAGGATTTACAATGCAGTTGCAGTAACTTCATTTTCAAAGGAATGGATAAAAGGAGTCATTTCGCGGGGATATGATCCTTATCTCCGGTCACAGGATTCAGGTTCCTCAATTTATGGTAAGCCCGCATATGAGGTTTTATGGTTCTGGTTCCATTTTGCGTTAAATCTACAAATACAATAGAATGATCTTTGATAAATCATATCGAAAAATGGAGTGAAACTTGAAAAAAGGAACAAAATCTGATAATGTTCTATCCAGCTTTCTCTCAGTCAAGTCCTCAAAAAATCAATATAAAAATCTTTCACTTCCTGATCTTGTTGAGCAGGTAATTCGAAATCACGAGGGTTTTCTCTCGGAGTCTGGCGCAATTCTCGTGAGCACTGGTGAGTTTACAGGTAGATCACCGGGTGACAAATATATTGTTGATTATGGAAACGAATATGATGAAGAAATTTATTGGGGAAAAGTAAATCAGAGAATATCTCCTCAGCAATTTGATAATCTGTTAGACAAGGTATTAACGTATTTACAGAAGAAAGATGTATATATTCAGGACGTAGCTGTTGGAGCAAATGAACAGCACCAGAGGAAGATCAGGGTCGTTTCCGAATATGCCTGGTCAGCCATATTCAGTAAGAACCTTTTCATTGAAAAGCGCAATAGTGCGATTAAGGATTTTGATTTCCTTTTAATTCAAGCCCCGGGTTATAAAGCCGATCCGAAAAATGCCGGAACGAAATCCCCCACTTTTGTAATTATAGATTTCAATAGAAAAATTATCCTTATTGGAAATACCCAATATGCAGGGGAAATAAAAAAGTCTGTCTTTACTGTGATGAATCGCTTACTTCCTTCAGAAAATGTGTTGCCCATGCACTGCTCAGCCAACATGGGACGCAATGGGGACACAGCACTATTTTTCGGTTTATCCGGTACAGGAAAAACCACCCTCTCATCTGATCCTGATAGGCAATTAATAGGTGATGATGAACATGGATGGGGAGAAGATGGAATTTTTAATTTTGAGGGCGGCTGCTACGCAAAAACAATAAATCTTAAACAAAAATATGAACCACTAATCTGGAGTGCAGTTCATTCCTTTGGATCTGTCTTAGAAAATGTTGTTTTTGACGCAAGTACGAGAGTTGTGGATTTTTCGAAAGATACGATAACGGAGAACACACGTGGAGCCTATGATTTAAAACGTATTGATAATCATGTTGAAGCTGGCAAAGGATCACATCCTCGTAATATTTTCTTCCTAAGCGCTGACGCATTCGGGGTTTTACCACCGATTTCATTATTGACAGATCAACAGGTGATGGAATATTTCCTGGCGGGTTATACTGCCAAATTGGCTGGTACTGAAAGAGGGTTAGGTAATGAGCCGATCGCCACTTTTTCTTCATGCTTTGGAGCGCCATTTCTTCCTTTGTCTCCATTGTTATATGCGAAAATGCTAAAAGATAGAATTGAAAAGTATGGCTCTAATGTGTGGTTGATCAATACAGGTTGGATTGGAGGGCAATTTGGAATAGGAAATCGGATTGACCTTCCCTTCACAAGAAGAATGATCTCTGCGGCAATATGTGATGAGATCGATAAACGAGAGTTATCAATAGACCCAGTCTTTGGATTGAAGATTCCGAAAGAGATCAAAGGTGTACCAGTTGAAATCCTGAATCAAATAGATCTATGGAAAGATAAAAACGAGTATCAAAGAGTTGCACAAAACTTGTTATCTCAGATTAATAAAAATCTTTCAGAGTATAAGATGTAGTTTATTTGAATAAGTACGGAAGAATCATTGAGCTTATGATGAGAAATGGTGTATAGGGAATTGCTGTAAAAGATTTATACTTCTTTGCCATTGATAGGATAACCAGGAACAAGAGTGAAAATACTCCGCTAATTAGCACAGCAAGGACGATTACACCGATAATTCTGGGCCATCCAAGAAGGAAACCGAGAAATGTAGTGACGTAGACATCACCAAAACCTAAAGCTACCTCATCAATTTCCTGGTGCTTTATACCAGATACTATCTTATTAAAAAGTACTCCAAGGTAATATAATCCGAGCATTACGGCAAACCCTGCTCCACCACCCAACAAGGTGATGATCAATCCGTTTATTGAAAATCCACGGATGAATAATCCCCAAACAAATAATAGAACCAAACCGATTACACTTGTTTGTATCAAAACAACGCGATATTCGATATCGATAATTAAGATGATACCTAGAAAAAGTATCAAGGGAATTGACAACCAAAAGGATAGCCCTTGATAAGGAAAAATCCAAATAAAAAGGGTAGTTAAAATTGAAAGAATGTGAACGATGATTATTCTTGCCGAAACCCTCTGCCCGCAATTCTTACACCGAAAGGATATCAGGTAATTGTAAGCAGTAAATCTTTTTGAGCAATTTACACAAATTGGAACCCCGGGTTTTCGATAAATAGGCAAAACATCTCCAAAATAATTGATAATCACCCCACATACTGCTCCAATCAGTATTACCCAAATGAGATCCATAATCCCTCTTATAAAAATTATGTTCTAATATCGTATTATCGGTTATCATACAAGTATAAACTGCGTAATTGCGAAATGCAAACTGGTTGATACAGATGACAATAACCAACGATTTGATTAAAGAATTAAAACATGATCCGGGTTTATCTACCTGTTTTCAGTACTGGGACAAATCTGAAAAAGCGGAAGGTCATTTCCAGCCGATTAATACTTTACATCCACAAATAATCGCTTCTCTCAAGAGTCTTGGAATCAATGATCTTTATATTCACCAATTTGACTCCATATCTCAAGTTCTAGATAACAATAAAAATGTTGTTGTTGTTACAGGTACAGCAAGCGGTAAAAGTCTATGTTATCAAATCCCAATATTAACCAGGTTCATTGAAACTGGAAATTCCACTGCTCTTATGCTCTTTCCAACCAAGGCATTAACAAGTGATCAACTACGCGCAATACAGAGCTTTTCAAAAACAACACTTCCAGGGATAGACCATGCGAGTTTTACCGCTGTTTACGATGGAGATACCCCTTCCTCTCAGCGTCCTCTCATACGGAAAAACGCGAAAATACTCTTGACAAATCCCGATATGTTGAATATTGCGTTATTGCCTCATCATACGAGTTGGGCAGCTTACTTTCAACAGTTAAAATTCGTTGTTATCGACGAATTACATCAATATAGAGGAATTTTTGGTTCTCACATATGCAATATTTTTAGAAGATTAAAAAGGGTACTCAATTTTTATGGAGCACATCCACAATTCATTCTTACATCTGCCACAATTGGTAATCCTAAGGAATTGGCAGAATGGATAATTGAAGAACCTGTGAGCGTAGTAGATGGAGATTCCTCGCCGCGAGGAGAGAGGTTTACATCTATCTATAATCCCCCATTTGTAAACACTGAGTTAAATATTAGAGAAGGACTGCTTCGATCATCTTCAAAAATTGCATCCTTTTTTATTAATCACGATATTCAGGCATTACTTTTTTGTCGAACAAGGAAATTTGTCGAATTGGTTGTGAAGGACCTTCATAGAAATTTTTCTGATAGGACAAATTCAATAAGAGGTTATCGCAGTGGGTACTTAAGAAATGAGCGGAGGGAAATTGAAACAGGATTAAAGAACGGATCAATCCGGTTGGTTGCAACTACAAACGCCCTTGAATTGGGCGTAGATATTGGAGGTGTAGATGCGATTATTGTGGCCGGTTATCCCGGATCAATTTCATCCTTAAGACAAATGTTTGGCAGGTCAGGTCGGTACCAGACACCATCTTTGTCTATCCTGATTACATCTATGAATCCCCTTGATCAGTATTTTGCGAGATTTCCTTCCATGCTTTTCTCCAAACCCATAGAAAATGCCTTGATCGATGCAAATAATCCATTGATACTGTTGCCTCATTTACAGTCTGCAACTTTTGAATACCCATTTGTAACCCACGATAAATTTGGTAACCTTAATTTTGAAAATTACTCGATGTTTCTCGATTACCTTGTTGACGAAAATTATCTGCAGAAAAGTAAGAATAGATATTTCTGGATGTCAGACACTTTTCCTGCAGGAAGTTACTCAATAAGGAGCACTGCTTCCAGCAATTTTGTCTTGCAACTAGGAATTGATGAGTCAAAAAGAACCATTGGAGAGATTGATTATAACTCTGGGCTATGGATGTGCCATCCGGGAGCTGTTTACTTGCACGATGGCAATGAATATTTGGTAAATGATTTGAACTACGATCATATGATAGCTTCGCTCACAACATTTACTGGTACCTATTATACAGAACCTATGAAGTCTGAAGAAATTTCGATTAGTGAAATATACAAAGAAAAGAATTTTGAGAAATATTTAGTACGCTTTGGAAGTTTAGAAATTAAGTCCCAGGTTCAAGGATTTAAGAGAATTGATTCATCATCAAGGGAGATTCTTGGCATAGAATCTCTCAATATGCCTTCCACATGTTTAAATACTAAAGGATTTTGGATAGTTTTAAAACCTTCTTGTGTTGTGGATCTAAAAAACCAAGGCAATTGGCAAGGGGATGTTAATGATTATGGACCGGAATGGCCTGAAATCAGGAGAATTGTAAGTCAAAGAGATGGATTTTGTTGTCAATCTTGTGGCCGAAAGAATTCTTTATCCGCTTTGCACATACATCACAAAATTCCATTTAAAGCTTTTACATTACGAAACCAGGCTAATGCGCTAGATAACCTTATCACATTATGTCCGGATTGCCACAGGAAGGCGGAGCTGAATGTAAAAATTCGTAATTGTGTAAGTGGACTGTGTAATGCAATATCAAACATGGCACCCTTACTTGTTCTTTGTGATTCAAATGACCTGGGTGCTTATTCAGAAACACATGCAGCTTTTGAGAATTTATTACCGGTAATCTTATTGCATGACACTGTTCCAGGCGGAATTGGTCTCTCCAATTCATTATTCGAAAGATTCTCGTTATTGGTTGAAAAATGCTTTGATCTAATAGCAACATGCGATTGTACTTCAGGTTGCCCTTCCTGTGTTGGCCCCGATTTCGAAAATGGAAATGGCGGAAAACAGGAGACTCTACAACTTCTTACAATGTTAAAAAAGGATATATGCCAGATATCAAGCAAGAATTAACAAAGCTGGGTTTTGTCCCGGCAAAGCAAATCAATCCATACTTCAAAAACAAAACTGCGATTGAGGATGCGGTTCAAGGTAGCAGGATTATATGCGAGAGTGGCGAAGTCATCATTATCGAAAAGACATATCCATATGGTACGGAATTTGGTTCGAGACAATTATTCATTCCTAAGAATTTTGGGACATTTAGAAAAATTATTCGACAAGAATCAATACCGGATAATCCAGAAAAATATATATATATTGATACTGAAACAACTGGATTAAGTGGTGGAACTGGGACTCTTCCCTTTCTCATAGGCTGTGGTTTCTTCACATCTAGTGGATTTACTGTCCAGCAATTGCTAATTGATAGTCCGATTAACGAGATTACTCAACTCCTCGAGTTTAATAAAATCCTTGAGAATTTTGAAACAACAATTACATTCAATGGTAAGTCATTTGATTTGCCTCTGATCAAGACACGTTATTTAATAAATAAAATTAAACCCCCATTAGAAGACCTCGATCATATAGATCTATTGCATATCTCTAGAAATATTTGGAAAAGGCGATTGGTCGATAGAAGTCTACAGGAACTGGAAACAACAATTCTTGAATTTTCTAGGTCAGATGACGAAATTCCTGGATGGATGATACCGCAAGTTTATTTCGATTTCCTAAGGTCAGGTGATCCTGCCGGATTAAAAGGTATTGTCTATCATAATAGGATTGACATCTTTGCTATGGCCATATTGCATCAAAAGATCATTTCGATGCTCGATGACATTGTTTCAAGAGAGAAATTCAATATACTTGACATGTATTCGATCGGCGTTATCTTTCATAATAAAAAGAAATATTTAGATGCACTTAGTGTTTTTGAAAAATGCATTGATTATCCGCATTTAAATAATGGCTTAATTGTTGACTTACATTTGAGAATCGCTCAAATTTACAAACGACTAAATAAATGGGATTCTGCAATTATGCATTGGATTCAAGGAGCAGATTTGGGGTCTATGGAGTCTTGCATCGAGTTAGCAAAATATTATGAACATATTATTAAATCAAAAGATGATGCGATAATTTGGTCTACAAAAGCAAGAAATATAACGCTTAATCCTTCAAAAATATCAGCTCCTAAACAAATGAATATTACTGCTATAAATAAAAGGATAGACCGATTAAATAGGAGAAAATAGATGTTTAAAAAACAAGCCAGGAACAATGTTGTGTATGTAGCTAATGGAATTCTTGATGCGGAATCAATAAGGATATTATTAGAATCGTTTGGGATTGAATCCTTTATCAACCAAGAATCGGCTGGACGTACTTACGGTCTTACTGCAGGACCCCTTTCTCAAGCTGAAATATATGTGAAGGATAAAGATGTAAATGATGCAAAAAGAATAATATCAGAAATGGAACTTGGTAACTTAGAAGAAAACTCATAAATTAAAAAAAGTGTTATTGACTATGCGCAGTCAATTTATTATAGTCTTCAATAGTATCGATGTCCTCAACTAAACAAATGTCCGAATTATTGTATGGTATTGCATTTACCTTTTTTAAAATATCCCTTGCCCCCATATCCCCTTCTACACTGTCGATAAATTGATAGCACTTAGTAGATAGCAATACAGGTGGCGTTGTTTGGCCATTTGATACTGTCATAATCGCATCAGGTAATTCTTTTTCATAAAGTTTTACTAAATCATGTATCATTTTCTTATTCACATTTGGCTGATCGATGAGTAATAACACTGCAGGGATATTAAGCTCTTGAGGTGTTGATAGCCCAGTTTTCAAAGAGGAGCTCTGCCCATTTTTCCATGACAAATTTCTTAAAATAACAATATTGTCCTTTTTATCGATTTTTTTAACTATTTTTGAA
Source organism: uncultured Anaerolinea sp. (assembly GCA_964557895.1). GTDB lineage: Bacteria > Chloroflexota > Anaerolineae > Anaerolineales > Anaerolineaceae > UBA6107. Next base: position 142,242 of record CAZLBG010000003.1, read on the forward strand.
TAATAAGCTCCCAAAACTACGATAATGGGGTTTAGCCCAGACTCAATTGCTAGATCAATGGAATGATTAATCAATTCTTTCCCTTGCCAAACCAGCAATTGTTTTGGCATTCCCATGCGACTTGAACCACCAGCAGCCAAAATAACTGCAGCAATTTTATTTGTCATTTATTCTAGAAAGTACCCTGTAGGGTGTTAACGGAAATTTGTTAAACCAGATCCCTGTACTTGTAAACAGAGAATGAGTAAGTGCCGGCGCAAAAGGTATGAAAGGCATTTCACCCATTCCCCTAACTCCAAAGGGTCCTAATGGATCGTGTTGTTCTACAATAATTGACCTAACAACTTTCGGCATATCAAGAACTGTAGGAATAAGGTAAGTAGAAAATTTGTCCGACAAAACTTGTCCATTCTTTTGAACAAAATTTTCCGTAATAGCATAACCTAAAGCTTGGGAAATTGCACCTTCAATTTGTCCTTCAACTGCGCCTGGATTCACTGCAAATCCAACATCATCAACAACGCAGACATCATCCACAACTATTTCGCCCGTCTCTGTGTCTATAGTCGAGGTAACGGATTCTGCAACATACCCATAAGCAAAATTAGGCGTAGATTTTCCAGTTTCTGGATCTAGGGGTGTAGTAGCTGGTGGAATGTATTTGAACTCCCCTGTTGCCGGCCTTTCTTCCTTATTCCAATTATCTAACGCTTGTTTTGCTGCTCCAATTATTGCATTACCAGCCATAAACGTCATCCGTGATGCGCTAACACTTCCCGAATTTTTGGATGATTTTGTGTCTGACATTTCTAATTTAATTTTCTCTATTGGCAGATTTAACGCCCTAGCAGCCATAATCATAAAAGCTGTATGAGCACCTTGCCCCACCTCGGCTCCAGCATGTCGAAGGAGTGCATAATCAATTTCGGAATTTCCATGCAACTCGATGATTGCCCAGCAATTTTCTGGTGCACCAAACGAAAAACCGATATTTTTAAACCCGCATGCAAATCCGGTGCTTCTTACTTTACTTTGTCCTATTTCATTTCGTTGATTAGGATTTTCGTAAAGCCCATCATTATTTATAGTCCAACCAGATTCAATTGCACATCGTTTTATTACCAAATCAATAGAATTCCCTGGTGGCAATGGAGAATCGACTGAAAGATTCTGACCTTCCTTAACTGTATTTATTAATCGAAATTCAACAGGATCCATTTCAAGTTCACTTGCCAGCCTATTCATTTGAGACTCAGCAGCAAATGCCGCCTGTGGACCGCCAAAACCCCTAAAAGCACCGCCTGTAATATTATTGGTATAAACAGCATAAGCATCAACGATTACATTTGGAAAAAAATATGGTCCGGTACACATTATTGTTGCATTACCGAGTACCTTGGTTGAGGTGCTGTTATAAGCTCCGCCATCAGCGACCAATTTTACCTGTGCCGCCACAAGCTTTCCATTCTTTTTGGCTCCCCATTTTGAATATATTTTGTATGCGTGTCTCTTATGGTGTCCCCGGATTGATTCCTGCCGCGACCAAACAATTTTTACAGGTCTAACAATCCCTTTTGCCTTTAGTTTTAATGTAGCTAACGCAAGGATGATTTGAACAGACATGTCTTCTCGACCGCCAAAAGCTCCGCCAATTGCCGGGTAGATGACTCTAATTTGTTCTAGATCAAGATTTAAAGCATGCGCAACTTGTTCCTGATCTTCATGAATCCATTGCCCAGCGACGACTACTGCTATTTTTCCTTTTTCATCTATATATGAAATCCCCGCTTCCGGTTGTAAATAAGCATGTTCCTGAACAGGAGTTTCGTAAATGTCTTCAACGATCACTTCAGCGTCTTTAAATGGATCTACAATATTTCCTTTTCGAATCTTATAATGGCAAAAAACGTTTGATCCTATCTCTGGATGAACAAGATTTTTATCAGACGCAAAAGCTATATTTACATCGTCTATGATGGGTAAATCTTCATACCGAACCTGAATAAGATTTCTTGCTCTCTCGGCGATCTCTTCAGATTCGGCTATGACTAATGCTACCTTATCTGCAACACATCTAACGCGATTCGCGAATTCTTTGTTCTCAGTAGGTCCGCATAATACCGGTTGGTCCATTTTACCTAACCCATATTCGTTGTTAGGCACATCTTTTGACGTCAGAATTGCAACAACACCAGGAACTTTTTCGGCGTTCGAAGTATCAATAGATCTAATAATTGCATGTACTTTTTCGGTAAAGAGAACTTTCATGTACAGCTGATTTGGCAGTTGAAAATCTGCAGGAAATTTGGCAAGTCCGCTAACTTTATCAGCACCATCAATTCGTAATGTATGTGTTTTGCTGGGCACCGTCATCAATTACTTCTCCAACTCTTCTCTCAGTTACACGTCAAAGGGTCCCTTGCGCTTTGGGTTAAATATATTATCCAAAATAAACGTAATTATTGATATCAAAAAGAAAATCACCAGGGAAAACAATGCAGTGTATAGGATCCTTATCAGTATCATGGGATCCTGGTTATTTGGAAGTATCATTTCAGTCGGAATTGCAAGCCAATTAACTGAACCCTGATTATTAATTAGAATATTGGTGGCGATCAAAGACAATCCTGGGACTAGGATCGCCAGGATACAACCAATTCCGCTCCACATAGGATGAATAGCAGGTGCCTTAGGTTTCTTGATTCGCCGATTAAATATGGAATGCTTTGGCATGTTATCTCAATTCTGCCGCTTTCTCAATTGCTTTTATGATTTTGTAGTATCCAGTACAACGGCATAAATTACCAGAGATTGCAATTTTTATTTCATCTTCGGTAGGCTTTTTGATTTCGTCAAGCAATTTATTTGCAGACATTACAAAACCTGGAGTGCAAAAACCACATTGGATAGCATTTTCTTCGACAAAGTGTTGCTGTAGATTATTTAATTTGCCACCTACTGCAAGGCTTTCAATTGTCTCCACTTTTGCGTTTGCAGCCCTTTGAACTGGGATCAGGCATGCCAATACAGCCAATCCATCCATATAAACCGTACATGAACCGCATTCCCCCTCTCCGCATCCTTCCTTTGCTCCAGTATATCCTGATTGATCTCGTATTGCATCAAGAAGTGACATTCCTGGATCGCATTGAATGGAAGTCATTTTACCATTTAGAACGACATTTATAATTGATCCTTTTTCCAGTTTGGATGATTCGGATACTGGGACATAAGATTTAGAATTACTTCCCCATAGTGTCACGTCTCTTCCATTTGGTTCGTTCTTAATCTCACCAGTAAGTATTTTTTCCAACGATCTTTTTAAAAGTATTGCAGCAGCTTGTTTCCGATATTCTTGCGTGGATCGAATATCTGAGATTGGATCAATGTGTGAGAGTGCCAGATTGATAAATACATCTTTTTCAATTTCACTCAATTTTTTTCCGATGGTATACTGTTCAGCAGCTCTTGCTCTTATCACAGTTGGCGTTAGAGATCCAAAAGCTAGTCGCATCTCTTCGATGGTTAAATCTTTTTGAATTGTATAAAACAGTGCAAAATTTAGAACGGAGATAGCCTGCGATTTCCGTAACCCCATTTTAACGAATTTAGAATTCGTTTTTTGTAAATCTGGTTTTTTAAACCAAATGTCAGTTATGATTTCATCCTCTTGAATATCTGTTTTTCTTACTCCTTTATAGAATTCAACAATTGGAATTTCCCGTTTTCCACGAACTGATTCCACAACAATTACTGCATCAAGTACCATCAACGCCGGAATCGTGTCATTTGCTGGAGACCCGGTTACAACATTTCCAGCAACTGTCCCGCGATTCCTAATTTGTGGAGATCCAACTGATTTACATGCTTCATAGAGACAAAAGGCATAGCTTTTTATAATTGACGATCTGACACAATGGGCGTGTGTTACAAGGGGGTCAATATGAATCTTTTGTTTTTTATCAAAATAAATTCTATCAAGTCCTTGTATTCGTGAGATATCTATAAAACCGTCTATATCTTCATGAATCTTGTTTTTATTTTCCAACCACAGATCAGTCCCTCCAGCAATAATTTTTAGCTTTTCTTTTTCCTCAGCTAATAATGTAATTGCTTCAGATAAATTGCTGACCTGGTAGTATTTTTCGAACATATTAATCCCTTATCAGTAAATCATTTACCATAATTCTAAACTATTGGCGCTTTTTTAATTTTCTAACAAACCCAAAACTACTGGCAGTAATTGCTTTTTCCTCGAAACAACTCCTTCAGCTGCTCTCGTACTATCTGGAAGAGGCGGATATGGTAACTCCTCCAAAATTGACGGTGGATTGGATAGAATAATTCTGCTTGATCCCCTCACAACGTCTGTCACCATCAACATAGCAAAATCAGAGTTCTTGCTTTCTCGCAAATAATCTAAGGCATTTTGTAAACCTTCTACATGATCTTGAACTTCGTTTAAATCCGTAACTTCTGCCTGAGCGATAGCAAAAGTGTATTTGCCAGCTGAATAGGTTTTTAGGTCACCAGTAACGACGTCTTTAGGATCTCTGTTACTTAATCCAGCACTTGCGCTTAAAACCCGATTACCAAATGATAATTTGGTTTCATTTTCCAGGGGTGAACCCTTAATAAAAGCCCACCTTGATAATCTATCGGCAGCCCTTTTGTCTCTATTGGTAGTAGTCGGTGATGTAAGATTCAAAGTATCAGATAATAACCCCGCCAACATTAGCCCGGCAATTTTTGCAGGAGCGCTAAATCCAGAATCTTCCATTCTTTCAGAGACCAGGGTGCTGGTACTACCCACAATATCAACTGACATTTTTATCGGGGCATGTGTAGAGGGATTTCCCAATCGATGATGATCAAGAATTTCAATCAACTCTGCTTCTTCAAGTGAAGGCACTGATTGTTGGGGTTCATTATGGTCTACTAAAATCAATCTCATTCTAGGCGGATTTAGTAAATCCCGTTGCCTCACGATTCCAACATATAACCCATTTTCATCTACAACCCAAAATTCATCGCCTTCTTCGCGTAATATTCTTTGTAATACATCCTTTATTTTTGTGGAGGCTGTAAATTTGGGAACATTTGTGTCTGAGGCTTCTTTACATGGTCTTTCGAGTAGACTCTTTACACTCACTTCTTGGGATCGAGATTGAAGCCCCACGACTTTACCAAAATATTTAAATAAACTTCTACCAGTAATTAACCCAAAGGGTTTATCATTTTCGTCAAGTACCGGTGCAATTCCCCCAGTTCTTGTTAGGATAGCCCACGCTTCCATCAAAGGATTATCAGGTTTCGTTGAGTCTAAACGACGAACAACTGAATCAAATCTTGGGCTGGCATCTGTTAATAACACGGGTGGGTCCAATTGTAAGTATTTTAGTACCCAATTTGTTTGCTGGTTAATCGCACCAGCTCGAGCAGCAACAACATCTAAGCCATCCTTTTCACGGATTAGCCAGGCATAGCCAATTGCAGCAGCAATTGAGTCGGTATCTGGATTTACATGTCCAGTTACATAGGTAACCGTCATTATGCATTATCCTTCTCATTAAGAGCTTGCCAAATTCTTTCAGGGGTTGCTGGTATTACATGAAGGCATGCGCCACATGCATCCTGGATGGCATTACCAACTGCCGGAGCAACGCCGTCCATTGGAATTTCCGCAACTGCCTTTACACCATAAGGATGGGTCGGTTCAAAGGATTCTACAAATATAGTTTTTAACTCGGGCATTTCGTCAGCTCTAAAAATGTGATAGTTCTCTAGATCAGTTTCCCTAGGATTACCCAAGTTATCATATTTCATTTCTTCACACACAGCATAACCCAAAGCCTGAGTCATGCCTCCCTCGATCTGTCCCGATGCTGTAAGTGGATTTATGACAACGCCTGCATCAACCGCCATTACTAGTTTGTCCACAACAACCTGCCCTGTGTGAATATCAACTGTAACTTCAGCAAATTGTGCAGCAAATGGTGGAGGAGCAACAGGCGACCAGAAAGATGCACTGCCCATGATTTGTTCATGATTGAAATGGTGAAGGGATGATAATGCTATCTGTGAAAAAGGAATTCTATTGCCTTTTCCGCTCCAAGCACAACCATTTCTTAATACTATTTCGCCTTCAGAAATTTCCGGTTCAATATCTTTAAATAATTCAAAAGATCGTTTTTTGATTCTTTCAGCCACAATTTTTGCTGCCTTTGATACTGCTCCCCCAGAAATGTAAGTGGTGCTTGAAGCATAAGCGCCTTTATCGAAAGGCGTAAAATCAGTATCTGAGGAGTAAACAATTATATCGTCCAGTGAAACACCTAAGGTTTCGGCTGCAATTTGCCCCAATACGGTGTCTGAACCCGTACCAAGATCAGTAGCACCTATTAGTAAATTGAATGATCCATCATCATTCATTTTTATACTTGCAGCTCCCATATCAAGGTAAGGAATAGCTGTTCCTTGCATCGCTAAGGCGACTCCGATACCTTTTCGCAAGTATGGTTTTTCGGAACTCATTTTCCATTTTTGGTTGTCTCGTTTTTGGTTCCATCCGATCTCTTGCATACCAAGTTTTACACATTTTTCAAGACCTACTGTTTGTATTACCTCTGGACGTGGTTCACGTCCTTCACTCCATGCGGTACTAAAAGGATGCAATTCGCCAGCTCTAACAGCATTCTTTAGCCTAATCTCTATAGGATCTAAACCCAGTTTATTGGCAATAATTTCCATTTGTCTTTCTACAGGCCAATAGCCCTGGGGAACTCCGTATCCTCGATAAGCTCCCGCAGGAGGGGTATTTGTGTAAACAATGTCAGCATAGAATCTAATGTTTGGAGACTTACGATATTCTCCATCACCTACATATAGAGCCATGGCTTTGTGTCCAGTGTTTCCAGTAACTGTTAATGCGTGACAGCCATAAGCTCCCGTATCCGATAATGCGTACATTTCGTTTGCCGTAATAGTACCGTCGTTTTTAACACCAGTTTTTATTATGATCTTCATCGGATGACGTGATCTGGCTGCAATAAATTCTTCTTCGCGTGAATATTCATACTTCACTGGTTTTCCAGTTGCTATTGTCAAATGAGCTGCGACATCTTCAGCCAAAACTTCTTGCTTTCCACCAAATCCGCCACCAATTCTAGGCTTAATGACTCTGATTCGTTTTACAGGTAATTTTAGGATAGGAGCTAAAATTCTCCTCGCGTGAAATGGAACCTGCGTACTTGTTCGAACTACTAGTCTATCGTCTTCATCCCAATACGTAATAACAACATGAGGTTCAATGTGAGCTTGTTGGACTTTGGGAACTTCAAACGTGTTCTTAAAAATGTGATCTGCTTCTTTAAAGCCCGAGTCAACATTGCCGATGTCTATCCTGATTTTTGCTGCTAAATTTTTAGTCGGATTGGAGTCAGCGAAATTTACGTATTCACTTTCATCGTGAATTTTTGCTGAAGCATTTTCCATTGCTTTTGAGGAATCCAGGATAGCAGGTAACAAATGATATTTAACTTTTATAGCCTTGATCGCCTTCTCTGCGATAGCCTCAGAAGTCGCTGCAACAAATGCAACCCTGTCACCAACAAATCTTACTTTCTTATCAAGACTAAACATGTCCAATGGACCTGGAATTGGATCAGATTGTCCAGCGGTGGAATAAGCAACACGAGGGAGATCTTTCCAAGTCAAAACTGCTTCAACTCCCGGAATATTTTTCGCTTCAGTTGTTTCGATCTCAAGAATTTCAGCATGAGCATGAGGAGAATGAAGCACTTTTGCGATTAGTATATTGGGTATTTCAAAGTCATCGGTAAATGCAGGTTTCCCCTGTACTAATTTATGAGCGTCGACCTTTTTTGAACTTTTCCCGATTGAAAGAAAAACATTATTAATATTTGAATTAATTACTGGCTTATAGAAATCTTTATTTTTAGGATCCACTAGCGACATCAGAGCTCTTACAGGTTTCTCATAACCAGTACAGCGACATAGTATCCCCGAAATCGAATCTCTTATTTCTTCTTCGTTCGGTTCATCCTTCTGTCTGAATAAGGCAGTAGCAGCAAGAACCATTGCAGGTGTGCAATATCCGCATTGGATCGATCCTGATTCAATAAATGCTTTTTGCACATCACTCAATCCAGCAGTCTTTTTCCAACCTTTTTCTGGCAATTCTCCAATGCTTTCGATAGTTTGGATTTGGTGTCCATCAGCCTGAATAGCTAGCATGGAGCAAGAATTTACTGATTTTCCGTCCAGTAAAACAGTACATGCGCCACATTCACCTTTTTTACAACCACCAAATTTCGCGCCAAAAAGATGATGTCGCCTTAAGAACTGAAGAAGAGTTTCGCCAAATTGCACGTCATCAGTTATTACAGTACCATTTACAATCAAAGATATTTTCATGTTTTTCATTATTCCGTGATATTTCTTGATAATAGCTTTTTTAAAACCGCTTTTTTGTACTCGGCTGAGCCCCATTCATCATCTTTTATGCTAATCTTGGTGATAATATTTTCAATATCGACCTTTTCATGAGTTTTAAAAGCAAAAAGATAAGGTCCGCCCTCGAAACCGCCGCAGCCAATTCTATTCTCGTTAATGTATTTTGCTATAGCGACTGAAACAACGGGAATATCCAAGGGGCTCCGTGAAACGTAATCGAATATAAACTCACGCGGTAATTGAATTGTAAGAGCACTTATTAGCATTTTTAGATAATTCTCTGAATGTAAAAAATCATTGAGATCAATCTGCAATTCACCAGGCTCTAAGAATACCCTTGTCCTCAGTGAGCTCAAACAATTCAGGAATGGCGATCTTGTTTTTTTAGATTTTACTACTCCCCCAATCGTACCAACATTCCGTATGTTCTTTGATGCGTCGATTCTCAGTGCCTTTATGATTCCTGAAAAATCGGAAAAAAAAGGCATAACATCTTCCAAAGTTGAAGTTGCACCTATGCGTAAGTCGGGATGATTCACTGTAATTTTATTTAAGTAAATTTTTTGAAGGTCGATAACAACAATATCCTCTTCACATTTGCCAAAAGTCAATCCTCCCCCCATAAATTTACTGTTCTTATGTTTTTCCTTCAACAGTAAAGCTTCATTTATAGTCTTTGGTTTGAAATAATTAGTAATCATCGCTAGTACCTATTTGAAATTTTCAAAGGTATCAATTAATAGTTGGACATTCCCCCCTACTGGATATAAGATGGGGCAAGTACAACCATTTTTAATGTACTCTTTTACTTTGGTTCTGGCCTCATCTGGAGTACCAGAAGCTGTAATTCTTTCAATTAAATCTTCAGGAACCAGGTGTTTTGCATTTTCGATTTGTTCATGAGTCGCCGGCCACCCTAAAATCGATTGTATTTGTTGTACTATTTCCGTAGATACGCCAGAAGCTTTAGCAATATGAGGTTGTTGAGCCAGATATTGCGTCAGTAGTTGCCTGGTGGTATCAATTGCTACATTATGATCATTATCAACCGAACAAACAATTAGCTGCGGTCTGTCAATCTGATCTATCGACCGGCCAGCTTTTTTTGCTCCGATTGTCAACAAATCTATAGCTTTGTAATTGTATTCTGGCGGTACGCAATAATTTAACACTACACCATCTGCAATTTCACCTGTCATTTCCATCATATTATCGCCAGTTGCACCGATGTATATCGGGACAAATCTCGGTTCTCGCCGTCCATGAACAATATCTAATTCGATTCCTGATACATGGACAAATTCTCCATCAAATGACACTCGCTCCATTGCTAGTAATCTACGTAAAACTTCGACTGTCTCTTTCATTGCAGTTAGCGGTTTCTTTCGTTCTATACCAACATTTTTCGCTAAGGGATCCCACCATGCCCCAATTCCACAAATGATCCTGTTAGGCGCAAGGTCATCCAGAGTGAGAAATGTAGATGCGAGTAATCCGATATTTCTAGTCCAGTTATTAATTACACCTGATCCTATCCTTATTTTTTCAGTAACTGCTGCATAAGCAGCCATTGGTACAATTGCGTCTCTAACTAGTCTGCTTTCTGCCTGCCAAATCGCGTCAAATCCTTTAGCCTCTGCATAACGCGCATAATCTAATCCGTCTCTAAGATCATGTGAATCTTGTAGATATAACGCGACTTTTTGCATCTTTCCTCCAATTAATTACTTTTTCAAATTATCGATAAATCATTATAACTTTTTAATATCTCAAAATCTTCTGGCAAATCCAAATCCAGCCCAAATCTTTCAGAAACAAATATCGCTATTCTTGATTTTGCATTCGTTGCTTTTTCTAAATGAATATTGTAGGAACCTGGTCCATAATTAAATTCAATTAATCCAGTAGGATTAATTAATAAGGCATTTGTGCCATCATTTTTTCGGTCCGGCGCAATAATAATTTCCGGGGGACCTTTAGATAAGGTTAATAATTCTTCAATATCATCACTTTTAATTAAAGGTAAATCCGCTGGAAGCACTAATATCTTATTAGCAAAATATGCCTTTGCAACAGATGCTGCTCTTTTCACGGCAGTATTCAAATCAGGTGCGCCATCCTCAAGTACTGTTTTTGCAGAATATTCCCGGGCAATAGATAGAGCTAGCGGATCTCTACTTACTACTAGTATGGTCTCAATTTCTTTTACTTGATTTATGGTTTTTAAAGTATTAATTAGCATTGTTTGGTTCAATGCAGTTCGCTCATCTTCCGAAAGGATACCAGATAGGCGAGATTTGCCTCTTCTTAATGGCTTAACCGGAACAATTGCCCAAAGAGACATTGATTTCTATTCATCCATTTGACTGAGAATCTCTTTTGCCAAGCGAATCTTATCCTCTTTACTATTCATAATTATATCTGTAACAATTGTCTTAATTCCTAATTTTTCTATGGCTCTCTTCTCACTGACATTTTTATGATCGATAACAATTTGATTAATGAGGTCTTTGTAAAGCTTTGCAACCTCCAATGCAGAAGGTGTAACTCCAAATTCCTTAAAGATCTTAGCCGTAGGACCTTTTATAGCATTTTCACCAATAATTGGAGATACGGCAATAACTTTTTTATTTCTTAGCAAATCTTTGACGCCTTCAATTGACAAAATCGGAAAAATACTTAACCAAGGATTTGAAGGACAAATAACAACAATACTTGATTTCTCAAGTGCCACCCGAGCCTGCGAGTTTAATTTGGCATTTTCAATATTTGAGTAGATTACTTGTATAATTTTTGGTTTGAATTGATGCTTAACAAAATACTCTTGAAAGTCAACTATTTCTTGCTCGTCTGTTTGAATTTTTGTTCGAACTTCGTCATCGGTCATCGGGTAGATCGGAAATGTAACTCCAAGTAATTTTGATAACTCACAAGTACACTGAGAAAGTGGTACGCCATTGTTTAACTTCTCAGTTCGAACAAAACTCAACGCTAAATCTTTATCCCCTATTCTAAACCAGGGGTATTCTCCCAATTCAGATAGCGCATCAAATACTGAATACGTATCGTCATTTCTTCCGTATCCATTAACTTTATGAGCGATATCTGCAAGAGCATATAGGACTGAGTCGATATCTGGAGATATTTTTAAACCATAGTATGAAAAATCATCACCAGTGTTTACGATTACACAAGACGCATTGTAACTGGTTATTTTTGAAAAACCGTAAACGAGTTTTGCCCCTCCAACTCCCCCTGCCAATAATGCAATTTGATCATTTTTCATTTCTTACCTAAAAAGATCCTTTTTCTTACTTCTAATTAGTTCTTGAATGCATCCCTCCCGTAACTCGTAAGGGAATCCTCTCAAGATAACGACAGGAATACTTTCTCTGGCTTGCCCCATCAGTAAAGATGCTCCAGCTGCAATCTCATCAGCAATGCCTATTGTAGTAATTCTTAACTTAAACCCGAACAAGTCTTCTCTCCCCCGCATATCAAGCAAGCCAGGGAGTCCAGAAAGCCCAATTGCCATTCCTATAGTACCGTTGCGCCAGGCTCTACCGTGAGAATCAATAATCAAAACGCCAATTTTTTTCTCAAATTGTTGTTCGATCTTTTCACGAATTCGTTTTGCAGAGATATCCGGATCTTTTGGTAGCAGTAGGAATCGATCAGAGTTCGCCGTGTTATTGCCGTCCACATTTGAATGATCAATCCCTGCATTAGCACAGATAAACCCTTTTTTATGTTCAGAAATGATCGTGCCTTTTCTTACCCTAAGAATCTTTGTGCTTTCATCAAGTACAAGTTGAACAAATCTAGGATCTTTTTTTGATAAAAATGCATAGTATTTTGCTTTAAATCCTGGTTTCACCTCATGCAAATGTCGAAACCGGTTTTCTGCCTTTGACACGATTTTCTGTGTAATAACGATTATGTCTTTATCTTGAATATTAACTTGTTCGTTATTGCAAGCTGAGAGAATTATTTCGACAAGATTGTCTCCAGGGGAAATGAGGGGGATTGTCTGTAAACCAATGAATTCCAATTGTGCTTTACTTTGCATCACGCTTAATCCCGGTGATTTTTATTCCCGCTGAATGAGAACCAAATTCTTTGTTTATTCCAATTAATATTGAGGTTAAACCCTCAACAACGACTGTGTTTTCTATAGGACCTGCGTCCCAGGCTAACATACCAGCTTTCTCTACCAGGTTCATTACGACTCTTCGAGCTTCTTTTGAACTTCCACTTACTAAAACATCGCAATCAATATTTTCACTACTAAGCAATCTCTCATAGGAGATATTTTGGAATGCTGCCACAACTTCAGTTGATGAATCTAAAACAGATTTTGCTTCCAATGCAGCACTTCCTGCGGCTGGCATTTGAACTTTCGTCACCTTAGGCGGGACTAAAGGAACTGTAACGTCAATCAAAAGTTTTCCTTTCAATTCATCTTTTATCGTTTCTAACATCGGGATATGAAACTCGAAAGGTACTGTAAGCACTACTACATTGGCTTTATGGGCTACTTCATTATTTCCGATTCCTACAACCCTGGGGGCCAAGCTGGGTAAAAGTAGGTTAACTTCTTGAGCTGCGTCTTGGGCTTTTTCTATTTGTCTTGAACCTATTAGGACATTCATGCCAGCTTTAGCCCAACGGTAAGCCAATCCTTTTCCTTCTTTTCCTGTTCCGCCAATAATTCCAATAATATCAACCATAATGTTCTCCGTTTAGAATTTTTTTGCGTATCTCTTCCATACTCCCCTTGATAATTCTAATGCTTTTTTATGAACCTCGTTTTCATCTAAATCTACCAGTCTTCTGTCAACCATCAACCATTTTCCTGCAACCATAGTGTGGGTGATCATTGAATCTCTAAATCCAAAAAGAATATGCCATGGAATATTGTTTTCGTTTAAATCTGTAATAGGAGAATAATCAACTAGTATTAGATCTGCCTTGTAGCCAGTTGCTATTTTACCTACCTTTTGATCAGCAAATAAATGCGTTACTAATTGGGCATTGTTTTGCGCCCCAATTTTTACAACCAAACTTCCATTCATGGCTTGAGGATTTTTTTGCCATAATTTGTGAGCCAGATAACAAGTTCTCCATTCTTCTAACATTGCGTTTGAAAATCCATCATTCCCAAGACAAACCGGAATCCCCATTCTGTCCATCTTTTCAATTTCAGCCATCCCAACAGCATTATTCATATTGGATCTAGGTTGGTGAGTAAGCCATGATTTAGTTTCTTTAATTAAATCCATCTCCCTCTGATCGAGATGAACCCCGTGTACAAGTACACTATTCTCTCCGAGCAAATTGTGTTTATGTAATCTGGTTACAACTCTCATATTTGCCTTTGACAAGCTATCTTTTTCATCGCTAATGTCTTCAGCTACATGAATGTGAATTCCCACTCCCTCAGGAAGCTTTTCTCTAACTATTTCCAAAGTCTGATCGCTCACAGTAAGACTAGCGTGAACACCAAATAATGGTTTTACAATATCGTCTTCTTTCTCTGATTCATGTTTCTTGGTTATCATCCGTATATTTTCATTAATCGCCAAATTTCGGTTTTCAATTCCATATCGGTCTGTAACTTCATAACAGACACTTCCCCGAACACCGGTATTTTTAAATTCATCATCAATCAGGTCTAAAGAACCTTCAATCTTTTGAGGTGAGGCATGATGATCTAATAGGGTTGTAGTACCGTGCTTTATCGCGTCGATCAAACAGACCTTTGCACTATATTTAATATCGTCTTCTTGTAGGGAGGCATCCAACGGCCACCACAGTTTTTGTAATATTTCGGTAAAATTTTTGGGTTGAATTCCTGGAATCGCTAATCCTCTTGAAAATAATCCGTAAAAATGAGTATGTGCACAAATAAATCCTGGCATTAATACTTGATTTTGTGCATCAAAAACTGATTCCTCGGGATATTTACGTTTCAGCTCATCATGATCAGAAATTTCTGTTATCGTGTCATCCTGTATATAAATATCTTTCCCCCTTAATATGGGCTCATCTTGCTCCCAGGTAATTATCATACCATTAGTAATAATCATATTTACCTCAAATTAATTTTAGCATAAGCATTATGTTTAATATTAAAAGCAAGATATAATTTTCTGATAGAAAATATAGGAGAATATGTCTATGCGCAATGCTGCGATACAATATGCCCAAAACAATGAGAGTCATTTCTTATCATTCCTTGAAGAGTTGTTAAAAATTCCATCTGTCTCGACTTCTCCCGAAAACCAGGAGGATATGGTCACATGTGCCAATCTCCTTATTCAAAAATTAAAAAAGCTTGGATTTGAAAATATTCAATTATTTCCCACAAAGAGACATCCCATTATTTATGCTGATCTTTTACACGCCGGGTCATCTAAACCGACAATCTTAGTTTATGGCCATTATGATGTTCAGCCAGTTGATCCAATTGATCTGTGGCATGGACATCCTTTTGAAGCACGTATGGATGGAGAATATTTATATGCACGCGGCGCTTCAGATATGAAAGGGCAGATTGTTGCTTGCTTGGCAGCCGTTGAGTCAATCGTTAACACAGGTAGTTTTCCTGCAAATCTTAAGATCCTTTTCGAAGGAGAAGAAGAGATCGGTTCCCCAAATCTCAAATCTTTTCTTCTTGACCATAAAGAATTACTTAAGGCTACAGTTGCTCTCAACCCCGATACCGGGATGATCGGCATTGATCTCCCAACAATTGTTTATGGTTTACGTGGATTAGCTTACTTTGAATTAAGGGTATTTGGTCCTGATCATGATCTCCATTCGGGTGTATTTGGTGGCGTTGTCCACAATCCAGCTCAGGTATTGATTGATTTGATTTCTAAGATGCATGATTCAGACGGACGCATCACCCTCCCCAATTTTTACAATGATGTGATTCCTCTATCAACTTCCGAAAAAGAAGAATTAAAGAGATTGTATCTAAATGAAGAATACTATAAATCTCAAACAGGAGTACCCAACTTATGGGGTGAAAAAGGATTTTCTCCCGTTGAACGAATTGGCGCTCGACCTACACTTGAAATTAACGGGTTTGTTTCTGGTTTTACTGGTGTCGGAGCTAAAACGGTTATTCCAGCCACTGCTACGGCAAAAATATCTACTCGCCTGGTCCCCAACCAGCAGCCTGACAAGGTTCACGCTCAGTTACTTGATTTTGTTAATCAAAATATCCCCAATACCGTACGTTGGGAACTTGAAATGCTAAGTGGTGGTCACCCAAGCATATCAGATGTAAGTATCCAAGAGACAAAAGCACTCATCAAAGCCTTAGAAGAGGCCTGGAATAGGAAACCTGTTTTTAAACGCGAGGGGGGGTCAGTACCGGTTGTTGCTGACATGCAACAGATACTTGGGATTGATTCTGTTTTGACAGGATTTGGGCTGCCAGATGACAATATTCACTCCCCCAATGAACGCTTACATTTACCCACTTGGCGTAAAGGTATACAGGCATTAATTATTTTTTTCTTTAACTTGGAGTAAACATTATGGGTTTAAATAATACCAAGATACCTTCTTATGGAGGACAGGCATTAATTGAGGGTGTCCTTATGAGAGGCAAAAAATATGTAACAGCTGCATATCGTTCGCCGGATGGAAAAATTGTTTTGACAAATGAAAAATTATCGGGTATTTATAACTCCAAGATAGGGAAAATTCCTTTTCTTCGCGGTTTGATCATTCTTTGGGATGCTATTGGACTGGGAACAAGGTATATATCAAGATCCGCCAATATTCAGGCTGGTGAAGATGAGAAAATTGACGGCGCGACGTTGGGGTTAACCGTTGCCTTTTCATTTTTGCTAGCCATAGGACTCTTTTTCCTTCTTCCGACCGGTATCGTCTCACTTATGCAGAAGTTCACACACTTATCCTCATTTTCCGCCAACATGATAGAAGGAATAGTTAGACTGTTTTTCATTATTATCTATATTTGGGGGGTTGGCAAAAGCAAAGACATAAGAAGAGTGTTCACCTATCACGGTGCAGAACATAAAACCATTAATGCCTATGAATCTGGAGCTGGTCTGATTCCTGAAAGTGTTGCGCAACATTCACTATATCACCCGCGTTGTGGTACTGGTTTTATTCTCATTTTGGTCCTTTTTTCAATTATTTTATTTGCTTTGCTAGGACCAATTGAGAATATTTTTCTACGTCTAGCAAGTCGTATTGTCTTCCTTCCAATATTAGTTATGATAGCTTATGAATTCATGCGATTCTCTTCAAACCATCTGGCAACTCCCATTCTAAAATATTTGTCCTATCCAGGAATGCTGATGCAGAGATTGACTACATTTGAACCCTCTCCTGATATTCTTGAAGTCTCGATTTCGGCATTAAAAAAATTATTAGAGTTAGAGAGTAATGAAACGGTTCAATCCTAACTCCATTTTAATTTTTACTATTGGAACGTTTTTCGGACTATTAATTAGTGGATCACTCTATTTGATTTTCGCCAAACCCTGTTTCAAGACAAATCCTTATACCAATGATCCTTTTGGTTTGGACGCAATTGCCTCTCTCCTTCAAGATAATAATCTATGCCTTCATTCAACGGGCAGTTCTGTGACAGCTGAAACAAAAATTGACATTAATGCTGCATCGGTTGAAGAATTGGACTTGCTCCCAGGAATTGGAGAAGTGAAATCTAGAGCGATTATTGAATTTCGCCAGAAATACGGAAATTTTCACTCGATTAATGAGTTACTATATGTTCAGGAATTAACGAATCTCTTTTTCAAAAGTTTTGTGATCTAATTGTTGTCAATCCATAGGCAGGAGAAATCCATGGCACTTAAAGAGAGAATTGAACAAGATCTTCTTGAATACATGAGACAAAAAGATGAGATTGGTAGAAACACTCTTCGAATGGTTATCTCGGCTATGAAATTATTTGAAGTAGAAAAGAAAACAACAATTGATGATCAATTGCTAATCTCTCTCGTTCAAAAAGAAATCAAAAATCGTAACGATTCGATAACAGATTTTGAAAAAGGAAAAAGGTACGATCTTATTGAGACAACCCGTAAAGAAATTAATATATTGGAGAAATATTTACCGGAACAAATGTCTGACGGTCAGATAGAAAAGATAATATTGGCTACCATCATTGAAACTCAGGCAGTATCAATTGCTGATATGGGTAAGGTTATGAAAAATGTTCTATCTAAAATTGCAGGCCAAGCTTCGTCTGATAAGATAAGTCAATTAGTGCGGAAAAAGCTCACAAAATAGATGAATACAGTTAACTTATCCAAACTCAAGCCATTTAGAAGTATCTATCGGTTAATTTTACCCCTTAGCATTTCAATAGCGGCTTTCATTAGCTTGGTTCTTCCAATTGCGTTACGACCTGACGCATTTCCACTATCAGTTGGACAGGTTTCTCCATCTACAATAGTTGCTCCTTTTGATTTAACGTACACAAGTGACTATCTGACCGAAAGAGCAAGAACTGATGCGGTCAACTCAGTTATGGAAATATATCTACCCGCTGATCCTGGTATTTCAAGAACACAAATAGACAATTTACGGATAACGTTAAATTACATTGAATCAATCAGATCTGATTCATATTCATCTCTCGAACAAAAGAAATATGATCTGATGAATATTAAGTCAATTAGATTATTGGACAAGGTATCTTCCACAATTCTTTCCCTTGACCAAAACCAATGGCAAGCAGTTTCACAGGAATCCCTATCCATTCTTGAACAAATATTAAGAAATAACATAAGAGAATATCAATTAGAAGACTATCGAAATAGTATTCCAGCTTATATAAATTTTTCATTGTCAACAGATCAATCAGAGCTTGTTCAAGTGCTTGTCGGGGCTAATATTGTTCCCAATAGTCTCTTTTCCGAGGAAGAAACTCAAAAAGCCCAGGAATCTGCCAGGAATGAAATCACCCCAATAACCAAAACTTACGCCGCTAATCAAACTATCATTTCCCGTGGGCAAATTGTAAATGAAGAGCAATATGAAGCGCTTACTCTCTTTGGATTGACAAAAACTCAAACCAAAAACCAGGATTATGTTTCATCTGGATCCATTTCTATTATTATCTCGGTCTTTGTCGTACTCTATTTTCGCAATAGAAATTTAAAACACCTTCAGGATTTACGCAGTATTACAGTAATCTCTATTGGCTTTATAGTATTTCTTTATGGAGCGCGTTTTTTAATACCAAATCGTACAGTTATTCCTTTCTTTTTTCCATTACCAGCGTATGCTCTAATTCTTACCGCATTATTTAATTTGGAAATTTCTATCATCTTATCATTAGCACTTAGTGTTTTTTCTGCTTTTGGTTTATCCAACTCTTTTGAACTTACAATCTTTTATATTTTTACATCCTTTTTTGCCGCAATTATATTAGGAAATGGCAAGCGTTTTTCCAGTTTTATTTTTGCCGCGATAGCCATCGGTGTTTCAGGCAGTATGACAGTTTTAGCATTTGAATTACCAGATCCTACCTCAGATTTTGTTGGATTGGTCACTCTTTCTAGTGTGTCATTCTTAAACGGTATTGCATCTTCAAGTATTGCACTGCTTATCCAGTATCTTCTTGCGCAGATTCTAGGATTGCCAACGCCACTCCACCTCATGGATTTATCACGTTCTGACCACCCTTTGCAAAAATACCTTTTACAATATGCACCAGGAACTTTCCAGCACTCATTACAAGTAAGTAACTTGGCTGAACAAGCTGCAGTGGCTATTGGTGCTAATTCGTTATTAACGCGTATAGGGACCATTTACCATGATATTGGCAAAGCAAAAAACGCACCATTTTTTGTAGAGAACCAAATTCCTGGCCATCTCGATACTCACGATGATATGGATGCTAAAACGGCAGCTAAAGAGATTATTAACCATGTGCATGAAGGTGCAAAATTGGCCGTTAAATACCACTTACCACCACGGATTCGGGATTTTATTTTTGAGCACCATGGTACCCAAATCACGCGATACCCTTTTAATAGAGAATTAATCAAACAAAACAATGACTTATCTAAAATTGATGAAAATGACTTCCGCTATCCAGGTCCTATCCCACAATCAAAAGAAACAGCAATTCTGATGCTTGCTGATGGATGTGAAGCACGAGCGAGGGCAGAATTACCTGCCAATGAAAAAGACATGAGGATTCTTGTCGATAAAGTTTTCGATAGATGTGTCAAAGAAGGTCAATTAGAGAACGCCCCACTGTCTTTAAAAGACTTAAAAGCCATTAAAGAATCCTTTATTTCTACATTAGTCAATACGCATCATCCTAGGATGGTATATCCAGAAACGAATCAAGAATACACGAAAAAATAAATAATGATTACCATCCATGTAAGAAAACCATATTCTCATAGAGTATCAAAAAAACGAATACTTTACGTTGTTGAAAATTCATTAAGAGAAATTCAGCCTAACGGAAAGCTTGACCTTTCGGTAATAATCTGTTCAGATCCTGAAATTATTAGCCTTAATACAATGTATCGTCAGATCAATCACCCAACGGATGTGCTTTCGTTTGCTAATAATGAATATGATCCAGATACCCAGTCAAAAAACCTTGGCGATATCGTTATTTCATTTGACACAGCATCCATTCAAGCTAAACAGGCTAATAATGACCTTCAAACCGAAATAGATATGTTAGTAATTCACGGATTATTACATCTCTTAGGATTTGACCACAATAACGAAATAAATAAAAATAATATGTGGAAAAATCAATACAAGCTTCATGAAAAGTTGGGGATTGCAGCCAAATTCCTGCCGGGTGAAAATGCTTAACCCAAAAAAGTTGAAATTTTCTCTTTCAAATGCATGGAATGGTATTCGTTTTCTCTATATTTCACAGGATAATTTTAGGATACATCTTTTCATATCCCTCGTGGTTTTGATACTCAGTATATTTTTAAAAATTAGCAGATTTGAATGGGTAATAGTACTATTTGTGATTGGAAGTGTTTGGATTTTGGAGGCTATAAATACGGTCTTCGAAAAAATTTTTGACTTGATTGAGAGATCATATTCTCAAATTGTGAAGATCGGAAAAGATGTTTCAGCCGCAGCAGTTCTCTTAAGTGCCATTTTTAGTGTGCTAATTGGATTGGCAATATTTTTGCCACGGATCATCAAACTGTTTACCAAGGGATAGGTTTATAAATACTCTTTAAGGCTATGTTCTACAGCATACGCAGCAGCCTCAGCCCGGTTACTAACTCCAAGCTTTGATAAAATACTACTAACGTAATTCCTAACTGTACCTTCGCCAAGAAACAACGTTTTTGCAATTTCACGATTTGTTCTTCCTTCTGAAACAAGCAGTAACACATGACGTTCCTGCTGAGACAAATTAATAAATGCTGAGGCCTCTTCTTCTTTCACTGCTCTTCTTACCTCTTGAAATACTCTTTGCGTGACTGCCGGATCTAATAACGCTTCGCCACGACCCACAGCTTCAATTGCTTTAATTAGATCATCTGCCCCGATTTGCTTCAATACATAACCAGAAGCTCCAGACCTTATGGCAGAAAATAACATATCATCTTCAGCATAAGAAGTGAGCATGATTATTTTAATCTCTGGATATCGATTCTTAATTTCTTCAGTTGCTTCAATTCCCGAGGCACCAGGCAATCTAATATCCATAAGAACAACATCTGGAAGCAGTCTATCTACTTGCTCTAAAGCTTCTTTTGCAGTACTTGCTTCTCCAACAACCTCAAAATGAGGGTGTCTTTCCAAAAGCGATTTTATACCAAGCCGTACAACTTCATGGTCATCGACAAGAATTATTCTTTGTTTTGGCATTGGTCCTCTAAGTATTCATATACAACTAATTATACTAAATTTGTCAGAGTTCTTAAATTTCCAGTAATACTGGACAATGATCAGAGCCTTCTACTGAATCAAGTATTTCAATTGTCTTTACAGCTTGAACCAGAGCATTTGACACAAGGAAGTAATCAATTCTCCATCCAATTCCACGGGCGCGTGCTCCAAATCGGTACGTCCACCAGGTATATTGAACCTTATCAGGATTTTTGGTACGAAAAACATCTGTAAATCCACTATTTATGAAATTAGTCACCCACTCGCGTTCTATCGGTAAGAATCCTGAATACTTCTCATTTTCCTTCGGATTTGCTAAATCGATTTCAGTATGAGCAGTATTAAAATCACCAGTTATCACGATACTTTTACCAGTATTGTGTTTGTTTTTGCAGATTTCTAATAAAGAAGAATAGAACTTGATTTTATATTCAACCCTATCCATTCCTCTTTGTCCGTTTGGGAAATAAATATTATAAAGGTCAAAACTCGGTAAACTGGAACAAATAACCCTTCCTTCAAAATCAAACTCGGGAATTCCAAAACCTATTGTATTTTTTGTTACCGGTATTCCACTTTTTATATATGTAGCTGTTCCACTATACCCAAGCTTTTCTGCGGAATTCCAGACAAATCGGTAACCGTCAATATTTATTTCATCTTCTGTTAATTGTTTTTCTGTCGCTTTTACTTCCTGTAAACATAATACGTCTGGATTTAATTCCATGATTATATTTTTAAAATCCTTTTTTAAAACAGCTCGAAAACCATTTACATTCCAGCTAATTATTCTCATTGAAATCCTTTCTCGTGATAAACTAACTTATCGGAAAAAACGATGAAAGAAACCATAATTATTAATGAACGAAACAATATTGTGATCAGATGTAAAATTGCTGATACGTTTTTATCTCGATTTCGTGGATTGATGTTCAAAAAAGAATTATCTCCTGACACAGGTCTAATTCTATCTGAAAGTACAGAAAGCATTCTAAATTCGTCGATACACATGCTCTTCATGCGTTTCGACATCACTGTTGTCTGGTTAAATAAGGAACACATTGTTGTCAGCAAAGTATGCGCGAAAAAATGGCACTTGGCGTATTTTTCCTCTAAACCGGCTTGCCACATTATAGAATTACATCCTTCCCAATTGGAGAACTTTCATTTAGGTGATTTTATCTCTTTTTCGAACATGCAAACTTCATAAAAGGTTCCTTGAAGTGTACGTTATCCAGCACGTCTTGGAATTTTCTTTGAGGTATAATAATTTGATTCAATTTTCATCTGAAGGTATCAATTAATGACAAATTTCGAATCTCTTTGGAAAGAATTTTCAATCTCAGAAAATGAAATTTCACGTATTTATAACCACTTATTAGAAACAGAAACCCCTGCCTCCCTTTCGGAATTGGCAAAGATCATCATCATTAACGAAATTAATAACCAAAATCAAAAAATTGAAGCGGAACAAAAAACCATTGGAAAGATCTACTACCCCAAGGAACAATACAATAAATCTGATCATCTTATCTTTCCTCACCGGTCCTGGGAATTAGGTAAAGTATTATCTATACGCGATGGAATTAATCCAGATTACCCAAACCTCAAGGTTATTGATGTTGAATTCTCAGATAAACTCCAAGCCACCTTCGCTAGCAATCTTAATGAACACAAATTAAATGTTCCCGTACAAAAAGAAATAGATAAGTGGCTTGACCTTGATCTTGTATTAGCAACATATGGATCATCAATTGCTGAAAAAATCCAAAGGATGATCGATTCAACAAATGATTTGGTGTGTATAGCCGGTCTCTATTTTCCTCGGGCGCTCTTAATTGATATTGGAATTGGTCAATTGAATTTATGCGAAGCAATACTTGAGATGGAAAATGGCGGTCCATTGTCAACTCAGGAATTGTTGAATCAAATTGATTTTCCAACCGGCGTCAATTCCCAGTTACTTACTTTTTCTCTTGATTATGCATTACAGGAAGATCCCAGGTTTGATGAAGTAGGTCCAGCAGGAATAACTCTATGGTTCTTAAAACGATTGGAACCAGACGAGGTTCAAAACACTCCTCGCTTTTTACAGTATTCTGAAGAATTGCCTGATTTATCAAATGAATTATTAAAATACAGGTCTTTTGGCACTGAACAATGTGATGAACTCGAAGCTGATGATGCATTATCAAATGTTGATTCAGTAATTATCAGTCTTTCATATCCACATTGGCGATCAGGTACGTTACCGTTAACTTCAAAACTTCGAGCACTTTTCCCAACTGCATATGAGACTCCAAGGATCAAATTTAATTTTTCTGATGCCAAAAACAGTTCGACGTTTGATGGCTGGGTCGTTCGCCCCTCAAAGTACATCTTTGGATTGCGGGATTGGTTTAGTCGTGAGGGTATAATTCCGGGAAGTCTTATTCAGTTAAGTCGGGGAAAAAACCCTGGCGAAGTATCGATAAAAGTTGATAAGCCTAAGAATTCCAAGGAATGGATCAGAACTGTTCTTGTTGGAACCGATGGAGGTATAGTATTCGCCCTACTTAAACAGGTGGCAACCTGTACCTTTGACGAAAGAATGGCACTAGTCACCCCTGATACCCAATCCCTCGATAGTATCTGGGAAAAGAAATCTAAACTACCTATGGACAAAATTATTCATCAAACGATGTTGGATCTCGCAAAACTTAATACTCAAGGGCAAATTCACGCCCAAGAACTTTATGCTGCCGTTAATACAATACGTAGATGCCCCCCAAGCGTTATACTTCATGTTTTGTTCACTCAGGACTGGGTAAAACATCTCGGAGATCTATATTTTAAAATTTCTGAATAACAGGATATCATGGCTGAGCAAAAACCGTTTAGTTTAATTCGTCCAACTGTTGAAACCAACTATCATATTGATTTTGAATGGTGGAAAAGCCATGACAGTAATTGGCGTATCTTTTTAATGAGTTGTTTATGTCAAGAACACCAAAAATCTTTCCAGGAAAAACCGGATCTATCGATGATCGATTGGGTCGATCCCGATACGGCAGAAGTTCATCAAGTTGATGGTATTCAATCAATCCTAATGGCACACTGCGTCAAAGACCCGGATTTTATCAATGAGAATACAGCTTTGGTTGATTCGATTTTTCGGGTGTTCTTAAGCAATGGTAATCAACCCCAAAATCCCAAAGAATTATCTGATAGAATCGGTAAACCACCAGAATTAATTCTTCGCACTCTTTCTGGATCAACTGTCTTTAAGGGAATACGTCCTTGTAAATGACAACCTTGCCCTCGTAGCTCAATGGACAGAGCACCGGACTTCTAATCCGATGGTTGTGGGTTCGACTCCCACCGGGGGCGCCAAACAAGCAGGATAAATGATGCATTCACCGACTAAACAGATTAATTCAAAACCCCAATTCTACACAATGGACATACATGTCCACACTTCATCGAGTGTAGATTTCCAAACGCCTGAAGCAACTTACCTGGATATACTCCAAAGAGCAGAGTCTCGCGGAGTAAATATAATTTCATTTACTGACCACAACACAATCTCTGGTTATGCCTCTGTAATTAATGAAATTGAGCAGTTATCTATGTTATCCACTACAAATAGAATCCTTCCATACGAAAAAATTCGTCTGTCAGAATACAAGCGTCTTTTCGAGAAGATGCTCATCTTACCTGGATTTGAACTTACAGCCATGCTTGGCTTTCACATTATTGCGCTTTTTTCTCCAACTAAAAGTGTCCGTGAAATTGAACATCTGCTTATAGAACTTGGTATCCCGCCAGACCGATTAGATGAGGGTATCACAACCATAGGCTCAACAGTTGACGTCATTCGTGCCTACCAACTAATTAACCAAGCTGGCGGAATTGTAATTGCTGCACACGCAAATTCCTCAAATGGTGTTGCCATGCGAGGTATAAATTTCGGAGGGCAGACAAGAATAGCCTATACGCAAGATAAAAACCTACATGCTTTGGAAGTAACTGACTTAGAAATAAAAAGCCCCCGCTCCACTCTTTCATTTTTTAATGGCACCAAGCCTGAATATTCACGAAGAATGCACTGCATCCAGAGTTCTGATAGTCATAGACTTAATGCTGATCCCCTACATAAAAAAAATTTAGGTGTAGGTGATCGTACGACTGATGTTTTGCTACCATCCCTTTCATTTGAAAACCTCAAAGACTTATTTTTATCTAACGATTTTTCTAGAACACGTCCTCATCGACATTTAGAAGAACCTGCATTCGATTACATACAAGCCGCGGTAGAAGAAGGACCTAATATCGTGCAAAGCTTTCATGATTCTATCGTGCAAAAAACTGGTAAACCGAATGTAGTTCTAAATGACATATGTGCCTTCTTAAATGCAAATGGAGGCACAATATTCATAGGGGTCACACCTGACCGAAGTATGAATCCTTTGGGGGTTAACAATACTGCTCAGGTAACAAAGTTTATCTACAAAGAAGTTGAAGATCGCATCAGCCCACCTGTAAGAATTAGTATTGACATTCAAAAATTAAAGAAAAAGGATGTGATTCGGATCCTAGTTCCCCAGGGAGATGAACCTCCTTATGCTTTGGATGAAAATCAGATTTTCATCAGGGAAGAATCAGAGACTAATCTAGCCGTAAGAGATGAAATTGTAACACTCGTTGAAAAAAGAATAAAAAAGATCAATTTGTCAGACATCCAGGTTACAGATTTACCCTCTGATATTGAGCCAGCAAATCCATCAATAAACCCAAAGTCAACGACCGTAATCACACCCAAGACAGGTGTTGAAATCACGGATGCGTCACAAAGGGGGGGGAAGATTTTTTATTCCATGCGTGACCTGAGAAATGGAAATCTGGTAAAAAATGTCACGCAGGCTTCCGCAAGAAGACTATGGCACTATGCTATTTCCAAATACCAAACAATTGACTTAACTAAAATTGATAGTGATGCAATGTGGAAGGGTAATTTTGGATTATTATCCAAGTACAAACAAGGTCAAAATGATCATTATGACTTTGTTCTTAAAAATGGGACTGATTATAGATTTTTCTTTGGGGTTACCTTAGATGGAATTGAAGGAGAGTGGCGTTTATTTGTAGATGAGGAATGATCGATTAAGATTATTTGTCACTTTGATAGTTGTTTGATTATTGGAATATCGTTCCTGATTATTTTATTATGTATCCCGACTTGTCGAATATTTGCATAGAATTCTTTAACATATTTAACTGATTGATCAAATGAAGATGGATCAATTGATAGTAAGATTATTTGAAAACCCCGTAAACTTAATTGTTGAATAGCCTTAATATACGAATTGCTGGTGTTTGAAGAAATAGCAATTAAGGTACTGGTTTTTGTGGTAACTGCACCATGATTAATCATAGCATCGAGAACTGACTGTTGTGAATCATTTTTTAGAGAGGCAAGAAGTTCCAGAATTTTGTCAAACTGCCTCTCTCCTCCCTCTGGCGCCAAAACTATGTTTTGTTGACTGTTTGAAAAAAAACCTACATTCTGACTATTATTGACATAATAATCGCATAAAGTTGCGGCAAGGGAAATTCCCATCTCAAATGAATTCTTAAAATGATCTGAATGGATGGCATTCTGAGTTATCCAATTGCTATTAACATTATCTTCTAAATTTTCTTTCTCATTGGCGTAGAAATGGCTATTCTTGTCTCCATCCAATAATATCCATACTATTGATTGAGGATCTGTCTCGAACTCCTTTGACATTAGTTTATCCATTTTGGCGGTGTACTTCCATTGAATTCTTTTTAATGGATCACCTATGTGATATTCTCTGACACTAATGGTATAGGGATTAATTTCCAGGTTTCTGGCTTTTCTTGCCTCTCCGCCTGTATCGGATCCCGAAGGTTCAGGAAAAGAGGATATCTTTTCGAAAGATGGTAAAATAACGATTTTCTGAAAAGAATGGAAATTATAGATTCTGGAAAATAAACCAAATGGGTCGCCCGAAATAACCTTGGTAGGCCCTAGAGTGAATACTCCGCGTTGTGATAAATATGTCAGATTATAAAATGTCCTTTTTGATCTCCCTGGTATCCAGGCAATAATTTTTTGACTCTTCTTTGAAATCCCGCTGCAATCCTCAACTTTTACCCATAATATCGGAAAAAAATGTTTATTTTCAACTTCATACTTTTCATTCAATAACTGACCTACTTGTTGACGAGTCTCTTTAGCAGACCTTACTATTGAAAAATCTCTACTCGAGAATATCGTGAGAAATCCGCAAAATAAAATTACTGCGCCTAAGAGATATCCGGTTCTTTTTACAGAAGGATCATTTAAGTACGCATTTATTATTATTACAAAAACCAGTAAAAATAGAAGTATCCAAAAGTTCCTGTTTACTTTCATTCTATTAATCCAGTGAAAACTTTCCTCCGGGCACCGCGACTTCGAGTAAGATATCCTCGATCACTTGTTTCGGTGTAATATTTTTCAAACGAGATGTCGGTTGAATAATAATCCGATGCGATAGAATTGACGGCGCAACATATTTTATGTCATCAGGAATTACATACATTCTTCCACAGATAGCAGCATAAATTTGACTGGCACGGGTTAACATCAAACTTCCCCTAGGGCTTGCTCCGAGATAGACATCTTTATTCTCGCGGGTTGCTCTAATGATTTGGACAATATACTTCTTCATCTCACCAGAGATATAAGTGTTTTTAATGTATTTTTGCATTTCTTTCAACTCATCCTCATTTGTAACTGAGGATATTTTTTCATATGGATGCTCAAATTGTTGTTTTTCAATAATTTTTACTTCATCAGTTAGCGCCGGATAACCAATTTGAAAACTCATAAAAAACCTATCCAACTGGGCTTCTGGTAAAGGAAATGTCCCCTCATATTCTATTGGATTTTGCGTTGCAAGTACGGTAAAAGGCTCTGATAGTTGGTGGGTAATACCATCAACGGTAACTTGATATTCTTCCATGGCTTCAAGCAAAGCAGCCTGGGTTTTTGGAGTTGCCCTATTAATTTCATCAGCCAATAAAATATCAGTGAATATTGGTCCGTGACGAAATTCAAAACTCCTGGTTGCCTGATCAAATATCGAGATTCCTGTAACATCACTAGGTAGCAAATCTGGGGTAAATTGAATTCTCTTAAAATCCAATTCTATTGACTTGGCAATAGTTTTAGCCAAAACAGTCTTCCCAATTCCAGGAATATCATCAATAAGGATGTGTCCATGACCAAGCAATGCAATAGTCGTTAGTTCAAGAACATTCCTTTTTCCAATAATCACTTTTTCCAAATTCGAAATTATCTTTTCGGAAAACGATTGAACTCTTGTATCAGTTTGCATAACCCGACCTCCAGATACTATCAATTGATAATACAATAATATTTACATATTAATAGTTTATGAGTCTACTAGAAATTCGCTATAATTAATTCTGGATATATTATGAAATCAACTCTGTTACTAATGCAACTCCAAATAATCGACAATGAAATAAATAGACTGGTGGATAGGAATCGGATCATTGACCAAGAGATGAATGATAAATCCATTATTGTTGAATTTGAAGAAAAAATATCCACATACAAAGAAAAAATCGATAATGCTCAAAGATCTTCTGATGAAATTGAAACAAGAATAAAATCGATGAAAAATAAGGTCGAACAATTCACAGCATCGTTATTTGGAGGAAAAATTAGTAATTCCAAAGAACTTTCAAACCTTCAATATGAAATAAACAATATTAATAATCTGATATCCAATTGTGAAGATGAGCAAATGATGGCTTGGGAGGAAATTGAGAATAATCAAAAGATTGTCAATGAACATCAATCTCAATTTAACTCTTTACTCCAATCACAAAATAAGAAAATTGAAATTTTGAAATGCGAATTTGATAGTAATCAAAAATCAATCGAAAATCACCAAGTAGAAAATAAAGTCATCCGGGAACAAATATCTCAAGAAATTTTAGAAGTATATGACCGACTTTTCCTTTTGAAAAAGGGAATTGCAATCTCAATTATTGAGGATTCGTGCTGTAACGGATGTGGCACAACTCTTACACCTTCTGAATGCCAACAGGCAAAAATTCATTCATCCATTATTTACTGCCCTAATTGCGGGAGAATTCTATATGCTAACTAATCTTCTGAATCGAATTCCTCCAATTGATCTTTTTTCTTTCACAATTGGTTTGATTCTTGGATTGTTGTTTTATGTTGTTGGGATAAGAATCTATCGAGATTTACGCTTAACGTCAGTCACACGAAAAAGGACAGATCATAACAAGTATGTAACTTCGTCTTCCAAAATTATTAGCCAGTATAAAACATTACAGTTGAAAAGGGCTCAGTCTGAACATTTACTTGGACCACTTTTCCCTTTGTCAGATATCTATGTGAATATCCCTTTAATTTATCCTTATGGTTATTGGGATCCTTCCAATCTAATGGCTGATTCTATTGAAGCCGCGAATCTTTTACCCTTTGTCCCTGGTTTCCCTGAACTCTATGAAACTATTCCATTTAGATCGGTAGATCTATTCTCCGTATTGCGAGATCAAAATCTTATCCTTATACAAGGCGAACTTGGGTCTGGCAAAACCACATTGCTGAATTCAACAATATCTAGAATTATCGAAAACAAGTCAAATATTCCAGAGGTGGATGACCTTCTTCCAGTTTTCATCCATTATTCCGAAGTAGATTTTAATCACATCAACAATGATGAACCCCACCTTGATATTTTGGATTGTGGTGTTTTTACGAAAATAAATTGCGCAGGAGCTACGTTAGCAAAAACGATAATACCGTTCTTCGAAAATGGAAGGGTTTGCATATTTGTAGATGGTTTAGATGAATCAAATCCTAAAAATATTGAGAAGTGTTCTCATTGGTTGAAAAACGTAAAATCCAAGTTTCCATTAATCAAAATTGTAGTGTCCCTAAACAACTCATATATAGGAAATTTCTTGAAGGATGGATTTGTTCTTTACCATATGTGTCCCATGACACAAGGCATTAAAAAGGAGTTGGTCTATAAGTTATCGCAAAAACTTGGGGATTTTGCTTTATTAAAAAATTCTTCTCCTGATGTTTTTCCTGACAAAATTCAGTATTGGCATCGTCAGAATTTTGAAATTTATGACGTTTTCTCACTTACTCTGTCGTGTTTGTCTGAGTTCTCTTTATCCGGTTCTGGTTTATCAAAATTAGATTTAGTCAATAATTATATACTACGGCATTGTCAACACCGTAAGCAGATGGCCGTGTTATCCAGGCTAGCTTTAAAGATGTCTGCTTCTCCTAATCACACGCTTCAGAAAGACGCAATGGCTTCGGTTTTCTCTGACCTTCAAGCAGATACTGATAACAATTCAGGGAATAATCGATCGCTTCTTGAAACCTTGATTGATCTTGGTTTTCTACTTGAAAGGCAGCCTGGATCCTTCGGTTTTCGCTTTCCTCAGGTATATTCATACTTACTCGGAATTGAAAGTAATTATCGTCCCGGCGTTTCCTGGGAAAACTGTTTTTATGATCGGTCAGAGAATTTTGCGTTAGCATCAAGTAAAGAAAAAGATTATCTTACAACCTGGTTAAATAGTGTCGATGAACCTTTATACCGTCATTTGGATATTTTAGGTTTGCATTTAGAGAAAATCAAAAACGATCAGACGTTATTAAACAAAGCTATAGCTCAATTTATAAACTTACTTCAACAAGAAGGCTTGCCTCTTCCGGTTAAATTAAAAACTCTTTCATTGACGCTTAGGTTAGGAAGTGACTCAGCATTAAAAATATTAGATGTTCTTCCCACCCGTTTTCCCAAGTGCAAAATATTTTCGATTCTAGGATATGGGTTTTTTAGTTCAGATACTAATGTTTGGAAGATAGCAACTTTGCTTTCGTCTTCAACATCCCTTGAAAAAGCTCTTTGCGCTATTTCACTTCAAAGAATTGATAATCAAAAGAGTAGAAATGAATTAGATAAATTATTGTTATCTGGAGATGACATAATTAGAAGAATAATATGCGAAACCTTTTCGACTGATAGAATCAATGGCCATAACAAATTAAAAGAATTATCCACCAATGAGAGCCTTGCTATACGCAAGAGTTCAATTTATGGAATTAAAATAATCGATGAAGATTGGGTCTCTGATTTTCTCACTTCTATCAGTATTAAAGATTCTGAATGGTTGGTTCGGGATTCAGCAGCAGCTGCTCTTGACGAACTTGGACATAAAATAATAAATATTTCTCATTTCTCTTTTTCGGAATTCGAGAAAAACAACTGGTTGTTAGAATCAGCTAGCAAACGAAATCTTATTATTCACCCAAAAATTGTACCAACGGATCTCCTTATTGATATTGTAAACACAGGCTCGCTTCAAGAAAAATATGCTAGCCTATTTATTCTCTCCAGGTTTCCTAACTCAAAAATTAAAGAATTATTTAATTCTCTGCTGCAAAATAATCTAGAGTGCGGAGATCAAGTTTACTTTTACCTGAATGAATTATCAGGCCAGGATATTGTTGAGTTATGATTTAATTCCAATTAAGGAGTGAAATATCTCATTGACTTTGTCAGCATCCAAACCATATACTGCGACCAATTTTTTCCTACTCGATTGTCCTAGTATTATCTCTAAATTACCTTTTTTTATACCCAAAGCTTTTGCTAGGACACTGATTAATTCTTCATTCGCTTGACCCTCTATAGGTGCAGAAGTCAAGCGAACTTTTATGGAACCGTCATCCATAATTCCATTTATTGAAGCTATGGATGATCGTGTGCTCACGTTAACCCTAATTACAGCGCCGGATTTTCCATCCCTAAATTTCAAGTTTTCTCCGATCTATTTGAAAGGTATCAACAATATGTATTCAAATACCTGAAGTAATATTATTAAAACAATCGGGCTGAAATCGATCATCCCAGTTCTTGGCATAAGTTTCCTAATCGGCGATAAAAGTGGATTGACTATTCTATCCAGGAATTCTCTTAATGGATGATACGGCGATAAAAAATAGGAAATTATTATGTCTACTAAAATAATCAGATTTAACAAACTAAACAATAACCGTATTATTTGTGCAATCATTGAATTTTTACCTTTGGTAAACGTTTTCCCATTATCAATTCTCCAACCCTAACAAAAGTAGCCCCTTCCATTATTGCTGTTCCGTAATCATTACTAGTGCCCATCGAAAGTTCACAAAAACTATCTAACTTGTAATGCTCCTGGATCTTTTGTTGCAGAACTCTACAGGTTTGATATATTTTCCTGTTTGTTTCGGGTGTTTCTGGATAGAAACCCATCGTCATCAATCCACATAACTGTATTCCTGGCAATTTTAATAATCTTTTTATACTTTCTATGAATTGCATCTCTTGATCATTGTTTCCAATTACCATTCCATTTTTTGATTCTTCATAACTCAAATTCACCTCGATTAACGAGGGTAATTTTTTTCCTTTATCAAAATATATGTCACTTACTTTTTTAGCAGTTCCTAAGTCATCAATTGTCTGCCAGTAAGAAAAAGCTTTTCCTAAGAATTGAATTTTTCTGCTTTGCAAGTGCCCAATCAAATGCAATCTTGTATTCTTAAAGATTTCTGGAGGATACTTCTTAATTACTTCTTCCGGATAATTCTCTCCCAGATCGGTTGCACCAGCAGATATTACTTCTAAACAATTTTCAATCGGTTGTTTTTTTGTTACAACCACAAGTGTTACCTTCTCTCTTTGCCACGGTCGATTATAGGCAAGATTGTTGACCTTTTCAGAGATTTCAACATAACGACTCGTGATAGTACTCTTGACCATTAATTCATTCCTATAAATACGCCAAACCTGCCCGTTGCACCATTCTCGGCACGATGACTATACCATTCTGTTGTGTTGCAAGCAGTGCATAAATTTGCTAAAGAAATATCAGTAAGTCCTAATTGCTCCAGGATTATTTTGTTTGTTTCTTGTAAATCAAAGTGGAAACTATCTTTTTCTCTTGAAACAATATTTTGCCAATTGTTAGGAAAATTTTTTTGAACAATACTCAATACATCCTCTTTAATATTGTAATGTTTTTTACATATACACGGTCCAATACCTGCACTAATTGTTTTCACATCACATCCATATTCACTTACCATCTTATTTATGATCTTTTCCACTATTTTGTTTACTGTCCCTCTCCAGCCCGCATGAGCTATCCCAATAACCATTTTCTTGGGATCGAAAAACAGTAATGGAACACAATCCGCAAATCTCATAAAAAGCGTAACTTCTTTTTTTTGAGTAATGATTCCATCGGCTTTTGGGGGTTCGTTTTCAATTCCCCGGGGATTTTTTGCTATAATAATTTTGTTTCCATGAACTTGCCAAGTATCATATAACGACTCTACTGGTCTTGAGATAGCTTTAAAAATTCTCTTTCTATTTTCAATAACATTTTCTGTGCTATCGCCTCCGGTAGTGCTTAAATTCAGACTATTCCAGGGTTCGGGGCTAACCCCGCCATTTCGTGTAAAAAAACCGTGAGCAACTGAAGAAATACCTCCATGGACAAAACCATAATACACTAAGCCGTTTCCATAATTCTTATTCATCGTTTTTCCTGCTCGCAACTAAAGCATCGATTATTACCCGTTGCATCTTTAACTGCTGGTTTGTTTCAGCCATAGATTCTTCCATAAGTGGAAACATGTACAATCCTGTCATACCTCCAAAAAGAATACCGGTAATTGTCCGAATAAGAGGCGTACTTTCTCTAATTGGAAACCAATTTGGCCAACCTGAAGATAATCCGGGAATTTGACTGAAACCGTCCAATCCAATTGGAATAAGAGCCACGAGAAACCAAATGTACCAACGAATTGGTTTCATCCTCTTTTTTAGAAACTGGAAGAGAATTGCTGTGAGTGCAATAGAAGAATATATCGCTATATCTCGTTGACATAATGCAACTTTATATCCTGATGCAGAATTTCCCGTAATTTCCTCGGCAATGTCTATATCATCAACAGGATCGTCGAATTCATCTTCATAAGTTGTTGGTCCCACTATACCCGCCAAATCTCTCGGATAAAAGAACTGGTCACCAAAAATGAAATAGGATCGAAAAGCTAATTGATGACAAAAAATTCCATAAAAACCATATAGCCGATTTGCTTGAAGCACCTTACCCTTACTCAATTGGTAAGGAGCCAAAAAAGCTCCAAAAATAAACACCAATAAAATTGCTGCAATTATCGAAGGATAGAATGTAGAAAGGAAAATACCGGCATTATTTTTGATCTTCGCCTTTTGTGGAGAGATGCGTCCGCGCTTATCCTGGTTGGCAGCCGCAGCTGAAATTGCAATATCGATATCTTTTAAATTGATTGGAGTTTTAAGAGTATAGGGTCCAACAAGTACAGTTGGCGTCGACTTAACTGGAAAGTTTTCCTTTTCTGGAATACTCTCAATATCAATAAACAGATACTCTAGCTCATATCTTCTAGAGGACTCTTCTAACGCAATTTTTATTTTTTCTATATCCGAGTCAGATTCTCGAAAGTATAAAATAGCCCGAGTCATTTTATGAGTTCCATCAAAAAGAATTTTATGTAAAAATTCTAATACTTTATAACTTTTACATTCGTTCCAGAGTAATCAGATACTTCGATAACACCTGGTTCATATCCACATACTGGAGATGACCATCGGAAAATAAATTTTGCGATTTCAGGTGGTACATTCACACAACCATGTGACATTGGATACCCGTAATTATTATGCCAGTAGGTTGAATGAATTGCTACACCGTCAGTGGCAAAAATTGAAGACCAAGCTACTGCGGGAGTCTCCCAACCTGTAGCCTTTGAACCTCCAGCCATATGCAATGAAATATATTTGCGTGAGATTAGATGATAATCACCGATGGGGGTGGAATATGCTTCAGTCTGGGTCCCCTCGTTCGTCCAAAGGGCACCAGTCGATACCCGTGAATAGAGAATCTCGGTTTCATTTTCGTAACATCTCATTGTTTGGTGATTCACGTCAACAATTATCTTCTTATTATTAATTCCGGGTCGGATAGGACTTAAATCTTCAGGATGAAGAGGCTTGAATGCCTCAGCTTCTGCCCAGAAAGTATCTCCATATGAGCCAAATCGTTCACTAACATGGTAAAGGGTTTCCCCTTTTTGATTTTTCTGTATTCCATCTATCCACAACACCTGGCTGAAATAGAATCTCGGGTTCGTGGTTTCTTTTAATAGTGGCGATTTCGGAGGAGGATTATCCTGAAAAAGATCAACATAAGGAACTGTAATTTCAGCCCACACCCCTGGTCTTTCTCCGTAAACAGGGAGTTCATTAAGAGGAATATTTTTGATCATTCTTACTGGTTGTAGTTTAAACGCTGGTACATATCCATTTGTTGTCTCATACCACATTGTGTTTCTCGGGTATATTGGATAAGAATCGCCGATTATTTCTTTGTCGCAGATAATTATTTCATCTTCAAATTTAGTCTCAATCGTATTACTTTCAGGATTTGGTTCGCTCTTAATATCAACTTTTCCGTACCAAGGTAAGACCCTACCTAGCCTTCGAGAATCAGCCACTTCAGGCAATAATAAGTTATTTGCGAACGTATTGTCGTGTTTGATGAGTGAAGCAAAGACACCAATAGAGGATAATTTTAAAAATTTTCTGCGTGATAAGGATTTCATTATTTAATTCTCATATTTCATGATTTACCAGTAAAAGCTTTAACTTCTCAACTTCATCTCCCCATAATGAATCATCATCTAAAAATGCAACTTTGGAACGTATCATATCGTAAGTTTTAAAATTCCCTTTTCCTAGTATTCCTTCAAAATGTTTCCTTCGAAGGTCGATTGCTCGAGCAGCAGTGTACAATTCTACTGTTAAAATATGGCGTAAATTATCTGCAATTTGCAGTACATGTTTTGCGGCTGTCATTGCATTTGCATTATGGTCTTCCTGTCCTCCCGAGGTTGGCAAACTATGAACAGAATCCGGTGTGGCCAATGTTTGATTTTCAAGAACAAGAGAAGCTGCAGTGTATTGAAGTATCATTACTCCTGAATTCAATCCTTCAAATTCTCTTGATCCTACTAACATTGAAGGCAAGCCATTATTCATTTTTTCATCAGTCATCCGGTAAATTCTTCTTTCAGAAACTGCTCCCAATTCAGCGAGAGCTATTCCTAAATAATCTGCTACCATGGCAACTGGTTCACCATGAAAATTTCCACCTGATAATGCTTCGGCAGGGCCAAATATTAGAGGATTGTCTGTAGCGGCGTTTATCTCTTTTTCAACAATTGATTCAACGAACCTGATTGTGTCAAGAACGCTACCGTGAATTTGGGGGGCGCATCTTAATGAATAAGCATCCTGGACTCTGCCTGTAGATCCTACAAATGTGCTTCCTTCAAATAAGCTCGAAATTTCATTTGCAACATCTATCTGACCATTCAAACCTCTTGCAGAATGTATACGCTTATCAAATGCGTCAGCACAACCCTGAAGCGCTTCTAAGGATAGGCTGATAGCCTTGTTCGCCACTCCAAGCAGGTATTTGGCCTCATAAACAGCAAACACCATCATCGCCACAGAAAAAGTGGCTCCATTGTTTAGGGCAAGACCTTCTTTTGGTCCCAATTGAATTCGTGGGATTTTTGCATCCTGCATTGCTTGTTTTCCAGATAATACTTTTTCATTGAAAACTGCAAATCCAGACTCACAATCAAGATCATTGTCATCTGTTGTAAAAACAAGCGCTAAATGTGAAAGCGGACATAGGTCTCCAGATGATCCTAGAGATCCTTGACTCGGAATAACTGGGGTTAATCCTTTATTAAGTGCTTCTACTATTGTTTTAATAACTTCCAGTCTTATACCTGAAAACCCTTTTGCTAGAGTATTTACCCGAATTAGCATGGCTGCTCGAACTATTTCAGTTCGAATAGGATCACCAGTTCCTACAGCATGGCTTAGTATTAGGTTTCGATTAAGTTTCAGAAGTTGATGATTTTTAATGCTTTTATTAGCAAAAACGCCAAAACCTGTATTAATGCCATAAACGGGTTTTCCCTGCGCAATTATTTCATTTAATCTTGCCGTTGATTTTTTAATATTCTCTTCACTTATTTTTCCGATTCTGCAAAGATCATTTCCATATGAGATTTTAACAACATCATCAATTGTTAGCGGTTTCTCACCAATAGTTAACATTGTTCATTCCCTACCTTTTATTGAACGAGCAATATCACGTTCAGTATCTCGTTTTTCTAGTACTTGCCGTTTATCATATGTTTTTTTCCCTCTTGCGATGGCAATTTCTAATTTGGCTTTGCCGTTTTTTATATACAATTTTACCGGAATAATACTCACGCCTTTTTGCCGAACAGCCACAAATAACTCCTTAATCTCCTTTTTGTTTAATAGCAACTGCCTCGATCTTAATGGATCATGATTTGTGTAACTCGCAGGATTATATAGTGCTATGTGGGCTTCTTTTAACCAGGCTTCATTTGCTGTAACTGAAACATAAGCTTCTTGAAGGCTCATCTGTCCAGCTCTTACCGATTTAATTTCACTCCCGTGCAATGCAATTCCAGCTTCAAACCGCTCAAGTAAATAATACTCAAATTCGGCTTTACGATTTTTGGAGACACTTTTATACTCTTCAGATTTTGTCATCTTGATTGGAAGTAGGTAAAAAGGCTGGAAATTATTCCAATCCCCAGGAGAATAATAATGATAAATCCAATGGGAACTCCGGCAAAAATCTGAGTCTTGGTATTTTCATAAGTTGGAATAACAAGGTTAGCCGGTGGCGTGAAAGTTGGGAGCCTTGTTGCCAAAGGAGTTGTAATAAATTGAGATGCCATAGTAGGGTCAATGGTAAAAGTAACCTTGGGTTGCGGTGAGGGAGGCATTTCAACAAGTGGTATTTCACCAGGTGTTACATCCATATACAATGCCCAGATCCATCCTTCCCCATTTACAACTCCAGGATATTCTATTAACAGCCAATCACCACCAATGGACTTACCCTTAACTGGGACGGTCTCACCTATGTAAATTATTCCAATAATATCAAACTGTACACTACTGGGACCAGAACGAACATTAACAAAATTCTCCGTAATTCCTGGCTTAATTGATGCCATCGGACCTTTTGGGGTTCCTGTAACGGTAGGTACTGATCCAGTAGCCTGTTGAGCAAATACGGTATTGATATTTCCAAAAGTTGTAAGAAATAAAAATCCAACTGAAACACTAATGATAGCCAAAACTGTAATGGTTTTTCTAATTTTCATCATAGTCCTCAAAAATGCAAATTTGATTATAATTCAATTATGCCTCAACGAATTTATCATGGAGATTTTTCCTGCTCAGACCTTGCCAATGCTTTGATCGCTCATTTTGGCCGGGGGAACCTAAAAGTTACCAAATTTGGAAATGATTCTAATATGGTAATCCAAATAGCTACATCCCCTTATGCACGGTCTGGTGGGACAACAGCTCTTGCTGTTCACCTCCAAAAGGTCGCTGATGGTATTTCTATTGAAGTAGGAAAACAAGCGTGGCTGGGAATTGCAGCAAGTATCGGAGTTTCCACAGTTGCCACTCTTACCAATCCCTGGAACTTACTTAATCGCCTGGATGATATTGCCCAAGATATCGAATATGTTCAATTATCAGAAAACATATGGCATGTTTTGGATATTACTGCAAAATCACTCGGTTCAGGATTTGAACTATCCGAACGATTAAATCGATACATCTGTGATTATTGTACGACACCGAATCCGCCAGGTGAACCCAGGTGTATTGCTTGTGGGGCACCTCTAGGTGATATTCAACCAAAAACATGTCGAAATTGCGGCTATATAGTGTATAAAAATGAATCACGATGTATTAATTGTGGGAAGCCCATATAACGAACAAAGGAGATAGCGATGATTAGGTTGATAACTGATACTACCTCCACAATAAATATCGAGGAAGCAAAGAATATTGGAATTTTTTTACTACCCCAAATAATTATTTTTGGTGATAAGGAATATCGTGATGATTACGAAATCTCATCAGAGGAATTTCTAAAAAAACTACGTTCAAGCTCCACGCTTCCACATACGGCAGCTCCTTCACCTGCCCTGTATACGCCCATATACGAGAAAATCATTTCGGATGGAGATTCCGCGTTAGTACTTTGTCCATCCACAAAAGTCAGCGGAACATTTAGAAGTGCAACTGTGGCCGCTCAGGATTTTCCACAAGCAGAAATTATAATAATTGACACCCAAATCATTGGACCGGCCTTTGGATACATTGTTCGAGAGACTTTAATAAAAATTCAACAAGGTTTGTCTATTAGTGAAATCTCAAACTGGATTACCAAAAAGACCCAATCATTAGTCATATATTTTTATGTTGATACTTTAGAATATCTTCAAAAAGGTGGAAGAATTGGTCTTGCAAAAGCTCTTGTCGGAAGTGTCCTTCAAATAAAACCAATTCTCCTTTTCAAGGATGGCCAGGTTAATCCATTTGAAAATCAAAGAACCAAAAAGAGAGCTCTTGCAAGAATCATCGAGCTTGTTAAACATGGTTGTCCTCAAACACCTGAATGTAATCTATCAATTTTTCAGGCTGACGCAATTGACGATGCTGAAGCTCTCAGGAAAGAGTTTAAGGAGTTCTCGAGAGTCTCAGAAATTAGTATAACCAATCTTCCTCCGGCCATAGTTGTTCATGCAGGTCCCGGTGTCGTTGCAGTATCTTTTTTCACTCACTAATCCTTTATGGATATCCTTTATGTAGACCAATGGATTATTGTGATCAATAAGCCAGCTGGTGTATTAAGCATTCCTGATGGATACGATAAGAACATTCCTTTTGTTAGGACACTCCTTGAAGATACCTATGGGCGATGTTGGATAGTCCATCGACTCGATAAGGAAACCAGTGGTACCTTAGTTCTGGCGAGAACCAGAGAAGTTCACAGGGAATTATCGATCCTTTTTGAGACTCGGAATATTTCCAAATGCTATTTAGCTCTAGTATATGGTGTTCCAGTAGAAGCCAATTTTCAATTAAATTATCCTTTACGGATCGATGGAGACAGGCATCATAGAACCAGGATTGACTTACAGAATGGAAAACCTGCATTAACTAACTTTGAAATTCTTTATAGACATGAAACTTTCAGTTTGTTGCAGGTCAATCCTTTAACTGGTTATACACATCAAATACGATCGCACCTTTCGTACATAAATCACCCCATAATTGGAGATACTCTTTATCTCGCTTTGTCACAAATAGACTCATCAATGATTATCCCTGTTGTTCCTCGAATGGCATTGCATTCACAATCAATCCAGTTTACTCATCCAGTTTTAAAAGAACCTATGAAATTTGAATCAGCTGTTCCCGATTTTTTTTATCAAAGATGAAAAAGACCCGGGGTACTCCCGGGTCTTTTCGAAATATTTCTACGCTTTGGTAGGTTTCTTGCTTACTGCGAGTGCCCAAATCATTCCAGCACCAAGCAAAGCTACGACTATCCACCCAACAACACCCAGATCCTGATACTTAACGATGACCGGAGCAGCTAAAAGGCTGACTAAATTAACTACTTTAATCATGGGATTTAGTGCCGGTCCTGCAGTATCTTTCAAAGGATCTCCAACAGTATCTCCAACAACTGCAGCCTTGTGCCTTTCACTTCCCTTGCCCGTGTTGGCTTCCAGATCTCTTGGTTGGTCTTCAACCATCTTTTTTGCATTATCCCAAGCGCCACCAGCATTGGCCATGAATACTGCCAACAACTGCCCACTGAGAATAACACCTGCAAGGAAACCACCTAAAGCTTCCACCTGAAGAACAAGACCAACTGCCAGCGGCATCAGGACGGCTATTGTAGCAAGAGGTATAAGTTCTTTCTGCGCGGAAGCTGTAGAAATGCCAA
Source organism: uncultured Anaerolinea sp. (assembly GCA_964557895.1). GTDB lineage: Bacteria > Chloroflexota > Anaerolineae > Anaerolineales > Anaerolineaceae > UBA6107. The sequence continues at coordinate 183,669 of CAZLBG010000003.1, forward strand.
CAACCTGGGCATAATCCGGTTTTTTGGTTCCTTCCATAATGCCTGGAATCTTGAACTGCCGGCGTACCTCAACAACGATCTTTTCGGCTGCCCTGCTAACAGCACGTATTGATAATGAACTAAATAACCATGGAAGAGCGCCTCCCAATAGAAAGCCGATAAACACTTTTGTGTCATTTACACGAATTGAATCGAGTATCTGAATGTTGTAGCCGTAATTATTTACCAGATCTGTCTGAACACGGCTTACATCAGTTATGTAGGATGAAAATAGACTGACAGCGGCAATAACTGCCGACGCAATTGCGACACCTTTGGTGATCGCCTTGGTGGTATTTCCAACAGCATCCAAATCTGCCATTGTCTGCCGAGCCTTTTTTGTTACATCATCGTGCTGGTCATGCCAAGCCATTTCACCGATGCCATTGGCATTATCAGATATAGGACCAAAGGAATCCATAGCAACATTATTTCCGGTGTGGCTCAACATACCAATACCGACCATAGCTACTCCATAGAGCACTAATAATGCAGATTCTCCCTGGTATAGTAACAAGGCGCACATAAAACTTACTGCGATAACTATTAGCGCCCAAACGCTCGATTCCATTCCTAAAGATAGACCTGAAAGAATTGTTGTAGCCGGTCCTGTTTTAGTGGATTCAACAACTTCTTTAACCGCGCTGGATTTTGTGGAGGTAAAGTGAGAGGTTAAAGGATTGAAGGCGACCGCTAAACCTACGCCTATTGAAGTGAGAACCGCCAGTTTCCAGTCATGTGCATAATAGATCGCGACAACAAATGACCAGATAACAGTATTGATACTTGAAACTTCATAGGATCGGAACATTGACTCTTCGGCATCATGTGCGCGTAAGAATTTGATGGGGAACTTTTCCCAGATGGGAACAGTAAATGTCCCGAGAATGGAGCTAATAACGCCTATACCTCGAATTATCAATGGATAAACGATCCATTTTAAACCGGTTGTTGGATCCTGACTCATCAAAGCCAAACCGAGAATTAATGCAGAGACAATCGTGACTTCATAGCTTTCAAAAATGTCTGCAGCCATGCCGGCGCAGTCTCCAACATTGTCACCTACCAGGTCTGCGATTACCGCTGCATTACGGGGATCATCTTCAGGAATATCTTTCTCAACTTTCCCCACCAGGTCTGCGCCAACATCAGCAGCTTTCGTATAAATTCCACCACCAACTCGCATGAACAATGCTAATAAGGTTCCTCCAAAGCCGAAACCTAACAATGCATCAGGAGCTGCTTTGCCAAAAATCATAAAAATGACTGTGCCACCAAGTAAACCTAAACCGTCAGTAAGCATACCTGTAATTGTTCCAGCATAATATGCAATGGATAATGATTCATTGAAATCCCGCCGGGCTGCAGAAGCAGACCGTACACTTGCTTGAATCGCCATGCGCATGCCTAATTGACCTACGGTTAAAGAGAAAGTCGCACCTAATACAAAGGCAATTGCACGCCCAAGCGAAATGATCAATTGGGTATTATATTGTTCTGCTGGGAACTCCTCTAATGCTTCAGCACTGGGTGGAACCACATATACCGACAAGAAGAGTGCAATGAACAGGATCGCAACCGCAGGGAGAATGGTTTTTAATTGCTTTTGCAAATAGCTATTTGCTCCTACCTTAATTGCTTCCCAAACTTCCTGCATTTTCTCAGAACCTTTATCCTTTTTAAGAACTGAGTTCTTGAGCAGCCAGGCGTAGATCAGACTTATGAATGCAACTACCAAAACCCCCAGGATGGCAATTTGCTCGAAGGAATTCAAGCCATGTCTTGATGCCATGTTGAAAATATCCATATTTCTTCCTCCTAATTATTGTTCCTTAAAAAAGGTTCGCCAATGTGCTTGGCATTAGATTAATATTATATTAGAAAAAAACTCAATAGTTGACTTTTGTATCCCATTTGTTGTATATTATTATCTGGCGATTTTCGGGAATACTATTTTTATGCGGAAGTGTCCTTCCGCTTTTTTGCGCCTGAGTGAATCTTCTATTGAAATTTATATACTTTTTGTGTATTCTCAATTAGGGATGATAAAAATAATTGTGTTTTGTTTTTTACTGGGACAGATCGGATAATTTATGGATAATCCAATTATAAATCTCGTTGAAGAAGATGATGAAGAATACCCTGCGATAGCCAGGTTAATAGAAGTTGGCCGTCAGAAAAAATACGTAACAATTGACGATATTCTCCAATTCTTTCCAGAGGCTGAAACTGATGTAGAACAACTGGAAGAAACCTTCGCTGCATTGATGAGCGCAGGAATTCCTTATATTGAGGATGAATCGGTTCATGACGAGCCATCCGATGATGAATTGACAATTACTGAGGAAGCAGAAGAACCTCGAGTTCTTCTAACTGATGATCTTGAAAATATCGATACAGACGATACAATTGGTTTATATCTAAAGGAAGTTAGCCGTGTCCCACTTCTTAACGCGGAAGAAGAGGTTGAACTTGCCCAACGAATTGAACGCGGTAGAATGGCAAGAGAAGAACTCGCTCGGGGGAATGTAAATAATCATCGCCGATTGCAGCTGAGAAAGCTCATTGAAGATGGCTGGGCTGCCCGTGAACACTTGATTACTGCAAATTCAAGGTTGGTAATTAGCGTAGCAAAAAAATACATGGGACGCGGTGTGCCATTTCTAGATTTAATTCAGGAAGGTAATATTGGTCTAATCCGCGCCACCAAAAAATTCGATTACCGTCGGGGACATAAATTTAGTACTTATGCCACCTGGTGGATAAGGCAAGCTGTCACTAGAGCAATTGCTGATCAGGGAAGAACAATACGCGTTCCTGTTCATATGGGTGATCAAATTAACAAACTTCTCCGGATTCAACATCAGTTGACCCAGCGTTTAGGTCGCGAACCAACCGTTGAAGAATTGGCTGTGTCATTGGATGTCCCGCCAAAAAAAGTTGAGAATATGATTCAAGTTGCTCGCCGACCGTTGTCACTCGAGACTCCTACTGACGATGAAGAAGATTCTGTTTTGGGTGATTTCATCGAAGACGAAGAAGCGTTGCCCCCGGATGAGTCAGCGACCTACAATCTATTACGTGAGCACTTGGAAGAAGTTCTAAATGGTTTGCCTCCTCGCGAGGTTAGAATATTACAGTTACGGTATGGATTATTAGATGGGCAAGCCTATACTCTAGAGGAGGTAGGCAGGAAAATGGGAGTCACGCGAGAGAGGGTACGGCAAATCGAGGCGCAAGCGTTGAGTAGATTACGCCACCCAACAATCAGACGTAAATTAAGGGATTATTTAGGTGAATAAGAATCATAACCACCCGTAAAACGGGTGGTTTGATCTGAGGCTATAAGCCTATAAA